>CAZFZU010000007.1:40144-69533 GCA_964523615.1 uncultured Eubacteriales bacterium | reverse complement strand
CTCAGTCCTTATAGAGGAGGTCGATGAGCGGTTTGAAGACCTTCTCGACGATGTGCCGCTTGACCTTGAGCGACGGCGTCAGCTGGGTCTCGGGGTCGAAGTCCTGATCGAGCAGGACGACCTTCTTGACGCGCTCGTAGGAGGCCAGGTTGGGCGTCGTTCGGTTGATCTCGGCCAGGACGAAGTCGGCGATCTCCTCCTTGGCCACGAGCTCCTTCCGGTCGGCGAAGGCGATGCCCTTGGCCCGGGCGTAAGCCTCGAGCTTGTCGAAGTTGGGGACGATCAGGGCCGAGATGAACTTCCGCCCGCCGCCGACGACGACCGCGGTCTGGATGTAGGGATTGGTCTTGAGCAGGTTCTCGATGGGCTGGGGAGCGACGTTCTTGCCGCCGGCGGTGACCAGGATGTCCTTCTTGCGGTCGGTGATGACCAGGAAGCCCTCCTGGTCGAAGTGGCCGATGTCGCCGGTCTTGAACCAGCCGTCCTCGAAGGCTTCCCGCGTTTCCTGTTCCTTCTTGTAATAGCCCTTCATGACGTTGGGGCCCTTGGCCCAGATCTCGCCGTCCGGGGCGATCTTGATCTGGACGCCGGGGACGAGGGGCCCGACGGTCCCGAACTTCATCTTCTCGAAGGTGTTGCAGGCCAGCACCGGCGAGGTCTCGGTCAGGCCGTAGCCCTCGAGGATGACGATGCCGATGGCGTAGAAGAACTCGGCCACGTCGGCCGACAGGGGCGCGCCGCCGGAGACGAAGAAGTGGACCCGGCCGCCCGTCTTCTCGAGGATCTTGCCGTAGACGAGCTTGGCCGCGATCTTCCGCCGCAGGGCCAGGGTCCAGGGGATGGGCAGGTGGCGGATCTTGCGGGCCCCGTATTTCTTGCCGACGCCGAGGGCCCAGAAGAAGATCTTCCGCTTGAGGGGCGACTGGGTCAGGACGTTGTCCATGACCTTGGCGTAGATCTTGTCGAACAGGCGGGGCACGCTGATCATGATGGTCGGCCGGACCTCGAGCAGGTTCTCGGCCACGGTCTCGATGCTCTCGGCGTAGTGGATCGAGGCGCCCTTGTAGAGGAAGGAGAAGGTCGTCATCCGCTCCAGGACGTGGGACAGGGGCAGGAAGGACAGGATGGTGTCCTTGGCCGAGAACTCGGTCACGGCGTCGAGGGCCTTGGAGTTGGACACGAAGTTGCCGTGGGTCAGCATGACCCCCTTGGGGACGCCGGTCGTCCCCGAGGTGTAGATGACGGAGGCCAGGTCGTCGGGCTTGACGGCCAGGGCCCGCTTGTCGAAGCGGCCGGGATCGGAGGTGGCGATGACCTTGCCCCGGCCCATGACCTCGGACAGGCTGACCACGCCCTGGGGGCCGGCCTCGTCGATGAGGACGAAATGGTGCACGTTCGGCAGCTCCGCCCGGACGGCCTCGACCTTGAGCCAGAGATTGCGGTTGGAGCAGACGACGATCTTGGCGTCCGAGTCGTTGATGATGTACTTGACCTGCTCGGGCATGAGCGAGGTGTAGATGGGCACCGTCACGGCGCCGTTGCAGAGAGTGGCGAAGTCCGTGATGGGCCACTCGGGCCGGTTCTCGGAGAAGATGACCAGCTTGTCGCCGGGACCGAGGCCGAGGTCGGCCAGGCCGAGGGCCAGGTGCCGGACGCGCCGGTCGAACTCCTCGGTGGAGATGGGCACGTAGCGGCCGTCGATCTTGGCCGCCAGCAGGTCGTTCTTGACGTAGGACTTGACCGTGTTGAGGAAGATCTGGGGAATGGTCTCGACGGCCATGGGGGTCTCCTTCCTGTCGGGATGGGCCTTATTGTAACGGAAAACGGCCGCGGACTGTCAAATCTTGATCAGATCGTGGCCCTCGTGCCGGAGGAGCCAGTCCTTGCGCCAGAGGCCGCCGCCGTACCCGGTCAGGCGGCCGTCGCTGCCGACGACGCGATGGCAAGGGACGATGATGGAGACGGGATTGCGGTGGTTGGCCCCGCCGACGGCCCTGGTCGCGGCGGGCTTCCCGGAGGCCTTGGCCAGGGCCTTGTAGGTCGTCGTCCGGCCGAAGGCGACCTTCCGCAGCCGGTCCCAGACCTTCGTCTGGAACGGCGTGCCGCGGAGGTCGAGGGCGACCGTGAATTCCTTGCGCGTGCCCCGGAAATAGCCTTCCAGCTGGCGCAGGGCGTCGGCGACGGGCCGGGGCAGGGGGGCCTTGGACGCGGGGACGGTCCGGGCCTCGACGAAATCGACCCGGCTGACGCCGGCCGGGCCGCCCTCGACGCGGACGAGCCCGATGGGCGATTCGAAATAGGCGACGGCGGTGTCGGTCATGGGCGCCTCCTGGGCGTCAAGATAATACAACCGGCGCCCGCCTTCAAGGCCCCGCGTTGACGGTCCGGCCGGCGTGTGTTAAAAGCGGGAAGGACGGAGCCGAGGAGGGCCCATGAGCGGAAACATCCCCACGCTGGCCGTCGCCGGCAAGACCCTGCCCGAGGCCTGGGAGAAGGCCGTCATGGCCTGCTGGACCCGGGGCGTGGCCGTCCCGACCGAATACGACAAGCCGGGCGACCCGCCCAGCCGGGACTGCACCATGCTCTGGACCGTCGAGGAGCCCTTCGCCGAGCCGCGCATCCACCGGGCCTTCCCCGGGGGCCTCGAGGACCTCGAGGTCTACCGCCAGGAGGTCGTCGACGGCGTCCACGACCACTGGATCTGCCCCGAAGAGGGCAAGTGGACCTACACCTACCACAAGCGCCTGTTCGCCTACGACATCGAGGGCCAGACCGTCGACCAGATGGCCCAAGCCGTCGACCGGCTGGCCCGGGCCGGCCACACCCGCCGGGCCCAAGCCATCACCTGGAACCCCAAGCTCGACGGCCCGACCGAGGACCCGCCCTGCCTGCAGCGGCTCTGGTTCCGGCTCCTGCCGGACGAGGACGGGACGCCCGTCCTGAACATGAACGCCCATTGGCGGTCGCGCGACGCTTACAAGGCCGCCTACATGAACGTCTTCGCCCTGACCGACCTCCAGCGCGTCGTCGCCGCCCGGGTCTCCGAGAAGAGCGGCCGGGCCGTGCGGATCGGCCGTTACGCCGACCTCGTCGACAGCTTCCACATCTACGGCTCGTATTTCGCGGAGTTCGAGGGCTTCCTCAAGATGGTCGAGAAGCGGACGTTCGAGGACAGGACCTGGCCCAGCGCCTACGCCGAGCCGATGTTCGCGGAGGCCCGGGAGCGCCTGCGCCGGGAAAAAGAGGAAGGGAGATAATCCATGAGCCTGCCGCCGCTCGTCATCGTTCTGGCCGCCCTGGCCCTCGTCTCGGGGGCCCTGGCCACCTGGTCCGAGATCAAGGAGCGCCGCCGCGTCCACCTCGCGGCCAAGCCGCTCACGACGGCGCTCATCATCGCCGTGGCCGCCCTGGCCCCCGTCCCCGTGCCGCCCGTCTACAAGACGCTCGTCCTGGCCGGCCTGGCCTTCTCGCTCCTCGGCGACGTGGCCCTGATGTTCCCCGACAAATGGTTCACGCCGGGCCTGGTCGCTTTCCTGGCCGCCCAGTGTCTCTACATCCTGGCCTTCCGGCCGCGGCCGGGGCACCCGCCCGGCCTGTCGACGCTCCTCCCCTATATCCTGTTCGGCCTGCTGATGTTCTTCCTGCTGGCGCCCAAGCTCGGCCCGATGAAGGTCCCGGTCTTCGTCTACATCGCCGCCATCACGACGATGGCCGGCTTCGCGGCGGCCCGCTACGTCGACATCGGGGGGACGAAGACGCTCCTGGCCTTCGCCGGCGGGGTCCTGTTCCTGATCTCGGACTCGGTCCTGGCCTACGACCGCTTCGCCAAAAAGATCCCCCTGGCCCGGTTGCTCGTCCTGGGGACCTATTTCCCGGCCCAGCTGCTCATCGCGCTGTCGATCTAGGCGTCAGGCCCCAGCGGCGATCTTGCCGTCGATCCCGACGACGACCTTCTTGACCTCGATGGCCACGCCCGACCGTTCGACGGCCATCCGCACCAGGCGCTCGAGCCCGGAGCAGCAGGGCACGGTCATGATGGCCACGGTCAGGGAGGCGAGCCCGTTCGTCCGGATGAGCTCGGCCAGCTTCTCGACGTAGCCGGCCGTCTCGTCGAGCTTGGGGCAGGCGATGACGAGCTTCTTCCCCTCGAGCAGATCGCCGTGGAACCCGCCCAGGGCGAAGGCCGTGCAGTCGGCCGCGACGAGCAGGTCGCTGCCCTTGAAATAGGGCGCCGCCGGCGAGACGAGGTGGAGCTGGATGGGCCACTGGGTCAGGCGCGACGGGACCTCTCCCGCCGGAGCGGGGCCGGCTTCGGGCTCCCGGGCGATCTCGCGGGCCAGGCTCCCGGGGCAACCGCCGTGCCCGGCGTGTCCGTGCCCATGGCCGTGCCCATGGCCGTGCCCATGGCCGCCCGCGGCGCCGTGGACCTTGGCCGCCGCCGCCGCGCCCCGCGTCTTCAGGACGTGGTCGAAGGCGGCCCGCGGGTCGTATCCGTCGCTGTCCCGCTCGACGACCTTCAGGGCGCCGGTCGGGCAGACGTCCAGGCAGGCGCCCAGGCCGTCGCAGTAGATCTCGCGGACCAGGACGGCCTTGTTCTCGCCGTCGAGGGCCAGGGCCCCCTCGGCGCAGGCCGTCGTGCACAGGCCGCAGCCGTCGCACTTGTCCCTGTCGATCTCGACGATCTTCCGTTTGGCCATGGACGCGCTCCTCCGGTTGAATTCCGACTGAATTGCTAGGATATCAGAAAGACGGGGCCGGGTCTAGACGCCGGCCGGGCGCACGGGGGCCGCCGCGCGCGGCGCCGGCCGGCCGCCGAACCAGTCGCGGGCGTCGCGGCCGAGCAGGCCGAGGAGGGCGATGATCCCGAGGACCGTGCCGACGGGGACCCCGGCGAGCAGGACGACGCCCATGGCGACGCCGGCGAAGCGGGCCCAGGTCCGGCCCTTGGCGATGCCGGAGGCGACGAACAGGGCGGCGACGCCGAGGAGGACGAAGGCCGCCGCGAAGAGGAGGCCCGCCGGCCCGAGCAGGGCGTTGCCGAGAAGGCCCCGGGCTTCGCTCCCCCAGCCGGCCAGGATGGCCCCCGAGAGGAAGATGAACACGAACAGGGCCGCCGTCGCGAACTCCAGTCCCGCCGCGACGATGAGCGCGATCCGGGTCGTCTTGATGCTGTCGGGCATGTCCGGCCTCCCTGGGTTTCGAGCCGGGCCCATTTTACCCGATGCCCCTGGGCAAAACAACCGGGGAACAGACGGGGACATGTACCGTTGGTACGTGTCCCCGATGTATAATGCCCGCGGAGCCGCCATGGACCGCATCATCCGCATCAATCCCCTTCTCGAGGCCCTCCGGTCCTCGCCCGGCCGGGTCAACAAGGTCTTCGTCCAGGAAGAGCGGGGCCACGCCCGCATCGGCGAAGTCATCCGCGAGGCCAAGGCCAACCGCGTCCCGGTCGTCTTCGTCCCCTCGCGCCGCCTCGACCAGATCGCGCCCGGTCACCAGGGGGTCGTGGGCGAGGTCTCGCCCCGGACGTACGCCCGGCTCGAGGACATCCTGGGCCGGTCCGCCAAGCCCTTCGTGGTCATCCTCGACGAGGTCGAGGACCCCCAGAACCTGGGGGCCATCGTCCGCAGCGCCGAGGGGGCGGGGGCCGACGGCATCGTCCTGCCCGAGCGCCGCTCGGCCGGCCTGACGGAAACGGTCGACCAGGTCTCGGCCGGGGCCCTCGAGCACCTGCCCGTGGCCCGGGTGCCCAACCTGGTCCGGGCCATGGAGGAGCTCAAGAACAAAGGCCTCTGGCTCGTCGGGGCCGAGGGCTCCGGGGAGGAGCCCTGGTACGCCTTCGACTACACCGGCCCCGTCGGCATCGTCCTCGGCTCCGAGGGCAAAGGCCTCCGCCCCCTGGTGCGCAAGACCTGCGACAAGGTCCTGGCCATCCCCCTGGGCGGCCGGGTCGGCTCCCTCAACGTGGGCGCCGCCGCCGCCGTCTTCCTGTTCGAGGTCGTCCGCCAGCGCCGGCTTAGCTGAAACAAGCAGTCTAGACGTGAAGTCCCGGCGCGGCTAGACCAAAAAACTCCAAAATCTGCTTGTCATGGAGTTTCAAGGGCGGAGCCCCATGGATTCAAACAACGGAGTGTAATCGAGCACAAGCACAATCCCCTGATTAATGCTGAAAGCCCATGCATGACTACTTGCGAAGGAGATAATGCATCCGCATAAGCGCCTAACCATTTTAATCTTGACCGCCGCTTTTGATGCGCGCAGACTATTAGTGATGAGGGACCGGGGCTTCTTGCCCGTAATTCCTTTCCCAAAGGGGGTACTATGAAAAAGTATTATGTTTTGTTCTTTTTAGGTCTAGTACTTCTTTCCTCGGTCGTTCTTTTAGTTAGCTCGGGTTCGATCGCCGAAGATTCGCTCGAATCCGCTTATGTGACTCAAAAATACGCGCCTCATGAGCTTATAATCAAACTCAGAGAATCTGCGATTGGTGACGTCATCCAGAACAAGAGGCTCGTCCAGAATATCTTAGGACAGGTCCGAGGGAGAATTACGACCTATCTGAATGAGGAAAAGGATGCTTCAGATTGGGATCCCTCGGACTTCAAGAATCGGTCATTCCATGCAGATCCATATCTCTTCCATATCAAGGTTCCAGAAGAAATCGACCTCGATTACGCGATTTCATGCCTAGAAGCGAATCCGTTTGTTTCTTTTGTTGAAAAGAACTATATAGGCCAACTTACAACTGACGATACTTACTACAATCAGCAATGGGCGCTCTCAAATCAGACCTACAGCGGCCGTGATATCCATGCCGAGGACTCTTGGGCTATATCTACCGGCAGCTCCGATATCGTCGTGGCCGTGATAGACTCGGGAGTTGATTACGACCATGTCGATCTTCAGGGCAACCTATGGAAAAACCCTAACGAAAGCGAGAATCCGAATAGTGTGGATGACGACCTGAACGGATTCACTGACGATTTGGACGGCTGGAATTTTATCTCAGGCAATAGCGATATTTCGGATGATCATACACATATCCTGAAGGTGATCGATGAAACACCAGTGTGTACACCCGAGTATACTTACCATGGGACCCATGTCTCCGGTATCATTGGTGCAGTAGCCAACAACGATGAGGGAATCAGTGGCGTTTGTTGGAATGTCAAGATAATGCCCATAAAGGCATTCAATTATTGCGGACAAACTACGACTACTACGCTAGTAAATGCCATCGATTATGCGACCGACAACGGAGCCTATGTGTCGAATAACAGTTATCATATAGAGGGAAGCCAGGCCCTGAGTGAAGCGATAGAAAGGGCCCTGAATAAAAACAGGCTCTTCGTTGCTTCTGCGGGAAACGAAGGAAACAATATCGATGCCAATCCTGTTTATCCAGTTTGCTATGATAAAGCGAATATTGTAGGCGTCCTGGCGACGGCGATAGACGATGATTTGAGCGAATTATCTAATTACGGGGCAAATTCGGTCGACGTCGGGGCGCCAGGCGAGAATATATTAAGCCTGAAGCCCGGGGATAATTACCAACAACTTAGTGGGACTTCTATGGCCACACCGTTTGTCACGGGGGTTGCCGCGTTGGCGTTGGGCATCTGCCCTGGCCTTACGTCCGGTCGGCTTAAGGATGCGCTGATTAGCGGCGCCGACTATGTCGCCGCCCTAAACAATAAGTGCGTATCTGATGGCAGGTTGAATGCCTTTGGCGTCCTTAATGGCCTTGGGGGAGCCGCCCCTCCCACTGCGCCATCTAACCTAATCGCCGACCCCCTAGCGTGGTATATTGTCGGGCTTCAATGGAGTGACAATTCGAGTAATGAACTCGGATTCGAGATCCAGAGAAAAGACCAAAACCAAGCGGCCTTCATCCACGACAACAACAAAGATGCGAACGCCACTTCCTACGTCTATCTCCAGGAATCGATCAATCCATCAAGAAGCTATTCTTATCGAGTTAGGGCTGTGAACAGGGCAGGGATTTCTTCATTCGCTACCTGCAATTATTCGGTTCCCCAAACGGCGCCAGATGCCCCAACGGATCTCTATGGCCAATCCCCAACCCTTGAATATAACGTCAATGTCTCTTGGGTAAACCACCCTACCAACGCATTGTATAACTATATCGAGCGCCGTATTCCTGGTCAAACAACTTGGCAGGCGATCGCGACCGTGGCATATAACGCCGATTCTTATTCAGACGATACTGCTCAAGCCGGTCATACCTATCAGTATCGGGTGCGGGCGATGAATCCCATAGGTTCGTCCTATTCCAACGTTATATCCGTCGAAGTAATCGAGTGGTGATCAAAATCTTGCGTTATGAACCTGGTCACCCAAGGGAGGTACATATGAAAAGAATATTGGTCCTTTTCTTTTTTATATCACTTTCGTGTTGGGCTTCTCCCGCGGATTTCAAGATCATGGCTGGGCTCTCGGTTCCTCGATCGACCGGACCTTTAGCACTCTATGGCCTGGGATTCTCGGCAGAACCGGGATATGGAGCTGGCCTGGCCGCGGGAGGCGGGATCGAATTCTCCTTGGCGAGAAACCTGTCTCTTGAAATCGACGCGCTCTACCTCCAAAAAGGCAGCGGACTTCGAGTTTTCGAGGAGGGGGAGGAAACAGTCGTCTCTCACCACATGGCCCGAATCGACGAGCTAAGCGTCCCGGTCTTGTTCAAGGCCTATCTGAATCCCGAAAGTTCGCCCTATATCCTCGGCGGCGGCGAGTTCGCCCTCGTTTTAACCAAAGGGCCCAGAAAAACCGATTACGGCCTGGTGGGCGGGATCGGCTACCGCCGTCCGATAAGGCGAATCAACGTGAGCCTTGAAGCGAGATACCATCATGGGTTTCAAGACCTGCAGCCGGAGGGGGACTTGCGCCCCGAGTTATCCGCTCGGCTAAGAAGGATGCGGGTTATCGTCTTCATGATCGGCTTTAGGATCTAGCGGCCTTTTCATAAAGCTCCGGTCTGCTCTTCATTTTCTGGTGGCGAGGCAGAAGCCGGCTTGACTTGCCCGGGGCCCTGCCCCTAGAATAGGCCCGTACAACAGCCCCCTGAAAGAGCGCCGCATGGACAAATCGGTCGAGTTTTACAGCCTCGAGAAGGGCATCCTGTCCCTCAAGGACCAGATCGACGCCCTGAACGAGACCGACGACATCGACAAGAAGGACAAGATCGCCGCCCTGAGGGGCGAGATCGAGAAGGAGTGGGCCAAGATCGTGCCCACCCTCTCGACCATCAACATCGTCCAGATCGCCCGCCATCCCAAGCGCCCCTACACCCTGGACTACATCGCCTTCCTGTTCCAGGACTTCATGGAGATGCACGGCGACCGGCGCTTCGCCGACGACCCGGCCATCGTGGCCGGCCTGGCCTTCTACAAAGGCCGGACCGTGGCCGTCATCGGCCACCAGAAGGGCCGGACGACCCGGGCCCGCATCGACCGCAATTTCGGCCAGGCCAACCCCGAGGGCTACCGCAAGGCCCTGCGGGTCATGCAGCAGGCCGAGAAGTTCGGCTTCCCCGTCGTCACCTTCATCGACACCCCGGGCGCCTACCCCGGCATCGGGGCCGAGGAGCGGGGCCAGGCCGAAGCCATCGCCAACAACCTCAAGACCATCGCCATGCTCAAGACGCCCATCGTCAACGTCGTCATCGGCGAGGGCGGCAGCGGCGGCGGCCTGGGCATCGGCTTCGGCGACCAGCTGATGATGCTCGAGCACTCCTTCTACTCGGTCATCTCGCCCGAGGGCTGCGCCGCCATCGTCTGGAAGGACCAGAACGCCGTCGAGGAGGCCGCCGAGAACCTCGGCATCCGGTCGGCCAAGCTCCTCGAGCTGGGCGTCATCGACAAGATCATCCCCGAGCCGCCCGGCGGGGCCCACATCGACCCCGAGCAGACCTTCAAGAACGTCGACAAGCACCTCTACCAGGCCCTCAAGAAGCTCGAGGGCGTCCCGGCCGACGAGCTCGTCGAGGAGAGATACCGGCGCATCCGCAAGATCGGGGTCTTCGAAGAGCGGTGAGCGAAGACACTGCCCCCCGCAAAGAGCTGGCGGCCGTCAAGGGGACCAGGGACATCCTGCCCGGCGAGGTCGAGAAGTGGCAGGCCCTCGAGGCCCTGGCCCGCGGCACCTTCGAGCGCTACGGCTACCGGGAGCTCCGGGCCCCCGTCTTCGAGGCCACGGAGCTGTTCGAGAAGGGCACCGGGGCCACCTCGGACGTCGTCACCAAAGAGATGTACACCTTCGTCGACAAGGGCGGCCGCTCCCTGACCCTGAGGCCCGAGTACACGCCGTCCGTCGTCCGGGCCATCGTCGAGCACCGGCTCGACCTCCAGCCCGAGCCCCTGCGCTTCTACTACATGGGGCCTATGTTCCGCTACGATAAGCCCCAGAAGGGCCGTTACCGCCAGTTCCACCAGGTCGACGTCGAGGTCTTCGGCGAGAAGGACCCGGCCCTGGACGCCGAGATCGTCGAGATGGCCGACGGCCTCCTCCGCCGGCTCGGCGTGGCCGGGACCGAGACCCTGGTCAACTCGGTCGGCTGCCGGGCCTGCCGCCCGGCCTACAGCGCGGCCCTGCGCGAGGCGGCCGGCGGGCATATGGACGCCCTCTGCCCCGACTGCAAGCGGAAGGCCGAGACCAATCCCCTGCGCATCTTCGACTGCAAGGTCGAAGCCTGCCGGGCCGCGGCCGCCGCCTTCCCCCTCATCCGCGATTTCCTGTGCCAGGAGTGCCGCGACCATTTCGCCGGCTTCCTGGCCTCGCTCGACCTCTACGGCCTGGCCTACCGCGTCGAGCCGCGCCTCGTCCGGGGCCTCGACTACTACACCAAGACGACCTTCGAGATCGTCACCTCGCACGAGGGGGCCCAGAACGCCGTCCTCGGCGGCGGCCGCTACGACGACATGATGCGCGACTTCGGCGGGCCCGACCTCTGCGGCATCGGCTTCGCCATGGGCATGGAGCGGGTCCTGGCCGCGGCCGACATCGCCGCGCCGCCCCGGCGGACGCTCTATCTCGCTTACTTGGGAGAACAGGCCAAGCGGACCGGCCAGGAGCTGGCCCGCTGGTTCCGCTCGAACGGCGTCGCCTGCCTGGTCGAGTTCAAGGACCGGGGCATGAAGGCCCACTTCGGCCGGGCCAACAAGCTCGGCGCGGCCTGGGTCCTGGTCGTCGGCGAGGACGAGGTCCGCAAGGGCCGCTTCGGCCTCAAGGACATGGCCGGCGGACGCCAGGTCGAAGGATCGCGGGAGGAGCTCCTGGCCTTCCTGCGCGAAAATTGACCGTTCGGTGAACCCCATGAACCCACTCCCTGCGACCGGCGCGCCCTTCAAGCGCACCCACTACTGCGGCGACCTGCGGGCCGTCCACGACGGCCTCGAGGTCGTCCTGTGCGGCTGGGTCCACAAGACCCGCGACATGGGCCACCTCGTCTTCGTCGACCTGCGCGACCGCGAGGGCCTGGCCCAGGTCGTCTTCCAGACCGACCGGCCGGAGCTGGCCGAGGAGGCCAAGAAGCTCCGCGGCGAGTTCGTCGTCGGCGTCCGCGGCCGGGTCCGCCGCCGTTCGTCGGTCAACAAGGACATCCCGACCGGCGAGGTCGAGGTCGAGGCCGAGGCGCTCAAGGTCTTCGCCGCCGCCAAGGTCCCGCCGTTCGTCGTCGCCGATCCGCCCCAGGCCTCCGAGGAGCTGCGGCTCAAGTACCGCTACCTCGACCTGCGCCGGCCCAGGATGCAGCGCCATATCCGCCTCCGCCACGAGGCCGCGCTGGCCGCCCGCAACTATCTCAGCCGCAACGGCTACATCGAGATCGAGACGCCCATCCTGGCCAATCCGACGCCCGAGGGGGCCCGCGATTTCTTGGTGCCGAGCCGGATGTTCCACGGCCGGTTCTACGCCCTGCCCCAGTCGCCCCAGCAGTTCAAGCAGACGCTCATGGTGGCCGGCTGCGACCGCTACTTCCAGATCGTCCGGTGCTTCCGCGACGAGGCCCTGCGGGCCGACCGCCAGCTCGAGTTCACCCAGATCGACATCGAGACCAGCTTCATCGACCGCGACGACTTCTTCGCCATGAACGAAGGGCTGATGGAGGCCCTGTTCGCCCTCGTCGGGCGCAAGGTCGAGCGGCCCTTCCGCCGCCTGACCTACGCCGAGGCCATGGACAAGTACGGCTCGGACAAGCCCGACCTGCGGGTGCCGCTCGAGATGCGCGACCTGACCGCGGTCGCGGCCGCGACCGGCTCCGACATCCTCAAGGCCGTCGTCGCCGGCGGCGGCGAGGTCAAGGGCCTGCTCGTCCCCGGCGCAGGCGGCCTGTCGCGGGGCCAGCTCGACAAGCTCGGGGACAAGGCCAAGTCGCTCGGGGCCAAGGGCCTCATCTGGATCAAGAAGCAGGACGGCTGGAAGTCGTCCCTCAAGACGGCCGAGGCCGACTACGCGGCGGTCTGGTCCGCCCTCGGCGGCGCCGACGCCGACCTGGCCCTGCTCGTCGCCGACAAGAGGGACACGGCCCTCAAGGCCCTCGGCGAGATCCGCCGGACCTGGCCCGTCGAGGACGCGGCCCGGCGCGACCGCCTCGAGTTCTGCTGGGTCGTCGACTTCCCCCTCTTCGAGTGGAGCGAGGACGACCGGCGCTTCGTCTCCATGCACCATCCCTTCACCGCGCCCTACGAGGAGGACCTGCCTCTTCTCGAAACGGAACCAGGCCAGGTCCGGGCCAAGGCCTACGACCTCGTCCTCAACGGCACCGAGGCCGGCGGCGGCTCCATCCGGATCCACGACATGGACGTCCAGCGCCGGGTCTTCAAGACGCTGGGCTTGAGCGACGAGGAGACGCAGGCCAATTTCGGCTACTTCCTGGAGCTTCTCGGCTACGGCGCGCCGCCGCACGGCGGCATCGCCCACGGCTTCGACCGCCTGGTCATGTTCCTGGCCGGGGAAGAGTCCATCCGCGAGGTCATCCCCTTCCCCAAGACGACCGGGGCCCTCGACCTCATGACGGGCTCGCCGTCGCCGGTGAACGCGCGCCAGCTCGACGAGCTGGGGCTGAAGCTCAAGGGCTGATCCGGGGAGATCTTCCCGTCGCTCGGATCATGGGTTTTTCGTGACCAAGAAACACATTGTTTACAGGGCTTCGTTCTTCCTGCTGATCCTGTCCCTTCGGGGCTTCGGCGCGGCCCAGCCGGCGGGACCTTCGACCGAGATCGCTTTCTTCGATTCGAACGGCGTCAAGATCCGGTATGCCGCGGCGGGAGAGGGCGAACCGGTCGTTCTGGTCCACGGCTGGATGGGCGATGCGACCATGTGGGGGATGGACGCCGCCAAAAACCCGAAGCTGGCCCCCCTTCCGGGCTTCCGGGTCATCGCCCTGGACTGCCGGGGACACGGGCAGAGCGACAAGCCCCACGACCGCGGGCTGTATGGGACGGAGATGGCGATGGACGTGATCCGGCTCATGGACCATCTCGAGATCCCCAAGGCCCATCTGGTCGGGTACTCGATGGGAGCGTTCATCGTCGGCAAGATCGCCGCCGCCCGGCCGGCCCGGGTGATCAGCGCGGTTTACGGAGGCCAGGTCCCGTTGGTGGTCGGAGCCCCGCCGTCGGGGTCCCGGGAGACGGCCGTTTTCGCGCAAGCCGTCGAGGAAGGCAAGGGCATGGGCCCCTACCTCCTCGAGGTCCTCCCTCCCGGGAGGGCCAAACTCACCCTGGAACAAGCGAACGTCCTGGCGGAGTTCATGTTGAAGGGCAAGGACGCGAAGGCGTTGGCCGCGGCCGGACTCAGTTTCGACGACCTGCAGGTCGAGGAGAAGGACCTCGCCGCCTGTCCCGCCCCCGCGCTGTTCATCTACGGCTCGCTCGAATCGGAGCACCTGAAGGGCCGCGTGGAGGCCTTGCGTCATGCGCTGCCGAAGGCGGACGTCGTGGTGATCGAGGGCGGCGACCACATCACGACCCTGGCGCGCCCCGCGTTCGGGGCGGCGATCCGGGAGTTCCTGCAGAAGAACAGGTCCTGATCCGCCGCCCCGGCGGAAGACACCCGGGGACTCGGCCGGATCCGTGAACTAGCGCGGCGGGCGGAGCTCGGCCAGGAAGGCGCCGGGGATCCCCAGCAGGGCGAAGACGAAGGTCTTCCAGAGGATGGGCAGCCAGGGCGAGGCTTCGGCGGCCGCCGCGAGGGCGGCGAACCCCGGCATCGACGGCGCCAGGAAGGCGTTGACCAGGCCGTAGATGAGACCGGCGAGGGCGCCGGCCGTGATGCCCGCGGCGACCCTCTTCCCCATCTTCTTCCGCCTCGACCATGCCGAGGCCAGGAAACCCGCCCCGATCGGGGCCGGAAAGACGGCCCACCAAACGTCCTTGAGCGCCGCGGCGTGCCCCGACGAGCGGACGAAGAGGAGCTCGACGAGGGCCGTGAGCGCGCCGCCGGCCAGCGCGGCGGCCGGGACGGCCCACCACCGCGGCCGCTTGGCCGCGGCCAGCTCGTCCCTCTTCCGGATGCGGATGCCGAGGCTCAGCGGGAAATTGTAGCAGGCGTCGAAGACGGCGTGCTCGAGCCAGGCCCCGCGCTCGCCGAAGACGGGGACGACGTGGACGCCTTCGGTCGCCCAATGCCCAGCCATGAACCGGGCCAGCTCCGGGAAGCGGTAGGCCATCTGGAGCGGAAAGGCCAGGTAGCCGATGATCTTGAAGAAGCCGACCGGCAGGGCCAGCTTGTAGTCCCGGAAGTTCCGCTCCTTGAAACAGAGGCCGAGGGTGTAGAAGCCGCGGACGAGCGAGCCGGGCGAGACCGGCAGCAGGTTGAAGGCGGCCACGATCAGGGCCGCCCGGGCCGTGGCCTCGGCCCAGCCGAACTCGGGGTGGCCGAGGACGTAGACGACGGCAACGGTCAGAAAGACGGTCTCGGAAACGAACAGCGTGGCCATGTGGACGGCCAGGCTCTTGAGGTATTTCTGGATGAAGGGCTCGTCGATCTGGGCCAGGATGACGGCCGCGTCGGAGTCGCTCAGCATGCGGTTCTTGCGGCCTTCCTCGACCATGTCTCGGAGCCACTTCTCGCGCACGGCCGGTTTGAAGTAGAGCTGGACCGGCTTGACGAACATGAGAAAGAGCCGCTCCTTGAAGGCGGCCTTGTCCGTCAGGAACCGATGGACGCCGGGAGGCAGGAACGCGAGGGGCCTGTTGACGACATAGAGCCCCGGTCTCGCCGCGATGGCCATAGCCCGCGGCTCGCTCACCCGGCCCGACCGGACCCAGCCGACGAGGCGCTCGGACACGTGGGCCCGGAAAGCCCGGCCGAGATAGCCGGCCTTCGTCAGCGCCGCGGCCAGGTGCCGGCGGACGTCGGCCCGGCCCCAGAGGCGCCGGGCGAACGGGCCGAGAAGGGGCAGGAGCCAGAGCGCCCACAGGCCGGCGGAGCGCCCCGGGAAGCGGAACAGGAAGAGCAGCGGCGTGAGGAGCGGCGCGAGCCCCAGGAGCAGGAAGAGGACCGCCGCGAGACGGCTCTTGCCGAGCGTCCCGGCCGCCTTCGCGTCGGCCATGCCGCGAACGGCCCAGCCGCGGACCCAGGCCCGGCGGATGGCCGTCCAAAGCCGGGGCCGCGTGAGCAAACGGACGTGGTGATGCGTGATGTCGATGAGCGAGTCGCGGTAGGCGCCGTCCGCGCTCCGGAGCGCGTCGAGCGCTCCCTCCAGTCCCGCGAACTCGGCGGGGCGGGCGGCGACATAGGCGGCCAAGGCGTCGACGTCGCCCCGGTCGAACTGGACGAGGGAGCCCCGGGCGAGGCCCTGGACGATGAGCTTGAAGTCGGCCGGGCACTGCGGCAGGAACGGGAGCAAAGCCATGCCGGCCCGGAAATCGACGGCCACGAGCCCGCGCTCCGGATCGCCCTCGGCTTCCAACCGCTTGAGGGCGTTCGGCTGGCTCTTGAGCGACCACCATTCGTACTGGCGGGCGAGCTCGGGGGCCCCCAACTCGTGCATGAGGGCTACGAGCTCCTTCATGAAGACGCGCTTGGAGCGGTACTCGGGCGAACCGAGCCCGGCGCCGGGCCGGCCCGGCTTCCAGGCCAAGCGGGCGAACAGGCCGTCGTCGATCTCGTAACGCCACAGGCGCCCATCCACCCATTCACTGAGCTCGCCGCAGCTGCCGAGAACGGGATCGACGAGCGTGGCCAGGACGTCGACGACGGCCCGGTCCGTGCCGAAGCGGGCCGCGGCGGCCCGGCGGATGAACTTCTGCCAGAGCGCCCCGGCCCGGGCGGCCTCGGGATCCACTTGGGGGGCGAACGGCGCCTGGAAGCCGAGGCCGTAGAGGGTGTTGCGGACGAAGCGGCCGAAGCCCGAGACGGGGACGAGGATCTTGAGCGCGCAGGCCCGGCCCGCTTCGAGCCCCTCGATCGGCCCCTCCGGCGCGGCGACGTCGAGGACGCGGACCCGGTAGACCTGGCCGGCGTAGCCGCCGCCGACGTGCCGTTCGACCTCGAGCCGGACCCGGCCCGGCCGGTCCGGCCAGACGCCACGGACGTCATAATCGAGGATCTGGCCGGCCTCGTAGCGCCGGACCCGGAGCGGACGTAAGGTCCCCTCGGCCCTGAAGCGGTCCTCGAGGGCCCGGACGGTGGCGGCGGAATACGGGGCTGCGCTCATGATGTGATTGATATTAGTCGCACAAAAGGGGCCGGGGACGCAACTCGGCGTCCCCGGCCCCGGGGAATAGTCGACGGTCCGGAGCCGTTCTCTACTTGGCCTCCTGCCCGGTCATGGGGTCGATGAGAGCGACCTTGTGGACCTTGCCCAGCTTGTCGAGCGGGCCCGGCCACTTGTCGCCGCCCTTGTCGCAGGGCGCCCAATCGCCGACGATCATGATGGCCAGCTGGTCGGGGTGGATGTACTTGTTCGCGATCTCCTGGACCCTGGCCTTGGTCACGGCCTGGATCTTGGCCCGGTAGGTCTTGTAGTAGTCCATGGGCTTGCCGGTCATCTCCAGGTTGGCGAAGCTCATCATGGTCGCCTGGGCCGACTGGAAATTGTCGGCGAAGCTCTCGAGGTAGTAGTTGAGGGCCGTCTCCATCTCGGCGTCCGTGACCGGCGTCTTGCGGATGCGGTCGAACTCGGCCTGGATGAGGGAGATGGCGTAGCCGACGGTCGACGACTTGGTCTGGACGTAGCCGGCGAACGTGCCCGGCAGCCCCCAGCGGTAGGTGAAGCGGCTGCCCTGGTTGTAGGACAGGCCCTCGTCCGAGCGGACCTTGGTCGTGATGCGCGAGGTGAAGCTGCCGCCGCCGAGGATGAAATTCATGACCTGGACGGCGTAATAGTCGGGGCTGGTGTCCTCGAGGCCGAGGTGGCCCAGGCTGATGTAACCCTGGTTGATGGCCTTCTGAATGAAGTAAACGCCCGGCTCGGGCGCGGGGAAGGCCTTGGGCAGGGCCGGGAAGGCGACCGCCCCGCCCGTCCAGCCGGCCGCGAGCTTGTCGATCTTGGCCTTGAGCCCGGCCTTGGCGAAGTCGCCGGACACGGCCAGGATGACGTTCTTGGGGACGAAATATTTCTTGTGGAAGGCCTTGAGGTCGGCCGCGCCGACGCTCTCGTAAGTGGCCTTGCTCGGCTGCCAGGTCACGGCGTTGTCGCCGTAGAGGAGCTTCTCGTACTCCCGGTTGAGCACGGAGCTCGGGTTGTCGTTGGCCTGGCGCAACTGCTCGACGAAGCGGGCCTTGGCCAGCTTGAGCGGCTCCTCGCGGAAAGCGGGATTGCGCAGAACATCGAAGAACACGGCCAGCCCTTCGTCCATGTCCTTGGCCAGGACGGACAGGGTCAGGGTCGAGGTCCGCTCCCCGACCATGAAGTTCAGCGAGCCGCCAAGGAAATCGACACGGTCCTCGATGGCCTGGCCTTCCTTTGCGGCCGTGCCGCCCTTGATGAGCTGGTCCCCCAGCAGGCGGCCGAGGCCGGTCTTGTCCTTGGGCACATAGAGGTCGCCGCAGTTGATGATGGCCGTGATGTTGAAGAGCGGCAGGCCGCGGTCCTCCTGGACATAGGCCCGCAGGCCGCCGGCGTAGACGGTCCGAAAGGCTTTGGGGTCCGGCGGCTCGTATTTGAGGCCCGGGTAGGTCAGCTCGGAGGGGTGCTTGGCCTGGGCCAGCCCCAGTCCGGCGCACAGGAGCGAGAGGGCCAGGATGGCGATGATGGTTCTTTTCACGGCGTCCTCCTTACCGGCCCGTCTTCCGGGTGTAGATGGCCGTCAAGCTGTTGTCCTTGACGAAATACTTGGCGGCGACCCGCTTGATGTCGTCGTTGCTGACCTTCTTGAGGTCCTCGAGGTCGGTCAGGATGGACCGCCAGCCCCGCTTGAGCTCGGCCCGGCCGACGCGGCTGGCCAGGCCGGACGTGCTCGTGAGGCTGCGTACGAAAGCGGCCTCGCCCTTGTTCTTGGCCTTCTGGATCTCCTCGTCCGTCAGGCCCTCTTTCTTGACCTTGTCGATCTCGGCCCAGATCTCCTTCTCCAGGTCCTCGGGCTTGACGCCCTTGTCGACACGCGGCGTGGCGCTGAATTGGAAGGCGCCGGCGTACCACTGCGGCCGGCTCGAGGCCGAGGCGTTGACGGCCAGCTGCTTGTCGCGGACGAGCGATTTGTAGAGCCGCCCCGTGCCGCCGCCGCCCATGCCCCGGAAGCCGCCGCCGCCCGAGCCGAGCGTGCCGGCCAGGATGGACAGGGCCGCCGTGTCCGGATCGCCGTCGGGCGGGACGTGGAACATCATCTGCAGGCTGGTCGGGGCCGGGCCCTCGCCGTAGAAGCGCTTCTCGGAGTATTGGGCCGGGACGCCCGTGCGGATGGGCTCGAGGTCCGGGCCCTTGGGGATGCGGCCGAAGTACTTCTCGGCCATGGCCGTGACCGC
This sequence comes from uncultured Eubacteriales bacterium, assembly GCA_964523615.1. Taxonomy (GTDB): domain Bacteria; phylum Acidobacteriota; class Aminicenantia; order Aminicenantales; family Saccharicenantaceae; genus RBG-16-66-30. The sequence continues at coordinate 50,603 of CAZFZU010000007.1, read as the reverse complement.
GGCCGGATCGAAGTCGCCGACGTAGATGGCCACGGCGTTGTTAGGGACGTAATAGGTGTTATGGAAGGCGACCAGGTCCTCCTTGGTCATCTTCTTGAGGTCGTCCATCCAGCCGATGACGTCCCAGTGGTAGGGGGAGGCCGTGTAGAAGGCGGCCTGGACCTGCTCGCCGAAGAGGTAGCCCGGCTGGTTCTCGCTCAGCCGGCGCTCCTCCATGATGACGTCCTTCTCCGAGTAGAACTCGCGGAAGCGGGCGTTCATCATCCGGTCGGACTCCATGAGCATCTGGAGCTCGATCTTGTTCGAGGGCAGGGTGACGTAGTAGCCCGTCGTCTCCTGGCTGGTCGAGGCGTTGAGCCCGGTGCCGCCGTTCTTCATATACTGCGTCCAGAGGTCGTCCTTGATGATGTAGGCCTTCTGGGCCTTGAGCAGGTCGTCGACCTCCTTTTGCCAGGCGGCGATCTTGGCTTGATCGCCGTCGGTCTTCCAGAACTTCTCCCGGTAGACCTGGGACATCAGCGCGTCGATCTTGGCGTCGATGGCCGATTCCTTGGCGTAGTCCGTGACGCCCATGGCCTCGGTGCCCTTGAACATCAGGTGCTCGTGGACGTGGGCGCTGCCGGTGATGCCCGGCCGCTCGTTGATCGAGCCGACCTTGAAATAGACGTGGCAGACGACCCGGGGCACGCCGGGCTTGGGGATCATCAGGATCTTCATGCCGTTGGCGAGGACGTGCTCCTTGACGTCCAGGGTCACGTCGGCCGCGCGGACGAGCGCCGCGAGGACGAAGGCCGCCGCGGCGAGCGCGAACATGCGTTTTTTCATCTCCGACACCTCCTGGGGATTATGCGGATACGGAGTTTAGACGAATTTCCGGCCGCCCTTCTTCCGTTTGAGGACCTCGACGGCCTCCCGGACCCGCTGGTCGAGCGGGACGGGACAGACGAGCAGGGCGTCCCCGGCCTCGACGACGACGAGGTCGCGGACGCCGATCAGGACCGTCAGCCGGCCGGGGTTCCAGACAAGGCAGCCCCCGGCGTCGAGCGCCAGAGTCTCGCCTCGGGCGGCGTTGCCGGCCCGGTCCCGGGGCCAGACCTCGAGGAGCGTCGACCAGGCGCCGACGTCCGACCAGCCGAAATCGCCGTCGGCGACGAGGACGCCGCCGGCCTTCTCCATCAGGGCGTAGTCGATCGACAGGGCCGGGACGCGGGCGAAGGCGGCCGCCAGGCGGGCGGCGCTCCCGGAGCGCAGGGCCTTCAGGAGGCCGTTCCAGGCCGGCACGAGCTCCGGGGCGAAGGCCTCGAGCTTGGCGGCGAAGACGCCGGCCCGCCACAGGAACATGCCCGAGTTCCAGGCGTAGTCCCCCGCGGCCAGATACTTCTTGGCCAGGGTCGGGCCGGGCTTCTCTTTGAACGCCAGGACCGGGTAGAACGGGGTCCCGGCGATCCTCCGGCCTTTGTTCCGGTCGTGGCGGATGTAGCCGTAACCCGTGGCCGGGTGGGTCGGCGGGATGCCGAAGGTCACCAGGACGGGCTCGCGGGACGCGGCCTCGGCGCCGGCCGCGAGGACGCGGCGGAAGCGGGCCTCGTCGCGGACGAGGTGGTCGGCGGGGAGCACGGCCACGACGGCCTCGGGGTCCTCCAGCCAGACGCGGGCCGTGGCCAGCATCAGGGCCGGGGCCGTGTTGCGGGCCCGCGGTTCGACCAGAAAGGCGCTCTTCGGCAGGCCCGGCAGCAGACGGCGCGCCGCCCGGGCCCGGGCGGCGTCGGCGACGACGAGGACCTTCTTCTCCGGCACGAGCGGCCGAAGGCGCCGCACGGTCCGGACGAGCATGGGCTCGCGGCCCGTGATCGGCAGGAACTGTTTGGGCCGGCTCTCGCGGCCGAGCGGCCAGAACCGGGTGCCGCTGCCGCCGGCCAGAACGACGGCCCGGACGTCAGGCCGGCTCATGCCGCCCCGAGCCGGTTGATGACCTGTTGGAGGACGCCGCGGACCTCCGCCTGGATGGCGGCCAGGTCGGCCTCGGTGTCGGCCTCGAACCGGAGGACGATGACGGCCTGGGTGTTCGAGGCCCGGACGAGCCCCCAGCCCTTCGGGTAGACGGCCCGCACGCCGTCGATGTCGATGACCGGCCCGCGGGCGGCCAGCTCGCGGCGGACCTCGTCGACGATCTTGAACTTGACCTCGTCGGAAGCGTAGATGCGGATCTCGGGCGTCGCGAAGGTCTTGGGCAGGTCGGCCATCATGGCCGAGAGCTTCCGGTCCGACCGCGACAGGATCTCGAGCAGGCGGGCCGAGGCGTAGATGGCGTCGTCGAAGCCGAACCAGCGGTCGTTGAAGAAGATGTGCCCGCTCATCTCGCCGGCCAGCGGGGCGTTCTCCTCGCGGATCTTCTTCTTGATCAGCGAGTGGCCCGTCCTCCACATGATCGGCTTGCCGCCGAGGCGGGCGATCTCGTCGTACAGGACCTTGGAGGCCTTGACCTCGGAGATGACCGCGGCGCCGGGCCGGGCGGGCAGGATGTCGCGGGCGAAGACGACCAGGAGCTGGTCGCCCCAGACGATGCGGCCCTCGTCGTCGACGACGCCGATGCGGTCGGCGTCGCCGTCGTAGCCGATGCCGAGCTCGGCCCCGGTCTCGCGGACGCGGGCCACGAGCTTCTCCATGGCCTCGGGCAGGGTCGGGTCGGGGTGGTGGTTGGGGAAGCGGCCGTCCGGCTCGCAGAACAGCTCGACGATCTCGGCCCCCATCCGCCGCAAGAGGGGCGCGGCCACGACGCCGCCGGTGCCGTTGCCGGCGTCGACGACCGCCTTGACCGGGCGCTCGAAGCGGACGTTGCCGGCGACGTAGTCCCCGTAGGCCGGGACGACGTCGAGCCTCTCCAGCCGGCCTTCGCCGCGCGGGAAGACGCCCTTGCGGACGATCTCGTAGAGGGCCTGGATGGTCTTGCCGTACAGGGTGTCGGTCCCCGACATCATCTTGAAGCCGTTGTGCTCGGGCGGGTTGTGCGAGCCCGTGATCATGACCCCCGCCGGGAGCTTGCCGTGGAAGACCGAGAAGTAAAGGAGCGGCGTGGGCACGACGCCGATGTCGGCGACGTCGCAGCCCGTGGACAGGATGCCCCGGGCGAGGGCCTGCGAGAACGCGGGCGAGCTCAGGCGGACGTCCCGCCCGACGGCGACCTTGCTTTGGCCGCGCCCGAGGAAGTAGGTGGCCATGGCCCGGCCGAGGACCTCGACCGTGCCCTCGTCGAGGTCCTGCCCGACGATGCCGCGGATGTCGTATTCCCGGAAGATCTTGGGATTGATGTCCACCATCGCCCTCCTTGACCGGGGACTAGCAGGCTTTCTCGGGCGCCTTGCCGGACCGGCGCCGATGGGCGTAGCCGGCCCCGACGAAGGCCTTGAAGAGCGGGTGCGGGGCCAGCGGCTTGGACTTGAACTCGGGATGGAACTGGCAGCCGAGGAACCAGGGGTGGTCGGGGGCCTCGACGATCTCGACCAAGCCGTAGTCGGGATTGATGCCGGAGAAGATCAGCCCGGCCTCGGCCAGGCAGTCCTGGTAGGCCGGATTGAACTCGTAGCGGTGGCGGTGGCGCTCGGAGATCCGCAGGGCCCGGTAGGCCTGGTGGGCGGCCGAGCCCTTCTTGAGGTCGCAGCGGAACTGGCCGAGGCGCATCGTGCCGCCGATGTCGGCGTCCATGGCCAGCTCGCGCCAGCGGACGATGACCTTGTGCGGGGCGTCGGGGACGAACTCCGTGCTGTTGGCCTTCTTCAGCCCGGCCAGGGAACGGGCGTACTCGATGGAGGCGCACTGCATGCCCAGGCAGATGCCGAAGAAGGGGACCTTGTTCTCGCGGGCGTAAGTGACGGCCCGGATCTTGCCCTCGATGCCGCGCTTGCCGAAGCCGCCGGGAACGAGGATGGCGTCCTTGGCGCCGAGGACCTTGGCCGGGTCGTCCTTCTCCAGCGCCTCGGCCTCGATCCAGTCGATGCGCACGCGCAGGCGGTGGGCCAGCCCGCCGTGGATGAGGGCCTGGTTGAGGCTCATGTAGGAGTCGTGCAGGCCGGCGTACTTGCCGACGAGGCCGATGTCGACGACGTCCTTGGGATGCTTGATCCGGTCGACCATGGCTTCCCACGCGGCCAGGTTCTTTTTGCGCCGCGGCAGGTGGAGCATCTTCAGGATGGTCGCGTCGAGGCCCTGGTCGGCGTAGTTGAGCGGGATCTCGTAGATCGTGTCGACGTCGCGCGCCGTGACGACGGCGTCGACAGGGACGTTGGTGAACAGGGCGATCTTGGACTTGAGGTCGGCCGCCAGGTCGCGGGTGGTGCGGCAGAGCAGGATGTCGGGCTGGATGCCGATGGCCCGCAGCTCCTTGACGCTGTGCTGGGTCGGCTTGGTCTTGAGCTCGCCCGAAACGCCGACGAAGGGGACGAGCGTCAGGTGGATGAAGAGGGTGTTGCCGACGCCCAGGGCCAGCCGCATCTGGCGGATGGCCTCCAGGAACGGCTGGCTCTCGATGTCGCCGACAGTCCCGCCTATCTCACAGATAACAATATCGTTATCGTCGGCCACGGCCTCCGCCGCGGCTTTGATCATGTCGGTCACGTGGGGGATGACCTGGACCGTCTTGCCCAGATACTCGCCTTTGCGCTCCTTGCGGATGATGGACTCGTAGATGCGCCCGGCCGTCCAGTTGTGGCCCCGCGTCGTCTTGGTCGAAGTGAACCGCTCGTAGTGGCCGAGGTCGAGGTCGGTCTCCGCGCCGTCGTCGGTGACGTAGACCTCGCCGTGCTGGAACGGGCTCATGGTCCCCGGGTCGACGTTGAGGTAGGGATCGAACTTCTGGATGGTGATGCGGTAGCCGTGGCTTTCGAGCAGACGGCCGATGGAAGCCGCCGCGATGCCCTTGCCCAGGCCCGAGATGACCCCGCCGGTGACGAAGATGTACTTGTTCATGGGACTCGCATTCCGGATTTTTTTTCCCTCCGATTATAACCTTCGGGAGGGCCGCACTCAAGCGGAGATTGACGGCCGCCGCGGCGGTCGAGGCCGGCGGCGGAGGTCAGGCGGCGGGCGTGTCCTCGGGCCGGGCCGCGGGCCCGGGCCCGCCCTTGGTCTGACAGGTCGCTTCGAGGTACGCGCCCTCTTCGACGACCAGGACGGGCGCCAGGATGGTGCCGAAGACGCGGCCCTTGTTGTGGACCTCGATCCGCTCGGAGGCTTCGAGGGTGCCGCGGATCTCGCCGTTGACGACGAGCTGGCCGACCTTGACGTCGGCCTCGACCTTGCCCCGCTCGCCGACGACGAGCAGGGAGTCCGAGTGGATGGTCCCCTTGAAGTGGCCCTCGATGCGGAACGAGCCTTTGAAGGTCAGCTCGCCCTTGAACTCCGATTCCACGTCGATGAGGCCGGCCAGCCTGGTCTCGTTCAGTTCCCGGGGCTTGTCTTTCATGCGTTGGCTCCTTTGATCCGGTCGTAGATGCGGTTGAGATCGTCGAGGGAGAAATAGAAGATCTTGACCACGCCCTTGTTGCGGCTGCCGGCGACGACGACCTTGGTCCCCAGCGTCTTCAGCATCTCCTCCTGCAGGGCGTGGAGGTCGGGATCGGCCAGGCTGCGCTGGGCCCGCGGCGCCTTTTTCTTCAGCTTGTTGACCAAGGCCTCGGTGTTGCGGACCGATAAGCTCCGTTCGATGACCTGGCGGCAGGCGTAGAGCTGGGTGGCCGCGTCCTCGAGGGCCAGCAGGGCCCGGGCGTGCCCCATGGACAGGTCGCCGTCGTTCAGCCGGCCCTGGATCTCGGCTGGCAATTTGAGGAGCCTCAGGTAATTCGTGACCGAGCTGCGGTCCTTGCCGACCTTGTCGGCCAGCTCATGCTGGGCGTAGCCGTGCTCGTCGATGAGGCGCTGGTAGGCCTGGGCGATCTCCAGGGCGTTGAGCTCCTCGCGGTGGATGTTCTCGATGAGGGAGACCTCGAGCTGCTTGTCCTTGGGGATGTTGCGGATGAGGACGGGGACCTTGCGCAGGCCCGCCTTCTGGGCGGCCCGCCAGCGCCTCTCACCGACGATGATCTTGTAGTGGTCGTCCTCCGGGACGACGATGACCGGCTGCACGATGCCCGTCTCCTTGATGGACTGGGCCAATTCCTCGATCGTTTGGTCGTCGAACTTGGTCCGCGGTTGAAACGGGTTCGGGCGGACGTCCTCGATGTCGAGCTCGGCGAAGCGCTCGTCCTTGAGGATGCTGAACTCCTCCGGGATGAACGCCCCCAGACCTTTTCCCAGGGCTTTCTTGCTCATCGGCGAATGATCTCCTCGGCCAGATTGAGATAGGCCTCCGCCCCTTTCGACTTGACGTCGTAGAGGACGACGGGCTTGCCGAAGCTGGGGGCCTCGGCCAGCCGGACGCTGCGGGGCACGACGGTCTCGAACAGGATGTGCTTGAGCGACTTGCGGATCTCCTCGGCGACCTGCTTGGAGAGATTGGTCCGCTCGTCGAACATGGTCAGGAGGATGCCTTCGATGGCCAACTTGGGATTGAAATAGGTCCGGACGGTCTCCAGGGTCTGGAAGAGGTCGGGGATGCCTTCCATGCAGAAGAACTCGGTCTGGACCGGGATGATCAGGGAGTCGGCCGCGGACAGGGCGTTGATGGTCAGGAAGCTCAGGGAAGGCGGGCAGTCGATGAGGATGTAATTGAAGAACCGGCGGGCCTTCTCGACGGCCTCGATCAGGCGTCTTTCGCGCCGTTCCGCCGGATAGAGCTCGGCTTCGACCCCGGCCAGCTCGGGAGAACATGGACAGAGGTAGAAATTGTCGAGCTCGGTCCCCAGGATGCAGTCCATGAGGTCCCGGCCGTTCATCATGGCCTGATAGATCCCCTTGCCCGGCTCCTTGGGTTTGGCCAAGCCCAAGGTCGACATGCCTTGGGGGTCGAGATCGATGAGCAGGGTCCGCTGGCCTTTCATGGCCAGGCTCGCGGCCAGATTGATGGCCGTGGTCGTCTTGCCGACCCCGCCCTTTTGATTGGCGATGGCGATGACCTTATTCATCGTCCCGTCCTGTTTCACGTGGAACGGACGCCTTCGAAAGGCGTCTTTTCCTCCGGATCTCGAGGTGCAGCCCGAGGCTCTGAATGGCCGCCGGGGTCAAACCGGGAAGTCGGCGGGCCTCGCCCAAAGTAGTTGGCCGTCTCATCTCGAGCTTTTCCACGGCTTCCCGGGTCAGGCCCGCGACGGCCCGGAAATCCAGGTCGTTCGGAACGGCCGTCGCGTCGATCTTCATGGCCCTGGCGTTCTCCCGGTCCTGCTTCCTGATATATCCCTCGTATTTCGTTCCCGACTCGATCGCTCTCGTCTCTTCGTCGTTCAGGCTGAACGGGAATCGTCCCCATTCTAACACATCCGCCAGACGGATCTCAGGCTTTTTCAAGTGATCGAAGCGGGTCACCCGGTCCCCGGAGGGGATCCTGATGCGGTCCTTTTTCAAATAGGAGACGACCTCCGCGATCCGCTCCCGGCGGGCTCGGAATTCCTCCCAGACCTCGTCGCCCACGAGGCCCAGTTCCCGGCCGTACGGCATCAGGCGGCGGTCGGCGTTGTCGATCCGCAGATGGAGCCGCGCTTCGGCCCGGGACGTGAACAGGCGGTAGGGCTCCTCGACTCCCGTCCCGACCAGGTCGTCGATGAGGACGCCGATGTAGGCCTCTTCCCGGCCCAGGACGAAGGGCGCCTTCTTCCTGACGGCCAGGGCGGCGTTGATCCCGGCCATCAGACCCTGGGCCGCAGCTTCCTCGTAGCCCGAGGTGCCGTTGATCTGGCCGGCCAGGTAGAGCCCGGCGAACCGCCGCGTCTCGAGCGTCGGCCGGAGCTCGGTGGGGGAGACGGCGTCGTATTCGATGCCGTAGGCCGGCCTGAGGACCTTGGCCCCGTCGAGTCCCGGGACGGTCGCCAGGATCTCCTTCTGGACCTCGAAGGGCAGGCTCGAGGACAGGCCGTTGACGTAGATCTCGGTCGTCCCCAGGCCTTCCGGCTCGAGAAAGAACTGGTGGCGTGCCCTCTGGGGGAATTTGACCACCTTGTCCTCGATGGACGGGCAGTAGCGTGGCCCGACGCCCTTGATGCGCCCGCCGTACAAGGGCGATCTGTCCAGGTTCCGGCGGATGACCGCGTGGGTTTCCGGATTGGTATAGCCGAGATGACAGAGGACCTTGTTCTCGAGGCGGCCGCGGGTCCGGTAGGAGAAAGGAACGGGCTCGTCGTCCCCGGGCTGGGGCGAGAACCGCTCCCAGCCGATGGTATCCCTGTCGAGACGCATCGGCGTCCCGGTCTTCAGCCGCAGGACCCCCAGCCCGAGCGCCTTGAGCTGTTCGGCCAGGTCGACCGAGGGCGGCTCGTTGGCCCGGCCGGCCGGATAGCTGCTAAGGCCGATGTGAATGACGCCGTTGAGAAAGGTCCCGGGCGTCAGAACGATGGCTTTGGCCTTGAGGACGGTCCCGTCGACGGTCCGGACTCCCCTGGCCCGTCCGCCCGAGACCAGGACTTCCGTGACGATCCCCTGGAAAACGGTCAGGCGGGGAGTCTCTTCGAGAAGGCGCTTCATGGCCAACCGGTAAGCGGCCTTGTCGCACTGGGCCCGGGGGGCCTGGACCGCCCCGCCCCGGCTGCGGTTGAGGAGCCGGAACTGGATGCCGGTTTCGTCGGCCAGGGCGCCCATGAGGCCGCCCAGGGCGTCGATCTCGCGGACGAGGTGGCCTTTGGCCAATCCGCCGATGGCCGGGTTGCAGGACATCTGGGCGATCGTCTCGAGGTGGATGGTGACCAGGCAGGTCTCGAGGCCCATGGCGGCGGCCGCGACGGCCGCCTCGCAGCCCGCGTGCCCTGCCCCGACGACCACGACCTCGAAATCGCTGCCCCGGGACATCCCCTGCCTCCCTATTTCCCGACGCAGAAACGGCCGAAGATATCCTCGAGGATCTCGTCCACCCGGACCTCCCCGGTCATCTCCCCGACGTGCCGCAGGGCGGCCCGGACCTCCTCGGCGTAGACCTCGCCGGAATGCCCCGCCTCGACGAGGCGCCCGGCGCTCTCGAGGCGCTCTTGGACGCCCTTCAGGCTGTCTCTCTGGCGGGCGTGGAGGACGACCTCTTCGGCTTGCTCCGTTCCCGGCAGGAAGGACGACCGGATGGCGGCCCGCAGTCCGTCGATGTTCGTGCCCTTCAGGGCCGAGACCTCGACGATGGGGGCCGGGCCGGCCAGGCGGCGCGCGGCGGCCGCGTCGAGCTTCCGGGCCAGGTCGATCTTGTTCAGGACGACGAGGACCTTCTTGCTGGCGTACCTCCGGACGAGCTCCCGGTCGGCCGGCCCCGCTTCGCGCGAGGCGTCGAGAACGACGAGGATGCCGTCGGCGTCGCGGGCGATCTTGCGGCCCCGGGCGATGCCGGTCCTCTCGACGGGATGGGCGGCCCGTCCCAGCCCGGCCATGTCGACCAGGTGGACGACGATGCCGTCGATGACCACCCGTTCCCGGAGGTAATCGCGCGTCGTCCCGGGATAGGGCGTGACGATGGCCCTGTCCTCCTCGAGAAGGGCGTTGAACAGGGTCGACTTGCCGACGTTCGTCCGGCCGGCGATGGCCAGGGTGACGCCCTCACCGATGGTCCGGCCGGCCTCGAAGCCGGCGGCCAGACGTCCGGCCTCGGCGGCCAGGGCGGCCAGGGCCTTGCGGTCGGCGGCGGGGCTCGTCCTCAGCCCCTCCTCGGGGAACTCGAGGCCGGCTTCGACGCGGGCCAGCAGGGACACCAGGCGTGTCCTCAGCTTGCCGACGCGCCGGGACAGGCTGCCGCCGAGCTGGCGCGACGACACGCGGGCTTGGGTCAGGGACACGGACCGGACGAGGTCGTCGACGGCTTGGGCCTGGATCATATCCAAGCGGCCGTTGAGGTAGGCCCGCAGGGTGAATTCGCCGGGCCCGGCCGAACGGGCCCCGGCGCGCCTCCCCAGGAGCAGGACCGCCTCGAGGACGGCCGGGCTGCCGTGGACGCTGATCTCGACGACGTCCTCGCGCGTGTAAGACCGGGGGGCCTTGAAATAGGTCAGGAAGGCCTCGTCGAGGGCCGGGCCGCCGTCGGGGTCGCGGACGGCGCCGAAGACCGGCCTCCGGACCGGGAAGGTCTTGCCCGTCCTCTCCTTAGTCGCGAAGATCCGCCCGGCCACCCGGAGCGCGTCGCGCCCGCTGACGCGGACGACGCCCAATCCGCCGAAGCCCGGCGGCGTGGCCACGGCGATGATGGTGTCTTCGAGCATGGGTGCGCGTTCCGGCACCCCATTCTAGATGACCGCCCTCTGAATGACAAGCGAACGGAGCCGGCCGCGAGAAAGGAGGGCCGAGGGGCGTCGTCGAAGTGAGCATTGCGGTGATCTAGCCGTTCCGGAGACGGACGAAGGGAGTTTCCCTG
>CAZFZU010000007.1:0-40044 GCA_964523615.1 uncultured Eubacteriales bacterium | reverse complement strand
CGAACGGAGACGACCCCCGAGGCCCTCTCGGCGGCCGGCTAGCGGGGGACGCGGAAGACCTTGACCTTCTTCAGGAACCCGTCCCCCAGACTTTCGCTGGTGACCCCCGGGGTCTCGTTGGCGACGATGTGGACGATGCGCCGCTCGTACGGGTTCATGAGCTCCAGGACCTCGTCGCGTCCCGACTCCGAGACCTGGCGCGCCACGCGCTGGGCGTAATCCCGGAGCTTCTTCTCCTTGCGCTTGCGGTAGAACTCGCAGTCGACCTGGACCTTGACCGTCGAGAGCTTGTTGAGGACGTGCTGGATGGCCAGCAGGATGGCGCCGTCGTTGCGCAGGAGCAGGGCCTTGTCCGGACCGTCGAAGATGACGAAGACGATGTCGGGCCGCTTCTTGATGTGGAAGGTGAGCTCGAGCGGGAAGACCTCGAGGAACTTCTCCAGAAAAGCCTCAATGTCGCCGTCGGCGCCCTCGTCCTTGGCCCAGGCCCGGATGACGATCTCCTTGCTGCCGAACAGCCGGGTCTTCTCGGTGACGATCTCGTAGTTGAACTTCTCGCGCGGCATCTTCAGCCGGTGCTCGGCCAGGCTGATGGCCTCCTCGAGGTTCGGTCCCTTGTATTCCGGCCGCTCGTCGGCCGCCGGTCCGGTAACGGTCTTATTTTCGTTTTCCATGATTATCTTTCTTTTGGCGGGCCATCATGTGATTGATGAGGGCCTGCTGGCCGATCTGGAGGACGTTGGTGGTCAGCCAGTAGAGGACCAGGCCGCTCTGGGCCGAGACGAAGAAGAAGGTCATGATGAAGGGCATGATGAGCATCATCTTGGCCTGGGTCGGGTCGGCCGAGGTCGGGGTCATCTTCTGGGTGACGAACTGCGTCCCGCCCATCAGGATGGGCAGGATGAAGGTCTTGTCACGGACGGATAAGTCGCTGATCCAAAAGGGGATAAAAGGGCTGTTGCGGAACTCGATGGCCGTGGCCAGCATCTGATAGACGGCCACGAAGACGGGCAGCTGAATGAGCAGGGGCAGGCAGCCGCCGGCCGGATTGATGCCCTCCTGCTTGTAGAGGCGCATCATCTCCTCGTTCATCTGCCGCCGCTGTTCGATGTCGGTCTTGGACTTCTTGTACTTCGCCCGCAGGGCCTTGACCTTGGGCTGGAGCTCGGCCATCCGGGCCATCGACTTCGTCGAGCTGTAGGTCAGCGGGAAGAACAGGAGCTTGATGACGATGGTCAGCAGGATGATGGCCAGGCCCCAGTTGGGGACGACGCGGTGGCAAAGCTTGACCCCGGCCAGCATGATCTCGGCGATGGGCTTGAGGTTGAGGCCCAGGAACTTGCTGTAACGGATGACGGCCTTGGTCCCGTGACCGAAGGCGACCAGGGCCTCGGTCTCCTTCGGCCCGATGTAGGCCAGGACCTTGGCGTTCGGGGAGGCCGCCGAGGAGGCGGCCACGGCCAGGTAATACCCGGCCCCGCCTTCCGCCGTCTCCTTGAGGAACGCGGCCTGGCCGATGCGCCCGGGGAAGACGAACAGGGCCGTGAAGTACTGGTCCTCGTAGGCGGCCCAATTGGGCGCCGTTGGGGCGGCGAACTCGGGCTTGTAGCCCCGCTCCGCCAGCCGCTGCGGCCGTCCGTTGGCGTAGAAGACCGCGCCGGAGGAGGAGGTGCCGCCCATGGTCGCGTTGCGGACCTTTTGTTCTTTCTCGGACATGCGCCCGATCCCCGGGCCCCAGAGGAAGGACGAGGGCAACAGGACGCCGTCCTTCCAGACCCGGATCTCGATCTCGATGGGGTAGGCGCCGTTCTTGAACCGCAGGACCTTCTCGACCCGGACGGAGGCGCCGTCGTCGAAGGTGAAGCGCAACTCGCCGGCCCCGGCGACCGTGAGCGTGGTCGCCTCGGCGCCCGTCTCCCGGGCGAGGTCGGTCTCCCAAGCGTAGTTCTCGCCGTTCAGCCGCGCGCCCAGGGCCGCGTCCTCGAGGCGGACCGAGAAGGGGAAAGGCAGGCCGGGCTTGCCGGCCGCCTCGGGGACGAGCTCGAAGTCCGTCTTCTCGTAGCTCTTGTGCTTTTTGAGGGCCCAGCCCGTGAGCACGCCGCCCTGGTTGGACCACTTGGCCTCGTAGAGGTCGGTCTTGACGACGATGAATTCCTGCTTCTCGGCCGTGACCGGGGCCTGGACGGCCGCGGGGGCCGGGACGGCCGGAGCGGGCTTGGTCTCGACGCCCGTGACCTGGCCAGGGATCGCGCCCGCCGGACCCGGGGCCGGGACCGCGGTCGCGGGGGCTTCGGTGACCGCCTGGGCCGGGACCGGCTTCTGGTTCCTGGCCATGAAGGCCTGGAAGCCGAAGATGACCAGGAACGACAGCACGATGGCCAGGACGAGTCGTTTTTCCATTCTCTCTCGCTCTCAGGGTACGGGATCGAACCCGCCCGCGTGCAGGGGGTGGCAGCGCAGGAGCCGGCGGCCGCCCATGAGGAGGCCCTTGAGCAACCCGTGCCGGGAAATGGCCTCGGCCGCGTAGGCCGAACAGGTGGGGTGGAAGCGGCAGTGGGTGCCCAGGAGGGGGGACAGGGTCCTCTGGTAGAGCCGGATCAGGGCCAAGGCGACGGCTTTCATTGCGCTATCCGCCTGCGAAAGATCGCAGTCAAGGACGAGATGTAGGCGTCCCGGAGCTCCGGCCAGGGCGCCTCCCCCGACTCGGGCCGGGTGAGGACCATGAGGTCGATCGGCTCTCTCAAGAGCTCCTTGTTCCTCCGGAACAGCTCCCGGAACCGGCGCTTGACCCGGTTCCGGACGACCGCCGGGCCGACCTTCCGGCTGGCGACGACCGCCAGGCGGGAGTGACCGAGCCCGTTCCCGAGGAAGACCAGGGTGAAAAACCGCCCCCGGAAGCGTCCGCCCTCCCTGTAGAGGGTCGAAAAGTCGCTTTTCCGGCGGATCCTCTCGAGGGGCGTGAGGCGCTCGTTCATCCGACAGAAACGCGCTTCCGTCCCTTGCGCCTTCTGCTCTTGATGACTTCCTGACCGCCTTTGGTCTTCATACGGACCCGGAAACCATGGGCTTTCTTGCGTTTACGGTTGTTGGGCTGAAAGGTTCTCTTCATGTGCGGCTATTCCTATTGAGTCCCGTATGTTACCCGAACCCCTCCCGCCTGTCAAGGCCGTTCCCCCGGGGGCCGGCCCGGGGGATCCGTTGACTCGGACCCCCCGGTCGGGTATAATGGACCCTTATGAATTCACTCAAGATAGGGGATAAGGTCATCTATCCCAATCAGGGTCTCGGGGTCGTCGAAGCCATCCACGAGGAAGCCCACTACGGGGAGCAGCTGACGGTCTTCCATCTGAGGATCATCTCCAACAACACCCTGGTCTCCGTGCCCAGCGCGACCGTCACCGAGATCGGCATCCGCCGCCCGGTCACCGAGGGCTGCATCCGCAAGATCTACGACTACATGGCCCACGGGGAGATCGACGTCACCACGGATTGGAAGGGGCGCTACAAGGAGCACCTCAACCTGATGAAGTCGGGCACCCTGTTCGACATGGCCACCGTGCTCAAGAGCCTCTACTACCTGAGCCTCCACAAGCCCCTCTCCTTCCGCGAGAAGAAGATGATGGAGAAGGCCAAGGAGCTCATCGTCTCCGAGATCGCCGTGGCCGCCGCCGCCCCGTCGGAGAAGGTCGAGGAGAAGCTCTTGGGCACCCTGTCGCGCTGCTTCAAGACGGCCAAGACCCGCGTCGCGGCTTGAACGGACGACCATGCTCCTGACGGGGATCGCCCTGTTCGCGTTCCTCGTCGTCCTCTACGCCTTCTTCTCCGCGGCCGAGACGTCGTTCATCGCCGTCAATCCCTACGCCCTCCAATCGCGGGAGAAGGCCGGGTCCAAGCGCGCCGCCCTGGTCAGGAGGATGAAGTCCCGGACCGGCGAGTTCCTGGCTACCATCCTGATCGGGAACACGCTGGTCAACGTGGCCGCCTCGGCCATCGCCACGTCGCTCTGCCTCGCCCTCATCCCCAATCAGGGGAAGGCCGTCCTGGTCGCGACCCTGGCCACGACCTTGATCATCCTGGTCTTCGCGGAGACCGCGCCGAAGACCTTCGCGGCCCAGGCCCCGCTGAAGACGGCCCTCTTCCTCGGCTATCCGATCCGGGGCCTGATGTTCCTGCTCTATCCCCTGATCAAAGCCCTGTCGTTCGTGACCGGCCTTCTCGTCCCCGCATCGCGCCGGCGGGACGCCTTCCAGGCCGCCCAGCTCGACGAGGAGGAGGCCCGCCTGGCGCTCCACGCCGGCGCCCGGGGCCTGTCTTCCCTGCGACGCCGCATCGTCTCCGGCGCCCTCGACCTCGGCTACCGGCCCGTTCGCGAGGTCATGGTGCCGCGGCCCGAGATCCGGGCCATCGAGATCGAGGCCCGGCCGGAGGACGTCCTGGCCGAGGTCCGCTCGTCCGGCTACTCCCGCTATCCCGTTTACCGGGGCCGGCTGGACAGCGTCGAGGGCGTCATCCACAGCCGGGACATCATTGGCTATATCATTGATAATAAAGAGATATCTGTCAGGGCCCTGATGCGCAAGCCGTTCTTCGTGCCCGAGCTGGCCTCGCTCGAGAAGGTCCTCCTCCAGATGCAGGAGAAGGCCGTCCACATGGCCCTCGTCGTCGACGAGTTCGGCAACGTCGACGGCCTGGTGACCCTCGAGGATATCCTCGAGGAGATCGTCGGCGACATCCAGGACGAGCACGACGGCCAGGCCGAGGCCTGGTACACGCGCCTCGACGGCGGCCGCGTCCTGGTCGCCGGGGCCGTCCCGGTCAAGGACGTCAACGCCCTCGTCCCGCTGGCCGTCCCCGAGAAGAAGGACTACACGACGCTGGCCGGCTTCTTCCTGTTCGAGTTCGGCCGCCTGCCCCGCGAGAAGGAATCGCTCGAGTGGAACGGCTTCCGCCTGACCGTGGAGAAGGTCATCAAGCGCCGCGTCGCCCAGATCGAGATCGCCCCGGCCGCTCCGGCCCCCCGGGACGTCCCATGAAGAACGTCGCCGTCAACAAGAGCGTCGGCCACGACTACATCGTCCTGGAGACCTTCGAGGCCGGCCTGGCCCTGCTCGGCAGCGAGGTCAAGTCGGTGCGGGCCGGCCGCGTCAGCCTGAAGGAGGCCTACGCCGAGGTCCGCGGCGGCGAGGTCTTCCTGGTCAAGTGCAACATCAGCCCCTACGAAGCGGCCAACATCTTCAACCACGAGCCCCTGCGCGAGCGCAAGCTCCTGCTCCACCGCCGCGAGATCAAGCGCCTGGCCGGCAAGACCCAGGAGCGGGGCCTGACCATCGTGCCGACGCGGGTCTTCCTGGCGGACCGGGGCCGCATCAAGCTCGAGATCGCTCTCGTCCGCGGCAAGCGCGAGCACGAGAAGCGGGAAGCCATCAAGAAGAGGGACACGGACCGGGAGATCCGGGCCGCGCTCAAGACCCGGTCGCGCTGAACGCGGCGGCCAGGCGGACCGCCTCCTCCATGCTGCGGGCGTCGGCGACGCCCTTCCCGGCGATGTCGAAGGCCGTGCCGTGGTCGGGCGAGGTCCGCGGAAAAGGGAGCCCCAGAGTGGCGTTGACTCCCGTGGCGAACGCCTCCAGCTTGAAGGCGATGAGCCCCTGGTCGTGGTAGAGGGCCACGACGACGGCGTCCCTTTCGCCCCTGGCCTTGAGGAAGACCGTGTCCGGGGGATAGGGGCCGGTGACCGGGATGCCCTCGGCCGCCGCGGCCTCGACGGCCGGCCGGATCTCGTCGATCTCCTCGCGCCCCAGATAGCCCTCCTCCCCGGCGTGCGGGTTCAGGCCCGCCGCGAGCAGGCGGTAGGGGCGTCCCGGCAGGCGGTCCAGGGCGGCGTGGAGCGTCCTGAAGAGGCCCAGGAGGGCGTCCTTGCGAACGGCCGCGACGGCATCGAGGAGGGGCCGGTGGTGGCTCAGCAGGGCCACCTTCAGCCGGTCGGACCAGAAGGTCATGACGGCGCCGGGATAGAGCCGGGCCAGGTAATCCGTGTGACCCAGGAACGGCAGGCCTGCGGCGGCCCAGGCCGCCTTGGAGATCGGGGCGGTCACGACGGCGTCGAGCCGCGCGTCCCGGGCGGCGGCCACGGCCGCTTCGAAGGCGCGGAACGAGATCTCGCCGTTGGCCGCCGTGACCCGGCCGGTCTCGGGCGCCCGGACCGGCGCGGGCAGGTCGGCCAGGAAGACGCCTCGTTCGGGCTCCCGGCCGGGGTCCCAAGGCCGGGCGCTCAAACGGACGCCGAGCCGCTTCTCCTCGGCCTCGACGACGCTCGCGGGCGCGAAGAGGACGTACGAAGCCGGAGGCAGGCCGCCGGGACGGGACAGGGACTTGACGGCGACCTCGGGGCCGATGCCGCCCGGGTCCCCGGCGGTCACCCCGACGCGGGGGACGGTCATTTCTCGCCGGGAGCGTCCCCCTCGTCGGGGGATTCGGCCGCCTTGTAGACGCAGCGAATGCTGGATTTGTAGATGAGCAGGTTCGGGGCGTTGTCGCGGTTGAGCTTGATGCAGTTGCGGTCGTACCACTCGATGTAGCCCTCGACGATCTCGCCGCTGGTGAAGACGACGGCCATCGGGGTCTTCTTGTTCATCTGCTTGAGGAAGTAGTAGCTTTCGGCGAAGGTGTCGGTCGGCGGGTGCATGCGCTTGCGGCCGGGGTCCTTGTCGCGCTCCTTCTCCTGGCTCAGGCGCTCCTTGATCTCGGTCAGGTTGGGACGGATCAGCTTTCGGTTCATGGCGGAACCCTCTCCATACGCGGAATCGGGTCGGCGGGGTCTACCCCTTTGATCCGAAGATACCATGGTTCGGCTCCGATTGCAAGTTAAATCCTTTAGAGTCAACGAGAAAAAAGAAAACCCGCCGCCGGCGGGCCCGGTCCGGGCGCTCCGGCGGCGGGGGACCGGTCATCGTTCCGCCGCCGTCCTCAGTCGAGCCCGGGGGCGTAGTCGGACAGGTTGATGTTCTTGGCCTTGAGGTTGGTGCCCATGGACCGCTCCAGGGAGGCCAGCGAGACGTTGTAAGAGATGATGGCGTTGAGCTCGGAGATGCGGGCGTTGGCCAGGTCGCGCTGGTAGGACAGGACCATGTAATTCGTGCTCATGCCGACCCGGCGCTTCTCCTCCTCGGCCGCCAGCTTCTGCTCGGCCAGCTCGCGGGCCGTCGTGTAGGCCAGGATGCGCTTGTAGTTGGCCTCGACCGAACGGACGGCGTTCTTGACCTCGAGGTAGACGTCCTGCTTCTGCTGCTCCAGCTCGAGCAGGGCCTGGCGCATGTTGAGCCGGGCCTGGGCCAGATTGGCCCGGCCGAAGATGTTCGACATGGGCAGGTTCAGGGTCAGCCCGAGGTTCCAATTGGGATAGGTGAACTTGAAGGACTGCTCGAGGGCCCCGCCGAGACCGCCGGGGATGCGGTCGATGACTTGGGCGTTCGGATCGATCGGGCTGAGGTCGTAAATGAGCCGCGTCCCGTCGATCCCCGGCGCCGAGTACGACGCCGAGAGGTTGACCTCCGGCAGGACCTGGTTCTTGGCGTAGCTGAGATTGAGCTTGTCGCTCTCGATGCCGATGCGGGAGATCTCCAGGTCGGGCCGGTTGGCGATGGCCGCGGCCAGGGCCTCTTCTAGGGCGACCTGGCGGACGACGTAGGTCGGCTTGTCCTTGGGCATGACGGCCGAATAGTTGACGTCCTCGGGCTCGGAGATGCCGAGCAGGAGCTTGAGCTGGTCCTCGTTGCTCTGGATCTGGGTCTCGGCCTGGATGAGGTCGGCCTCGCGGGTGGCCACCTCGGCCCGGGCGCTCAGGACCTCCATCGGGGCCAGCGTGCCGACCTCGACGGAGCGCTGGTTCTTCTCGAGCAGGTCCTTGGCCAGCTGCAACGACTGCTGCCGCACGGCCAGGTTCTCGATGCTGTAGACAAGGTTCCAGTAGGCGCTCTCGACGTTGTAGACCGTGGTCATCAGCGTGTTCTTGAGGCTCTCCTCGGACACCCCGAGGTTGTTCTTGGCCACGATGATCTCGCGCCGGTTGAGCTTGAGGCCGAAGTTCTTGAGCAGGGGCTGGTTCAGGCTGAACGACAGCGTCGTGCCGAAGCGGGGATCGATCGTGATGCCTCTTTGGTTCGTCGTCGTCCGGTAGCCGGTGAAATTCAAGTTCATCGTGCCGCCCGTCGGCAGGTTCTGGCTGGCCGTCAGGAAGTTGTAGTTGCGGGTCTTGTTGACCGTGCTGTCGCCGGGGGAGTCGAGGTAGGAATAGGCCGCGTTCTCGGACTTGCGCGACTGGTAGCTCAGGCTAAGGGTGGGGATGTACTTCTCCTGGGCCGCGTTGACGCCTTCGGCGGCGCTCTGCGGGCCGAGGACCTGGATGGCCACGCCCAGGTTGTCCCGGAGGGCCTTGACGATGCAGTCCTCGAGGGACAGGGACAGGGGGCCTTTGGCCTCCTGGGCGGCGGCGGGCGCCGCCAGGGCCAGGACCAGGATGACGGCGGCGAGGTTCGTTATTCTTCTCATGTGCGGACTCCTCTATTCGTATCTCAGCGCCTCGATGGGATCGAGCCGGGAGGCCTTCCGGGCCGGGTAGAAGCCGAAGAAGATGCCGATGGCGGCGGCGAAGGAGAAGGCCAGCAGGACGGACTCCGGTGAGACGTAGGTGTTCATGCTCGAGAACATCTTGATGTTCTTGAGCAGCTTCGAGGCCCCCACGCCCAGGGCGACGCCGATGAAGCCGCCCAGCAGGCTGAGGACGATGGCCTCGGTCAGGAACTGGAACAGGACGTCGCGCTCGCGGGCCCCGACGGCCATGCGCAGCCCGATCTCGCGGATGCGCTCGGTGACGGACACGAGCATGATGTTCATGATGCCGATGCCGCCGACGAGCAGGGAGATGCCGGCGATGCTGCCGAGCAGGACGGTCATCATCTGCGTGGCCTGGGCGGCCGTCTCGGCGATCTCGGACATGTTGCGGACGGTGAAGTCGTCCTCCGCCCCGGGCGCGATGCGGTGCCGGTTGCGCAGGAGCTCCTGGATCTGGGCCACGGCCACGGGCATGGCCTCGGTCGAGACGGCCCGGACGTCGACGGACTGGATGTAGTCGATGCCCTGGAGGCGGCGCATGGCCGTCGTGTACGGGATGGTGATCATGTCGTCGCGGCTGCCGAAGCCGCCCGACTCGCCGCGCTTCTTGAGGACGCCGAGGACCTTGAAGGGGATCTTCTTGATGCGGATGACCTTGCCGATGGGGTCCTCGTCCTCGAACAGGTTGGTCTTGACGTCGGCCCCGAGGACGCAGACCTTGGCGGCCGACCGGACCATGGTCTCGTCGAAGTACGTGCCGAACTCGACCTCCCAGTTGCGGACCTCGGGATAGCGGTCGCCGGTGCCGGAGATGGACGTGTTCCAGTTCTTGTTGCCGTAGACGGTCTGGGCCCGGGCGCTGACCGAGGGCGAGACGTACATGACGGCCGGGCACTCCCGGGCGATGGCCAGGGCGTCCTCCTCCTTGAGGGTCGTCATGCTGCCCCAGCCGCCGTGGACGCCGCGCTGGTTCTGGCTGCCCGGGGAGACGAAGAGCAGGTTCGTGCCCATGGAGGCGAAGCGGTCCTCGATGCCCCGCCGGGCCCCCTCGCCGATGCTGATCATGGCGATGACGGCGCCGACGCCGATGATGATGCCCAGGGCCGTGAGGAAGGACCGCATCTTGTTCCGGCCCAGGGCCCGGAGGGCGATCTTGAAGGTCTTCCCCATATGCTTGAGGGTTCTCTTGATCATGACGCTGTCTCCTTCGCGGCGCGGCCGGCGCGCCTCACGAGGCCTCCTCGCGGACGATCAGGCCGTCCTTGAGGTAGATCCGCTTGCCGGCCCAGGCCGCGATGTCGGGCTCGTGGGTGACCATGATCATCGTGATGCCCTTCTCCTCGTTGAGGGACTTGAAGATGTTCATGACCTCGGAGGAGGTCCGGCTGTCGAGGTTGCCCGTCGGCTCGTCGGCCAGGATGAGGGTCGGATTGTTGAGCAGGGCCCGGGCGATGGCCACCCGCTGCTGCTCGCCGCCCGAGAGCTGGTTGGTCTTGTGGTGGGCCCGGTCCTTGAGGCCGACGGCCTCCAGGGCGGCCAGGGCCCGGCCGGTCATGTTCTGGCTCTCGGCCACCGTCGAGTAGTAGAGCGGCAGCTCGACGTTCTCCAGCGCCGTCGTCCGGGACAGGAGGTTGAAGCTTTGGAAGACGAAGCCGATCTTCTGGTTGCGGATGCGGGCCAGGCGGTCCTTGTCGAGCTTGGCGACGTCCTCGCCCTCCAGGAGATACTCCCCGGAGGTCGGCCGGTCGAGGCAGCCGAGGATGTTCATCAGGCTCGACTTGCCGGAGCCGGACGGCCCCATGATGGCCAGGAAATCGCCCTGGCCGATGTTGTAGGACACGCCGCGCAGGGCCCGGACCTCCGTCTCCCCGACGCAGTAGGTTTTGACCAGGTTCCGCAGTTCGATGACGTTGCCGGGCATGGTCGTGATCCTTTCCGTGCCGTCAGGCCCGCCGCTCAGCGCCGGCCGCCCGGCGGGGGGCCGCCCATGAACATCATGCCGCCCATGCCCTGGTTGGGCGAGACCGTCGTCGCGGTCAGGTTGCCGGTGACGATGGTGTCGCCCTCCTTGAGCTCGGCGCCGAGGGCCCGGACGATCTCGGTGTAGCTCGTGTCGGAGACGCCCGTGCGGACGAAGACCATCTTCCAGGCGCCGTCCTCGCCGCGCATCCAGACCCGCGGCATCTGCGGCCGCGGACGGCCGGAGCCGCCCTCGCCGCCGCCCTGGCGGACGAAGCCGCCCTGGGGGGCGACGCCCGCGGGGGCCGCGGCGGCCCCGGGAGCGGCCTGCCCGGGCTGGCCGCCCTCGGCCTGGCGCTTGGCCATCATCTGGTCGCGCATCTCCTTCTGCATCTTCTCGAGCTCGGCCGGGGTCAGGTTGGGCGTGAACCGCAGGGCCGCGTTGGACACCCGCAGGACGTTCTTGGCCTCGCCGACGATGATGGACACGGTCGCGGTCATGCCGGGCAGGAGCTTTTTATCGGGGTTCTCGACATTGACGATGGTCGTATAGGTGACGACGTTCTGGACCGTCTCGGGCGAGAAGCGGACCTGCTGGACGACGCCGTTGAAGTTCTCGTTGGGATAGGCCTCGACCGTGAAGCGGACCTTCTGCCCTTCCTTGACCTTGCCGATGTCGGACTCGTCGACACTGCACTCGACCTTCATCTTGGTCAGGTCGGTCGCGATCTGGAACAGGACCGGGGCCTGGTAGCTCGACTGGATGGTCTGGCCGATGTTGACCTTGCGGGTGATGACGACGCCGTCGACCGGGGCCTTGATGACGGCATAGCCCAGGTCGACCTTGCTCAGGTCGAGCGTGCTTTTGGCTTGGGCCAGGCTGGCCTCCGAGGAAACGAGGTCGCTCTTGGCGTTGAGGAAGGCCGCCTCGGAGGCGTCCATCTCCTCGATCGAGATGAGCTCCTTGGCGAAGAGCGACTTGGCCCGGTCGTAGGCCTTCTCGGCCGTCTGCAGGCTGACCTTGGACCGCTCGAGAGAGGCCACGCGGCTCTTGTAGTTGGCCTCGTTCTGCTCGATCTTCATCTTCAGGGGCTCCTGGTCGAGCTCGGCCACGACCTGGCCCTTGGTGACGACGGAGTTGAAGTCGGCGTAGAGCTCGATGACCTTGCCCGAGACCTGGGCGCCGACGTCGACGGTCTCGATGGGATTGAGGGTGCCCGATGTGACGACCAGGGCCTCGATGTCGCCGCGGCCGAGGACCTCGGTCTTATACTCGACCTTGCCGTTCTTGCTCTTGCCGAACACGGTCAGGCCGAGGATGACCCCGGTCACGACGACCAGGGCGACGATGATCCAGACGATCTTCTTCTTCATGGGGGGTCTCCTTTATCTCTCGCGGTCCGGCGGCGGTGGATCGTCGCCCCGGCGGTCGCGCGGGTTGGTCCGTTCCGGGCCGCTCTTGGCGGCCTCCAGCTTCCGCCGCTCCTCGAAGCGGCGGATCATGGCGTCGTTCTTGGCCTTCTGCTCGGGGGTCAGGACGGCGTTGGTCTCGTCCCAGAGCCGCTTGCGGAGCTCGCCGAGCCGGGCCCGGCTCTCCGTCCGGTAGGCCCGCATGCGCTCCTCGTTGGTCTTGAAGATCTCGCGGATCCGGGTCTTCTGGTCCTCGGTCAGGCCGAGCTCCTTGGCCCACTCCTCCGGGGACGGCGGGTGCGGTCGGTTGACCGCGGCCCGGCGGTCCTTCTTGTGGACGAGGTAGCGCTCGCCCAGGACGCCGGCGGCGATGCCCAGGCCGAAGACGACGAGCGTCAGCAGGGCGGCGATGATCTTGTACTTCGTCTTCATGGCCTCGGCCTCCTCGGGGGCGTCTTGTCGTCGAGCGACGCGAACATCAGCCTCATGCTCTTGGCCTCGGGCCTGTCCGCGTCGAACAGGGCGTGGACGTCCGAGAGCGGGTCCTGCCCGTCGAGCAGGAGGGCCGCCGAGGCGCTCGTCTCGCGGGCCTGCGGGGTCAGGATGAGGACGCCGCCGATGAGGGCCACGAGGACGAGGAAGACGGGGATGGCCCGCAGGCTCAGCCGCTCCCAGAAGAGCAGGGGCACGATCTCCCGCTCCTCGTTCAGCCGGGGCTCGAGGCGGGCCCAGAAGCCGGGGCGGGGCTCGGCGACGCGGCCGTCGGCCAGGAGGGCGAACATCGTCCGGTAGTCCCGCTCGGCCTTGCGGCAGCCCGGGCAGGCCTCGAGGTGCCGGGCCAGAAGGTCCGCTTCCCGCCGGTCGAGCCGGCCGTCGGCGGACTTGAGCAGCCAGCGTTCCGCCTTACGACAGTTCATGCGCCCCTCCTTCCCCGGTCATGTAGGGTGCCAGCTTGACGCGGAGCATCCGCCTCGCGCGGTGGAGCCGCGAGTCCACGGTCCCCGGCGACAGCCGGAGGACGCGGGCGATGTCCTCGTAGGGCAGGCCCTGGATGTCCCGGAGCGTCAGGATGATGCGGTATTTCTCGGGCAGGCCCTGGACGAACCTCTGGACCAGGGTCCGCCGGGCCTCCGTCTCCTTCTCCATCTCGGCCCGCTCGGCCTGTTCCCGGTCGGAGAAGGCGACCTCGGCGACGTCGTCGAGGCTGACCTCCTTGGCCCGGCCCTTCTTGCGGAGGTAGTCCCGGATGTGGTTGATCGAGATGCGGTACAGCCAGGTCCCGAACTCGGACTTGCCGTGGAACTTGGGCAGCGCCAGGTAGGCCTTCAGGAAGACCTCCTGGGCCAGGTCGTCGGCCGCCTCCCGGTTCCGGGTGAAACTCAAAGCCATGCTGTACACCTTCGACTGGTATCTCGTGACCAGCTCTTCGTAAGCCTCGGGGCTTCCTTCCTGAGCCAGCCGGACCAGCTGTTTGTCTTCCATGCGGATAAGCTCACTTGTCCTCCGCACCCTATTAGACGGGGGGAGGGGTCAATTCTTCCAAGACCGGTCCTCTTCCAGAACTCGGGGTCCCCCGGTCCGGTTCCCGGAGGGGTCCAGATTGCCTTCCATTATACAGGATTCCGCGGGGACCCGCGGGGACCGGCCGAAATTGTCGGCGGGTCCGACAAAAATGTCGGAACCGGCAAGGCGGCTAGGATCATATGTCATTAATTATAAATATGATATGAGTTGGCACGCCATCTGCATATATGGGGGACGAAATGACTCAAGGAGGTCATCAGATGAAAAAGATAATGGCTCTCGCGGTCGGGCTCCTCGTCCTCGGCTACGCTTTCGCGGCCGCCCAGGACAAGACCCAGACCCAGTCCCAGGAGAAAGCCCAGGTCAAGGCCCAGCTGAAAGACCAGAACAAGGCCGAGGTCAAGGCCCAGAACAAGGTCCAGGCCAAGCCGGAGTTCCGGCACCGCAACCGGATCGCCTTCGTCGACGAGAACGGCGACGGCATCAACGACTTGGCCAAGGACGCGGACGGCGACGGCATCCCCAACGGGCAGGACCCCGACTGGGTCAAGCCCGCCGACGGCACGGGTTACCAGGAGCAGTATCGCAAGGGCGCCGGTGGCGCCGCCCCCGCGGCCGAGGCCAAGGGCGGCTACGCCTACCAGCTCTCCCGTGACGCGGACGGCGACGGCATCCCCAACGGGCAGGACCCCGATTGGGTCAAGCCCGCCGACGGCACCGGCGCCAAGGCCCAGCACAAGATCGGCAAGGGCGGTTTCCGCACGGGCGCCACGGCCGCCGGCCGCGTCGCCGGCGCGGGCGTCTGCGACGGCACCGGCCCCAAGGGCACGGCCCAGAGAAAGGGCCGCCGTTAGGACCCGAGCTAAGGCAAGGCCTCCCTTCCGCTCCGGCGGGAGGGAGGCCTTTTTCGCTTGAATGTCAGGGGGAATTGCATCATGATGAAGACGATGACGAGGCGGTTGGCCCCTCTTCTCCTCTTCGCCGCCCTCCCGGCGTGGAGCGGCACGGTCCATCTGTCGTTCGATCAGCACGCCACCCAGAACGTGTTCCAGACCCGGGACGCCGTCTCCGAGCGGATCTCGGCCTTCTCGCTGGCCGTCGAACAGGACGTCTCGGCCCTGTCCCTTCTGGCCGATGTCTCCTATTCCTCCTTCAGCCAAACGGCCGGCCTGAGCTTCTTCTCGGCCGACTTGGGGTTGGACGTCCTCGTCCCGGCCGGCGCGAAGAGCGCCTTCTATTTCGCCGCCGGCGGCGCGGGCGCTTTCTATAGCCGCGATTACGCGGCCTTCAGCACGTTCGGAGGCCATCTTCTCGGCGCCTACAAGACCTACCTCTCGCCTTCCTCCATCCTGAAGGTCCAATGGCAGGGAGCCTACGCGTCGTATCGGGACAGCCTGTTCGACTTCGTCAGCCACGTCGCGTCGCTTTCGGTCGACAAGTATTTCCCGAGCCGCACCACCTTGAAGGTGGACGCGGAATACGGTTACAAGTACTTCCTCCATCCGTTCCTGACGGAGCCCGTCGCGACCCCAACGGAGCTCCTCGTCGGCGCTCCCGCGCCGCTCGCGGCCGGGGGGTACGGCAGCGGGATGGGCGGCGGCTCGGGCTCGGGCTCCGGTTCCGGCTGGGGCGGGCAGCGCTATGAGGGCGGCAGCGGCTTCATCCCCCGGGTCGATCCGGCCGGAGGCGGCGCCGGGATCGGGCACGTGTCCGTGTCCGGCCTCGCGGCCCAGGGCCTGGGCGACGTCGTCGGCCTGAGCGTCTCGGCTCTCAAGCAGTGGATCGTGGCCGGTGAGAACCCGTTCCTGTCCGTCGAGGAGTTCTACCTCGTCGCCAATCCGAGCGCCGACGCTTTCTCCTGGGCAGGGACCCAGCTGACCGCGCGACTGACCCTGAGCCTGCCCTGGAGCGTCGAGCTCAAGTCCGGCTACACCTATTCCGACCGGACCTATCCGGGCGTCGAGAGCATGGGCCTCGACGGCCTGCCGCTCGGGACGGTCCGCAACGACGTCCGGCGCCTGTTCGAAGCCCGGCTGGAGAAGGGCTTCCGGCGGCTGACGGTGTTCGCGGCCTATTCCTATATCAAGAACGGATCGACCGACCCGTTGTTCGATTGGGCCGGCGGCTCCGTCATGGGCGGGCTCCTGTGGAACCTGCCGGCGAAGTCCAAGGGAGGGACGCCATGAGGACACGCAACGCCGTCCTCGTCCTTTACGCCGGGCTGGTCGCGGCCGCCGCGGCCGGCCCTCAGACGCCGGGCCACTTCTATGATGTGGACCGGGAGGTCCGCTTCGAAGGGACGGTCCGCGAGATCGTCCTCGAGCCGCGATACAAGGGCGCGGCCCCGTTCCTCGTCCTGCGGATCGAGGAGTCAGGGAGCGCGGCCCGGACCGACGTCGAGGTCAGCCCGTCATGGTTCTTCCGCGAGGACGTCCACGGCGGCGAGAAGATCAAGGGCATCGGCTCCCTGTCGGAAGGGCCGGAAGGCCGGCGGACCATCATCGCCCGCGAGCTCCAGCTCCGGGGCGAGATCCTGACGCTCCGCGACAAGCGGGGCTTCCCCAACTGGCAGGGCGGGCCGCGGGGCCGGCGCGGGCCGCGGAGGCTCGGCAGCGATTGAAACGCCGCAACGTCTGGCTGTTCTTCGGCCTGCCGTTCCTGGGCGTGTTCGTCTTCTTCGCTCTCTCGTCCGTTCTGACCCAGGCCGACCTGGAGCGGCGGACGGAGGGGCTCGTCCGCGGCCAGCTGGCGGCGACGGCCGGCCTGCTGCGGACGACGGTGTCCCGGTCCCTCGACGGCGGGACCGCCCCGGGGGCCGCGCTCGACGCCCTGGCCGCGGAGGAGGCCCTCTATTTCGTCGCCCTGCTCGACGGCGAGGGCCGCGTCCTGGCCTGGAACTCGCGTTTCGAAGGCTACCTGCCGCTCTCGCTCCGCGAGGCCGGCGACGCCGCCGCCGGGATCATCGATTCGCCGGCGGGCAAGATCTTCAGCGACCTGTCCGTGTTCGTGACCGCGGACGGCCGCCGCTACCGCCTCTTCCTCGGCTACGCCCTGACCGGATGGGAGGACATGCTGGCCCTGTCACGGCGCACCTCCTTGCTCCTGTCCGCGCTCATCCTCCTGGCGGGGGCCCTCTTTTTCCGGGGCCTTTACACCCTCCAGTCCCGCTACGTGGCCAAGGCCCGCGAAGCCGAGGCCGAAAGACAGGAGAAGGAGCGGTTCCGCGAGATCTCGGCCTTCACCTCGGGCGTGGCCCACGAGATCAAGAACCCGCTCAACAGCCTGTCGCTCCTGCTCGACCTCCTGGACCGGCGGGCCTCGTCCGACATGAAGGGCGACCTCAACCTCGGCAAAGCGCAGGTGCGGACGATCGCCCGCATCGTCGACCGCTTCTCGAACGTGGTCAAGGCCGTCCGGCCGGCCGCCGAGGACATCGCCCTCGACGACGTCCTGGCCGCGGCCGTCGCCAGCCTGGCCGGGGAAGCGCCCCAGGCCGCCCGGCGCGTCCGCGTCGAGGCGTCCCCCGGCGCGCGGCTGGCCGGCGACCGCGAGCTCCTGGCCCAGGCCTTCCTCAATCTGCTCAAGAACGCCGTGGAAGCCTCGCCCGAGGCCCCCGTGACGGCGGCCGGGCGCCGCACCGGCGGCCGGATCGAGGTCCTCGTCCGCGATGAAGGCCCCGGGCTGCCGCCGGAAGCGGCCGAGCGGCTGTTCGAGCCGTTCTATACGACTAAGGAGAAAGGCATGGGCATCGGTCTCTATCTCACCAAGAGGATCATCGAGGCCCACGGCGGGACGATCGCCGTCCACAGCCGGCCCGGCGAGGGGACGGCCTTCCGGATCGAGCTGCCCGGAGCGTGACATGACGGAAACCCTCATCCTGATCGTGGAGGACGATCCGGTCCAGCGCCGCCTGCTGCGGGAGAACCTGGGAGCGCGGGGCTACGCCGTGGTCGAGGCCTCGTCCCGGAAGGAGGCCCTGGAGGCCGTTCTCCGCCAGCCCGTCGACGTGGCCGTCGTCGACTACAAGCTCGGCGAGGAGACCGGCACGGCGGTCATCGGCGACATCCGGACGGCCGACCCTCTCGTGACGCCGGTCATGGTCACGGCCTACGGCGCCATCGAGCGGGCCGTCGAGGCCATGCGGGCCGGGGCCTACGATTACATCGTCAAGCCGGTCGACATCGAGAAGCTCGTCCTCGTCCTCGAACGCGCGGCCGAGCGCCGGAAGCTGAGGCGCGAGATCTCCCTGCTCCGGGAGCGGCTCGAGGAGAAGTTCAGCGCCCGCAATTTCGTCTTCGCCTCCCCGCTCATGGAAGAGGTCGCCCGCCTCGTCGCCAAGGCCGCGCGGAGCGAAGCCACGGTCCTCATCACGGGAGAGACGGGGACGGGCAAGGACCTGGTAGCCCGGACGATCCACCAGGCCTCGGCGCGCAAGAACGGCCCCTACATCGCCCTCAACGTCACCTCCCTGCCGGAGACCCTCCTCGAGGCCGAGCTTTTCGGGGCCGAGAAGGGCGCCTTCACCGGCGCCCACGAGCGCAAGATCGGCAAGTTCGAGGCCGCGGCGGGGGGCACGGTCCTGCTCGACGAGATCGGCGACCTGGCCCCGGACGCCCAGGCCAAGCTCCTGCGCTTCCTCCAGGACCGCGAGTTCTACCGGCTGGGCTCCAACCGTCCCCTCCGGGCGGACGTCCGGGTCATCGCCGCGACCAACCGGGACCTCGACGCCCTGAGGGCCAAGGGGAAGTTCCGGGACGACCTGTTCTTCCGTCTCAACGTCATCCCCATCGTCATGCCGCCGCTCCGCGGCCGCAAGGAGGACATCCCCCTCCTGGCCGACCTGTTCATCAAGAAATTCGCCGCCCGGGAAGGCAAGACGATCACGGGGATCACCCGGGAGGCCCTGGCGGTCCTCCTGCGCCATCCCTTCCCGGGCAACGTCCGCGAGCTCGAGAACATCGTCGAGCGGGCCGTGGTCTTCGCCGAGCGGGACGCGATCGGCGTGGCCGACCTGCCCGTCTTCCTGGCCGAGGCGGGTGCGCCGGACCCGGGAGCCGCCGGGGCCGCCTTGCCCGACAAGGTCCGCCGGCTCGAGGTCCAGGAGATCCGCCTGGCCCTGCGCGCGGCGGCTGGGATCAAGAGCCGGGCCGCCCGGGCCCTCGGCATCACCGAACGGATGCTCGCCTATAAGATGAAGACCTACGGCTTGGCCGGCGAGGGCGGTCCCGGACCCGGCGGGCCTAGCCGATCTTGACGGAGGCCTTGGCCAGGCCGCCGCGGGTCGACGAGATCGACACCTCGGCCTCGCCGGAGGTGCCCGGCTTGACCTTGACCTTCCAGCGGACCTCTTTCCGCTCGTTCTGCCGCAGGAATCCGATGTCCTGGCGGGCCCGGACGCCGGGGGCCAGCTCGGCGCCTGCGGGCAGCCGGACCGCGGCCGCGTCGGGCCGGACGATCTTGACCCGGTCGGCCATCTTGAGGGCCGTCGGGAGATAGCCCTCGTTGGTGAAGACGGCTACGATCTCGAAGGTGTCGGCCTCCTTCTTGACCGGCTTGACCGCCGTGGACAGGACCTTGACCTGGGGCAGGGACTTGGCCAGGAAGAGATTGAACAGGCCCTCCCTGCGGATCCAGTCCTCGAGCAGCTCGACGGGCGGGTTCTGGCGCCAGAACTTGGGATTGAAGCCGCCGATCTCGACCTCGCCCAGGGCGGGGTGGGCGAACTTGGTCCAGGGCTTGAAGTAGCGGCCGCCGAGCTCCTCGTCGATGAACCGGAGGGCCTCCAAGTCGGTGACCCGGCCGTCGCCGTCGTAGTCCTTGATCCGGCCGCCGTTCCAAAGCTCGTCGCCGTACCAGACCGCGCCGTAATAGAGGTATCCGAAATCGGGGGAGTGGCCGAAGAGAGGCGAGCCCTGGGGCTCGCGGGGGATCTCGAAGCCCATCTCGGCGGCCATGGCCCGCATGTCGCGGTCCCCCCGGCCGAGATTGGCGTAGTCCCAATAGGTGTCGCCGGCGTTGGGGTAGCCGGTGATCTTCTTGCCCTCCTCGTCGAAATAGCGGTAGACGGCCATGTCCTCGGGGAACATGGACTCGCTCATCCGGCTTGTCGACGGGCCGTGGAGGAGCATCGGCACGGTCGTGTCCATGGTCTGGACGACGCCGACGTTGGGGTGCTCGAGGAGGAAGGTGAAGACGGCCCGCGTCTCGGGTTCCGAGAGCGGGAATTCGCCCGCCCCGCCCTGGGTGAAGCCGCGGCCGGTCAGGTCGCGGCCGGGCATGGGGCGCCAGTTCTCGGGGTAGTTGCGATGGAGGTCGAGGCCGCCGACGCCGTCCTCGTTGACCCGGCCGTCGCCGTCGCTGTCGAGGCCCTCCGACGAGACCGTGTAATCGCCCTTGCCGGGCTCGGCCCGCTTCATCAGCCGGCCCGACGGGTCGGCCGGGTCGATCGTCATCGTGCCCTTGCCGGGCTCGACCTTCTTGCGGACCTGGAGGATGAAGCCGTCGCCGTCGAGGTCCTCGGGCGGGTCCTCGTCGAGCAGGCCGTCCCGGTCGTCGTCGTAGGGCCGGACCGTGCTGCGGTTGGACTGGGCCGTCTGGAGGTACATCTCCGAGCCGTCGGGATTGTTCTTGACCCGGACGTAGAGGGCCTTGGTGTCGACGAGGGCCGTCAGCCCGGGGTCAACACCGTAGCCGCGGAGGATGTGGTCGGCGAACCACAGGGCGCACTCGGCCGCCGTGACCTCGCCCGAGTGCCGGTTGCCCTCGATGAACATGGCCGGCTTGTCGGTGTCCCTGCCGGTGGCCTTGTTGGTGATGGTGATCTGCCAGATATCGCGGCCTTCGTAGGACTTGCCGACCGAGTACAGGTCGACGAGCCCGGGATGCTTTTCGGCCCAGCGCCTGAGGATGGCCGTGACCTCGTCGTAGGTGTGGTAGTGGAGGAAGTCGATCTCCCCGTCCTTCTTGGGCTTGACGAACTCGTAGCGGGTCCTCGGAAAGAAGCTGGCCCCGTGGCGGACGCCGCCGACGACGTAGGCGTCGGAGGGCTTGGGCGGCTGCGCGTCGCGGCCCCGGAAGCCGGGGTCCTGGGCCATGGCCAGGACGATGACGGCGGCGAAAGCGATCGCGGCGAGAACGAGGACCCTGCGGGCGCGTGCGTTCATCGGACCTCCTCTAAATAAGAAGAGCCGAGGATAAGCGGAACCGCCGGTCAAGTCAACCGGAGGGGAGGTCGTTATTCGGAGATCTCGATGAGGGCGACGGCGTGGGCGGCGATGGCCCGCTTTTCGCCGACCGGGCCGAGCCCCTCGCCGGTCTTGGCCTTGACGCCCAGGTCCGTCTCTCCGACGCCGAGAATGGGGCCGAGCGCGGCCTTCATGGCCGGGACGTGCGGGGCCAGCTTGGGCTCCTCGGCGACGATGACGGCGTCGACGTTGACGACGCGGGCGCAACGGGCCCGCAGGAGCCCCATGACCGTCTCGAGGAGGACCGTGCTCCGGGCCCCCGCGTAACGGGCGTCGGTGTCGGGGAAATGGGTCCCGATGTCGCCCTCGCCGAGGGCGCCGAGAAGGGCGTCGATGACGGCGTGGACGAGGGCGTCGCCGTCGGAGTGGCCCAGGAGCCCGGCCGGAGCCGGGATGTCGACGCCGCCGAGCACGAGCCGGCGGCCCGCCTGGAGCCGGTGGATGTCGTAGCCGATCCCTATCTTATGCATCGAGGAGGGCCTCCGCGATCCTGAGGTCGACCGGGGTGGTGATCTTGATGTTCCGGGGATCGCCGTCGACGGCGGCGACGGGGACGCCGGCGCGCTCGGCCAGGGAGGCCTCGTCGGTCCCCTGGAAGCGGTCCTTGCGGGCCGTCTCGAGAGCCTTTCGCAGGAGAGGGTACAGGAAGCCCTGCGGCGTCTGGGCCCGGGCCAGGAAGGTCCGGTCGAGCGTCCGGACCACGTTCCCCTCCCGGACCTCCTTGACCGTCTCCTCGACCGGCAGGACCGGCACGGCCGCGCCCAGGACGCGGGTCGCGGCGATGACCCGGGAGACGAGGCCGGCGTCGGCGAGCGGCCGGGCCCCGTCGTGGACCAGGACGAGGTCCGTCGCTTCGGCCCGGAGCAGGCGGAAGCCCTGCCAAACGGAGTCCTGGCGCCTCTCGCCGCCGCGCACGATGTCGACGATCTTGGGGTAGCGCAGGCGGTAGTGCTTGAGGTCCTCCTCGTCGGGCAGGACGAGGACGATGTCGTCGACGGCCTCGTGGGCCTGGAAGCGCTCCAGCGTCCACTCGAGCACGGGCTTGCCGCGGAGGTAGGCGAACTGTTTCGGCCCGCCGAAGCGCTTGCCCGCCCCGGCGGCGACGACCAGGGCCGCGGTCCGGCTCACTTGGCCTCCCCGTTGTTGAAGCGGCCGAAGATCATCTTGCCGACCGTCGTCTGCAGGACCGAGGTCACGGTGACGTCGATGGTCTGGCCGATCATCCGCCGGGAGTTGTCCACGACGACCATGGTCCCGTCCTCGAGGTAGGCCACGCCCTGGTCCTTCTCCTTGCCCTCCTTGAGGATGAAGACGCTCATGGTCTCGCCGGGCAGGGCCACCGGCCGCAGGGCGTTGACGAGCTCGTTGATGTTGAGGACGGCGATGCCCCGGATGCGGGCGACCTTGTTGAGGTTGAAGTCGTTGGTGACGATCTTGGCGTCCATGGTTTTGGCGCATTCGATGAGCTTGGAGTCGACGTCCTTGACGTCGGGGAAGTCCAGGTCCGAGAGCGAGATGGACACCAGCGAGGACTTCTGGATGCGGTCGAGGACGTCGAGGCCGCGCCGGCCGCGCTGGCGCTTGAGCGGGTCGGGGGAGTCGGCCACGGCCTGGAGCTCCTTGAGGACGAACTGGGGCACGAGCAGGGTGCCCTCGACGAAGCCCGTGTCGCAGAGGTCGGCGATGCGGCCGTCGATGATGACGCTGGTGTCGATGATCTTGGTGGCCCGGCCCGCCTTCTTCTCCTTGAAAAGGGCGGCCAGGTGGGCCGGCTCGAGCCACTCGGGCTTCTTGGTCCCGATGAGCAGGCCGATGTAGGGCATGATGACCAGGAAGAAGATGCGGATGAAAGTGGCCATCTCGGGCGTCCGGACGACGGACTGGTAGATGGCCCCGAACATCCAGCCGAGGAGCAGGCCGAGGATGAAGCCGGCGCCGGCGCTCCAGAGGACGCGGAAGGAGACCCGCCGGATGCGTGTCTCCAGGTAGAACATCAGGACGCCGATGCCAAGGGCGACGCCGGCCCCGGGGGCCGGACCGAGCTTGAACGGCGGGTAGAAATACCCCCCGACCGTCAGCAGGCCGAGGACGAACAACCGGAACAGCCAGATGCCCATCGGTACCTCCCTTCCCCTAGAACACCCTCTGCAGGGCCTCGCGGACGGTCCTCACGCCGAGGCACTCGATGTCGGGCAGGTCCCTTTTTTCGAGGGCGGCCAGGTTGCCCGCCGGCAGCACGACGGAGCCGAAGCCCAGGGCCGCGGCCTCCTTGAGGCGGAAGACCGGCTGGCCGACCGAGCGGATCTCGCCCGACAGGCCGACCTCGCCGAAAAAGGCCATATTCTCGGGCAGGGGGACGTTCTTGAGCGACGAAACGACGGCCATGACGACCCCCAGGTCGACGGCCGGCTCCTCGATGGTCATGCCGCCGGCGACGTTGAGGTAGATGTCCTCGCCGGCGAAGCTGTAGCCGGCCTTCTTCTCGACCAGGGCCAGCAGCATGGCCGCCCGGTAGTGGTCGAGGCCGATGGTCATGCGCCGGGGATTGCCGGCGAAGAGGGTCGAGGAGACCAGGGCCTGGATCTCGGCCAGCAGGGGCCGGGTGCCCTTGAGGGTGCAGACGACGGCGCTGCCGGGCTCGCCCCGGGGCCGCTCCCGGAGGAAGAAGGCCGAGGGGTCGAGGATGGGCTGGAGCCCGGCCGCCGTCATCTCGAACACGGCCAGCTCCGAGACCGGCCCGAAGCGGTTCTTCATGGCCCGCAGGACGCGCTGGCTGTGGTCCCGCTCGCCCTCGAAGAGCAGGACGACGTCGACGATGTGCTCGAGCGACTTGGGCCCGGCCAGCGAGCCCTCCTTGGTGATGTGGCCGACCAGGAAAGCGGGGATCTGCCGGGTCTTGGCGAAGCGGAAGATCTGGTTGGCCGCCTCGCGGACCTGGCCGATCGTGCCCGGCCCGGAGGTCATCTTGGCCGAGAAGACCGTCTGGATGGAGTCGACGACGAGCAGCCCCGGGGCCAGCTTCTCGGCCTGGGCCAGGATGCGCTCGAGCTGGGTCTCGGCCAGGAGGTAGAGGCGGCCGTCCCGGACGCCCAGCCGGTCGCCCCGGAGCTTGATCTGTTCGAGCGACTCCTCGCCCGAGACGTACAGGACGGGGGCGCCGGCCGCGGCCATGTCCCGGGCCACCTGCAGGAGCAGGGTCGACTTGCCGATGCCCGGCTCGCCGCCGAGCAGGACGACCGAGCCCGGCACCAGGCCGCCGCCGAGGACCTTGTTGAAGTCCTCGATGCCCAGGGCCAGCCGCTGCCGGGGGACGTCGGCGACGTCCTTGTAGAGGACGGGGTCGGCCGGGACGAGGACGATCCCGCCGGGGAGGGAGGCGGACTCCTCCTCGATCTCCTCGACCAGGGTGTTCCATTCGCCGCAGGCCGAGCACCGGCCCATCCACTTCGGGGACCGGGCGCCGCAGCCCTGGCAGACGAAGACGGTCTTGTCTTTCACCGTTCCCCTTTTTAGTAATCCGGGGCGGTTTGTTCCATGTCGGCGAAGCGGGCGTACTCCCGGATGAAGGCCAGCTGGAGGTCCCCGATGGGGCCGTTGCGCTGCTTGGCCACGCTGACCTCCGCGACGCCCCGGAGGGTCTCGTCGTCCCGGTGGTAGAACTCGGGCCGGTAGATGAAGATGACGACGTCGGCGTCCTGCTCGATGGCCCCCGACTCGCGCAGGTCCGAGAGCATGGGCTTGGGCTCCCGGCGGCCCTTCTCCGGGGCCCGGCTGAGCTGGGAGATTCCGACGACCGGCATGTGCAGCTCTTTGGCCAGCTCCTTGAGCGACCGGGAGATGAAGGACATCTCCTGGTTGCGGTTCTCGAACCGCCCGCCGGTGCGCATGAGCTGGATGTAGTCGACGAAGACGATGTCCAGATGGTGCTCCATCTTCAGGCGGCGGCACTTGGCCTTCATCTCCATGACCGTCAGGGCGGCCGACTCGTCGATGAAGATGCGGGCCCGCGACAGGGCCTCGCCGGCTAGGCGGAGCTTCTCGAAATCGCGCTCGCTGAGGTAGCCCGTCCGGGTCTTCTGGAGGTCGATCTGGGCCTCGGCGCAGAGGAGGCGGTTGACGATCTGGGACTCGGACATCTCCATGGAGAAGAAGCCGACGGTCTTGTCGGTCTTGAGGCCGACGTGGTGGGAGATGTTCAGGCCCAGGGCCGTCTTGCCCATGGACGGCCGGGCGGCCAGGATGACCAGCTCGGCCGGCTGGAAGCCCGCCGTCATGGCGTCGAGCGAGCGGAAGCCCGAGGGCACGCCGGTGACGGCCTCCTTGCGGGCGGCCGTCTTGCGGATGGTCTCCAGGGTCGGCCCGGTCAGCGCGCCCATGGCCCGGAAGCCCGGCTTGATGCGCTGCTCGGCGATCTCGACGATCGCCGTCTGGGCCGCGTTGAGGAGCTCGTCGGCGTCCTCCTTCTGGTCGTAGCTGTCCTGGATGATGCGGGAGGAGGACAGGATGAGCCGGCGGAGGAGGGCCTTCTCCTTGATGATCTGGGCGTAGTACTCGACGTTGAGGTTGCGGGGGACGCCGTCGAGGAGGGAAGCCAGGTAGGAGGCCCCGCCGATCTCCTCCAGGATGCCGGCCCGCTGGGCGTCCTCGGTCAGGCTGAGCAGGTCGACGGGCAGGCCCCGGTCGACCAGGCCGACGATGCGCTCGAGGATCTTGCGGTGGGCGTCCCGGTAGATGTCCTCCGGCGAGATCGTCGACAGGACGACGTTGAGGTTCTCGTTCTGGACGAGGATGCCCCCGAGGACGGTCCGTTCGGCTTCCAGGCTGTGCGGCGGCGTCCTTTTCAGGAACATCGTGTCGAGTTCCATGGCCACCTCTGCGCGGCCCCGGACGGGCCGCCGACGCTCAGGACTTCTCGTCCGCGGGACCTTCCGCGCCCGCCTCCGGCGCGCCCGCGGCGGCCCCCTCGGCCTCCTCGCGGGCCACGACGACCTTGATCTCGGCCCGGTCGTCCATGCTGATCTTGACCGGCACGGCGAAGTTGCCGAGCCGCTTGATGGGCTCGTCGAGCAGGATCTTCTTCTTGTCGACCTCGAAGCCCAACCCGTCCAGGGCCTCCTTGACGTCGCCCGCCGACACGGAGCCGAAGATGACGTCCTTCTCGCCGGCCCGGCGGGTGAAGGTCAGGGTGACCTGGTTGAGCTTCTCGACGAGCGACTGGAACGACTTCCGCTCGGCCTCGGCTTTCTTCTTCAGGGCCGCCCGCTCGATCTCGATCATCTTGACGTTGGTGGGGGTGACGGCGAGGGCCATCTTCCGGGGGATGAGGTAGTTCCGCCCGAAGCCCGGGGCGACGTTGACGACGTCGCCGCGCCGGCCCAGCTTTTCCACGTCCTGTTTCAGGATGACTTTCATGTCAGTCCTCGACGTAGGGCAGCAGGGCCATGAGCCGGGCCCGCTTGACGGCCAGGGCCAGCTTGCGCTGGTGGAAGGCGCAGGTCCCGGTGATCCGGCGGGGGGTGATCTTGCCCCTGTCCGGGATGTACTTCTTCAGGATCTCGACGGCCTTGTAGTCGATGCCCCGGACGTCCCGCTGGCAGAACCGGCAGAACTTCCTTTTGGGCGCGAAATACTTGCGGTAGCCGCCCCGCTCGCTGCGTTCGGGTCTTTCGTCGCGCGGCATGTCACTTCTCCTCGGGTTTGGCGTCGGCCGGGGCGGGGGCCGCGGCCGGGGCCGCGGCGGCGGCCTCTTCGGCCCGCCGTTTCTTCTTCCGCCGGACGAGGTCCCGCGGGTCCTTGACGACGGTCATGAACCGGATGACGGCGTCGGACTGCTTGAACCGCCGCTCCAGCTCGAGCGAGACGTCGCCCGGGCCGTCGTAGGTGAAGAACACGTAGAGGCCTTCCTGGTACCGTTTGATGGGGAAGGCCAGCCTGCGCTTGCCCCAGACGTCCTGCTTGACCATGCGCCCCTTCTTCTGGGCCACGATCTCGGACATCTGCTGGAGGAATTGCGCCGTCTCTTCTTCGGAGAGCGTGGGGGAGAGAACGAACCCCGTCTCGTACTGTCTCAATGAGACCTCCTTATGGTTTGAACAGCCCCTCCTCTTTAAAGGGAGGAGCAAGGAGAAAGGTCTATTCTAGACGATTCCCGGAAAAATTCAATCCCCGGCGGCCCCGGCCACCTTGCGGTTGAACCGGGTCATGGCCGCGTCGAGGCGCCCGTCGAGGACGAGGCCTACGGCCTCCTCGGCCATGGCCAGCCCCTCCTCGAGGGCCGCCCGCTCGGCCTTGCGGAAGGGCTCCAGGACGAAATCGGCCGCGTCCCGGCCGGCCGGCAGGGGCCCGATGCCGATGCGGACCCGGGCGAAGTCGTCCGTCCGGGCCTCGCCGGCGACCGAGATCATGCCCTTGTGGGTCCCCGGCCGGCCCCGGCGGCGGACCCGGATCTCGCCGAGCGGGATGTCCAGGTCGTCGTAGACGACCAGGAGCCGCTCCGGCGGGACGTCCCGTCCGGCCATGGCCTCGCGCACCGACAGGCCGCTGCGGTTCATGAAGGTCTTGGGCTCGACGAGGAGGACCTCCTCCCCGCCGCGGCGGGCCAGGCCTGTCCGGGCCTTGAACAGCCGGCCCCGGAGCTCCACGCCCCAGGCCCGGGCCAGACGGTCGACCAGCATGAAGCCGGCGTTGTGGCGCGTCGCTTCGTACTCGTCGCCCGGATTGCCCAGGCCGACGACGAGCCACACGGCTTATTTCTCCGATTCTTCCTTCTCGGCCCGCTCCTTCTTGATGACCTCGGGCTCCTTGGGCTCCTCGGCCGCGACCTCGCCCTCGGGCTTCTCGCCGGGGAACTCCTCTTCCTTGTGCGGCATGGAGACCAGCACCAGGACGGTCGACGGATCGGTCAGGATGCGCACGCCCTCGGGCGGCGTCAGGCCCTGGACCTTGAAGGACTGGTTGACGTGGAGCTCGGAGATGTCGATGCCCAGGCTCTCCGGGATGTCGCGCGGCAGGCACTCGACCTCGACCTCTCGGGTGACGAAGTCGACGAAGCCGCCCTCGGTCTTGACGCCGACGGGCTCGCCGCGGTGGACGACGGGCACGGTGACCCGGATGGCCTTGTCCATCGAGATGCGGATGAGGTCGACGTGGAGCAGCTCGTCGCTGGCCGGGTCGATCTGCAGTTCCTTGATCATGCAGTCGAGCTCGGCGGCCTCGACGGCGACCTTGAAGATCGTGTTCTCGCCCGTGTCGAGCTTGAGGATGCGGACGATGTCCTTCTTGCTCAGGACGAGGGGCGCGCTCTCCATGGCTTCCCCGTACAGGACGGCCGGGACGGAGCCCTGGGCCCGCAGGCGGCGCGCGGCGTTCGATCCCAGCTCCGAACGTTTTTCGCTCTTGACGACGATTTGCATCATGTTCTCCTTAGGTGAACAGGGAGCTGACCGAGCTCCCCTCGTTGATCCTCCGGATCGCCTCGCCGAACAGCTCGGCGACCGATTGGACCGAGAAGCGGCCGGTGGCCGCGGCCCGCTCCGTCAGCGGGATGGTATTGGTCACGAACAGGCGTTCCAGCTTCGAGCCGGCGATGTTGTCGAGGGCCGGCCCCGACAGGACGGGGTGGGTGCAGGCGAAGAAGATCCGGTTGGCGCTCTTCTCGGCCAGGGCCTCGACGCTCGCCGCCAGGGTCCCGGCCGTGTCGACCATGTCGTCGAAGATGACGATGTTCCGGCCGGCCACCTCGCCGATGACGTGGAGGACCTTGGCCAGGTTGGGCGCCGGGCGCCGCTTGTCGATGATGGCCAGCCGGGCGTTGAGGCGCTCGGCGAAGACCCGGGCCCGGCCCACGCCGCCGGCGTCCGGCGAGACGATGGTCAGGTCCTCGAGCTTGAGGCTCTTGATGTGGCCGGCCAGCACGGGGGCGGCCATGAGGTTGTCCACGGGGATGGAGAAGAAGCCCTGGATCTGGGGCGAGTGGAGGTCCATGGTCAGGACGCGGTTGGCCCCCGAGCGCTCGATGAGGTCGGCCACCAGGCGGGCCGAGATGGGCACCCGGGGCTTGTCCTTCCAGTCCTGGCGGGCGTACGGATAGTAGGGGATGACGGCCGTGATGCGCCCCGCCGAGGACCGCTTGAAGGCGTCGATCATCAGGAACAGCTCCATGAGGTGGCTGTTCGCGTCGGACGAGCCCGACTGGATGATGAAGATGTCCTCGCCGCGGACGTTCTCGTCGATGTAGAAGCGGATCTCGCCGTCGCTGAAGCGCTTGAGCACGCAGCGACCGAGGTCGATCTTCAGGTAATCGACGATCTCCTGGGCCAGGGCCGGGTTCGACGATCCCGTGAATACCTTCATCGTTCTTTCCTCGCCTTATATCGTCCGAACTGGGGCGGGAGGATTCGAACCTCCGAATGACGGAGCCAAAGTCCGTTGCCTTACCGCTTGGCTACGCCCCAGCACCGAGCTGGGCCCAATAGCCCCGCCGCGGCAGGGTCGCCGCCAGCCGGGCTTCCGTCGTGCCGGGGAGCCTCCTCCGCGCCGCCTCGGCGCTCTCCGTGTCGGGAAATATCCCGTACACCGCCGAGCCCGAACCGCTGACCTGGGCGACCAGGGCCCCCGCCTCCCGCAAAAACGCCGTCCACCGCTCGAGCTCGGGATGGGCCCGGAAGATGACGCGCTCCAGGTCGTTTTCCAGAAGACCGAAGTCTCCGGACTCCAGAAAGCGCACAATTTTACTGATTTTCCCCGGGGAAGTCAAGGAGGCGTCGACGCCCGCGTAGATGAGAGGCGTGGGGATCGGGAACGGGGGGAAGATGAGCAGGCAGGGCAGGGGGTTGAGATCGGAGAGCGGCGTCAGCACGTCGCCGATGCCCTCGCCCAGACAGAGCCCCCCTTTCAGGAAAAAGGGGACATCGGCTCCGAGGCCCCTGGCCAGGCCGGCCAGCTCGTCCTCGCCGAGGGCCAGGCCCCACATCTTCCTCAGGCCCAGGAGAGTCGCCGCGGCGTTGGAGCTGCCCCCGCCGAGGCCCCGTCCGGCCGGGACGGACTTGCGCACGGCGATCCGGGCCCCGACCGTCCGTTCGGCCCGGTCCATGAGCTTGCGGGCGGCCCGGTCGACGAGATTGGTCCGGTCCCAGGCGATCGACGGGTCGTCGCCCTCGAGGGTCACCGTGCCCGGCGGGCCGGGCTCGAGGTCGAGCTCGTCGTGCAGCGCGATCGTCTGGAAGAGGGTGCGGATGTCGTGATAGCCATCGGGCCGCTTGCCGACGATCTCCAGGCCGAGGTTGATCTTGGCGAAGGACCGGACGGTCATCGCTCGACGAGCTCCAGGATCTCTTCCCAGGTCTTGGCCGCATAGCCGCGGAGGAAGGCCGTGTCGAAGGCCTCCGGCCGCTCCGGGGGATCGAAGGCCAGCTTCGAGATCTTGACCCGGCCCGTCGTCCCGGGCCCGGTCAGGCCGATCGCGCGCGGCACGCCGTCGCCGGGGAAGAAGGCCTCGACGGCGAACGCGTATTCGCCGCGCCGGCCGGACGCGAGCCGGCCTTCACCGTCGCGCACGGGGATCCAGGCGTCGCCGCCGGCCGCGGCCGCCGTGTCGCTCGGCCAGACGCCCGAGAGCAGGAGCACGGCGTCGCCGGGCTCGAGGATCACCCCGAGGACCCGGCCCATCATGGTCCCGGCGGCGTCCTCGGCGTAGACCTTGCGGTTCGGCAGGACGAACCAGCCCCGGCCGTCGCGGCAGACGATCAGGAAGACGGTCCGCCCGAGGGGATCGAAGGCTTCGATCCGGCCGCGGTCCGGCCGGCGGAAGGTGAAGGCGAACCGGCCCTTGACCGAAGCCTCGGCGCCGGCGACGGAGGCCGAGCCGACGCCCTCGACGGCGGCGACGCCGCCCGCGGGGGGGACGAGGCGGGGCGGACGCGGGGCGCAGGCCGGGACGGCGGAGAGAGCGACGGCGACGGCGAGCGGAAGAGGGGACAGCCGGCCGCGGACGGCCGGTCTATTTGAACCCATAATCTTCGGTCTTGGGCGGCTTCTTCTGTTCCTCGGCCCGCTCCGTCAGCCGTTTCTTGCGGAACAGCGGATAGAACGGCGACTTGACGCGGCGGCCGAAGCAGGACATGTTGGGATTGAGGATGAGGAGAAGCACGAAGGCCGCGAAGATGATCAGGACCGCGGTCATGCTCCACTTCATGGTCCGACCCCCTGCGTCCGTCGCCCGGCCGGGCCGGGACGGCGCGTTCTAGA
The DNA here is from genome assembly GCA_964523615.1 of uncultured Eubacteriales bacterium. Lineage (GTDB taxonomy): Bacteria > Acidobacteriota > Aminicenantia > Aminicenantales > Saccharicenantaceae > RBG-16-66-30. The sequence continues at coordinate 9,052 of CAZFZU010000007.1, read as the reverse complement.
CCCCGACGGTCCCGGACGGATCATTCGGGGCTTTCGGGCTCTTCCTGGAAGATCGGGATCTTCGATCTCTCTTTTTCTTTCCCGAGATAATGGCCGAGGAAGAACACCGTGCCCAAAGTCAGCACCGCGAGCAGGAATTTGAAGAAGCCTTTCATCGCAACCTTCCCTGCTTCATTCTATTCAATCGCGCCCAAAAGTCAATGCGCCGCCGTTTGCTTTTTGCCCGGGCCGTGCTTATAGTGGGGCCCGGGGGCGCTCCCGGGCGCCCCGGAGGGCCCGATGACGCACGTCCTGGCCGCGGCCGTCCTGCTGGCCGCGCTCTTCCCGACCCAAGCCGCCGGCCCGTCCGTCCGCGCGCCCGCTTTCGCCGGGGCTTTCTATCCGGACGACCCGGCCGCGCTGGCCGCCGAGATCGACCGGTCCCTGGACGCCGCCGCCCCGCCCGGGGACGAGCCCGCCGGTCGCATCGTCGGCCTGATCGCCCCCCACGCCGGGTACGTCTACTCCGGACGCACGGCCGCGGCCGCCTACGCCCGGGTCCGGGGCCGGAAGATCGCCACGGTGGTCATCGTCGCCCCGTCCCACCGGGCCGCGTTCGAAGGCCTGGCCGTCTGGCCCGAGGGCGGCTTCCGGACTCCGCTCGGCGTCGCCCGCGTCGACGCGGTCCTGGCCAAGGCCATCGCCAAGGCCTCCGGCGCCCGCTACCGGCCCGAGGCCTTCGCCGAGGAGCACGCCGTCGAGGTCCAGGTGCCGTTCGTCCAAAGGGCCCTGCCCGGGGCGGCCATCGTGCCCCTGGTCATGGGCCGGCAGACCGGGGCCACCGTCCGCGGCCTGGCCGCCGCGCTGGCCAAGACCTGTCTCGGCAAGGACGTCCTCGTCGTCGCTTCGACCGACCTCTCCCACTACCTTCCGAAGGCCCAGGCCGAGAGGACGGACGCGGCGACGGCGGCCCTCATCGAGGGCCTGAAGACGGAGACGCTCATCCGCAAGGCCGAAGCCGGGGAGAACGCCATGTGCGGCGGCGGGCCGGTGGCCGCCCTCCTGCTCTACGCCCGGAAGGCGGGGGCGGCCCGGGTCCGGGTCGCGGCCCGGACGGACTCCTCGTCCTTCGGCGGCCCGGTCGTCGGCTACCTCGCCGCGGCCGTCTACGCGGCGGGCGGACCGGAGGCGTCGCTGGACGCCGCGGACAAGGCCGCGCTCCTGCGCCTGGCCCGCGCCGCCGTGGCCGAGTTCCTGGCCACCGGCGCCGAGATCGAGGACCGCACCGGCCGGGCCGGTCTGGCCGAGCCGCGTGGCGCCTTCGTCACGCTGACCCGGAAGGGCGAGCTGCGCGGCTGCGTCGGCTTCATCGCCCCGGTCCTGCCGCTCGGCCGGGCCGTCATCCGGGCGGCCATCTACGCCGCGACGGAGGACCCGCGCTTCCCGCGCGTCAGGCCGGACGAGCTGGACGGCCTGCGCTTCGAGATCTCGGCCCTGACGCCGGCCCGCGAGATCGACGATCCCAAGGCCGTCGTGGTCGGGACCCACGGCCTGATCGTCGAGAAGGACGGCCGCAGCGGCGTCCTCTTGCCCCAGGTCGCCGTCGACGAGGGCTGGGACCGGACCACGTTCCTCGAGCAGGTCTGTCTCAAGGCCGGCCTGCCGCCGGACGCCTGGCGGCGCGGGGCCCGGCTGTCCGTCTTCGAAGCCGTCGTCTTTCACGAATAGGGGCCGCCCATTCGGGCCTCCGTTCTGCTATAATGGGACATTATCCGTCGACCGGAGTCATCGCCGATGCCGCTATACGAATACCAGTGCACGAAGTGCCGCCACGTCTGCGAGGTCCTGCAGAAAGCCAAGGACAAGCCGCTCGAGGCCTGTCCCAAGTGCGGCGGCGCCGTCGTCAAGCTCGTCTCCTCGCCGGCCATCCAGTTCAAGGGCGACGGCTGGTACATCACCGACTACGCCAAGAAGAGCTCGCCGGACCCGGCCGGCAAGGCCTCTTCCAAGTCCCCGTCCAAGCCGGCCGCGGAGGCCTGTTCCGGCGAGGCGCCCAAGGGCAAGCCGGACAAGCCGTCCGAATGACCTCCCCGCGGAGGCCTTTCGCCGGAGGCGAGCGCCAGACATGACCACGCGCCGGGCCGTCTTCCTCGACCGCGACGGGACCCTCAACGAGGACACGGGCTATCCCGCCGCATTCCGGCAGGTCCACATCTACCCGGCCGCCTTCGAGGCCGTGCGGCGGCTGCGGCGGGCCGGCTTCGTCCCCGTCGTCGTCACCCACCAATCCGGCGTGGCCCGCGGCTATTTCGGTCCGGCCGAGCTCGACGGGCTCCACGCCCGCTTCCTCGAGGCCTTCGCCCGCGAGGGCGCCCCGCTCGAGAGGATCTACGCCTGCCCCCACGGCGACGCGCCGCCGGACGGTCCCGGCTGCGGCTGCGCCAAGCCCGCGCCCGGACTGGGCCTGCGGGCCGCCCGCGAGCTCGGCCTCGACCTCGCGGCGTCGTACATGGTCGGGGACAAGGACGTCGACGTCCTGTTCGGCCGCGCCCTCGGGGCGACGCCGGTCCTCGTCCTGACGGGCTACGGCCGGGCCGCGGCGGCCCGGCTCGAGGCCCTGGGGACCCGGCCGGCCCACACCGCGGCCGGCGTCCTCGAAGCCGCCGACTGGATCGCCGGGCGGGGAGGGGCCTGAGGCCATGGTCCGCTTCGACGACATCGTCGAGAAGGCCGAGGCCTACATCGGCGAGAAGGACGTCGCCGTCCTGCGCAAGGCCTACGTCTTCGCCGGCCAAGCCCACAAGGGCCAGGTCCGCCGGTCGGGCGAGCCCTATCTCAGCCACCCCCTCGAGGTGACGGCGCTGCTCGCCGACATGCGCCTCGACCGGACGACGCTCGTCGCCGCCCTGCTCCACGACGTCCTCGAGGACACCGAGACGACGGCCGCCGGGCTGCGCGAGGCCTTCGGCAAGGAGGTCGCCGGCCTGGTCGAGGGCGTGACCAAGATCAGCCGCCTCCAGGAAGTCTCGGCCGAGGCCCGCCGGGCCGAGACCCTGCGCAAGATCATCCTGGCCATGACCGACGACATCCGGGTCATCTTCATCAAGCTGGCCGACCGTATCCACAACCTCAAGACCCTGCGCTTCCTCGACGAGGAACGCCAGCGGCAGATCGCCCGCGAGACCCTGGACGTCTACGTCCCCATCGCCAACCGCCTGGGCATGGGGCGCATCCGGGCCGAGCTCGAGGACCTGTCCTTCCGCTACGTCGAGCCCGAGGAGTTCGCCAAGATCGCCGCCGAGGTCGAGCCGCAGCGCAAGGCGGCCGAGGCCGACCTGGCCGCGATGACCGCGACCCTGAGCGGGCTCCTGGCCGCCAACGGCCTGGAGGCCGAGGTCTACTCGCGGGTCAAGCGGCCCTACAGCGTCTGGAGCAAGATGAAGCGGCGGGACATCGACTTCGACCAGGTCTTCGACTTCCTGGCCCTGCGCGTCGTCACCGGGTCGGTCAAGGACTGCTACGCCGTCCTGGGCATCATCCACCAGCGCTGGCCGCACCTGCCGCAGCGCTTCCGCGATTTCATCGCCATGCCCAAGCCCAACCTGTACCAGGCCCTGCACACGACGGTCATCACGGAGGGGCGCAAGACCTTCGAGATCCAGGTCCGGACGCGCGAGATGCACGACCTGGCCGAGAACGGCATCGCCGCCCACTGGCGATACAAGGACGACGCGCCGGCCGCCCCGATGAAGGAGGACCGCCGCCTCCACTGGCTCCGGGAGATGGCCGCCCTGTTCGAGGAGAAGAAGAACCCCCAGGAGTTCCTGCGCAGCCTGAAATCGAACCTCGTCCCCGACGAGGTCTACGCCTTCACGCCCAAGGGCAAGGTCGTCGACCTGCCGGCCGGGGCCACGGCCCTCGACTTCGCCTTCAAGATCCACACCGAGGTCGGCCTCCACGCCGCCGGGGCCCGCGTCAACGGCACCGCGGCCCCTCTCAAGACGGCGCTCAAGACCGGCGATATCGTCGAGATCCTGACCGACCCGGCCAAGGCCCCGACCCGGGCCCTGCTGGCCGCGGCGGCGACGCCGGGCGCCCGCCAGCAGCTGCGCCGATGGCTCAACCTCCGCAGCCGGACCACGAGCGCGGCGCTCGGCCGGCGGCTCTGGGAGAAGGAGACGGCCAAGTACGTCCTGCCGCCCGGCCAGCGGCGCGAGGAGGAGCTGGCCGCCCGGATCGGGGCCGCGCTCGGCCCGAGGGTGTCGTCGCTCGAGGAGTTCTTCCGGCAGGTCGGATTGGGGCGGGTCGTCGTCGACCGGGCCCTCGTCGAGTCGGTCTACGGACCGGTCGCGCCGCGCCGGCCGGGCCTCGTGGCCAAGGCCGCGGCCCGCCTCGTGCCCGGGCCCGGCGGCGGGGTCCGCATCAAGGACGCCGACGCGCCGATGATCAAGCTGGCCCGCTGCTGCTCGCCCGTCAAGGGCGAGCCCGTCGTCGGCTACATCACGGCCGGCCACGGCCTGACCGTCCACTCCCTGCGCTGTCCCCTGGTGGCCAAAGAGGTCCTCGACAACCAGCGCCTGGTCGAGGTGTCCTGGGACCCGGACCTGGCCGGGACCTTCAAGGCCCGGCTCCTGGTCAAGACCCACGACACGCCGGGCGTCCTGGCCAAAGTGGCGACCGCCGTCGCCGGGCTCGAAGGGGATATCTCCAAAGCCGAGGCGTCCACGGCCACGGAGGGGAAAGCCCGGATCACGCTGGACGTCCGCATCCGGGACATCCGGCACCTCGAGGCCATCTCGAGGAAGATCGCGGGTTTGAAAGAGGTCGTTTCGGTCGACCGGGTCTAGGCGGCCTTGGCCACTTTGCCCGAGCGCAGGCAGCGCGAGCAGACCCAGATCTGGCGGTTGCCCTTGGCCGTCTGGGCTTTGACCCGCTGCAGATTGGGTTTCCACTTCTTCGGGGACGACTTGTGGGAGTGGCTCACGCTATGCCCGAAGACGGGGCCTTTTTCGCAGATGGCGCAGACTTTCGGCATGGTTCGGTCTCTTTCGTCTCGTTTTGAACCGGATTTATACCACAAAAGCCGGCCGGACGCAAATCCGGCGTCGCGCTTGACCCGGAGGCCGAACGGCCTTATCCTGGGACCGAGGCCGTCATGAGGTCCCCCGCGCCCGCCGCGGCCGCCTTCGCCGCGGCCGCCTTGCTCGCCCTCTCGGGCTGCGCCCGATCCCCGTCCGCCGCTCTCCTCGCCTCGGGCCTGGCCGCGGCCCGGGCCGACGCCTGGGACGACGCCGTGCGCGAGTGGACCCGGGCCGTCGAGCGGGAACCGGGCTCGGCGGCCGCCCACAACAATCTGGCCGTGGCCTGCGAGCGCCGGGGCGCCTGGGACGAGGCCGCCCGGGAGTACGAGACGGCCCGCCGCCTGGCCCCCGACGACCAGGCCATCCGGGCCAACCACGAGGCTTTCAAGGCCCGGATGGAACGGCTGCGAGGGAAGCCCTCGTGAAGGCCACCGCCGCCCTCGCCCTTGCGGCCGCCCTGGCCGCGACCGCGGCCTGCGGCGGCGCGCCCGTGGAGATCAGTCTCGACCTGCCGGGTGTCGCGGCCCTTCCGGCCGGCGCTTATGACGAGATCGTCGTGACCGACCTGGCCGATCCCTCGCCCGTCCCCGGCTTCGACGCCGGAACGGAGCTGGCCGCTTATCTCGCGGCCGAGCTCGTCCGGGCCTTCCCGGGCCGCGTGTCGCGGGCGGCCGGGCCCGCCGCGGCCCTGGCCGGGCGGCCGCCCGGCGCCGTCTGGCGGGAGGCCGGAGCGGGCCTCGACCGCGCCGTGTTCCTCACCGGGACCGTGACCCTGGCTGGGCAAGTGCGCAAGGCCGTCGACAAGGCCGCCCCGTCGGACGGGCCTTTCAAGCGGACCCTGGTCGAACGGATGCAGTGGACGATGACGGTCGATCTCGTCTTCGTGTCCGCCGCGACCGGCGAGGCCGTCCACCGGACCTCGCTCCGCGAGGAGCGCGATTACACCGAGCTCGACAAGCCGGCCGAGTTCGCCTTCTCCGATCTCTCGCAGCGCGTCCGCGACCGCCTTCTGCCGGCCCTGCTCGGCACGACGACGGTGGAGCGGCGGACGCTCCTGCGGCGCTGACCGCGGCGGCTCTCTAAGTCCGACAAAAGGCAAGATTTCCACAGGAAGCGCGGCCCCGGGCCGAAGCCGTTTTCGGGGCTCTCGGAGGCCCTCCGGGACCGTCTGGGGCCCGGCCCCGGGACCGCGGCGGGCGGCCCCCGCCGAAGACCCGGCCGGGCCCGGTTTTCCCCTAAAAAAAAGCTTGAACCGGCCCCCTCGGAATGCTATGATGGCCGGGCCTCTCCCGGACGGTCCAAGCTCCCGGAGAGGATTTTCCACAGATGTGGAAAAAACTGTGGAAAAAGCGCCGGCGCCCATGGAACTCAAAGAAAATCAAAATCCTTGGAGCGAGATCCTCCGGGCCGTCGAGGCCAAGGTCGACCCCAGCTCCTTCGAGACCTGGTTCGAGCCGACGGCCTTCATCGGCCGGGACGAGGACCGTCTCTACGTCAAGGTCCCCAACGCCTACTTCCGGGACTGGCTGTCGTTCCATTATTCCAACGTCATCGCCGATTGCGCCCGCGAGCTCTTCGGCCAGGCCCTCGACATCCGCTACATCCACGAGGACACGCCGGCCGCCTTCATGCGGCGCTCTCCCGACGACCGCAAGGCGAAGCCGGGACAGGCCGTCAATCCCAACCTCAACCCCAATTACACCTTCGAGAACTTCGTCGTCGGCAGCTGCAACCAGTTCGCCCATGCCGCGGCCTCGGCCGTGGCCAAGAGCCCGGCCAAATCCTACAATCCCCTGTACATCTACGGCGGCGCCGGCCTCGGTAAGACCCATCTCATGAACGCCATCGGCCATTTCTGCCTCCAGCAGAACGGGCGCAACAAGGTCCTCTATGTGACGACCGAGAAGTTCATGAACGACCTCGTCACCCACCTCCAGTACGGCAAGGTCCTGGAGTTCCGCGAGAAGTACCGCAGCGTCGACGTCCTGCTCATGGACGACATCCACTACCTGGCGGGCCGGGAAAGGACTAAGGAGGAGTTTTTCCACACCTTCAACCATCTTTACGACAGCCAGAAGCAGATCGTCATTTCCAGCGACTGCCCCCCGAAGGAGATCCCCCACCTCGAGGAGCGCTTCCGGTCGCGCTTCGAGTGGGGCCTCATCGCCGACCTCAAGCCGCCCGACATCGAGACCCGCATCGCCATCCTCAAGAAAAAGGCCGAGGCCGAGGCCGTCTCTCTCCCCGAGAGCGTGGCCCTCTACGTGGCCGACAAGGTCCAGACGAACATCCGCGAGCTCGAGGGCTATCTCCGCCGGGTCATCGCCTACGCCTCCCTCAAGGGAGAGCGTATCGACCTTGACCTGACCAAGGAGGCCCTCAAGGGCCTCCTCGACACCTCGGCTTCTCTCGTCACTGTGGAAAAGATCCAGAAGCTCGTCTGCCACCGCTTCAAGATCAAGCCCTCGCAGCTCAAGTCGAAGAACAATTCCCCCAAGGTCTCCTTTCCCCGCCAGATCGCCATGTACCTGGCCAAGGAGCTGACGGATTCCTCCCTGCCCGAGATCGGCAAGAAATTCGGTGGAAAACACCACACGACGGTCATCCACAGCGTCCGCAAGATCGATAAGCTGCGCAACGACGACCCCGAATTCAACAAAGAGATCAACAGCCTGATCGCCTTCATCCAATGAGACGGGACAAGGACTTGCGCGGGATTCCCACTTTTCCAGAGGACTTTATTATTTCTCTTCTTGATTTGACGATTTGTTCTGATTTAAATAATAAGAATAAAAAGGAACCGTGAGAAAGGTGACCTCATGAAATTCGCCATCCCTAAAGAAGCCCTCCTGGCCGAGCTGCAGATCCTCCAGGGCATCGTCGAGAAGCGCAACACCATGCCCATCCTGGCCAACATCCTGATGAACGTCTCGGCCGCCGACATCGAACTGACGGGCACGGACCTCGAGGTCGGCCTGCGGACGCACCTGGCGGCCGAGATCGAAAGGCCGGGGGCCATCACGGTCAACGGCAAGAAGATCTTCGAGATCGTCAAGTCCCTCCCCGAAGGCCAGTCCGTCCAGGTCGAGCTCAAGGACGAGACCTTGGACATCCGGGCCGGGGAGAGCGAATTCAAGGTCCTTTGCCTGGCCAAGGAGGACTATCCCCAAGTCCCCGACGGCCGCTTCGAGAAGGGCATCGAGATCCCCCTCCAGGACCTCAAGGACATGATCGACCGGGTCTTCTACGCCATCACCCAGGAGCAGCGCTATTACCTCAACGGGGCCCTGCTGTCGCTCAAGAACCGCCAGATCGAGCTCATCAGCACCGACGGGCACCGGTTGTCGTACACGAAGAAGGCCCAGGACGCGCTGAAGGTCGACAAGGACCTCAGCGTCATCGTGGCCAAGAAGACCCTGAGCGAGATCCGCAAGTTCGAGGACGAAACGGTCGCCTTCGACCTCGACGAGAACAACCTCTTCTTCCGGGTCGGCCCGCGAACCCTCATCTCCCGCATCATCGAGAGCAAGTTCCCCAATTACCAGGCCGTCATCCCCAAGGACAACCCGGGACGCCTGGTCGTGCCGCGCGAGGAGCTGGCCGGGGCCATCCGCCGCGTCTCCCTGCTCTCCGCCGAGCGCTCCAAGGGCATCAAGTTCACCATCGAGAAGAACCGCCTGCGCTTGTTCTCCTCCAACCCCGAGATCGGCGAGGCCCGCGACCGGCTGGCCGTCGAGTACAAGGGCCAGGACCTGGAGATCGGCTTCAACGCCCAGTACCTCCTCGACTTCCTGACGGCCACGGTCGCCGAGAAGGTCGTCTTCGAGGTCAAGGACGAGAACAGCGCCGTCCTCATCAAGCCCGAGGGCGAGGACGCCCTGACGCACATCTACGTCCTCATGCCCATGAAGATCTGAAAATAAGGTTCTTCTCCGGATTCCGGGAAGTCCCTCTTTCGGGTTTTGGCTCAGGATATGCCTCTAGCTCCCCGG
>CAZFZU010000006.1:0-76939 GCA_964523615.1 uncultured Eubacteriales bacterium | reverse complement strand
TTCATCCCCAAGGACCATTGGACGCAGACCGGCGAGGGCGGCGGGCGCATCCTCGGCGAGGTCTGCCATTTCATCGATTTCCTCCAGTTCATGACCGGTTCGGAACCGGACCGGGTGTTCGCCGCCTGCGTCGACAACCCGAACACGAAAGCGAAGAACCAGGACAACGTCGCCATCACCGTGGCCTTCCGCAACGGGTCCGTCGGGCTCATCACGTACCTGGCCTGCGGCGACCGGCTCCTGGCCAAGGAGCGCATCGAGGTCTTCGGAGGCGAGCGGAGCGTCGTCATCAACGACTTCCGGACGGCCGAGTTCTATTCCGGAGGCAAGCTCAAGAAGGTCAAGCGACCCGGAAAAGGCCACAAGGAGGAGATCGAGCGGTTCATCGCCTCGATCCGGGAAGGCCGCCCCTCCCCCATCCCGCTCGGTTCGCTCCTGCTCACCACGGCCGCCGCGTTCCGGGTGCTGGACTCCCTGCGGACCGGGCTGCCGCAGGCCGTCGAGATCCCCGGATAAGGGCCGGTCCGGAAAGGGGCATCCATGAGAGTCGAACGGGTCGCGATCGATTGGCATCCCCGCCAGCCCATATTCGCCAAGGAATCCTTTCTCCGGGCGGTCGGCGACGAATACGGATGGCTGGGCGGGTTCTCCGGGTCCGGCCAGCTCCGCTGCGTTCTGCCCTACACGATCGTCAAAAAGGCCGTCTTCCGCATGGTCCGCTTCCGCGTGGCGACCATGCCGATGGCCGCCGACTTCGGGATCGCCGAGGAGAAGGAGTTCCTGGACCGCTCGATCGGATATTTCCGATCGGTCGGCGCCGATATGGTCGTTCCGGGGACCTCCAACGCCATTTTCCGGACCTACCCGGACGGCGCGGTGGCCGCCCCTTACGGGACCTTCGTCATCGACCTCGAGGCCCCCGAGGAGACCCTTTGGAAGAACGTCGCCAAGGTCAGCCGGCAGAACATCGGGACGGCCAGGAAGACCGGCGTCTCGATCCTGTCCGGGAGCGAGTACGTGGACGTTTCCTATGAGCTCGTCCGGCGGACGTTCAGGAGGTCCCGTCTCCCGTTCATGGGCCGGGAGGACTTCCGGCGCTACGTCGACGGTCTCGGCGAATACGCCCGGGTCCTGGTCGCGGTCCACGAGGGCCAAGTCCACAGCTCGACCGTCTACGCCTTCAGCGAGCCTTGCGCTTACGCGGTCTACGGGGGCAACCGCGAGGACGCCCAGCAGGGGACGATGAAGCTCCTGCAATGGGAAGCCGTCCGTCTTTTCAAGTCCCTGGGGGTCCGGCGTTTCGATTTTTTCGGGGCCCGGGTCGATCCGGAGAAAGGCTCGAAGCAGGAAGCCCTCAACTCGTTCAAGCGCCGCTTGGGAGCGGATCTGGCACGGGGCTACATGTGGAAGTTCCCGATAAAAGGATGGAAATACCGTCTCTACGGGTTGGCGGCCCGGGTGCGGAGCGGCGGGGACATCGTGGACGCCGAAAAGCACAAGCTGCGTTCCCCGGCGGCGCCGGACGGCCGAGGTTGAGATGCCGAGCCTGATCCCGGCCGAATACCATCCTTACTCCCTGAGGGACGCCGCTCTCGCCCTGTCCTCGTGCCGAACGCCCGCCGCCGGGCCGCCGGCCACATTGACGTTCCCGGGGATCGGCGAAGGGACCGCGCTCCGGTCGGCGAGAGCCGCGGTCGTCATCGCCCTCAAGGCCTTGGAATTGCCCGCCGGCTCGAACGTCGGTGTTCCCCTCTATTGTTGCCCCGTCGTCTTCAAGGCCATCCGGGCCGCCGGCTGCCGCCCCCGCTTCATCGATGTCGAGGCGGACAGCCACTGTCTCTCGGTCCGGGACCTCGAGGCGAAGAGCCGGGAGTTGGACGCCGTCATCGCCGTCCACATGTTCGGCCACCTCTGTGACATGCCGGGGATCCTCGGGATCATGCGCGGCCGCCCGGTCATCGAGGACTGCGCCCAGTCGTTGGGCAGCCGGCTCGACGACCGCCCCTGCGGCTCCTACGGGGACGCGGCCTTCTTCAGCTTCCGTTCCGGCAAGTACCTCGCCGTCGGCGAGGGCGCCGCCCTGTTCGCGAAGGACCCCGGTCTCAACGCGCGCATGGCGGGCCTTGTGGCGGACCTGCCGGTCCCGACGCGCGCCGAGGAGTTCAAACACGTCTTGAATACTTTGGCCCGCTCGACGCTCCGCAGCCGGCCCTGGTGGGGTCTGGTCGGCGCGAAGATCTGGGCCGTGTATAACGAGAGGACCGAGTTCATCGACAAGTCCCCTATCGTGCTCGGGCGGATGTTCGCGTCCGACCTGGCCGTTTACCGGCGGCGGCTGCCGCGGTTGGAGGCCATGATCGCGGCGCAGAGGGCCCATGCCCGAAGCCTGGACCGGGGCCTGCGGCTCGGGACGACCCGTTTGCCGGTCGAGCCCCTACGGGCCCGGACCAACGGCTTCATGTATCCCGTCGTCTTCGATTCCATCGACGACCGGAAGGCCATGGCGGCCTTTCTCAAACGCCATGGGGTCGGCACGGCGACCCCCTACGAACACACTCCCGAAGGCGCCGCCGAGAACTACGGCTATCGGCGGGATTGCCCCGAGGCGGAGAGGCTCCTGGCCAGGACCCTGGTCATCCCCTCGTATTACGCCCTGCGCCCGCGGGACCTGACCCGCATCGTCCGCCTCGCGAACGAGGGTTGGGCTTCGATCCGGAACGCTTAGCCCAGCACGAGCTTCCGGCCGTAGAACGCCTCGGCGTGGCCGGATGGAGCGTTGGATTCGACGCCGCGCAACCGCATCAGGGCCTGGAAGGCGTCCGCCGTGAACCAGGCATTCCCGGACTGCGTCTTGAAGACGGCGAGGAGGGTCTCGACCTTCGTTCGATAGGCCTTCTCGTCCAAGGGGACGAAGACGTTCGGGGCCCCGAGGTCCCCATCGTACTTCGGGACCTCGTACTCCAGAACGAGGTGGTCCCGGAAGGTGTTCCAGGTCAGTTCGGAGACCAGCCGGTGGTCCTGATGGAGGTCGCGGCGATGGTGCGTGAGGACCAGGTCCGGGTCCACCGACCTCTTCAGCCCCTCGAACCAGTCCTTGATCCCGGCCCCGGCGTAAGGGAAATACCCGTCGCGGAATTCCTCGACCGTGACGCTCGCGCGGGCCGCCCCGGACAGGAACGCGGCCGCCCCGGCCTCCGCCTCCCGCCTCCGTTCCCCTAACGCGCTCAGCACGACCCAATCGAACTCGATCCCGGGGTGGGAGGCGATCAACGTCCGGACGGTGCCGCCGCAGCCGATCTCGATGTCGTCGCTGTGGGCGCCCAGGCAGAGGACCTGGAGCGCCCTTCCCCGGGGCGTAAGGACCAGGCCGTTCATCGGCCCGTCCTCCAGACCTGCCAGGGGACGTCGTCCGCGGCGACCATCTCGTCCAGGAACTGCTTGTCCTTGAAGGTGTCCATGGCCATCCAGAAGCCCTCGTGCCTGTGGGCCATGATCCGCTTCTTCTCGATGAGCCTTCGGAAAGGCTCCTTGACCAGGTCCTCCCCCTCTTTGATCGACTTGAAGATGTCCTTCCGGAAGGCGAAGAAGCCGGCGTTGATCCAGGTGCCGGATTCGCCCAGCGGGCTGATGCCCGTCACGTGGTCGTGGTTCTTGATGGTCACGACGTGGAAGCTCTGGGTCGGTCTGACGGCCAGGAAGGAGGCGGTCGCGTCCCGGGCCAGGAAACGGTCCAGGTAGGCCTCGAAGTCGAGGTCCGTCAGGCCGTCGGCGTAGTTCGCCAGGAAGACCTCGTCGCTCCCCAAGTGCTTCCTGACCGCGCACAGCCGCTGTCCGACGTTGGCGTTCAGGCCGGTGTCGACGAAGGTGATCTTCCAGTCGCCGATGTCGCTGGTGAGGAGCTTGAGGTCCCGGCCCCCTTCGGTCATGACGAAATCGTTGGAGACGCATTCGTCGTAGTTGACGAAGTATTTCTTGATGAGATCGCCCCGGTGGCCCAGGCAGAGGATGAACTCCTTGTGGCCGAAATGGGCGTAGTATCTCATGACGTGCCAGAGGATCGGCCGGCTCCCCAGCGGGACCATCGGCTTCGGGATGACCTCCGAGTATTCGCGGAGACGCATCCCCTGTCCGCCGCAAAAAAGCACGACTTTCATGCCGGTCACTCCTCTCGATTCACTTCTCGCTGACGCTTTCCGGTCCCCCGCGTTCGACGAGGAGGCCGGCCTTCTCCAGGATCCCCGCGGCGGCCCGGACGGACTCGAAGGGCAGAGACGCCCGCTCGGCGATGTCGAGGAGGCTGTTTTCTCCGTCGGAGAGGTTCAGGACCCAGAGCAGGGCCAGGTTCTTCCCGGCCTCGGCGTCGCAGAGGCCGCGTTTCCCCAGTTGGGGCTCGCCCTTCGGGCTCACGTTCCGGTAGGTCCGGTTGCCCTCCAGCAATTCGAGGATGGCCAGGAGCTTCGAGTAGCTGTCGGCCAGCGCACCGGCCGACAGGAAGCTCAGGTCGTCCCCGGACGTGTGGTATTCCGGGTATTCGCCGAAGGGGGTCCTGGAGAACCGGCCGACCGGAAGGTCGAACCCGGGCGAGCCATATTGGCGCTCGTCGTACCCCCAAGGGCTAAAATCCAGGAGACGGCCGGGCCGGGCGGCGCGGCCCAGGACGTGCGCCGCCGCCCTGTCGATCTCGGCGTCGCCGCGGCGGCTCTTCTGATAGGTGGCGTCTCCCGGGTCCCCGGCGCCCGCCACGACCAGGCCGGCCTTGATCTTCCCGGCCTTGTCCTCGTTCAGGCAGAGCCAGGTGATGGCCCCGATCGTGCCGGGAATGAACAGGAACCGGTACGAATACCTGCGCTCGACCCGTCCCATGTGCCTGGCCAGCATCGTCGCCAAGCCGATCCCCGAGAGATTGTCGTTGGCGAGCGAGGGGTGGCAGACGTGGACGGAGACGAGGATCTCGTCCTCGGTCTCGCCCGCCAAAAAGCATTCCCCGTAGGTCAGGGACCCGTCCTCCAAGGTGGCGTCGATGACGACCTCGTAATCGCCCTCCTCGAGGCCGAGGAACTGCCTGTGGGTCAGGCAGAAACCCCAATCCTCCGCATAGTACGAGGTCTTGTAAGGGATGAGCTCCGGCCGGTCCGGCAGAGTGTGGAGGTGCTTTTTCAGCTCCGCCAGGGGCATGACCGCGCGAACAGGGCGGCTGTAGCCGACGACGTGGAGGTTCGATCTCCGGAGATCGACGACCGTCTCGCCGCGGCCGTTCTTGATGAAGGCGTCGCGGATGTTCCATTCCTTCGGCACGGTCCAATCGAAGACCCGCGTGCCGGACGGGACCTCGCGGACCGCGAGCGGGATGTGCCGCCCGATGATCCCCAGGGTCTCGCGGACCCCGTCACCGGTGATGCTCCGGCGGATCGGGAAAAGCTCCGCCGCCAAACGATGGATCGCCGCGCCTATCCCCGTCCCGGCCGCGGCTTCGGACCGTTCGTTCCGGCTCATCGTGAGGGTCTCCTCAGCTCCCGAAATCGGGATAGCTCCTGTCCCGCTCGGAGACGACCTCGACCTCGGCCGGCCAGGGGATCCCGAAGGCCGGATCGTTCCAGCGGAAGCCCCTCGCCCGCTCGGGCGCGTGGTATTCGGACATCTGGTAGAAGACCTCCGTCGCGTCCTCGAGCGTCAGGAAGCCGTGGGCGAAGCCCTCGGGGACGTAGAGCATGCGCCGGTTCTCCTCGGTCAGGACCTCGCAGGCGTGCTGTTTGAAGGTGGCCGAGCCCGGCCGCAGATCGACGATCACGTCGCAGAGAGCGCCCCTGGTGCAGCGGACGAGCTTGGCCTCTTCGCAGGGCGCGATCTGGTAGTGCATCCCCCGGAGCGTCCCCCTGCGGAGATTGAAGGAGATGTCGCACTGAACGAGCTCGGGATCCAGGCCACGGGCCTCGAACTCCCGGCGGCACCAGGAGCGGGCGAAAAAACCGCGTTCGTCCTCGCGCCTCTCGATGTCGACGAGGAAGGCGCCCTTGAGCCTCGTTTCGGTGAAGATCATGGGACGATCCTGACCTCGGGGATGGGCACGATGAACCGCCCTCCCCATTCGCGGATGGACGACATCTGGTCCATGATCTCGTCCTGGAAGTTCCAGGGGAGGATGAAGACGTAATCCGGGCGCGTCTCCCCGATGCGCTCCGGGGCCAGGATCGGGATATGGGTCCCCGGCGTGAACTTGCCCTGCTTGTAGGGATTGCGGTCGACGGTGTAATCGAGGAAATCCGTGCGGATGCCGCAGTAATTCAGGAGGGTGTTGCCCTTGCCCGGCGCCCCGTAGCCGCAGATCGTCCGGCCTTGGCGCTTGATGCCGATCAGGCATTCGAGAAGCTTGCGCTTCGTCTCCTGGACCCGGCCCGAAAAAAGGGCGTAAGTCTCCTCCCGGGCGATGCCCTCGCGCACTTCTCGGGCCAGAAGCTCCCCGACCCTGCCCGCGACGGGCTTCGTCCCGTCCTCGGCGTGCCGCAGATAGACCCGCAGCGATCCCCCATGGGTGGGCAGCTCCTCGACGTCGAAAACGGCTAAGCCGTGGGCCGCGAAGATCCGGTCGGCCGCGGTCAGCGAGAAATAGGAGAAATGCTCGTGGTAGATCGTATCGAACTGGTTGCCGGCCATGAGGCGGACGAGATGCGGGAACTCCAGGGTGATGACGCCCCGCGGCCCGAGCAGGAGCTTCAGGCCGCGGACGAAATCGTTGAGATCCGGCACCTGTGCCAGGACGTTGTTGCCGACGATCAGGTCGGCCCGTCTCCCCTCGGCGGCGAGGTCGCGGGCCAGTCCCTCGCCGAAGAAATCGATCCGGGTCGGAATGCCCTTCTCGACGGCGGCCCGGGCGACGTTCCGAGCCGGTTCGACGCCCAGGACGGGGATCCCCCTGGCGACGAAGTACTGGAGGAGGTAGCCGTCGTTGCTGGCCGCCTCGACGACGAAGCTCGACGGGCCGAGGCCGAGCCGCCGGACGATCGCCTCCGTGTAGTTCTCGGCGTGCTTCAACCAGGAATCCGAATAGGAGGAAAAATAGGCGTAATCGGTGAAGATCTCCTCGGGACCGACGAATTCCTCGAGCTGGGCCAGCCAACAGCGGTCGCAGACGTACACGCGCAAAGGATAGAACGGTTCCATCCGGTTCAGCTGCGAAGGGCTCAGGTAGCTCTCGCAGAGCGGCGACATCCCCAGGTCGACGAGGATATGGCTCAGGGACGAGCCGCAGAACCTGCAGGAGGGGGCCGTGCTCATGGTCTTGTCCACTCTAGTTTGTCGTTCAGGAGGCCCTTCTTACGGAGTTCCAGGAGGATATTGAGCCGCATGAACCGTGATTCGCGGAACTTCGCGTCCCGGAAGCCCATGGCCTCCAACCCGGACCTCAGCTCCAGGATGGACCGGTCCAGCCCGACGACCGGCTGGTGCTCGGGTGCGAGCTTCCGATACAGGGAGAAATCGACCCGGTAGGAGCGTTTGTCCGGCGGAGCGGCTCTGTTGATCGCGACGCGCGTCCCGGGGACCGCCTCGGCCACCGCATCGGCCAGGTCCCTGACCCGATAATTCGCCTGCTCCCGGCCGACATTGACGGCCAGAAAATCCGGGGCCCCCTCCCCTGCCCTGGATATGGCCCAGTCGATGGCCCGGGCCATGTCCTTGACGTCGATCAGCGGCCGCCAGGGAGTGCCGTCGCTGAGGATCGAGATCTCGCCCGAGGCCACCGCGCCGGCGACAAAATCGTTGAGGACGAGGTCCAGTCGGAGACGTTCGCTCCAGCCGCAGGCCGTCGAGAACCGGAGCGAGGTGATCCGGAAACCCGGGGCCCCGAGCGGCCGCAGGTCGCGTTCGGTCAGGACCTTGGAGCGGGCGTACGCGGTCAGGGGGTTCAGCGGCGCCTCCTCCGTCCGGGGGGCGTCCTCGGCCGCGCCGTACATGCTGCAACTTGAAGCGAAGACGAACGCCCTGACCCCGGCCGCCCGGGCGGCCCGGGCCAAGGCGACGCTGGCCCGGTGGTTGATGTCGAGCGTCGCGTCCTCGAACCGGTTCCCGATGGGATCGTTGGATATGGCCGCGAGATGGACGACGGCGTCCACCCCGTCGAGGACGGACTCGGGGAAGAGCCTCATGTCGCCCCGGTACTGGATGTGCGGCAGTCCTTCGGGCGAAGCCTCGGGGCCCGTCGTGCAGCCGGCGTAATAGCCGATGTCGAAGCCCGCCAGGACCGCGCCGGGCCGCGAGGCCCGGAGCCGAGCCGCCACGGCCGGCCCGACATAGCCCTGATTGCCCGTGATGAGGATCTTCATGCGCGCCTTTCGCTTCTTTTAAGTTATGCGATGCCCGGGCGGAGGTCAAACCCTTTTTGTCGTTGAAACCCCGGTCTCGGGGGTGATATATTGGCCTCCGTTAAGACCAGAGGAGATAGTCTTGCCTCCGCAGCTCGCTCTCGCGTTGTGCCTCGCGGCCGTCGTGTATTTGCTCAAGATCGAGCGCAAGCACAATCCCGAAGTGACCCGCGCCCTGTGGATCCCGACCGTCTGGGTGCTCTATATCGCCAGCCGGCCGATCCAGCTCTGGCTCAAGACCGAGAGCCTGAACTCGGACGCCAGCAGCCCGCTGGACATGGCGGTCCTGATCGCCTTCATCCTCTCCGCTTCCATGATCCTGTCACGGCGGAAGGGCCGATGGGCCGGGGCCCTGAAAGAGAACCCGTGGCTCATGGCCCTGTTCGCGTTCATGGCCGTGAGCATCCTCTGGTCCGTCATTCCCGCGGCGTCCTTCAAGCGGCTGATCAGGGAAGTCCTGGCCGTCATGATGGCGCTCGCCGTCTTCTCCGAGCCGTCTCCCCGCCTGGCGATCGAAAGCATACTCCGGAGGGGGACGCTCATCCTCATCCCCTTCTCACTCGTGCTGGTCAAGTATTTCCCGGATTATGGGGTCGAATACGGGCGTTGGTCGGGAGACCAGGAATGGCTGGGCGTCGCCCAGCAGAAGAACAGCCTGGCCCTGATCTGCGTCATCTCCGCGATCTTCCTGATCTGGTCCCTTTTCCGGAGATGGCGCAAGGACCGTCCCGCGGGATGGAGATACCAGACCCCCGCGGACGTCGTGCTCCTGCTGATCGCGCTGTACCTGCTGGGCGGGCCCGACCACAGCCTCTTCTATTCCGCCACTTCGATCTACGCTTTTCTGGCCGGCCTGCTGATCGCGGCCGGCATCTACGCCCGCGAGAAGGCCGGGAAACGCGTCAAGGCCGGCTGGCTGATGGCGTTGACCGCGTTCATCGTGCTTTTCGGCGTCGTCACGGTCTTCATCAGCGGGTCGACCATCGGTTTCTTCGCCTCCACCGCGGGCCGCGACGCCACTTTGACCGGCCGGACCCAGGTCTGGGCCTCCCTCATGCCGGTCGTCATGGGCAGCCCGCTCATCGGGCGAGGTTTCGGGGGGTTCTGGACGTCCCGAACCAGGGATGCCTTCAAGATCAGCGGCGCTCACAGCGGCTATCTGGACGTCCTCATAGGGACGGGCCTCGCCGGATTGCTCCTCGTCGCCCTGTTCCTGCTGTCTTCGTGCCGGAAAGCCCACCGGGAGCTCTCTCGCGACCTCTACTGGGCGCTCCTTTGGATCTGGTATCTGGTCGTGGTCCTGGTCCATAATATCGGGGAATCCTCCATCGATACCTTCACCGCGCAGTCGACCGCGATCCTCCTCTTTTTCACGATCTGTTCCTCGACGAGAGCGCGTCGGGGGCCTGGGACCCTTGAGGCGCCGGACGGAGAGGTGGCCGCGGGCCCATGAGCCGATCCTCTCTCCCCGATGCCCGAGCGAAGCGATCCTATCTCCGGGAGCTGACCGGCAAGGTCAAGGCCTCGGTCTTCTTCAAGAACATCCTCGTCGTCATGGCCGGCACGGGGATCGCCCAGGTCATCAGCATGGGCCTGGCGCCCGTCATCAGCCGTCTCTTCACCCCGTCCGACTTCGGGATCGCGGGTTCCTTCGGCGCGCTCGCCGGCATCATCGCCGCGGGCGTGACCCTGGATTACAGCCAAGCGGTCATGCTGCCGAAGGAGAGAGAGGACGCTCTGGGCCTGTTGGCCATCTCCTTCGTCTGTACCGCGGCCGTCGGCCTGGCGACTCTCGTCGCCTGTGTGATCGCCCCTGCGGCCGTGAACGGCCTCATGAAGACCGCGGGCTTCTGGCCCCTGGCCCTGTTGGTGCTCTCCACGCTCATCAGCGGGCTGAATTACGCCTGCCAGGCCTGGGCCGTCCGGACCAAGGCCTTCAAAGAGACGTCCTCGTCACAGGTGATCCGGAGCCTGGCCGGCAAGGGCGCGAGCATCGGGTTCGGCGTCCTCAAGCTCGGCGCCCCCGGCCTGATCGTCGCCAATATCCTGGGCAACGCGGCGGCGAGCGTCAACCTCGTCAAGGTCCTGCGCCCGGACCTCCCAGCCCTTTTGGCGAAGACTCGCCGGGCCGGCTTGGCCAAGCTGGCCAAGGAATACCGGGACTTCCCCGTCTATTCGGCGTCCCAGAACGTCATCAACGCCGTGTCCGCGGGGCTCCCGGTCCTGTTGTTGACCCGCTTCTTCGGATTGCCCATCGCGGGGGCCTACGCGTTCGCCATGACCGTGCTGACCTTCCCGATGGGCTTCATCCTGAGCTCCCTGCGCCAGGTCTTGTTCCAGAAAGCCAGCGAAAGCCAACACCAGGGCCGCAGCTTGGCGGCCCTCTACGTCAAAGTCACCGCCACCCTCCTGGCCCTGGTCCTCGTGCCGACGGCCGTCATTCTCATCTGGGCGCCTCAATTGTTCGCCTGGGTCTTCGGGGCGCAATGGGAAACGGCCGGCGAGCTTTCGCGCAGCCTGATGATCTGGATGGCCGTCGTCTTCTGCAACCTGCCGGCGGTCCTCTTCGGCCGGATCATCAGGATCCAACGCTTCGTCTTCTTCTACGACATCGGGCTTCTCGCCGCCCGGACAGCGGCGCTCGTCCTCGGGGGGCTTTTTCTCTCTGCTTATCAGACCGTCATGGCCTACGCCCTCGTGGGGGCGGTCATGAACGGGTTCCTGATCCTGTCCGTGGGCCGCATTCTCATGAAGAAGGAAGGCCCCTTGAACATGGACAGCTTGAAGAGCTTCTTGATCGAGAATTAGCCCGGTCGACCGTCCGCCCTTACGCTGCCGGCCACTTCTCTCCGGGCAGGCGCGCCAGCGCGGCCAGGAAGCGGAACGGATCGAACGGATGCCCGACCTCCCGCAAGGTCCGGAAATGGAAGCGCCAGAAGCCCCAATTCCGCCGGAAGTTGACCAGATCGCGAGCCAGCATCCGGTAGTAGGTCCGGAGATGTCGTTCGACGAGCTCGTCCACTTCCGCTTCGGTCAAGAAATCCCTCCCGTGGTTCCTCATGATCCACAGGTACGACGGATAGGTCATCCGCAGATAGTGGCTCTTGGGCGTCTGCGCGTCCGCCGGCCTTCGGGTGAAAGTCAAGACCTCGTGGATGAACCCGAGGTCCCCGTCCCTGAGGGCCTTGAGACAGGCTTCCACATCGGCATACATGTTCGAAGGATTGAAAAAGGGGGGATCGGACCGGACCGACCGCGCCCTCAGGAAATAGGAGGTCGGGGACCCGAAGATGTCGCGGCGCTCGTCGTAGAAGAAGCTCCTGGCGATCTCCCGGCCCGGGAAGACCGACTGGGACTCGGGCAAGCCTTTGAGGCCGACGGTGTCGCCGTCCAGGCGATAGGCGGTCGCGAGAGTGACGGAGGGGTTCGCCTCGCAAAGGCGGACGAATTTTTCGACGCATTCGGGATAGATCCAGTCGTCGGCCTGGACGACCTTGCAATAGGCGGCGTTCGGGCTCATCTCGGCGAAGGCGATGTTGTGGTTCTCGATGATGCCGACGAACGAGCGATTGGTGACGATCCGGATCCTCGGGTCCCGCCGGGCGTATTCGCGGATGATGTCGGGGGTCGCGTCCCGGCTGCAGTTGTCGACGATGACGTATTCCCAGTCCCGGTAGGTCTGTCCGAGGACGCTTTCGATGCAGGCGCGGAGGTGGGCGGCCCCGTCGAAAACAGGCGTCAGGATGCTAACGAGCGCCATGGCCCTCCCCGTTCGAGTGATGGATGATTATAGCCGCCCACCACGGCAAAAGCAACGCGGCGCGGGGTGGGGGGCCGGGACGGGCTCCTTGACTTTTGCCGCCGCCTGGTCAAGAATGGGGCCGTCTGAACGCATCGCGACAGGGAGCATCCAGACCGTCTTGATCTATGTCGAATACTCGAAGAAGCTCTTCAACTCGGTCTATTACCCGCTCGTCCGGGCCTACGCCCGCCTCTTCCTGAAGGACAAGCCCGCCGATCCGCTGTTGCGCGGGATGGTCGGGCTCGCCTTTCTCGTCGTCTACCGGTATTGGCCGGATTTCGTCCGGCCCCGCCGTTTCGGAGAAAAGCTCTGGAGCCGGATGCTGATGTCCCGGCACCCGCTCCTGACCACGATCTCCGATAAACGCCTCGTCCGCGGCTATGTCGCCGAGAAAGTGGGGACCGACAACCTCATCCCCCTCCTGTGGAGCGGGGAAACCCCCGAGGCCATCCCCTACGACCGGCTGCCGGACCGGTTCGTGATCAAGACGAACCACGGTTGCCGTTACAATGTCCTGGTCACCGACAAGGCCCGGGCCGACCGCGCGGCCATCGCCGCGCAGCTCAAGAAGTGGCTCTCGGAGAATTACGCGGAGGACACCTACTTGGGGATCGCCTGGGGCTATAAGAACATCAAGCCGATGATCCTCATCGAGGAATTCATCGACGACCACGGCCAGCCGCCGGTCGATTACAAGTTCTACTGTTTCTCGGGACGCACGGAGCTCATCACGGTCCACCTCGACAGGCACAAGAACCCGAGGTCCGTCTCCGTCGACAGGGATTTCGTCCGGCTCCGTTTCAGGCCGGGCTTCAAGCAGCACAACATCGATCCCCCCAAGCCGCGGAACCTCGCCGCCATGCTGAGCTTGGCGGAGTCCCTGGCCGTGGGTTTCAATTTCATCAGGGTCGACCTCTACAGTCTCCAGGATAGGATCTACTTCGGAGAGCTCACGCCCTATCCCGTCGGCGTCGAACTCTTCCGCTCCTTCGATATCTTCAGCTTGGACGAGACCCTCGGCGAAAAGTGGGGCTCGAACCCGGAATGGGTCTGACCATGGCCGCGCGCCGGTTCAAGGAAAGGCTCGGCGAGCTGCTGGTCCGGGGCATGCTCCGGGTCTCGCCTCTGCTGTTGACCCAGTATCGCTATCATCGGGCGACCGGCAAGTGGCTCGACATCAAGGACCCGAGGTCGTTCGACGAAAAGCTCCTCTGGCTCAATCTCTATTGGCGGCATCCGCTCAAGGTCCGGTGCGCCGACAAATACGCCGTCCGCTCCTACCTTGAGGAGAACGGCCTGGGCCGTCTGCTGAAAGAGCTGTACGGAGTCTACGCCCACGTCGACGAGATCGATTTCGGCCGGCTGCCGGACCAGTTCGTCCTGAAGGCCACGCACGGGTGCGGCTTCAACATTTTCTGCAAGGACAAGGCCCGCCTCGACATCGAAGCCACGAAGGACAAGCTGCGCGCGTGGATGAGGACCGACATCAGCCAGATCGTGGGGGAGCTCCACTACGCGTCGATCGTCCCCCGGATCATCTGCGAGGCCTATCTCCAGGAACCCTCCGGCAAGCCGGTCAACGATTACAAGGTCTATTGCTTCGACGGCCGGGCCCACTGCACCATGGCCTGTACGGACAGGAACGAGAAGAGGGCGAATTACGATTTCTACGACCTGGGCTGGGCGAACAAGCTGGCCTACAGCAAGACGAGCCTCCTGGCCAACCGGGACATCCCCAAGCCGGACGCCTACGACGAGATCATCGCGGCGGCCGAGGCGCTTTCGAAGCCGTTCCCCTTCGTCCGCATGGACTTCTTCAGCGTCGGCGGCCGGGCCTATTTCGGCGAGATGACCTTCTCTCCGAACGGGGGGATCGACACCTATCTGACCGACCTGGCCCAGGCCACCATGGGGGACCTGCTCCGTCTGCCGGCCAAGCTCCTGTGAGGCGGCGTTCGGCCGCCTGTCCTACCATTTGAAGAGAACGGCGTCGGACAGCCTGACGACTTCCTCGTCCGTCAGACGGCGGCCGGCGAAGCGGAACCGGGACATCTCGAGGTTGGCCGGATAGCTGGCCAGGGATTCGATGCAATTCAAACCCCTGAGAACGCCGTGGAACATCTGCAGGAACACGCCATGGGAGACGACGAGGACGTTCGAGCCGGCGTACTTCTCGAAAACGAACCGGCGGAACTTCCTGGCCCTCTCCCAGACCTCCTCGAACGGTTCGCCGCCGCGGGGATTCACGGTGTGCAGGTCCGCCCCGACCCGGATCATGAGGATGGGAGGATCGAGGGTTTGGATGTCGTCCCAGGTCAATCCTTCCATCACGCCGAACCGGCGCTCGTTGCAGAGCTTGTTCCGGACGATGCGGACCCTGTCCCCCACGAGGATCTCGGCCGTCTGATAGGCCCTTTTCTGCGTCGAGGTCAGGACCACGTCGAAGCCCGTCCCGGCCAGCTTCGCCGCCGCCCTGCGGGCGTCCCGCACGCCGAGCGGGCTCAGGGGGATGTCGATGGTCCCGGCGTACCGTTTCTCGGCGTTGTAACGGGTGTGGGCGTGCCGCATGGTGCTGATGGTGGTTTGGACCGGCATGGGGGCCTACTCCGTGAGCCTGATGATCGCGTTCAACCGGACGACCGACGAGTAATCCGTCGCCAGCGGGCCGATCTTGATATACCCGACGCCGGACAGGCAGGTGAGCGTGGAGATGAAGGTCTCTTCGGTGCTGATGGACCGGTGGGACGTGATGGCGACCTGACCGGTCTTGCGGCAAGCCTCGACGGCCCGCCGGACGGCCGTGACGGTCCCGGCCTGATTGGGCTTGATGACGGCCCCGTGCGTGCGGCGGTGAGCCGCGCCTTCCTCGATCCGCGCGGCGCTCGACGAATAGAAATTGTCCCCGATGGTCCAGCAGGACCCCTGGGCGGTCGTGAGCCCGGTCCAGCTCTCCGGGTCCTGCTCGCGGAAGGGGTCCTCGAGGAGGCGCAGCCCGTACTCGCGGATGATGTCCAGCCAATAGCCGTGGAACTGTTCCGGGGTCCGGACCGAGCCGTCGGTGATGGGCAGCCGGTATCCCCCGTCGGACCAGAGGTCCCCGGCCGAGGCGTCGATCATGAGATCGTACTTGTCCGCGAGGCCCAGGCCGTCCCGGACCTTGAGCAGGAAATCGATGCATTCCCGGTTGTCGGCGGTGGCGAAACGGTTGACCGGATGGCCCGAGACGACCGTTTTGGACTGGCCGAGAAGCTTGTCCCTCACCGTCCTCTGGATCTCGTTGTGGTCCGCGATGACGGCCGCGATATCGGTGCTCTTGGCGACCAGGATGTACTCGTGGAAATCGCTCAAGACCGGATTGGTGTAGGCGTGCCAGCCCCCGTTGAGGATGTTCAGGCACAGTCGCGGCGGGGCCAGCGGGGCCGGAGGCCGCCCGAAGAGCTCGGCGAGCGTCCGGGTCTCTCGCGTCGCGTTGAAGAAAGCCAGCGACAGGCCGAAGGCGTTGTTCCTGCCGATATGGGGGATCTCGCTCTCCAGGACGGCGTCGAATCCCGCCTGATCGATCTCGCGGCCGAGGACGCCGGCCGCTTCGAGCTTCCGGACGACCGTCTCGGGGCCTATCCCCGTCCTCTTGTCCTCATAGATGCTGATGGTCTCGCCCTGCGGCGAGCCTCCGAGGCCGATGGCCCCGTCGGCGAGCTCGACGACGAACTCGTTGGTGAACTCGACGTGGGAGTTGAGGATCCTGCGGCAGGCCAACTTCCTGATCACGGGCATCGCGTTCACCTCTTTCCTGCGCGTTTCCGGAAGGACGGAGCCGTCGCTAACCTCAATATATCGCCCGGGATAGGTGATGTCAACCGGGTGTCCCTGCGGCCGGAAGGGCGGAAGATTTCCCTTGGTCCCGCCCCGTCGAGTCCGCTATACTGGGCCCGGAGGAACGCCATGGCCGATCACATCACGGTCTGTGTCTGCACCTACCGCCGCAACGCCCTGCTGGCCCGGCTCCTGCGGAACCTCGCCCTCCAGCGGACGGACGGACTGTTCACCTTCTCCGTGGTCGTCGTCGACAACGATCCCGAAGGCCCGGCGCGCGCCGAGGTCGAGCGCCTCGGTCCGGGATCGCCCTTGGATGTGATCTACGGCGTCGAACCGCGGAAAGGGATCCCGTTCGCGCGAAACCATGCCCTGGGATTGGCCAAGGGGCCGTTCATCGCCATCATCGACGACGACGAGATCCCTCCTCCGCACTGGCTGCGGACCCTCTACGAGGCCGTGAGGACCTTCGACGTGGACGGCGCGTTGGGACCGGTCGTCCCGTTCTTCGACCAAGCCCCGCCGGACTGGCTGATCAAAAGCCGATTGTCGGACCTGCCTCGCCGGCGGACCGGGACGCGGCTGCGGTGGGATCAATGCTACACCGGCAACGTGTTGCTCAAGAAGGACGTCTTCGACAGGGATTCTCTCCGCTTCGACGAGGCCTTCCGGACGGGAGGCTCGGACCAAGCGTTCTTCAGGCAGGCGATGGATGCGGGCTTTCGGTTCGTGGCCGTGGACGAAGCGCCCGTCTATGAGGTCATCCTCCCCGAGCGCTGGGACAAGGCCTACTTCGTCCGGCGCGCCCTGGTCAACGGCTATAACGCTCACAAATACTCCGTCCGTGAAGGCCGTGGGCCCAAGACGGCGGCGTCCCTGGTCAAGTCGGCGGTCGCCCTGCTCGCATTCGCCGTCAGCGCTCCGGTGACCCGCATCCTCGGCGCCCATGTCTGGGTGAAACGTCTCGAAGGCGCCGCCTACCATCTGAGCCGGCTGGCCGCCGCGGCGGGGATCGAGATGAGGAAGACGCGGGATTTCTAGCCGTGTCTCCCATCCTGAGGTCGCTCTGTCTCCTGGCCGGGGCCCTGTGGTTGACGGGCTCCCTTCCCGCGGGCAGGACCGGCCGGCCCGCCGAAGGGGCGATCTACTGGGTGAGCCCCGAGGGCACGGCGGCCTGGGCGGACGCCCGGAGCGAAGCTCCCCTCGAAGGGAAGGACTGCTGTTCCATCGGCTCGGCCAACGCCCGCGCTTCGGCCGGAGACACGGTCCGGCTGCGCGGCGGGACCTACGCGACGGGCATCCGGCCGGCGAATTCTGGCGCCGCGGACCGTCCGATCGTGTTCCGGGCCCACTCCGGAGAGGTCCCGGTGTTCCGGGTGGCCGGCGAACGGGCCATCACCGTCGTCGGCCGGAGCCACATCAAAGTGTTCGGCATCCACAGCGAGGGCTCTCAAGCCTTCTTCTTCCTCGGCGACGGGGCCTGCTACAACGAGATCGCCCACTGCGTCTTCGACCGGAGCGGAGGGCAGTATTCGGTCGGCCTGATCTCCTTTTACGACACGGCGTTCGAGGCCGGCGCGCCGTCGGACCACAACTGGCTCCATCACAACGTCTTTTCGAGGTACGGAGCCGTCCGCGAAGGCAACGACCTGGGCACCGTCAGGATCTCCGGTCTCAGGTCCGATCCGTCCAGCCACACGACCTTCGAGCACAATGTGTTCTTCTACGGCGGGCACGACCTCCTGGATATCGGCGGCCGCTTCAATGTCGTCAGGAACAACGTGTTCCATAACGAGGAGGCCTATTTCGAGGACACCGCCGGGACCAGCAGGAACAAGCCGCTCAGCGGTTTCTTCGGGAACCGGAACGTCCTCTTGTCGAACTACGGCCAAGGCCCCGGGACGGCCCATCACACCCTGATCGAAGGCAACCGGATCGGCCACGCGGGCACGCCGCCCGACGACGACGGTTCGTGCGGGATCGAGAACGCCGGTGTCCACACCGTCGCCCGCTACAACGACATCTACGGCAACGGAGGGATGGGATATTACAGCAAAATGCAGGGCGATCACCCCGAGACCGGTTCGGCTCTGTTGAGCGGCAGCCGGGCCAGGGTGTACAACAACTCCGTTTACGCCAACGGGTTCGGCGACCCCAGCATCGACGTCCAATTCAAGCACGGCATCTGCGTCTGGTCCTACCGGTCCTACGACGACTGGCCCCGCGACGTCGTCATCAAGAACAACATCGTTTTCGGCAACGCCAACGAATGGCGCGTCGGGTCCAGGAACATACTGCCTCAGATCACCTACGCCAACAACTTCGGCTCGGATCCCCATTTCCGGGACCCGGACCTGTCGGACAAGGCCAGCCGGGGATCGCCCGACCTGAGGCTGCGGCCCGGCTCTCCCTGTATCGATAAGGGCATCGGCCTCACGGCGGCCGTCGAGCCGGGCTTCCGGGCCACGCGGCTTCACGTGGCGGACGCCTATGTCTTTCAGGACGGGACTTGGGGGTCCTCGCTCTCCGGGGTCCGGCCGGACTGGATCGCCATCGGGACCGTCGACAACGTCGTCGAGATCCGATCGATCTCCTACGAGGACGGACTCATCATCCTCGCCGGGCCCAAGACCTGGAAAACGCGGGCCCCCGTCTGGCTGTTCCGGGATTCCGACGGCCGGCAGGTCCTCCATGGACGCGCGCCCGACATCGGGGCCCACGAATCCACCGATGTCCGGGACGACCGCTGAGCCGGTGGGTCCCGGTCTGGAGTCCCCCTCGGATGGCTAGTCCGTTCCGGAGATTATGCTCCCGGGAATCCCCCTAAAGGGTGATACCCGAGCCGCTCACCTGGGCCAGAATGGACGCGTTGTCCGGAAGCGCCTGATCGCCGGGACACACAGAACCTGCACGGAGGAGAACCGCATGGCCTCGAGTACGACGAGTCGCCGGACTGACCATCTCCGGACCCTGCGCGCCTTACTTATCGGGACGATCGGCCTTCAGCTCCTGGGACTGCCCGCGCAGGCCCAGAGCCGCCTCAGCCGTCTCGCGCAACTGACGTCCGGTTTCCGGATCACGCTCGCCTACTCCCCCGCCGTGCCCGTTCAGGGGCAACCGGTCTCCTTCAGGGGCGAGGCCACCGAGGCGGTCCAGTTCTGGCTCTGGGACTTCGGCGACGGGGTCACGAGCACCCGGCAGAACGAGGTCCACACGTTCCGCCGTTCCGGCTTTTTCCGGGTCACGCTGACGGCGACGACCGGCACCAGCTCCAAGAAGACCGTTCGGACCTTCGCGGTCCTGCCGGATAGTCTCTCGGCTTCGTTCGTCCATAGCCCGACCTCCCCCGGCGTCGGGCAGACCGTGTCATTCGCCGACACGACGCCGGGCGACCCGAAATCCTGGCTCTGGGATTTCGGGGACGGGACGACGAGCACGGTGAAGAACCCCAGCCATGCGTTCGCCAAGGCCGGCTATTATACGGTCTCCCTGACGTGCACCGGCAGTTCCGGTACGCGCCGGGCCGCCAAGACGATCACCGTGGCGACCATGTCGGTCCTGACCGCGTCCTTCACGTACTCGCCGAGCGAGCCGTCCGCGGGCCAATCGGTCCAGTTCACGGACACCTCGACCGGCAATCCGACGGCTTGGTTCTGGAAGTTCGGGGACGGCACGTCGAGCAGCCAGCGTCATCCGAGCCACGTCTACGCGGCCGCCGGGTCCTACACGGTCAGCCTCACCAATTCCAACGGCTCCGGCTCCAAGAGCGCGAGCCGGACCGTCGTCGTGACGGGCGCCACGCCCGCCGTCTCTTTCACCTACACGCCGGCCTACCCGGACGTCGGCCAGGTCGTCCAGTTCACGGACCTGTCGACCGGGGAAGCGACGGCCTGGGCCTGGGATTTCAACGACGGTTCGACGAGCGCGGAGCGGAACCCCGGCCACGCCTTCGCCGGCGCCGGGACGTACAACGTGACCCTCTCGGTGACCGGGCCTTCCGGCGCTCAAAGCCACAGCCGCCGCGTCCTCGTCGGTTCGGGGAACGTCACGGCCGGGACCTATTGGGTCAGCCCCACCGGAACGGCCTCGTGGCAAGACGCCCGGAGCGACTCCCCTCTGGCGGGATCGGCGTGCTGTTCCTTGCGCACGGCGAACACGAACGCCGCCGCCGGGGATGTCGTCAGTCTTCGCGGCGGGACCTACGCCACATCCGTGGCCCCGGTCCGGTCCGGCACCAAGGAGAACAGGATCGTCTTCCAGGCCTACGGCGGCGAGATCGCCAGGTTCACGGTCGACGAAGCCGGGGGGCGTTGGGCCGTCAAGCTCCAGGGCGTCAGCTATATCAAGGTCGACGGCATCGTGAGCTCGAACTCGGGGGCGTTCTTCTACATCGGCTACGGCGCCTGCTTCAACGAGATCTCGAATTGCGCCTTCGACCGCAGCTCCGGCGATTATCAGCTCGGCTATATCACGGACTGGAACTCGGCCCGCAACGCGAAGGCCAAGACCCGGGACAACTGGCTCCACCACAATACCTTTTCCCGGTACGGCAAGATCGATTACCTGACGGGGGAGGACCTCGGGACCATCAGGATCAGCAGCAATTACGACGACACGACCTCCCACAACACCTTCGAGGACAACGTCTTCTTCTACGGCGGTCACGACTGCATCGACATCGGCGGGCAGTTCAACGTCGTCCGGAACAACGTCTTCCATAACGAAGGGGCGTATTTCAGGGACCTCACCAAGCGATTCGACAACGTCCCCGCGAGCGGGTATTTCGGGAACAGGAACATCCTCCTGTCCAACTCCGGCGAGAATCCGGGCACGGCCTTCCACACCCTGATCGAGGGCAACCGGATCGGATACGCCGGGACCCCGCCGGACGACGACGGCGCGACGGGGATCGAGAACGCCGGCTGCCACACGATCGTCCGATACAACGACATCTACGGGAACGGCGGCATGGGCTACTACAGCAAGATGCAGCCCAAGGGCGGGGAGGCCACGAACCTCAAGAGCGGGAGCTGGGGGCGGGTCTACCATAACACGATCTATCACGGCGGCTACGGCGACGCCTCCATCTACGGCGACCAATTCAAGCACGGCGTGTGCATCTGGTCGTATGCCGCTTACGACGACTGGCCGACGAACGTCGTCGTCAAGAACAACATCGTCTTCGACAACTTCCAGGAATGGCGGGTCGGAACGGCCAACATCCTGCCCCAGGTCACCTACGCGAACAACTTCAACTCCGATCCCGTGTTCGCCAATCCGGATATGTCGGACAAGTCCAGCCTGGTCCTGCCCGACCTGCGTCTGTCGGCCGGCTCCCCGTGCGTCGACGCCGGCGCGCCGCTCACTCTGGCCAACGGAAGCGGGACCGGCAGCCTGACCCTGGTCGTCGAGGACGCGTTCCTCTTCCAGGACGGAACGTGGGGTTCCGGGCTGACCCACGGCGTGACCCATTTCCCCGATTGGATCGCCGTCGGAACGGTCGCCAATGCGGTCCGGATCACCGCCATCGATTACGCGACGAAGACGATCACGCTGGCCTCGCCTCTGACCTGGGCGGACGGCGACAAGATCTGGCTCTACAGCGATTCCGGCGGCCGCCGCGTCCTCAAAGGCTCGGCCCCCGATATCGGGGCCCATGAGGCCGACCGGTGAGCGGCCGCTCGCTCCGCGGGCCCGGGCCGCCGGCGCCGTCCAGATAGCGAAAGGCCTCGAGGATCCCCTCCGCCGCCCGGTCGAAATCGAATTCCCGGACCTTGTCCCGCGCGCTCGCCGAGAACCGCCCGTATCTTCCGGCGTCCTGGAGGAGCTCGACGATCGCCTGGGCCCAGGCCTCGACGTCGAGGGGCAGGACACGCCCGTTCTGCCCGTCCAGGACGAGCTCGCCCGCGGCCGCGGTCATGTCGGTCGTGATCACGGGGCTCCCGGCCAGCATGGCCTCGTTGATGACGACGCCCCAGCAGTCGCCCGAAGTGGGCAGCAGGAGCAGCTTCGCCTGGGCGTAGTGATCGGGCAGCCGGTCGTGGGGAATGAAGCCCGCGAAGTCGTAGTCCACGCCGCGGGCGTCGAAGACGGCCCGCATGGCCGCCTTGAGGGCCTCGTCACCGTCACCGATGATCAGGACGCGGCACCGGCCCATTCGGGACCTCACGGCGGCGCAGACCTGGGCGAAGAACACCGGGTTCTTCACCGGGACGATGCGGCCCGAGAACATGATGTCGTAGCGTCGCTCGAAACTCCGGTCTCCCAGCCGGGCCAGGAAATAGGCGTTGTCCGCCACGAGGTGGCTCAACGATTCCTGCTCCGGTCCGATCCGCGGATGATAATGCCGGTACAAGGCGAGGGCCT
This sequence comes from uncultured Eubacteriales bacterium, assembly GCA_964523615.1. Taxonomy (GTDB): domain Bacteria; phylum Acidobacteriota; class Aminicenantia; order Aminicenantales; family Saccharicenantaceae; genus RBG-16-66-30. The sequence goes on along the minus strand of CAZFZU010000006.1, from coordinate 54,601 downwards.
GCCGGCTGGTGCCGACGAACGCGTCGCCGAAGGCCCGGTAGACGGTCCGGCGGGCCAGCTTCTGCAGGGGCCCGATCCCCCGGTCGCGGCCGGACCACGTGTCCTCGAGCAGGGCGATCCTGGTCCCGAGGAGCCTGAGGACGACCGCCGCCAGCCAGAACGTCGGGTCCTTGATGCACGTCGCCAGCAAAGCGAAGCGGGGCCGGTCCCGGAGGAGAAGCGGCACGATGCCGGGGTTGAAGAACCGTTCCGTGCCCCGGATCGTGATCGTCAGGCCTCGCAGGATCGTCTTGGGATGGCTCCCCTGTTTGAAGGTCCACAGCCGCCGTTTCTCGTTGCCCTTGAAATAGGCCACCCGGACGTCCCCCCCCAGGGCCCGATGGACCCGTTCGTAGACGGGTTCCCGCCACGGGGTCGGGATGTCGTTCAGGATGAGGTATCGCACGGTCTCAAGGGGTCGCGGGACCGTCCGGAACACGAGAGCCCGGCATCTGCCGGAAGATCGTCTCCATGATCCTGGCGGTCCTCAGGATCTGGTCGGCCGGGATCGGATCGGGCCCGCCCTCCCGCACGGCGGCGTAGAACAGCTCCATCAGCTTCTTCATCCCGTAGTCCATGTGGAAGTCGTTCCGGGCGAAGAGCTTGATGTTGCGGGACGAGTTCCTCAGGTGTTCCCGGGCGTCCGTCCAGGGGGCGAAGAAATAACGCATATAGCTCTTGTAGGCCGACGGGCGGACGCGGAGGACGGTCCGGTTCGTGTTGTCCACGACCAGGTTGGCCGACTTGCCGTAGAGGCGCAGCTCGTTGGACCCGGTGCCGAATTGCGTCGTGAAGAGGAAGAACGCGGTCGTCCCCCGCTCGTCCTGGATGGTCGCCCGGACCTCGTCGACGATGTCCGTGAGTCCCAAACCCCTCAGATACGGGCTGCTGAAACTCAGGGAGATGATCCGGGGATCGTCCCCGGCCAGGAACTCCGCGAGCTTGCCGATGCCGTGGCTGATGAGGTTCTGGGACAGCGAGCCGGGCAGGCGGCGGACCCAGTGGCCCGGGTCGGCCAACACGATCCGGCCGTAGGTGGGCTCGTCGTGGGAATAGCACTGGACGACTTCCATGTGCACGGGCGGCCCGCCGAGGAAGCCGGACCGGACCAGTTCCCGCATGCGGACGGCCTCGGGATTGAACTGCAGGTTGTGCCCGGCCGTGATCCTGCGGCCCCTCTCCCGGGCGAGACGGAGCAGGGCCCCGGTCTCGGCCGCCGTTTCCGTGAACGGCTTTTCCATATAGACGTGGCAGCCCGCTTCGAGGCACATCCGGCCGAGGGGGAAGTGCGATTGGGCCGGGGTGGTGATGTGGACCGCGTCCGGCCCGGCCTCGCGGAGCATCCGGGCCGCGTCCGTGAAGACGAGGGGGACGTGGAAGCGCTCGGCGAGCTGGCCGGCCATGAGCTCGTCCGTATCGCACGCGGCGACGATCTCGCAGCCCGGCAGGCGCCTGATCTGGGCGGCGTGTTGATCGGCGATGTTCCCGCATCCGACGATCGCCACCCGCGTTCTCTCCATCTCAGCCTTCTTTCTGATACTCGAAATAGCGTTCTAAAGCCTCGTTCATGGGCACCCGGCATTGCCAACCGAGGCGGTCCTTGAGCTTGCGGTTGGCGTAGCGGTGCCCCTTCCAGGAGAAGGCGCAATTGCGGCGGTTGAACACCGGGGGCAGCTGTCCCTCGGACCAGCCCGCGTACAGCTCCCAGAACCAGCTCAGGAGATAGGCGACCGGATAAGGGACCCACACGGAACGGAACCGGCCGACCCGCTTCTTGTACAGCCGCAGGAACCTCCGGCTCTTGGGAAGGTCGTCGTCCATGACGTTGAAGACCTCGCCCTCGACGCCCGGCACGAGGCCCGCCAGGACGATGGCCTCGGCGCAATTGTCCACATAGGTCAGAGGCATCCGGCCGGCCCCTCCGACGCGCATGAAGATGCCGAAAGTGTCCAGCCCCAGGGAGCCCGGCAGGGCCTTCCGGCCCGGTCCGAAGACGATGCCGGGGCAGACGATGGTATACGGCAGGCCGTGCTTCTCGTGATACGCCCGGACGATCTCGTCCTGCTTGAACTTGCCGTAGAGATAGGCGTCGAAGCGCTTCTCGAGGTCGTCCTCGAGCGGGCACGATTCGTCCCAGACGGCGTTCCGGGCCAATCCCCGGTTGGAATAGATGATGAAGGAGCTGACGTTGACGAACCGCTTGAGGGCCCTTCCGGCGACGGCGGCGTCGAGCAGGTTTCGCGTGGTGACGGCCGATCCCTGAAAACAGCCGGGGAAGGATTTCCCCCGCCCGGCCACCAGGTGATAGATGACGGAAGCGCCGGCGGCCGCTTTCGCGCAGTCGTCCCGCGAGAGCAGGTTCCCGGCCAGGATCTCGCAGCGGTGATCCGGATGCTCCTTGAGGACGGCCGCGAGGAGCGGGTTTCCGCTCCCGGGACGCACGAAGCACCGCAGGTTCCGGTAGCCCCGGCGGAGCAGCGCATCGACGACCCGGGCCCCGATGAAGCCGCCCGATCCGGTGACGAGGACGGTCTCCTCCGGCCCGGCGAGCGGGGACCCCGCCCGGGTCCCTGGCCGGCCGGCCGCAGTCTGATCTGTCATGGTCTCCGCTTCCTGTATCGGTTCCGGACGGACGTCCTAACCGCAAGGTCCGCCGACAGTTAAGGTCCGTTTCTCTACGGCCGGAATGATACCCCAACAGGACGATCGGAGTCAAACCGGACCGGAGCCTTGACACCCCTCCGGACGAGGGATACCCTAGCCGCGTGAGTCCGCTAAGACCCCCCGAAGCCCCGGCGGCCGTGCCGTCCGGGGTTCCCGCCCCGGCCGAGCCGGCCTTCGCGAGGGCTCTTCGCGTCTACCGGGAACTGAAGCGACGCCTCTTCCCCGGCTTGCGCCTCCGCTACGAGCGCTTCAAGCAGTTCCTCCAGTTGCCGTCCTGCTACGCGCGCGTCAGGTCCCGCGCCGACATGAAGACTCCGGGCTGGCGGACGGCCGGCGATCTCCTCGTCCTGTTCTTCTCGTACAGGACCTTCCCGGACCACTACGAACGCTATCGCCTGTGGGAGGTCGACCGGAGCGCCTGGAAATACTATTACGGATCGAATTACCATCCCCATCAGCAGCGGCGATTGAGAAAGGCCGTCCAGCCCCCGGTCTACCGCGTGATCTTCAACGACAAATATCTCTGCGGCCTGCTCTGCCAGGCCCTGGGGATCCGAACGCCTCCGATCTACGGCGTCGTCGATCCCGCCAACGACTATCGGTCCCTGATCGAGGGCTGGCTCCGGACCTCCGCGGCCGGAGCGGTGATCATCAAGCCGCAATTCGGGGAGACGGGACGGAACATCGTCCTGGCGGAGAGGACGGACCGGGGCGTTCGCGTCAGGTCCGGAACGGGCTTCCAAGAGCTCGGGGATCTCGTCCTCACGGAGAAGGCCGTCGTCCAGGAGGTCGTCCGCCAGGACGCCCGCATGGCCGCGTTCGCGGAGACTTCGCTCAATACGGTCCGCGTCCTGACCATGCTGACGGGCCGGGGGGAGGTCCTGATCGTCAGCGCCGCGCTGAGGGCCGGCGTCGGGGGCGCCCTCATCGACAATTGGAGCGCGGGCGGCATCGGGGTCGGCATCGATGTCCGCGACGGCCGGTTGAGGGGCCCCGCCTACGACAAGAGATCCCGGGCCTATCCGGCCCATCCGACGACGGGGATCGTCTTCGCCGGCCGCGCGGTCCCGGAGTGGGACCGTCTCGCCGCCTTCGCCGAGGACGTTCAGAGGGCCTTCCCTTTTTACCGCCTGCTCGGCCTGGACCTGGCGCTCGATCAGGCCGGAGAACCGGTCCTCATCGAGATCAACGGAGCGGCCGATCTCACCTTCAACGAGCAGGTCGCGGGACCCTTGCTCGAGAGCGTCGACGTCCTCCGGGCGTTCGGCGACGAGGACCTCCTGGTGAACCGGCATCAACGAAGGCTCTACGCCGGTCCGGCCGGACGGGCGTCCCTCCTATAGGGTGCCGCCATCAGGCGGCGTCGCGCCGATCCGGACGTGTCGCTCGCCCGACGCGAAGATCCGCCGGTAGGCCTTCCTGACCCAGCCGCCGAGCAGCTGGGCGTCGATGTCCTCGAGCAGCCGGCGCCGCTCGTACCGCCTGAGGACGGAACTCAGCGCGCGCCTGAGCTCCGGCCGCGCGGCGCCCAAAGACGCGTCGAAATTCTCCTTGAAGTACTTCCGCTCGTTCTCGTTGGCCAGGCGCATCCGGCGGATCTTCCGGAGCGAAGGCAGGGGGGGAAAGGGGGGCGCCTGAGCGTCGAGCAGGGCCAGCGGGATCATCGTCCGCAGGCATTTGGAGCACCGGCCGCAATTGACGTTCATATCGGTGAAACAGACCCTCAGATTCGCCAGGGCATCCCTGTTCCGGGCGATCTTGACGACCTTGTCCACCCGTTGGACCTCGGCCCCGTCGTGGACGATCGCGACGCTCCCGTTCGACCAGAGAGGGTCCGTCAGCGGATGGGACCCCAGGGGGATGAGTTGGCCGTAGGAATAGGCGCCCGGGATATAGACGCGCGGGAATCCCAGGAGCAGGGCGACGCAAGCCAAAGAATTCCCCTGCGTCAGGGTCCGGCTCAAGTTGTAGCGGTAGCCGAAGGAGAAATAATTCGTCGCCACCGGGACCAGGGTCTTCCCGGCGTTCTCGACGAACCGGGTGTTCCGGTCGACGGCGATGTCGAAGGACCGGCCGCGCGGACGCGAGATCTCCAGAGGAAAAGCGTCTTCGAGAAGTCGCCGGTTGAGCCGGACCGTGTCTTCGGGAGGCGGCCCCGCCGCCAGGAGTTCCCGGGTCTCCGGCCGGAGGGCGATCCCGGCGAAACGCCGGTCCTGCCAGATCGGCCCCTCCGTCAGGACCCTGTTCAGGTCCCCGGCCAGAGCCTCTTCCAGGCCCTCGGGGACCTCCCCCGATCGCCGGTATTCGGCCAAGTCCGACAGGGTCTTCGGCGACAGCCGGGATCTCAGGAACGCCCGGACCGCGTTGGCCGGCGCCAGAAGCTTGAAGGCGAGCTGCGACAGGTCGGTCAGGTCCGCCGCGATCAAGGCCCCGGAGTCCCCGCTCTCCGCGGAAAAATCGAAGCCCTGGATATGGACGAGATGCGTCAGTTCTTCCTGGCGCTTCAGGAACGTGTACAAGCTGTCGACCCCGCCCGAGAAGAAGGACAGGACCCCGTCGCGCAGGGCCCGGCCCGGCGCGGTCCTGGCCTCGATGGGGACGATCCGAAGCTGGGGATTCCAGACGTGATGGATCTCCTGAAGGGCGCGGAGGTTCTCGAGCAGCCGCGGCGACACCGACAGAGCCGGATCGACCTCGATCTTCCGCCCCAGCCTCATGGCCGGGAACAGGGCCGCCGCGAGGAAGGGATCGGCCGAATCGGTGACGGCGTACGATCGCGGCACCCGGTACCACAGGCGGTAACCGTCGACGATCGCCGAAACCTCCGTCGTGTCCCGGTCTTCGCGGACCGAACGCCCGCCGATCTTCATGTTCCCCCCTTGGACCGATATCCCTTGTCCAGCGAGAGCAGCGCCAGGCCCGCCGCCATCGTCGCTATCTTGCGGAGCCGCCGGATGAGGCCCACGCCGAGCCCGGTCTCCGCCGCGAAGCCCAGGCTCCGCAGGATGAGGACGTGGGCGCTCTCCATGACGCCCAGATGCCCGGGCACGACGAACAGGGCCGTGTTGACGATGCTGACGCCGGCCGCGATGAAGACCGCCTCGATGAAGGGCACGGGCGATCCGAGGACCCTCATGACGATGAGGACCTCGCCGGCGCCGAGGACCCGGGCCGCGAAGTGCAGGGCGGCCGCGGCGCCCGTCCGGGCGTCGAGGCGGCCGCAGACGAGGCGGAGATTGCGGTCGAGGGCCCGGACGCCGTCCTCCTTCCTCGCGACGAACCGGCGGACGCCGGGGACCAACCGGCCCAGCCGGTCGAGGGTCCAGGCCGCTCCCTTTTTCTGAAGCAGGACCAGGGCCGCCACCCCGAAAGCCATTCCGGCGAGGCAGGCCGCCGCGACGGCGTCCATCCAGCCGGGCAGGTCGACGAAGAGCAGGCTGAGCAGGAAACCGGTCGCCAGGAACAGGCTGCCCGCGGCGAACTCGACGGTCTTGTCGACGAGCACGCCCGGGATGGCCTCCTCGAGCGGCGCGTGGCGCCGGACCAGGAAAGCCCGCGCGGCGTCGCCGCCGACGCTGGCCGTGGGGATGAGGGCGTTGAGCGTGTCGCCGATGATCTTGGCCCGGAACAGGCTCGAGAGCGGGACCCGCCGGAAGTGGGCGGCCTGGATGAGGGACCAGGCGCAGGCCTGGAGGAAGAGCCAGCCGAAAGAGATCGCGGTGATCGCCAGGAACCAGGGGCCGAACCGGGCGACCTGGGCGAGGGCGGCCTCGAAACCGATCCGCCAAACCAGGTAGACGAGGAGCAGGAAGCCGGCCGCGCAGAAGAGGAGCCGGGCCGGTCCGATCGGCCGCCGCGGCCGGCAGGCCGGATCCCCGCCGGCCGGTCCGGCCAGCCCGGCGGCGACGGCCGCCTCGGCTTTCGCCAGCGCGGCCTCGTCATCGACGTCGATCCAGAACAGGGCGCCGGCATCCCAGGTCCGGGCCCGGCCCCTCGCGGCGAGGGCGCGGACGCCTCCGGACAGAGTGAAGTCGCCGCGGGCCTGGCTCTCCTCGAGGGCCTCGAAGAGGCCCGGCGTGCAGAGGAAGACCCCGGTGTCGAAGGCGTTGAAAACGTCGATGCGCTTGCCGATCTCCGCGATGCGGCCGCCCTCGACGCGGACCCGGGTGACGTCGTCGAGGTCGACGTGAGGATGGCCTTCGACGCGCCGGTCGACGGCCAGGACGATCCCCCCGGCGTCGCCGCCCCCCGCGGCCAGCCCGGCGAGCAGGCCCGGGTCGACGACATGGTCGGCCATGAGCAGGAAGAAGCGCTCGCCGGCCCGGCCGCGGGCCTTGAGGACCGAGAGCCCGTTGTCCTTCTCCCACTCGTCGTTCCGGAGCGTCTCGATGGCCAGGCCTTCGGCCGCCGCGCGAGCGGCCAGGTGGGCCTCGACCGCCGCCGCTTCGTATCCGGTCACGACGACGAACCGGCGGACCCCGGCGCGGCGGGCCGCGTCGATGGCCCGGTCGATGAGAGGCCGGCCGGCGACCTCGAGCAGGGGCTTGCTCGCCGCGCGCCCGGCCAGGCGGCTGCCGCGGCCGGCGGCGATGATGACGCAGGTCTCGGGAGGCGTCACGCGCTTTTCTTTCTGGCCCGGACGACGATGGTCAGGCCGCCCGGCGCGTCCGACGGCAGCGTCCGGCCCCGGGCGGCGGTGACCGCGGACCAAGCGGCGCCGAGCAGGAGATAGCCGATCACGCGGGCGGGGACGAGGAGGCCCGGGAGCCGGTCGAGGGCCCAGGACATCCGGACGAAGGCCAGGTCGAAGGCCGTGTCCATGACGAAGCCCGTCGCCTCGACCTCGAAACCGGCCCGGTCGAGCTTGGCCCGCACGACCTCCGGCGTGTAGAACGTCCGCACGGCGTACCGGGCGCGGTGCCGCTCCCTCTCATGGGGCCCGAGCCCGGGATTCGACAGACTGTCGGCCGAGAAGACGAACCGCCCGCCCGGCACGAGGGCCCGGGCCACGTTCCGCAGGACCTTCTCGTCGTCGCCGAGATGCTCCATGACGCAGAGGCTCATGGCCTTGTCGAACGAGCCGGGCGGGAAGTCGGCCCGCTCGGCGTCCATGGTCAGGAACTCCGTTCGTTCGTCAGCGTAATGCCGGCGGGCGAAGGCCAGTCGCTTCTCGTGGAGGTCGATCCCGGTGACGCGGGCGCCCGAGCGGCTGACGCGCCAGTCGTAATAGCCGTCGCCACTGCCGATATCGAGGACCCGCTCCCCCGCCCCGGCCTCGAGCCACCGGAGCACGGCGGCGCATTCGCCGGCCCGCCGGAAATTGAGGCGGGCCAAGCCCTTGCCCCAACGGGCCGGGGACCAAGGGCTCAGCGAAGCCCTCGCGGGCGTAAGGGGATGGCGCATGGGGCTCATTATAAGAGAGAGGCGGGATACCGGCAAGCCGCCGGAAAGTTGACACCGCCTGCCGCGGGGCTTAGAATCGTCCTTCGTCGTTCGCGGGGCTCGAACGCCTCGACCTCATCGCGAAGAGCTCGAACATGGAAACGTCCGAGGACAAGAACGCCTTCGACCTGGAAGCGGCCCTCAAGCCGCCCCTGCCCGCCCGTCTGCCCCGGATCGTCCAAGCCGACCGGCTCGTCAACCGCCCCGTCGCCGCCCTCATCGTCCGGGCGGCCATGCGCCTGAAGCTCCGTCCGAACCACCTGACCGTGGCGGCTTTCGTCCTGAGCCTGGCCGGCGCCGCGGCCTTCCTCGGCGGCACCCATCGGAGCTTCATCGCCGCGGGCCTGCTCATCTACGCCGGCACCCTGTTCGACGGGGCCGACGGCATGCTGGCCCGGTCGCGGGACATGTGCACCCGGTTCGGGGCCTACCTCGACCTCTATCTCGACCGGATCACCGATTTCTTCGTCCTCGGGGCCATGGTCACCGGCTATTACATCCAATCGGGCCGGCTGGGCTTCTATTTCCTGAGCCTGTTCGGCCTGGCCGCCTACATGCTCCAGATGGTCCTCTACTATCTCGAACGCGAGTACAAGAAGGTCCAGACGGGCTCGGGGGCGAGCGGAGATTTCCGGGGCCTCGTCTACCTCGGCGTCTTCGGCTTCGCCGTCGCTAACCGCCTGGACATCGTCATCGTCATCCTGCTCTGCGTCCCGGCCCTCAACATCCCCTACCGGTTCGTCCGCCATTGGCTCGTCGAACGGCCGGCCGAGCCGCCCCGGTAGCCGGCGCCGGCGCGCAAAGGAGTCCCCTCATGTCCGAGATCCTCAGAGGCGAACAGATCGCCCCGGCCCGGGGCAGGCTCGGCGTGCTCATGCCCGGCATCGGCGCCGTGTCGTCGACGCTCCTGGCCGGCGTCTTCTCGGCCCGCAAGGGCCTGGCCCGCCCCATCGGCTCGATCGCCGAGATGGGCCGCATCCGCCTCGGCAAGCGGACCGAGAAACGCTCCGTCCCGGTCCGCGAGTTCCTCGACCTGGCCCGCCTCGACGACCTCGTCTTCGGCGGCTGGGATTGCTTTCCCGACAACGCCTGCGAGGCCGCCCGCAAGGCCCGGGTCCTGACGAACGCCCACATCGACGCCGTCCGCGGCGAGCTCGAGGCCGTGGCGCCCATGCCGGCCGTCTTCGACCGGGCCTACGTCCGTAACCTCGACGGCCGCCACGTCAAGAAAGGCCGGTCCAAGATGGCCCTGGCCGAGGCCCTCATGCGTGACATCGCCGACTTCCGGAGCCGGCACAAGACCTCGCGCCTGGTCATGCTCTGGACGGCCTCGACCGAGGCCTATCGCGACGGTGGGGATGTCCACGCCTCCCTCGGGGCCTTCGAAGCCGGGCTCAAGAAGAGCTCGCCGGCGATCAGCCCCAGCCAGATCTACGCCTACGCGGCCCTGAAGATGGGCCTGCCCTACATCAACGGCGCCCCCCACATCACGACCGACTGCCCGGCCCTCCTCGAGCTCGCGGCCGAGGCCCGGCGCCCCGTCTGCGGCAAGGACTTCAAGACGGGGCAGACCCTGATGAAGACCATCCTGGCGCCGGGGCTGGCGGCCCGCCTGCTCGGCGTCTCGGGCTGGTTCTCCTCCAACATCCTCGGCAACCGCGACGGCGAGGTCCTGGACGACCCGGAGTCCTTCCGCTCCAAGGAGATCACCAAGCTGGGCGTCCTCGACACCATCCTGAGGCCCGACCTCTATCCGGAGCTCTACGGCGACCTCTACCACAAGATCCGCATCAACTACTACCCGCCCCGCGGCGACAACAAGGAATCGTGGGATGCCGTCGACATCTTCGGCTGGATGGACTACCCCATGCAGATCAAGGTCAACTTCCTCTGCCGGGACTCCATCCTGGCCGCGCCGGTGGCCCTCGACCTGGTCCTGTTCACCGACCTGGCCGCCCGGGCCGGGATGCGCGGCATCCAGGAGTGGCTGTCCTTCTACTTCAAGAGCCCCATGGTCCGCGAGGGCCTCGATCCCGAGAACGACCTGTTCGTCCAGCGCAGCAAGTTCTTCAACACCCTGCGCTACCTCATGCGCGAGGAGCTCATCCACCATACCGGCCTGGACTACTACTACGATCTCGAGAAGGACGGGCCCGGGAACAAGAAGGGTTCGGCGGCGAGGAAGAAAAGGGAAGCGCGCCCGGGGTGACTCGAACACCCGACCTGCTGATTCGTAGTCAGACGCTCTATCCAACTGAGCTACGGGCGCGCAGGGCGGAAAAGCGGGTTTACTATAACCTATTCGGGGCCGATTTTCAAGACGGCGGCGCCGTCGATCTGCCCGGCCTTGAGCAGGGCCAGGGCCTCGTTGGCCGCCTCCAGCGGGAACACCCGGACTTTCGTCCGGATGGGGATCTCGGCCGCGAGGGCCAAGAGCGCTTCGCCGTCCGCCCGGGTGGCGTTGGCCACGCTGACCATGCGGCGCTCGTGGTAGAGGAGCCGGTCGTAGTCCAGCTCCGGAACGGGGCTCATGTGGATGCCGGCCGAGGCCGCCGTCCCGCCCCGGTCGAGGACGCGGAGGGCGTCCAAGTAAAGCGCGCCCACGGGAGCGAAGATGATCGCGTTGGTCAGCTTCTCCGGCGGCGCGTCCCGGGCCGTCCCCGCCCAGTCGGCGCCCAGGTCCAAGGCCATCCTCCGGTGCGCTTCGCCCCGCGAGAAGACGAACACCTTCGCTCCCCGATGTTTGGCGACCTGGAGGGCGATGTGGGCCGAGGCGCCGAAGCCGTAGAGGCCGAGGGTCCCTCCCCGCTCGAAACCGCTCAGGGCCAAGGCCCGGTATCCGACGATCCCCGCGCACATGAGCGGCGCGGCCTCCGCGTCGCCGAACCGCTCCGGAACGGCGTAAGCGAACAGCTCGGGCACGGCCATGAACTCGGCGTAGCCGCCGTCGGCGTGATAGCCGTTGAAGCGGGCCGATTCGCAGAGGTTCTCCCGGCCGCACAGGCAGAAGCGGCAGTCGCCGCAGGCCGAGCGCAGCCAGGCCGCGCCGACCCGGTCGCCGGCCTTGAATCTCCGGACCCTCTCCCCCGCCCGCTCGACGACGCCAATGACCTCGTGCCCCGGGACGAGGGGGAGCTTCGCCTCGGGGAGCTCCCCCTCGACGGCGTGGAGGTCGGTGTGGCAGACGCCGCAGGCGCGGACCCTGATGAGGATATCTTCCGGGCCGATCTCGGGAACGGGCGCGTCCCTCAGCTCGAGCGGATGCCCGGCCACCAGGCCGCTCGCGCCGAGGACCATGGCCTTCATCGTCCGCCTACCCCCCGCCCTTGGCCATCTTGGCCTTGACGCGGCCGAGGCGCTTCTCGAAGTCCTTCTCGGCCGCGAATTGCCGCTTCTCTTTGGCCAGGGCCAGGCCCTCGGTGGCCAGGCGCGCGGCTTCGGCGAAGTCCTTGGCCTGGTGCTCGTAGTACATGGCCATCTCGCGGTAGCTCTCGAGCTCGTCTCCCGAGGCCCCCTCCTGCCAGAACGACAGGGCCTTGTCCCAGTCCTTGGCCTTCTTGAAGTGGTGGGAGAGCTTCTTGCGCGCGACCTGGGACACCTCCGCCGTCAGGCCCCGGCCGCTGGCCAGGGCCTGCTCGAGCAGGGCGGCCGACTTCGTCGTGTCGCCCGCCTTCTCGAACAGCTTGGCCACGCCGAAGAGGTCCATGGCGTCGCCGTCCCCGCGCGCGGCCGAGGCCCGGTTGCGCTCGACGAGGATGGCCCCGGCCACGACCACGCCCAGGAGCGACAGCAGGTCCTCCTGGTTGTGGTAGATGATGGGCTCGATGAGCGAAAAGTCGCCGTTGCGGATGTACTGGAAATAACGCCCGGGGATCTCGGCCCCGGGGATGTCCTCGGACCTCTCGGCCTGGCAGATCTGCTGGGCCAGGGTGAAGAGCCGGCAGCTGTCGTACTTGTGCTTCCAGAGGCTGCGGGCCGAGAACAGGAAGTCGAGGTGGGGCAGGCCGCGCAGGGGGCAGGCCGCCCGGTGCATCGCGAAGCGCGTCTCGACGAGCGGCATGTCGTAGGCCTTGCCGTTGTAGGTGACGACCGACTTGAAGCCCATGTCCCCGACGAACTCGCCGAGCTCGCGGACGAGGCGCTCCTCTTCGGCCATGTCGTGGAGGAAGAACTGCGTGACCTTGAAGCGCTCGTCCCGGAAGTAGGCCAGGCCGACCAGGAACGGGACCGTGCCCGTGCCGCCGGCCAGGCCCGTCGTCTCGAGGTCGAGGAAGACCGCCGTCGACAAGTCGAGGCCCTCGAAGGCCGCCTCCCGGCTGAGAAAGCCCAGGATATCGGCCGGCACCTGCAGGCCCATGGAGATGGGGATCCGGCCGTAGCTCGCCCCGAGGACATAGGCGTTCTCGAAGACCTCGACCGGCTCCCGGCGCCTGATCTCGACCGGGCGCGCCTCGGTCCGGGGCGCCGGGCCGCGGCCCTTGTCGGTCAGGGCGATGAGGCGCTCGAGCTTCTGCTTGACGCTCAGGCCGTCGTCCCCGTCGATCCTCTCCCAGGCCTTCTCGACCGACTGGGCGCGCGAGGCGCGGGCCTCGCGCTCGCGGCGGAGCTGTTTGAGCTTGTCTTCGAGCGGCATGTCACCTCGGCGGGGATGGGCGTTGACCGGGAGTTATTCTAGCCGAATCGGCGACGCTTTTCCAACTCCCGTTCCCGGACTTGAAAACCGGGCCCGTTGCGCATATAACCATGGTCTCGAGAGCGACGCATGGCCCGATCCCCGAACACCGCCCGCATCCTGGCCTTCGACCTCGGCGCCGAGAGCGGCCGGGCCGTCCTCGGCGAGCTCGCCGGCGGCCGCCTCTCGGTCCACGAGGTCCGCCGCTTCCCCAACACCCCCCTGACGCTCTCCGGCCACATCCATTGGAACGTCTACGCCCTGCTCGACGAGATGAAGGCGGCCATGCGCGACGCCGCGGCCGCGACGGGGGTCCGTCCCGACAGTCTCTCGGTCGACACCTGGGGCGTCGATTTCGGCCTCCTGGCCGCCGACGGCCGCCTCCTCGGCCTGCCGTTCTGCTACCGCGACGTCCGCAACGCCGGGGCCATGGAGGACTATCTCAAGCTCGTGCCCCGGACCGATCTGTACGAGGCGACGGGCATCCAGTTCATGCCCTTCAACACCCTGTTCCAGCTCTACGCCATGGTCCGCGACCGGGCTCCCCAGCTCGAGGCCGCGACCGACCTCCTGTTCATGCCGGACCTGTTCCTCTATCTCCTGACCGGCCGGAAGGCGGCCGAAGCCACCATCGCTTCGACCTCGCAGATGCTCGATCCGCGGACGCGGACCTGGGTCCCGGGCCTGTTCCAGGCCATGGGCTTCTCGCGCCCGATCCTGCGGCCTGTCGCGGAGCCGGGTACCGTGCTGGGGCCCCTCTCCGACGCGGTCATCGGCGAAACGGGCCTCCGCGACGTGCCCGTCGTCCTGACGGCCAGCCACGACACGGCCTCGGCCGTGGCCGCAGTGCCGGCCGAGGGCGGGCGCTGGGCCTACATCTCCTCGGGCACCTGGTCCCTCGTCGGCGTCGAAGCGCCGGCCCCGGTCATCTCACCGGCCTCCCTGGCGGCCAATTTCACGAACGAGGGCGGCGTCGGCGGGGCCGTCCGCTTCCTCAAGAACGTCACCGGGCTGTGGCTCCTGCAGGGCTGCCGCAAGGCCTGGGCAGCGGCCGGCGACCAGGCCACCTACGAGGAGCTCGCCGCCGCCGCCGAGACCGCCCCCCGGTTCGCCGCGCTCATCGATCCGGACGATCCCCTCTTCCTCAATCCGCCGGACATGCCCGAGGCCGTGGCCGCCTACTGCCGGCGGACCGGGCAGACGCCGCCTTCGACCAAAGCCGCCACGGTCCGGGCCGTCCTGGAGAGCCTGGCCTTGAAATACCGCACCGTTCTCGACCAGCTCCGGGACGTCCTCGGCCACCCCATCGACCGCGTCCACATCATCGGCGGCGGCTCGCGCAACGCGCTCCTGTGCCGGCTGACGGCCGAGGCCTCCGGCCTGCCCGTCGTAGCCGGCCCGGCCGAGGCCACGGCCGTCGGCAACATCCTCGTCCAGGCCATGGCCTTGGGGTTGGTCGATTCGCCGGCGGAGATCCGGCGCATCGTCCGCGAGTCCTTCGCGCCGTCGCTCTACGAACCCTCTGGCCCGACCGCCGCCTGGGACGCGGCCTACCGGCGGTTCCGGGACATCCTCGAAGCTTGACAACGGGAGCGAGGAGGCTTATAACCATGGCGTTCCTTCGGGGAGGGTTGAGGATGGATCCGACGGCCATCGAAAAAGCCTATCTGTCCTCGCGCGACAAGTATGCCGAGCGGGGCGTCGACACGGACAAGGCCCTGGAGCGCCTGCGGGGGTTCGCCCTGTCCCTCCATTGCTGGCAGGGCGACGACGTCCGCGGCTTCGAGCCCCAGCCGGGCGGGCTCGACGGCAGCGGGCTCCAGGTCACCGGCGGGCACCCCGGGCGGGCCCGGACGGCCGACGAGCTCAGGGCCGACATCCAGCAGGCCCTGGCCCTCATCCCCGGCCGTCACCGGGTCAACCTCCACGCCATGTACGCCGAGCTCAACGGCCGGCCGGTCGACCGCAACGCCCTGGAGCCCGAGCACTTCCGCGGCTGGACCGAATGGGCCCGCCGCCAGGGCCTCAAGATCGACTTCAACCCCACCTGCTTCGCCCATCCCAAGGCCGCTTCCGGCTTCACCTTGAGCAGCCGCGAGAACGGGACCCGCAAGTTCTGGGTCGAGCACGTCAGGTGCTGCCGCAAGATCGCCGCCTCCATCGGCCGCGAGCAACAGGCGGCCTGCCTCCACAACCTGTGGATCCCCGACGGCTCGAAGGACGTCCCGGCCGACCGGACCGGCGCCAGGGCGGCCCTGCGGCGCTCCCTCGACGAGATCTACGAGGTCGAATACAGCCCCCAGCAGATCAAGGACTCGCTCGAGAGCAAGCTCTTCGGCATCGGCAGCGAATCCTTCGTCGTCGGCTCGCACGAGTTCTACCTGGGCTACGCCCTGACCCGGCAGAAGATGGTCTGCCTCGACCTCGGCCACTTCCACCCGACCGAATCCGTGGCCGACAAGATCTCCGCCCTCCTGCCTTTCACCGGCGAGCTCCTGCTCCACGTCAGCCGGGGCGTCCGCTGGGACAGCGACCACATCGTCCTGCTCACCGACGAGGTCCGCGAGCTGGCCGCCGAGATCGTCCGCAGCGGCGCCCTGGAGCGCATCCATGTCGCCCTGGACTATTTCGACGCCAGCGTCAACCGCATCGGGGCCTGGGTCCTGGGAGCGCGGTCCTTCCTCAAAGCCCTGCTGCTGGCCCTGCTCGAACCGCACGACCGGGTCAAGGAGCTCGACCCGCCGGCCAAGGCCCTCGACCGGCTGGTCCTCTTCGAGGAGCTCAAAGCGCTGCCCTACGGTGCCGTCTGGGACTACCATTGCCTGAAGTCCGGAGTGCCGCCGGCCGACGAATGGCTCCGCGAGGTCGAGGCCTACGAGCGCCGCGTCCTCAGCCGCCGCTGACAGGCCGCCTCGCGGCGGCCCGATTTTTCCGTTGACGGGACCCGCTTTTTGACTAAACTGAGTGGTGGCCGCTCATGACCAGTCCTCAGGATCCGACGCCCCGAGCCGCCGAGACGTCCGTCGAACCGCCGTCCGACCCCGCCCGCACCGAGAGGGTCAAGGACCTCCTTCATTACCTGGCCAACACCGTCTCGGCCATGAAGATCTTCCCGACCGACCACGCCACGGTCCTCAACTTCGTCGACCAGCTCACGGCTAAATTCACGGCTTTCCTGGCCGCCCACCAGAAGCTCCAGGTCGCCATCGAGGAGTTCTCGTTCGTCTACGAGGGCAAGCCGGTCTATTCCGACGAGGTGGCCATCAAGAGCCTGCCGTTCTTCTTCTTCAAGGACGGGCTGCACATCCTCTATTTCTACGAAGGCCTGGACCGCCCGGAGGTCCTGGAGTTCCTCGAGCTGGTCAAGGCCGAGGCCCAGAAGCCGGCCGAGGACTGCGACATCGTGGCCGCCCTCTGGGAGCGCGACTTCCCCAACATCCAGTATTACGCGCCCGACGAATACCTCGAGAGCCGCATCCTGGCCGAGCGGCGCGGCGAGGACATCCGTCGCCAGGACGTCCCCGGCCTGCCCGAGGACCTGGCCGGGGAAAGGATCGAGGTCCGGGTCGACGCGTCCAAGCTCGTCCAGGGCCGCATCGAGCTCGACGGCCCCGACCGCGAGGAGGTCCGCCGGGCCGCCGAACGGGCGGACGGCGCCGGCCCGGATCCGGCCCCCGTTCCTGTGGAGGCCGCGGACCAGGAGCGGACGGCGGGCGAGAGGAGCCCGGCCGCGGGCATGGATCCCACCCTGACCGAGGCCGAGCTCCAGTCCCTCGAGCGGATGGTCCGCGCGAACCGGACCATCTCGGCCGAGGAAGAGTACATCAACCTCATGGTCGAGATCGTCTATCTCGAGGAGGACGAGGCCGGCCGCCAAGCCAGCCTCGACGCCCTGCTCGAATACAATTTCGACCGGCTCCAGCGCGGCGACTTCCAGGTCCCGGTCCTCATCATCCAGAAGGTCCAGGAGCTCGGCCGGCACCTGGCCGGCGATCCCGCCAAGACGGCCCCGCTCGACGCCTTCCTCCGCCGCGTCGTCAGCCCCAAGACGGTCGAAGCCGTCAAGGCCCTCCTCGAGAAGAAGAAGGCCCTCGACTGGGAGTCGCTGCTCGGTTTCTTCGGGCTCCTCGGCCCGCCGGCCCTGGGATTGGCCGCCGGGCTCCACGACATCGCCCCCGACGGCGAGGCCCGGCACAAGGTCCTCGGTTTCATCGAGCGGACCGGCGCCTCCCAGCCCGGGTTGTTGGCGGCCTTGGCCGACCCGGCCCGGCCCGACCTGGCCCGCGAGCTGGTCGGGATCCTGGCCCGGCTCCCCGAGCGCAAGGGCCTCCCCCACCTGTCGACCTTCCTGAACTTCCAGAACCGCGACATCAAGCTCGAGGTCGTCCACGTCCTCGGGCAGGTCGGGGACGAGATGGCCAACCGCATCCTCCTCGGCTTCCTCAAGGACCCCGACGAGGAGGTCCGCATCCAGGCGGCCATGAAGCTCGATCCCGGCGAGGGCGGGGCCCGCGTCCAACAGATCGTCCGCGAGGCCTCGGCCCCCGGATTCCGCGACAAGAGCCTCAAAGAGAAGGCAGCCATCCTGGCCTTCCTCGGCCGGACCCGGTCCCCCGAGGCCCTGGCCTTCCTGGGCCGGATCTTGAAGAAAGCGCCCCTATTCGGATCGCGCAGGGCCCTCGAGATGCGCCTGGCCGCCGTCGCCGGCCTGGAGAGCATGGCCACCGCCGAGGCCTCGGGCCTCCTCCAGAAGGGCGCCATCGGCCGGACCCGGGCCGTCCGCGAGGCCTGCACGGCGGCCCTGACGCGCATGCCCACGGCGGGCCCGGACAAGGACTAGGGAACGGACATGGACGAGAAGGACCCGGTCAAGACCGCGCCCGAGATCAGGCCGGCGGCTCCCCGCGCCCCGGAGTCCCGGGCCTTCCAAAAGAGCGGGGTCGAGCTGCTCATCCGTTTCCATATCGTCGACAAGATCGCCAAGATCTACGACATCGCCAACGACGCTTTCGTCACCCAGGGGGGGCTGCTCCACGAGAGCCTGGCCGCCGCCCTGGCCGACGCGGGCGACGTCGAGCTCCGCTCCCGCCACGGCGCGCTCATGCTCAACGGCGTGCGCCTCAAGTTCGGCGTCGGCACCTACGGCATCTTCAAATCGGTGCTCGAGGAGTTCCGGACCCGGGGCGTCGAGGCCGTGGTCTTCAAGGCCGGCCTGGACCGGGACGAGCTCCTGCGTTTCATGTCCTTGTTCGCCAAGCGCGACAAGAAGGACGAGGCCGGCTTCGCCCGGCTGGAGGCCGATCTCGACGCGGCCGGCGTCGTCCACGTCGACCTCGAGAAGATCACGGCCGAGGAGGCCGTCCAGGGCCTCCACCAGAACGCGGCCCGGATGTTCTTCCTGAGCATCGTCCACCTCAAGGAATCCTTCGCCCGGGACCAGCGCAACGAGCCCATCAAGATCAGCACGACCCGCCGGCTCATGCAGTCCATTTACAACCACATCGTCGAGGACGAGGCCTTCATCCAGGGCCTGACCAACATCAAGAACCACGACGAGTACACCCTCAATCATTCCGTCAACGTCTGCCTTCTGGCCACGGCCCTCGGCCGCCGCCTGGGACTGAGCCGGACCGAGCTCGTCGACCTGGGCATGGCCGCCTTCTTCCACGACCTCGGCAAGACCCGGACCCCGCTCGAGATCCTCAACAAGCCGGGCCGGCTGACCGACGCCGAACGGGAGGTCATGGAGAAGCATCCCTTCCACGGGGCCGAGAAGCTCGTCCTGCTCAAGGAGTTCCGCCGGCTGCCCCTGCGGGCCATCCACGTCGCCTTGGAGCACCACATCAAGGAGGACCTCAGCGGCTATCCCCGCTACTTCAAGAAGGACGACGTCAACCTGTTCAGCAAGATCGTCAAGGTCGTCGACGTCTTCGACGCCATCACCACCAGGCGCGTCTACCGGAGCAAGGACTTCAGCCGGGCCGAGGCCCTGAGCGTCATGCTCGACCAGAGCGGCACGGAGTTCAATCCCGTCATCCTCAAGGCCTTCGTCAACATGATGGGGGTCTTCCCCATCGGCACGCTGGTGGCCCTGACGACGGGCGAGATCGGCCTCGTCCGCGACGTCAATCCCGAAGCTCGCTTCCTCATGCGGCCGGCCGTCAAGATCGTCGCCGGCGCCGACGGCCGCAAGGTCGACGGCCCGGTCGTCGATCTGACCGAGCGGGACCCCGCGACCGGCCGTTTCACCCGGACGATCGCCACGGCCCTCGACCCGGCCAAATACGGCATCGAGGTCGCCGACTACTTCCTGGCCGAAGCCGCCCCCTGATCCGCCGGAAAAAGGATGCCGCCATGACCCCGCGCCCGCCCGCGAACCTCCGCTGCGAGTACCTCGAAGAGCCCCTGGGCGTCGACGCCGCGTCGCCGCGCCTGACGTGGACGGTCGAAAGCCCCGTCCGGGGCGACCGTCCGGCTTTCTGGCAGGTCCTGGTCGCCTCCTCGGCCGAGCTGCTGCGCGGCGACATCGGCGATCTCTGGGATTCGGACCAGCGGCCGGCCGCCGGCGGGCCGCCCGGGCTCCCCTACGGAGGCGAGCCGCTTCAGAGCTGCTCCCGCTATCATTGGAAGGTCCGCTGGTGGGACCGCGAGGGGCGCCCCAGCCCTTGGAGCGGGCCGGCCGCTTTCGTCACCGGCTTCCTCGATCCCCGCGAGTGGAAGGCGCGCTGGATCGCCGCCCGCGAGGTCCGCGAATTCCGCTCCAAGGGCACGCTCCTGCTCGGCCACCAGGGCGCCGACGACGCCCAGGCCCACGCCGTGTACCTGCGCAAAGAGTTCGGTTGCGAGGAACGGGTGGCCCTGGCCCTGGTCTTCATCTGCGGGCTCGGCCACTACGAGCTGCGCCTGAACGGCGGGAAGGCCGGGACGAGCGTCCTCGACCCCGGCTGGACGGACTACCGCAAGAAGGCCCTTTACGCCGTCCACGACGTCACGGCCCTGGTGCGGGGCCGGAACGCCGTCGGGGTCATCCTCGGCAACGGCCGGCACACCCAGGCCTACGGCTACGGCGGGCCCCGCCTGGCCTGCCGCATCGAGATCGAGTACGAGAGCGGGGCCCGGTCCGTCGTCGCTTCCGACGAGAGCTGGAGGACCTCCGCCGGGCCGCTGGCCGAGAACGGCCTGTACTACGGCGAGCGCACCGACGCCCGCATCCTCGTCGACGGCTGGGACCGGCCGGGCTTCGACGACCGGGCCTGGGCCAAGGCCGTCGAGGTCGACGGCTATCCCCTGGCCGCGCAGACCCTGCCGCCCGTCCGGGTCGTCGAACGCTTCGGGCCGCGTTCGGTCGAACGCTTGCCCTCCGGGGCCCTGATCTACGACTTCGGCCGGAACTTCTCCGGCTGGGTCCGGTTGAAGGTCGAGGGGCCGATGGGCGCCGAGGTCCGCCTCCGCCACGCCGAGCTCCTCCACGAGGACGGCACGCTCAACGTCGGGCCGAACGAGAACGCCGAGGCCACCGACGTCTACGTCCTCCGCGGCGGCGGGCCCGAGGTCTTCGAGCCCCGGTTCACCTATCACGGCTTCCGCTACGTCGAGATGACGGGCTTCCCCGGCCCGCCCGGCCCGGACGCCCTCGAGGCGGCCTTCGTCCACTCGGACGTCCGGCGGACGGGCCGTTTCCGCTGCTCCGACGGCCTGATCGAGCGGATCCACGACAACGTCGTCCGCGGCCAGCTCTCGAACCTCATGAGCATCCCCACGGACTGCCCCCAGCGCGACGAGCGCCACGGCTGGCTCGGCGACGCCCACCTCTCGGCCGAGGAGGCCGTCTTCAATTTCGACATGACGGCCTTCTACGCCAAGTACCTGGACGACATCCGCCTGGCCCAGAAGGAGGACGGCAGCCTGCCCGACGTCGTGCCGCCCTATCTCCCCCGGCTCTATCCGGCCGACCCGGCCTGGTCGTCCGCCTACGCCACGCTCGTCGACCTCCTCTGGCGGCACACGGGAGACCGCCGCTTCGTCGAGGCCCATTACGCCGCCCTGAAGAGGTACGTCGGCTTTCTCGGCCGCCACACGGACCGCCGCATCGTCCGGACCCTGGGCAAGTACGGCGACTGGTGCCCGCCCGGGAGCGTCGTCCCCAAGAAGACCCCGGTCGACCTGACCTCGACCTGGTATTATTACCACGACGTCCTCGTCATGGCCCGGCTGGCGGGCGTCCTGGGCCGGGAGGACGAGGTCCGCGAGTTCGAACGGCTCGCCGAATCCGTCAAGACGGCTTTCAACGACACCTACCTCGGCGACTCGCAATACGCCGCGGTCCGGGTCAGCCCGGTCGACAACCACCCCAACCAGACCGCCAACCTCCTGCCCCTCTATCTCGACATGGTGCCCGCCGACCGCAAGGACAAGGTCCTGGCCTCCCTGCTCCGCAGCGTCGAGGTCCTCCAGGATTTCCACCTCGACACCGGCATCCTCGGCACGCGCTACCTGCTCGACGTCCTGACCGAGGCCGGCCGCGGCGAGACGGCCTTCCGGGTGGCGACCCGGAAAAGCTATCCGGGTTGGGGCTACATGGTCGCCGAGGACGCGACGACCCTCTGGGAGCGCTGGGAGAAGCTCGGCGGCCACGCCATGAACTCTCAGAACCACATCATGCTAGGCAGCATCGACGCCTGGTTCTACCGCGTCCTGGCCGGCCTGTCCCCCGCCCTGCCGGGTTGGACCAGGGTCCGGGTCCGGCCGCGTCCCCTCGGTGACTTGACGTTCGTCGAAGCCAGGCTCGAGACCGTCTCGGGCCAGGTCTCCTCGTCCTGGAGAAGGGCGGATGGGACGTTCGCTCTCGAGATCGGGATCCCCGCCGGGGCGACGGCCGAGGTCCACGTCCCCCTGCCGGGCCCGGGGGCCCGGGTCCTCGAATCGGGGAAAACGGTCTGGCGGGCCGGCCACGAGGTCGTCCGCGTGCCCGGCGTCTCGCCGGCCGGGGACGACGGCGGCAGCGTCGTCTTCGAGGTCGAGAGCGGCGCCTACGCTTTCACCGCGGTGACCGGCGGATAGGCGTCCGCGCCGGCGGCGTCAATCCCCATGGTCCGCGATCAGCCGGGCCGCCTCGCCGTAGGCGGCCAAGGTCGCCGCGATCTCCTTCGGGCCGTGGGCCGCGGAGACCGCCCCGCCGCCGTGGACGACGTTGACGCCGTTGACGAGCAGGGCCAGCTTGAGCAGGTCCTCCCGCAGGGCGAGGTCCATGCGCCCGGCGTCCTGGAGGGTCTCGGGCCGGTCGACGCGCCCTTCCTCCCCTTTCGGGAAATGGACCATGAACATCGAGCTGCCGCGGACGACGTCGTTGCCGCCGCCCGTGCAGCGGGCCCTCAGGCCGGCGGCGGCGAAGGCCTCCTCGATGCCCCGCCGCAGGGTCTCGCCCGCGCGGGCCAGCTTCGGGTAGACCGTCGCGGCCCGGGCGGCCAGGCGGCCGAGCATGAGCAACCCGGCCCGCATGTATTCGGAGTGGGACGAGAAGGTGCCGCCTTCGAACATGACCCGGCCGCGGCCGCCGAGGTCGCGCTCGCAGGCCTCCATCGTCCGGGCCGGTCCGACGACCGCGGCCACGGCGTGGCCGCCGCCGATGATCTTGCCGAAGGTCGACAGATCGGGCCGGATCCCGTAGAGGGTCTGGACGCCGGCCGGGGCGAATCGGAAGCCGGAGATGATCTCGTCGAAGACGAGCAGGACCCCGTGGCGGGCCGTCAGCTCGCGGGCCAGGGCCAGGTATTCGCGGGAGGCCGCCAGGAAGCCGCCGACCCCGAGGAAGGGCTCGACGATGAAACAGGCGATGCGGTCGCCGTGGGCGGCCATGATCCTGGCCAGGTCGTCGCCGTCGTCGAACCGGGTGACCAGGGTCCGCCGGACGATGTCGTCGAGCAGGCCGGCCGATTCGGGGCCCTCGAAGCCCGAGCCCGGATGGTACTTGACGCCTTTAAGAAGGTAGGGCGAGGCCCCGTGCCAGCCGCCGCCGACCTTGAGCACGAGGTCGCGGCCGGTCAGCCCCTGGGCCAGCATGACGGCGTACATCGTGGCCAGGGTGCCGGAGGTCGTGAAGCGGACCTTGCCCTCGCCGCCGCCGACGGCCCGGACGAGGGCCTCGGCCAGCTCGATCTGGTGGCCGGCCTCGAAGCCCGTGTGGAGGGCGCCCCGGCCGACGCTCGCGGCCATGCCCCGCCGGACGAAGCCGGGATTGTGGCCCAGGATGTTGGCGTAGTGCCCCTGCCAGTAGTCGATGTAGGTGTTGCCGTCGACGTCGCGGACGAAGGGCCCCTCGGCCCCGGCCGCGAAGAACGGGTACGGGCGCCAGAGCCGGATGGAATGGCTGCCGCCCTCGATCATGACCTTCTGGGCCCGGCGGTAGACCGTCCGGCTGCGGGCCGTCTTCTTGCGGTATTCCCGGACCAACCGGTCGCGGAGTCTGTCCCTGCCTGTCATGTCGCCTCTCTTTTCGAAGCCCCCATTTAATCCCTCCGCCCCGGCAAAGTCAACCCGGACCGGTTGACCGGACGGCCGGATTGAGGTAAAATCCTGATTTCCAAGCCGGAAGAAGCCGCGCCATGGCCGTAGCGAAGCGAAAAAAGACTGAAAAAGCCTGCGTCATCGGCCTCGACGGCGTGCCCTACGGCATGATCGCCGAGCTGGCCCGCCGGGGGATCATGTCGACCATGGCCCGCCTCATGGACATCGGCCGGCTCCACCGGATGAAGGCCAGCCTGCCCGAGATCTCGGCCGTGTCCTGGACGGATTTCATGACCGGGACGGACTCGGGCAGCCATGGGATCTTCGGCTTCACCGACTTCAAGCCCCGATCCTACGACATCCGCTTCCCCAATTACCTCGACGTCAAGGCCCCCACCCTCTGGGACCGCCTGGGCGCCAAGGGCCGCCGGAGCATCGTCATCAACCAGCCCTCGACCTACCCGGCCCGCGAGATCGAGGGCGTCCTCGTGTCCGGTTTCGTGGCCCTGGAGCTGGCCAAGGCCGTCTGGCCGACGACCTACCGGGCCGCCCTCGAGCAGATGGGCTACCAGATCGACGTCGACATCCTCAAATGCCGCGAGAGCCCCGAGGTCCTCTGGCAGGAGCTGACCAAGACCATGGCCGGGGGGCAAAAAGCCCTCAACCACTTCTGGGAAGGGGACTGGGACTACTTCGAGTACGTCGTCACGGGGACCGACCGTCTCCACCACTTCCTGTGGCGCGCCTACGAGGACCCCGGCCACCCCTCCCATGAGCGCTTTCTCGACTTCTACCGCCACATCGACCGTCTCATCGGCAAGATCGTCGCCGCCTACCACAAGCTCACCAACACCTACGCCGGTTTCTACATCCTGTCCGACCACGGCTTCACGGGCATCGTCCAGGAGGTCTATCTCAACGCTTGGCTCGAGCAGAACGGCTACCTCCGTTTCCTCAAGCCCGAGCCGACGGGGCTCGGCGACATCCACGGCCGGACCAAGGCCTTCGCTCTCGACCCCAACCGGATCTACATCCACCTCAAGGACCGCTTCCCCAAGGGCACGATCGCGCGGAGCGCCCGCCGGGCCCTGCGCCAGGAGATCGCCGGCAAGCTCGAGCAGCTGACCTACGAGGGCCGGCGCGTCGTCAAGAAGGTCTTCTTCAACGAGGAGGTCTACCACGGTCCGCACGCCGCCAAGGGCCCGGACCTCGTCGTCGTGGGCGAGCCCGGCTTCGACATGAAGGGCTCGGTCCGCCGGAAGGAGGTCTTCGGCCGCTCCGGCCTCCAAGGCATGCACACCTGGGACGACGCCTTCTTCTGGTCGGTCGAGGACCACGGCGACGACCTCCGCATCGCCGACCTGGCCCCGATCATCCTCAAGAACTACTGATGAAGCGGACGGGCACGATCCTCGCGGCGGCCGCCCTCCTCGCCCTGGCCTCCCCTCTCGCCGGCTACATCGGGCCTGGGGCCGGCTTCGCCTTCCTGTCCTCCTTCCTGGTCCTCTTCCTGACCTTCGTCCTGGCCCTGTTCTCGTTCCTGTCCTGGCCGTTCCGCTTCCTGTGGCGGACGGTCCGCGGCCGGCGGGCCCTCGGCCGCAGCCGGGTCGACCGCGTCGTCATCCTCGGGCTCGACGGCTTGGAACCGACGCTGGCCGAGAAGTTCATGGCCGAGGGCAAGCTCCCGAACCTGGCCCGACTGCGCAAGGACGGGGCCTACGCCCGCCTGCGGACGACGACCCCGGCCATCTCCCCCGTCGCCTGGTCGTCCTTTATGACCGGCTCGGAGCCCTCCAAGCACAACATCTTCGACTTCCTCAGCCGCGACCCCCGGACCTATCTCCCGGACCTGTCCTCGGCCCGCATCGGCCGGCCCAAGCGGACCTTGGCCCTGGGCAAGTATCTCGTCCCGCTCTCCAAGCCCGAGGTCCGGGGGATGCGCCGGAGCGTGCCGTTCTGGAAGGTCCTCGGCGAGAAGGGCGTGCCGGCCACGGTCCTGCGCGTGCCCATCACCTTCCCGCCGGAGAAGTTCAAGGGCCACCTGCTCTCCGGCATGTGCGCCCCCGACCTCAAAGGCAGCCAGGGGACGTTCGCCTTCTTCACCGAGGACGCCGAGAAGGTCCGCAAGCACGAGGGCGGCGTGGCCGTCCTGGTCCGCCGCGAGGGCGACGTCATCCGGACCGAGCTCGCGGGCCCGGAGAACTCGCTGCTCAGGGTCCCCGAGGAGATCCGCGTCCCCCTGACCGTGGCCATCGACCGGGCGGCCGGCGGGGCCCGCGTCGCCGTCGGCCGCGAGAAGCCGTTCTTCCTCAAAGAGAAGACCTTCAGCCCGTGGACGCCGGTCGTTTTCCGGGCCGGCCTGGGGGTCAAGGTCCGGGGCATCTGCCGCTTCCGCATCGCCTCGCTCGAGCCCCCGTTCGAGATGTACGTCACGCCCCTCAACATCGACCCCGAGAAGCCCGCCCTGCCCATCTCCCATCCGTTCATCTACTCGGTCTACCTGGCCAAGCTCCTGGGCCGTTACATCACCCTGGGCGAGGCCAACGACACCTGGGCCCTCAACGAGGGCGCCCTCGACGAGAAGGCCTTCCTCGAGCTGACCTACGACAACCACGAGGCCTGGGAGGCCATGCTCCGCAACGCCCTGGCCAAGACTTCGAAGGGCCTGGTCGCGATCGTCTTCGAGACGACCGACAGCGTCCAGCACATGTTCTTCCGCTACCTCGACAAAGCCCATCCGGCCCTCAAGGCCGGTCCGGCCCGGATGAGCGCGGCCGTCGTCGAGGATCTCTATAAGAAGATGGACGGGCTCGTCGGCCGGGTCGCCGAGGGGCTCGGCCCCCGCGACGCCCTGTTCGTCATGTCCGACCATGGCTTCAAGTCTTTCCGCCGGGGGGTCAACCTCAACTCCTGGCTCCGGAAGAACGGCTACCTGGCCCTGAACGAGGGACGGGAGACGAGCGGCGAATGGTTCAAGGACGTCGACTGGGGGCGGACCCGGGCCTACGGCCTGGGGCTCGGCGGCATCTACCTCAACCTCAGGGACCGGGAGGCGCGCGGCACCGTCGCCCCCGGCGCCGAAGCCGCGGCCCTCAAGGCCGAGCTGGCCCGCAAGCTCGAGGCCCTGCGCGACGGGCCGAGCGGCCCCCCGGCCGTCACCCGCGTCTACGACCGCGACGCCGTCTACGCCGGGCCGTACCGGGACAACGCCCCGGACCTCATCATCGGGTACAACGAGGGATATCGGGCCTCCTGGGACGGCGTCACGGGCATCGTCGACGACACGGTCATCGAGGACAACGTCAAGGCCTGGAGCGGCGACCACTGCATCGACCCGGCCCTGGTCCCGGGCGTGCTGTTCTCGAGCCTGCGCCTCAGGACCGACCAGCCCTCCATCATGGACCTGGCCCCGACCGTCCTGGAGCTCTTCGGCCTGACCCCGCCGGCCCATATGGACGGCCGGGGCCTGGTCGACGTCGCCGGCCTCTCGCGGGAAGCGAAGGGAAAGAAAGCATGAGCGGACACGGGCGCGCGCGGCTCTCGCGGCGTGAATTCCTCAAGGCCGGCGTGGCCGCCTCGGCGGCCCTGGGGCTGGGCGGAGCGGCCCGGCTCTCCCCCCGCTCGTTCGGCCCGTCCCGGGACGGGAAGAAGGTCATCGTGCTCGGTCTCGACGGCCTCGACCCCGTCCTGACGAAACGCTGGATCGACGAGGGCCGCCTGCCGGCCTTCCGGCGGCTCCTCGAGCGGGGCGGGGACTTCCGGCCGCTCGGCACCAGCCTGCCGCCCCAGACGCCGGTGGCCTGGTCCAACTTCATCACCGGCATGGACCCCGGCGGACACGCCATCTTCGATTTCTTCAACCGCGATCCCAAGACCTACGTCCCCGTCTTCTCGGCCACCGAGACGACCGGCGGCGGGAAGACCATCCGCCTCGGCAAGACGCTCATCCCCCTCTCGGGCGGCCAGGTCCGGAACCTCCGCAAGGGCCGGGCCTTCTGGCAGGTCCTCGAGGACCGCGGCGTCCCGGCGACCGTCTTCAAGATGCCCTCGAACTACCCGCCCGTCGAGTCGGAGCAGCGGACGCTCGCCGGCATGAACACGCCCGACCTCAAGGGCTCGTACGGCATCTTCAGCTATTACACGAACGCCTCGGCGTCCGTCGTCCAGGAGGCCGGCGGCGGCGGCCGGGTCTACGACGTCTTCGTCGTCGGCGACCGGGTCGAGGCCGAGCTCAAGGGCCCGACGAACGCCTTCAAGGTCGGCTCCCCGGAGGCGTCCGTGCCCTTCCAGGTCTTCCTCGACCCCGAGCACGCCGCGGCCAAGATCGTCCTCCAGGGCCGCGAGTTCGTCCTCCGCCAGGGCGAGTGGAGCGGCTGGCAGAGGGTCCGCTTCGGGCTCATGCCGACCCAGAGCGTCCACGGCATCTGCCTGTTCTACCTCAAGGAGGTCCGGCCCAAGTTCAAGCTCTACGTCTCGCCCATCCACATGGACCCGGCCCGCCCGGCCCTGCCCCTGTCCACGCCGGAGTCCTACGCCCGGGACCTCGAGAGGCGCTTCGGCCCCTATTTCACCAAGGGGCTGCCGGCCGACACGAGCGCCCTGGAGAACGGCGTTCTCGACGAGGAGGAGTTCCTCCATCTCGACAACCTCGTCTACGAGGAGAGCATGGCCATGCTCGAATACGAGCTCGGCCGCCTCGACGCGGGGCTGCTGTTCTACTACTTTTCCAACGCCGACCAACGCCAGCACATGTTCTGGCGCCTGACCGATCCCGGCCACCCGGCCTACGACGAAAAGCTGGCCGCCCGCTTCGGCGACGTCATCGCCCGGACCTACGGCGAAATGGACCGGGCCCTCGACCTGGCCTTGAAAAAAGCCGACAAGGACACGGTCGTCCTGGTCATGTCGGACCACGGCTTCAACACCTTCCGCCGCGGCTTCAACCTCAACACCTGGCTCGTCCGCGAGGGTTTCCACCGGTTGAAACGGCCCTGGAAGCAGGAGGAGTCGGCCTACTTCGACAACACGGACTGGTCGAAGACGCGGGCCTACGGCATGGGCCTCAACGGCCTCTACATCAACGAGCGCGGGCGCGAGGGCCAGGGCGCCGTGGAGCCGGGAGCCGACAAGGACAATCTCGTCCGGGAGATCGTCCGCCGGCTCGAGGCCTTGCGGGACCCCGTCACGGGCGATCAGGTCGTCCGCAGGGCCTTCGTCGCCAAAGAGGCCTACCGCGGCCCCAACCTGGAGCAGGCCCCGGACATCGTCCTGGGCTTCGCCCCGGGCTACCGCATCTCCTGGCAGTCGCCGCTCGGCGGCTTCCCGCGCGAAGTCCTCGAGGACAACACCCAGCGCTGGAGCGGCGACCACATGTCGGCCCCGGACGTCCTGCCGGGCATCGCCTTCGCGAACAGGAAGTTCACGGCCGAGGCCCCGGCCCTGGAGGACTTGACGGCCTCCGTGCTGAGCCTCTTCGACGCCGAGAAGCCGGCCGGCATGATCGGCCGGGACGTTCTCGCCAAGACCTGACGGACAAGGAGCATCGCCATGGCCACCGTGAAAGTCGCCGTCGACAAGGCTCTCTTCGCCAAGATCAAGAAGTACGCCGAGATGTCCGGCTACTCCTCGGTCGAGGAGTTCGTCGCCCACTGCCTCGAGAAAGAAGTGGCCAAGATCGAGGAGGCCGACTCCGAAGAGGAGATCAAGAAGAAGCTCAAGGGGCTTGGCTACATCGGCTAACCTGGACGATTCATGAGATTCCCGGTCTTGGATCGTCTGTTGTGATGGAGGAACACGGCGTTTTCATGACTAATCCAGGTTGAGGATCGATCATATGCACGCGGTCAACGTCGTCTTCGGCGGGCTCGTCGGGGCGGTCCTCTGGCCCTTCCGGGGGATGTCCCCGTGGGCCGGGCTGATCGCCGTCTCGCTCCTGACGGCCCTGCTCATGCTCGAGGTCTACAAGCTGACCTCGAACCAGGCCGCCATCCGCCGGGCCAAGGACCGCATCAAGGCCCACCTGCTGGAGATGCGGTTGTACAAGGACGACATGCGGGTGACCCTGTCGGCCCAGGCCGGCGTGCTCAAGGCCAACCTGGCCTATCTTGCCGCCAACCTGCGGCCCCTGGCCGTCATGATCGTGCCGCTCGTCCTCATCCTGGCCCAGCTCTCGGTCTGGTACGACCGGGCGCCGCTCTCGCCGGGGCGGGAGACCCTGGTCAAGGCCCGCTTCGAGCCGGGCGTCGATCCCGCCTCGCTCGACCTGGCCCTCGAGACTCCCGGGTTCATCGAGGTCACGTCCCCCGTCGTCCGCGTCGCCGACCTGGGCGAAGCCGTCTGGCGCGTCCGGGCCGTCGGGCCCGGGTCGGGACGCCTCGTCGTCCGGGCCGGCTCCCTGGCCTTCGGCAAGACCGTCGTCGCCGGCGGGGACCGGCTGGCCCGGATCTCCGCGCTGGCGTCCCGGGGCTCCTTCGGGAAGCGCGTCCTCTTCCCCGGCGAACCCCCTCTGCCCGGAGGCGGACCCATCCGTTCCGTCGAGGTCCTCTACCCGGCCGCCGGCCTTCCGGTGCTCGGTTCGAACGTCCACTGGCTCGTCGCCTACCTCGTCCTGTCGATCGCCCTCGGTTTCGCGCTGAAGGGCGTCCTCAAGGTCGAGATCTGAATCCCCGCGTGAGAGGCTGCCCATGAAGATCGACCTGTTCAAGATGGAGCGGATGCAGTCGGTCTGGGAGAACGTCGTCGACTACAACCTGTCCGAGAGCGGCGTCCACCCCATGACCCTGGCGGAGCTCCTGACCCCGGCCCAGCTCGAGGAGCTCACGCGCGTCGAGCTCGGCTACACCCAGACGAACGGCACCGTCCCCCTGCGCGAGCGCATCGCCGCGCTCTACCCCGGCGCCGGCCTGGAGCAGATCCTGACCACGGCCGGCTCCTCGGAGGCCAACTTCCTGCTCATGTGGAGCCTCATCGAGCCCGGCGACGAGGTCCTCTTCGAGCTGCCCAATTACATGCAGATGGGCGGCCTGATGCGGGCCTTCGGGGCCAAGGTCAAGACCTTCACCCTGAGGGAGGAGCTCGACTGGCAGCCCGACCTCGACGAGATGGCCCGGCTGGTGACCCCGAAGACCAAGCTCATCGTCCTGACCAATCCCAACAACCCGACCGGCTCGGTCCTCACGCCCGAGGTCATGAAAGCCGTCGTCGGCCTGGCCGAGAAGGCCGGGGCCTGGATCCTGGCCGACGAGGTCTACCGGGGGGCCGAGCTCTCCGGCGTCACCACCCCGAGCTTCTGGGGCCTGGCCGAACGCGTGCTCGTCGTCAACGGCCTGTCCAAGGCCTACGGCCTGCCGGGCCTGCGCATCGGCTGGATCGCCGGGCCCGAGGACGTCGTCAAGCGCACCTGGCCCTACCACGATTACACGACCATCTCGCCCTCGGCCCTGAGCGACCGGCTGGCCGCCCTCGCCCTGGAACCGGCGGCCAGGGAACGCATCCTGGCCCGGACCCGGGGCATCCTCAACGCCAACTTCCCCGTCCTGGAGGCCTGGCTCCGGGCCCACGCCGGGCTGTTCTCCTTCCGGCCGCCCAAGGCCGGGGCCATCTGCTTCGCCCGCTACGGCCTGGAGGTCAATTCGACCGAGCTCGTCGAGCGCCTCATCCGGGAACAGAGCGTCCTGGCCGTCCCCGGGGACCACTTCGAGCTCGACGGCTACCTCCGTTTCGGCTACGGTCCCGAAGCGGGCTATCTCCGGGCGGCCCTGGCCCGGATCGACGAGACCCTTAAAAAAATCGGCGCGTCGTGGTAGAATACCGCATCTATTCCCGAATGGAATGAGTTAAGAGGATTAGGACACGATAGGAGGTCCCATGAACAGATTCCGCACTCTCGCCCCCCTCGTCATCCTGTTCGTCCTGGCCGTCGTCGGCGCGACGTACGCCCAGCAGGTGAGCAAGGTGGCCATCATCAACTCCCAGAAGGCGTTCGAGACCTGCGCCGAAGGCAAGAAGGCCCTGGCCCAGATGCAGGACCGCGACACCAAGATCAAGAACGACATCCAGAAGCTCGACGACGCCATCCGGCTGCTCGAGAACAAGCTCTCGACGGGACGGCTGACGATGACCAACGAGGCCCTGGCGGGCATCCAGTCCGACATCGAGAAGAAGTCGACCGAGCGCAAGCGCTACGAAGAGGACGCCACCCGCGACGGGCAGGCCTTCGCCAACAACCTCATCAACAAGATCCGCGGCGAGATGGTCGTCGTCATCGAGAACCTGGCCAAGGAGCGCGGCCTCGACCTCGTCCTCGACGCCATGTCGAGCGGCGTCGTCACGGCCAGCCCGACGATCGACATCACCGACGAGGTCATCCGGCGCTACGACCAGTCCAAGGCCGCGACGCCCCCCGTCAAGAAGTAATCCCCTCCCCCCTGACGAGCTCCGAAGGGAGAAAGGCCCGCGCCTTTCTCCCTTTTTTTGGTTCTTCTCCCCTTTCCGGGTCTCCCTCTCGCGGCGGCGAAGGATGTTGCCTCGAAGGTCCCCGTTGCTGGAGGAGGGGCGGCGGGGAGCGGAGTCCCCGAAGCGACCATCAGCGCCGCTCCGGAGTCGCTCGGAGGAGCGGCTCCGGGAGATATCGGGAAAGAGCGTTTTCTCAAGGGATCTCGCAGGATCGGGACTCCGGGGACTCCGTCCCGATCCTGCCTGGTCCGCTCCTCGGAATCCGCTCCCCGTTGTGAGCCTAAAGCCCGAGAGAGGGTCTTCCCGGAAACCGGAGAAGTACCCTTGCTAGGCAAGTTCTCGGTCAGTCCGCGGGACGCTCGAAGGTCAGGCGGATGCGGACGATCTCGGCCCGGCTGCCGACGCGCACCGGCGGCCCCCACGTCCCCGCTCCGCTCGTCACATAGAAGTGGGTGTCGCCTTTGCGGCGATAACCCCAATTGAGCTCGTAGATGAAGCCGTTGACGACGTCGATCGGGAAGAGCTGGCCGTCGTGGGTGTGCCCGGAGATCTGCAGGCCGGCCCCCGCGGCCACGGCCTCGTCGAGCCGGAGGGGCTGGTGGTCGAGGACGACGACGGGCAGGTCCGTGGCGGCCAATCCGCTCCGCCCGAGAATGCCGGGGATGGACAGCCGGACCTCGCCCCGGCCGAGCGAGCTCGGGTCGCGCCGCCCGACGATGAGGAAGGCCCCGCCCGCGACGACGGCCTCGTCCTGGAGGACGGTGACGCCGCAGGACCGGAGGCAGGCCAGGTTCCGCTCGAGCCCGCTGTAGAACTCGTGGTTCCCCGGGCAAGCGTAGACGCCGAGCGGCGCCCTCAGGCCCCTCATGATCCCGCCCAGCCGGGCTTCGATGGCCTCGGTCACCGACTCGTCGACGATGTCCCCGGCGAAGAGCACGGCGTCCGGGGCGAGGGCGTTGACGCGGGCCACGACCTTCTCGAGCCGGCGGGGGCCGACCAGCGCGCCGAGATGGAGGTCCGAGGCGGCCACCAGGGTCAGCCGTTCGACCGTCCCGCTCCCGGCCGGCAGCCGGAGGTCGAGGTCGACCGTCCGCAGCCGGGTCGCGTTCCAGGCGCCGTAGGCGAGGACGAGGGCCACCGCGCCGGCCGCGACGGCGAAGACGCCGAGGCCCGCTCGCGAGCCGGCGGCCGTCCAGTCCCGCGGCAGGAACGGGACGAAGGCGTTCGCCAGCCGGACGAGGTCGACGGCCAGGACGGCCATGAGGGCGTAGAGCATCACGGCCATGTGGAACATGCCGGCCTCGGCCAACGCCGTGGCGAACCAGCCTCGGGCGCCGCCGAGCAGGACGCGGCCGACGGGAAAGGCCAGGGCCAGGGCGACGAACAGGACGAGGAACGCCGTCCGGGCCCGGGGGGCCGCCGCGAGGGCCTGGAAGCCGCGGCGGGCGACGTAGAAATTGACCAGGCCGTAGATGCTCAGGGCGACGGCCAGGAACAGGACCATGCGCCGGTCCTTCACTCTTCCGGCACCCGGTTGAAGAAGGCGACCTCGTCGAAGCCCCTCCGGGGCGGCTCGCGCTGGGGCCTCTTCTCGGCGTAGCCGAGCGGCATCATGGCCACGATCTTGAACTTGCGCGGCACGCGCAGGACCTTGCGGACGCGCCGGTAGTTGATCCAGCCCAGCCAGCACGTGGCCAGGCCGAGCTCCTCGGCCTGGAGGACGACGTGCTCCCCGGCGATGCCCATATCGACGAGATAGTAGGGCACCTTTTGGAGGCGGGCCCCGAGGTGGTGGGCGACGAGGCGGCGCTTGGCCATGAGGACGAGCAACACCGGGGCCTTGGCGGCGAACTTCGTGACGGAGTAGAGGCCGGAGAAAGCCGCGGCGGCCAGCTCGGCCTTGAGGCCGGGCTCGTCGACGACCACGATGCGCCAAGGCTGGGCGTTGTGGGCCGAGGGGGCCAGCCGGGCGGCCTCCAGGCAGGCCCTGAGCTTCCACGACTCCACCGGCGTCTCGAGGTAGCGGCGGATGCTCCGCCGGCCCCGCAGGATCCTCTGGAAGGGCGTCGGCCCGCCCGGGGCGTTCTCTTCGCTCATGTCGGCCTCTCTCCGGCGTTTTCGGGTCCCGTTCCGCGGGCCGCTAACGGATCAGGATGAGCTCGGTCTGGCGCCGGTCGAGGAACCGGGCCCCGGCCCGCGTGAAGACGGCGTCCTGCTCGAGGGCGATCTGGACGTCCTGCCCGTCCCATTCGGCGACGGCGTCGGTGATGTTGAGCTCGATGGAATAGACGGTGTCGGCGTAGAGCGGGTAATCGCCGTCGCCGGGCACGCCTCCCTGTTTGTCCCACAGGCCGATGGTCGGGCCGGCGGCGTGGCCGTGGACACCGAGCGGGTGGGTGTAGATGCTCGGCCTCAGGCCCTCGTCCTTGGCCCGCTTGAGGGCCGCGGCCAGGACCTCGTTCCCGGTCAAGCCCTCCTTCATCTCGCCCATGAGGATGTCCTGCAGCCGGTTGCCCTTGGCCAGGGCGGCCTTGAGCCCGGCCGGGGCGTCGGTCTCGCCGGGCTTCAGGACGTAGGCGTGCTGCTGGGTATCGGTGCTGAGGCGGAGGTAGGTGATGCCGATGTCGCAGTGGAGGAGATCGCCCGGACGGATCACGGGGCTGTCGCCGTAGGGGCTCGATTTGGGCCGCTGGAGGGAGATGCCGGGGTTGAACCAGGTCGTCTGGCCCAGCGCGCGGAACTTCTCCCAGATCCACCACTCGACGTCGCCGGTCGTCGTGACGCCCGGCGTTACGACGGCCGGCGAGAAGGCCTCGGCGATGACGGCGTGGGCGATGGCGCAGACGCGGTCGTAGGCCGCGATCTCCTCGGGCAGGCGCCGCTCGAGCCAGCCGACGGCCAGCCGCTCGGCCCCGGCGAGGCGCTTCGAGAGGTCCGGGCCCAGGGCCTGGACGAGCTTCTTCTTCAGGGACGCCGAGAGGCCGTCGCCGAAGGCGAAGACGTCCGACTCGTCGATGCCGATGCGCTTCGGATCGCGCTCCCGGACGGCCCTGGCCAAGGCTTGCCACTGGTCCTCCTCCCCCGCCTTCCAGACGGTCGGGAAGAGCTTCCCGACGCCGTAGCGGCTGACGGCGAAGCGCTCGACGCCCTTGTCCCCGCCCCGGTCGTGCATGACCAGGATGCTGAGGCGGCGGGCCGACAGGCTGGCGAAGGGGACGAGCGACAGGTAGACGGGATCTTCGTTGTATTCCCGGCAGATGACCAGCCACATGTCGATCTTCTCCCGCCGCATGAGCTCGGGCAGGAGCTTGTCGAGGCGGGAGGCCAGCCAGCCGTCGTAGACGGCGGCCTGGTCCTTGAGGCCGAGAACGGCCGGGTATTGGCCGGCGGCGAGCGGGGCCAGGGCCGACGCGGCCAGGACGAGGACGAGGGCCAGCCGGAAAGCGCGGTTCGTCAGGGACGGGGTCATGCGGTCTCCTTTCAGGTCTCCGCCGGGGGCGGTCCGGAGCGTCAAAATTATAACAATTCGGGCCCGGTCGCAAGATGGGGACGGGCCCATTTGCCCCCCGGCCCCCGGAAGTGCTATAGTCCGGCCGTGAACTTATCTCTCGGGGTTCCCGTATCTTCTTGAGAAACCCGTAGGAGGTCCCTTCCATGAAAAGAACCGCCGCCCTGTCCCTCTCCGCCGTCCTGGCCTTCGCCCTGGCCGCCTGCGCCCCCGCCGGGGGGCTCAAGACCGGGTCCGCGGCCGGCGAGTCCCTGATCAAGCTCCTGCCCCGATCGACCATGGGCGTCGTGGCCGTCGACGTGGCCCGGGCGATGTCGACCGAGGCCGCCAAGAAGGCCTTGGACGATCCCCAGGCAAAGGCCAAGTACGACGAGTTCGTCAAGATGAGCGGCATCGACCCCATGAAGGATATCTCCTATTTCGGGTTCGGCCTCATCGCCCCCGCCCCCGGAGCCGGGGCCGCGGCCGAGCCCGAGGCCGGCTTCATCGTCACCATGACCTACGACAAGGCCAGGCTCCTGGCCCTGATGAAGGAGAAGGCCCCCGAGCTCGAGGAAGAGATGTACAACGGCGTCGCCGTTTATTCGAACCTCGACGGCGACGAAGGCAAGCAGACGACGCAAGCGGCGTTCCTCGACGCCTCCCACATCGTCATCGGCAGCGCCCGCGGCGTCCGGGGCATCCTCGACGTCCACCAGAAGAAGGCGGACTCCCTGGCTAAGAACACCGAGTTCGCCGCCGTCTTCAAGAAGGCCGACAAGTCGGGCCTGGCCTGGGGCGCGTTCGCCATCCCGCAGGAGATGCTCAAGAAGAGCATCGCCGCCTCGCCCCAGATCCAGGTCCTCGAAGGCGTCACGGGCCTGACGATGTCGTTCGACTACCGGCTGGCCAAATTCACGGCCGACATCCGGACGATCGGCGGCACCAAGGAGCAGAACGAAAAGCTGGCCTCGACCCTCAACGGCTTCAAGGCCATGGGCGCCATGTTCGCGAGCCAGGAGCCGGTCGTCGGTGAGGCCCTCGAGGCCATCGACATCCACTCGGGCGGGGACTATACTCAGGTCCTGATCAATATGCCCCAGGAACTCCTGGATAAGCTCGGCAAGATGGTCCAGGCCAAAGCGGGCGACCTCGTCAAGCTCAAGAAGGACGGGCCCGCCGAAGAGATCAAGTAAGGCCGGGCGGCCTCAATCCTCGTAGAGATATTCCTTCGTCCGGAACAGGAGGCAGGCCAGGCCCAGGAAGACGGCCGTGATGGCCGCCAGGGCCAGTACGGCCAGCAGCGGCGGGGTCGGCTCCAGCCGGAAGAGCAGCAGGGCCACGCCGCGGCCCCCTCCCCCGCCGACGACCCCCGCCGGCCGGTACGGCAGGAGCGATTTCAAGTAATGGACGACGGAGAATCTCTGCGTCGAGCCGGGGAAGTACTGGATGACGTTCTCCCAGCCGAAGCCGAAGATGAGCCCGACGATGATGGCTTTCTTGAGCAGGGCGCCGAGAAAGGCGAAAAAGGCCGTGTAGGCCAGGATGCCCAGGCCGAGCACCCCCAGGTAGCGCAGGAAGGTCAGGTAGAGGGCCGGGTCGCCCATCCGGGGGGCGTTGAGGACGAAGAAGGACGCGCCCAGGCCGACGCCCACGAGGGCGAGCATCAGCAGGGCGTAAGCCGCGAATTTCCCTAGGACCACGGCCGGCTTGGGCACGGGCCGCGTCACGAGGTAGGCCAGGGTGCGGTTCTCGACCTCCTCGGTCACGACGGACGTCCCATAGAAGAGCGCCAGGATGACGACGTAGAGCTGGAGGAAGAAGACCATCAGGATCTCGGTGAAGACGGCGGCCATGTCGCCCGACCGTCCCCGCAGGAAGATCCGGGCCACCACGGCCAGCAGGACCGGGAACAGGCCCAGCAGGGCCAGGGCCCGCGTCTTGCCCGTCTTGAGGCCGAGCGGGAAGAAGACGCCGAAGACGCGGGCGGCGGGTCCCCAGAGGCTCATGTCACTTCCCCACCAGGTATTCGAAGACGGCCTGGAGATTGTCGTCGGGCGACGAGATCTCCTCGACCTCGATCCCGGCCTCCAGGACCGCGCCGGTCAGCCGGCCGAAGAACTCGTCGCGCCGGTGCGTCTCGACGACCAGGCTCCGGCCGTCGGCGCCGAAGGTCATCTTCTGGATCGAGGCGTCGGCGACGAAGCGGGCCGCCAGGCCCCGGGGGTCGCTCGAGCGGACCGAGATCTGGTGCGGATGGGCCTCGATGAGCTCGCGGATGAAGGGCACGTCCCCCTCGGCCAGGACCCGGCCCTGGTGGATGAGGACGACCCGCGAGGTCAGGGCCTCGATCTCGGGCAGAACGTGGCTCGAGACGAGGATGGTCCGGCCCTCCTTCTTGAAGTCCTTGATGAGCCGGATGAGCTTGCGCTTGCCGAGCGGGTCGAGCCCGCTCATGGGCTCGTCCAGGATGACGATGCCGGGATCGTGGGCCACGGCCTGGGCGAACTTGACCCGCTGGCGCATGCCCCGGCTGTAGCCGCGGATGAGACGGTCCTTGTCCTTGGCCAGGTCGACCAGCTCGAGCGACCGGGCGGCCCGGTCGCGGGCCTCGGCCTTCGGGAAGCCGTGCAGCCGCATCAGGCCGGCCACGAACTCGAAGCCGGTCATGTCCTCGTAGAAGACGTCGTGCTCGGGGCAGAACCCGATGTCGCGGAACAGGTCCGGCGCGTTCCAGGTCCGCCGGCCGCGGACGGTGACCGTGCCCAGGTCGGTCCGGAGCTGGCCGGTGACGAGCTTCATGAAGGTCGACTTGCCGGCCCCGTTCGGGCCGAGCAGGCCGGTGATGCCCTCCTCGACCGTCAGGCTGACCTCGTTGAGGCCGAGGACGTTCCCGTAGTACTTGGACAGGCGGTCGGCGGCGATGACGGCGCTCACTTGATGACCTCGACGCCGCGGATCTTCCGGTCGAGGACGGCGAGCGACAGGGCGCCGATGGCCGCCAGGACGGCGAACGACCAGACGGGCGGCACGGCGAGCGGGGGCTTGGCGCCGAAGAAGACCGCCCCGGCCTGCTGGATGTTGGCCCGGATGGAGAACAGGCCCATATAGGGCGTCCGGAAGATGCCGGTCAGGATACCGGACAGGATGTCCGAGAAGAGATAGGTCGTGAAGACGAGGATGGCGACGTAGCGGGCGTTGCGGCTCGAGGCCGAGAGCAGCAGGAAGTAGAGCGAGAAGAACACGGCCAGGAAGACGGCGTAGCCCAGGATGCCCAGGGGCAGGAGCGGGTAGGCGGCCAGGAAGGCGAAATTGCCGGCGAAGACGAGCTTGAAGGCGACGAGCAGGAGCCAGGGCAGGCCGGCCAGGGCCAGGACGAAGAAGGCCACGACCGACATCTTGCCGAGGATATAGTCCTTCTTGGAGAGCGGCCGGGAGAAATAGAGCTGGAGCGAGTTGTGCTTGAGGTCGTCGGCCACCAGGCCCGAGGCGGCGAAGACGAGGACGATGAGGAGGAGGAAGAGGAAGGGCGGATTGACGAGGAAGGTCCTGAAGTATCCGGGGTCGATCCGCAGCAGGGCCCGGTTGCTCTGAACGATGGCCTTGAAGTCCTCCAAACGCTCGGAGACGTACAGGCCGCCCAGGGCGAAGAAGGCCGGCAGGAAGCCGCCGGCGAAAAAGAACCGGAAAGCCTTCTTGCGGAAGGCCAGACGGACGCCGGCCCGCGTGATAGGCCACCAGGGCCGGCGGCGCTCGACGAGCCGGCCGTCCCAGTGGGCGTAGCCCTTCTCGCGGACGACGGCCATCATTCCACCCCCACGACGCCGGCGAAGAGGTCCTCGAGCGAGGTCCGGCTCTTGACGAAATAGCGGACCTGGGCGCCGGTCCGGGCGGCCGCCCGGAAGACGTCCATGCGGTCGCTGGCCTCGGGCATGTAGACCTTGATCAGGCCGTCCTCGGTCTCGTCGACGCGGCTGCCGCCGGCCTCGAGCTCCTTGCGGAACAGGCCCGCGTCGCCCTTGACGCGGACCTCGTAGAGGCTGTATTGGATGGCCCGCAGGTCGGCCATGCGGCCCTCGGCGGCGACCTTGCCCTGCTTGAGGATGACGACCGTCTCGCAGAGCGACTCGATGTCGTCGAGGATGTGGGACGACAGCAGGACCTGGATGGACCGGTTCGCGGCGATGTCCCGGATGAGCTCCAGGACCTCGGCCCGGCCGGTCGGGTCGAGGTTCGAGGTCGGCTCGTCGAGGAACAGGACCTTGGGATCGTGGACCAGGGCTTGGGCCAGCTTGAGGCGCTGCTTCATGCCCGCGGAATAGGTGTCGAGAAGGCGGTAGCGGGCCTCCTCGAGCCCGACGTAGAAGAGGACCTCGTGGGCCCGCTTCATGGCCTCGCGGCGGGGCATGCCCGAGAGCTCGCCGAAATAGGACGTGAAGGTCACGGCGTCCATGCCGGGGACGAAGCAGTCGCTCTCCGGCATGTAGCCCACGGAGCGGCGGATCATGGCCCGGTCCCGGCGGATGTCGAAGTCCAGCACCTTGCCCTCCCCCCTCTCGGGGACGAGGAAGCCGAGCAGGATGCGCAGCAGGGTGCTCTTGCCGGCCCCGTTCGGCCCGAGCAGGCCGACCGCGCCGGCGCCGAGGCTCGCGGTCACGCCGTCGAGGGCGACGACCCGGCCGTAGCGGAAGTGGATGTCCTTGACCTCGATGCTCATGGAACGGCTATGGTAGTCTCATTGGTAGACGCAACGCAAGCGGGAAAGTTCCCTCACAGCGGCAGCTTCAACATGGCTTCGGGGTCGACGCGGGCCTCGAGGACCTTGAACGACCAGTGGAGGTGCGGGCCCGTCGATCGCCCCGTCGAGCCGCACAGCCCGACCGTCGCGCCCTTGCGGACGGCCTCGCCGCGGCGGACCCGCAGCTCCGACATGTGGCCGTAGGAGCTGAAGACGCCCAGGCCGTGGTCGATGATGACGGTCTTCCCCCCCAAATAGAGGTCGCTGGCCAGGACCACCGTCCCGGCGTTGGCCGCCCGGATGGGCTCGCCGAGAGGGACCCGCAGGTCGAGCCCGGTGTGGAGCGACTGCAGGACGCCGTTGTTCAGGCGCCTCTGGCCGAAGTTCGGCCAGGCCGGGGCCTCGTGGGGCCGGGCGAACGGGCCGTCCCCGAGCCACTCCGGGGTGACCACGCTCGTGGCCAGGGCGACGAGCTCGGACTCGCGCTTGATGCGGGCCTGGACGGAGACGGGCGGGGTGACGTAGTTCGGGTCGAGGGTCAGCTTGGTCGAGGGAAAGGCCCGGGCGGCCACGGCGAGCTCGCGGCGGACGTCCTCGATCCGGCCGCCCCGGCGGACGATCTTGACCTCGAGGAGGGCCGGGCCCGGCTTGGCCTGGACGTCGATCGCCATGAAGGCGAAGACCCGTTTCCCGGCCCCCTCTTTCGCGGAGCCCGGGGCCGGCCGCAGCTCGGCCGAGCGGCCGAGGAGGCCGACCCGGGCGGACACGACCGTGCCGTCGTCCTCGAGGAAGACGAGGAGCGGCTCGCCCGGCCGCAGGTCCCTGTAGGTCAGCCGCACGACCGGTCCGGCGGGCGACGCGGGGACTTGGGCCCGGAGGCCCGCCCCGGCCGCGGCCATAAGCGCCAGCCATCCGGCCGCCCACAGGACGCGTCCGGGCCGGCGGCTCACGCCACCGCCCCGCGGGCGTCCTTCCTCAGGACCTTGCCGGGCAGCCGCCCGGTGTGCTCGCCGTCGGCGACGACGACCTGGCCGTTGACGACGACGTGCCGGATCCCCTCGGGGTAGACAGCCGGCTCCTTGAACGTGGCCCGGTCGGCGACCGTGGCCGGATCGAAGACACAGAGGTCGGCGGCCCAGCCGGCCTCCAGCCGGCCCCGGCGGACGAAGCCCATGTGGGCCGCGGGCATGGCCGTCATCTTGCGGATCATCTCCTCGAGCGTCACGATCTTGCGCTCGCGGACATAGCGCCCGAGGACCCGCGGGAAGGTCCCGTAGTTGCGGGGGTGGGGCTTGCCCTTGCCGAGCGGGCCGTAGGGCGCGATGGCCTCGGCGTCCGCGCCCACGCCGACATAGGGGCGGGACAGGATGCGTTCGAGGACGGCCTCGTCGCCGTAGAAGCTGATCATGCCGGCGGAACCGCCTTCTTCGATGAGGAGGTCGCGCATGAAGGCGTAGGGCTCCTTGCCGGCCTTGGCCGAGGCCTCGACGACGTTCAGGCCCTCGACCCAGCGGTTGGCCTCCGTGCCCACCGACGAGATGAGGACGGTCTCCCAGGTCCCGCGCTCGGCCAGCTCCTCGGCCATGGCCGCCCGCAGCCGGGCGTCGAGGGCCGGGTCCTTGAGCCGGGCCACGAAGGCCTCGGAAGTCCCCTCCCGGGCCCAGAGCGGGAAAAGCAGCCCGAGCGTCGTCGCGCCCGCGATGTAGGGATAGCGGTCGCAGCGCAGGTCGACGCCCTCGGCCCGGGCCTTCTCCAAACCGGCCAGCAGCGCGTCGAGCTTGGGCCAGTTGGCGGCGTCGCCGATCTTGAGGTGGGAGATCTGGAGGCGGATGGGCGCCTCGCGGGCGACGCGCAGGGCCTCGTCGACGGCCTCGAGCACGGCGGCGTCCTCGTTGCGCATGTGGGTCGCGTAGACGCCACCGGCGGCGGCCGCCACCCGGCTGAGGGCGACGAGCTCCTCCGTCGAGGCGAAGCTGCTGGGCGTGTATTCGAGGCCGGAGGACAGGCCCAGGGCCCCGCCGGCCATGGCCTCGGCGACCAGGGCTTTCATTCGCTCGAGCTCGGCCGGCGAGGCGGGCCGGTCGTCGTAACCCACGGCCGCGGCCCGGACCGTGCCGTTGCCGACAAAGGTCGCATAGTTGAGGGCCGCGCCGGAGGCCTCGATCCGGGCCAGGAAGCCGCGGATGTCCGTCCAGCCGGCCGTCAGGCCGTACTCCTTGGCCAGCCGCTCGCTCATTCCCGCGGCGGCCTCCGCGGTCAACGGGAAGGGCGAGCCGCCGCACTGCCCGCTGACGAGGGTCGTCACCCCCTGGCGGACGGCGCTCTCGGCCCGGGGATTGACGAGCAGGGCCGTGTCGGTGTGGTCGTGAACGTCGATGAAACCGGGCGAAACGGCCAGACCGCGGGCGTCGACGACGGCCTTGGCCCGCGAGACGCGGACCCGGCCGATCTCGCGGATGGCTCCCCCGGCGACGCCGATGTCGGTCTCGACGGGAGGGCCGCCGGCGCCGTCGTAGACGGCGCCGCCGGCGACGACGAGGTCGAGGTCCTTGGCCTTGGAGCAGCCTTGGAGGACGAGGCCGGAGCCGGCCGCGGAGACCGCGGCGGCCGTCTTCAACGAGCTTCTCAGGAAGGCGCGTCGGTCCATGGGTTCACCTCCCGGGCATGATAGTCCAAACGCCCCGTTCCCGGCAACCCGCGGCCGCGCCGGCGGGCGACACGGCGGGCGTCCGGTTTGCCTCGGCCGCGACTTTCTGGTAGAGTATCGTTCCTCGGTCCCCGGACGGCCGGCCCGAGACACACCGAAAGGAACGAGCCATGGCCGACGAGAAGAAAGACGCCAAGAAGCGCAAGAAGATGAACACCCTGACCCCGGGCGAGATCGAGGCCAAGCTGGCCGAGTGCCGGGAGAAGCAGGGCAACCTGACCTCCAAGTACGCCCGCCAGCTCCAGGCCCGCAAGAAGGCCCTGGCCGGCTGACGGCCCGGCCCCTCCCCTCTTTTCCGCCCGCAAACCGAAGACTGTGTTGTCATTCCGCCGCTTTTCTGTTAAAATGGGCCGGAAAAAAACATCAGGAGAACAACACGCGTGATTAGCAAGGAACAGAAAACGAAGATCGTCAAGGAGAACCAGGCCCACCCGACGGATTCGGGCTCGCCCGAGGTCCAGGTGGCCCTGTTGACCGAGCGGATCAACCTGCTCGTCAAGCACTTCGGCGACCACAAGAAGGACTTCCATTCCCGGGCCGGCCTCATGAAGCTCGTCGGCCAGAGAAAGCGGCTCCTCGAGTACATCAAGAAGAACGATGTCGGCCGCTACGAAAAGCTCATCCAGAAGCTCGGCCTGCGCAAGTAGGCCCCGCCTCCAAAGGAAACCCCCATGTCCCACACTATCAGTCTAGAGATCAACAAGAGGACCCTCAGCGTCGAGATCGGCCGGATCGCCAAGCAGGCCGACGGCTCGGCCGTCGTCCGCTACGGCGACACGATGATGCTGGTCACGGCCACGTCCCGCAAGGAGCTCAAGGAGGGCAAGGACTTCCTGCCCCTCATCGTCGATTACCGCGAGAACACCTACGCGGCCGGCAAGATCCCCGGCGGCTTCTTCAAGCGCGAGGGCCGGCCCTCGGAGCGGGAGATCCTCATGGCCCGCCTGATCGACCGGCCCATCCGGCCGCTCTTCCCCGAGGGCTACTTCTACGACACCCAGATCGTCGGCCTGCTCCTGTCGGCCGACCTCGAGAGCGAGCCCGACACGCTCGGCGTCATCGGCGCCTCCTGCGCCCTGTACTTCTCCGACATCCCCTTCACGACGCCCCTCGGCGCCGTCAAGGTCGGCCTCGTCGACGGCGCCCTCGCCGTCAACCCGACCGACAAGGAGCTCGACCGCAGCCCGCTCAACATGACCGTCGTCAGCAACGAGGACGGCGTCATCATGATCGAGGCCGGCGCCCAGGAGATCGGCGAGGACCTCGTCCTCGAGGGCCTGGAGCTGGCCCACCGCGAGAACCAGCGCATCATCAAGGCCCAGAAGGACCTCTTCGCCCAGCTCGGCATCAAGAAGCGGGCCTTCACCGTCAAGCCCGTGGACGCCGAGAAGCTGGCCCGGGTCGAGCGCGAGCACGGCCCGGCCCTGCTCGAGGCCATGCAGGTCAAGGGCAAGAAGGCCAGCGAGGCCGCCCTGTTCGCGGTCCGCGAGGCCGCCCTGGCCGCCGTCCCCGAGGACAAGCCCGAGGACAAGCTCGAGCTCAAGGGGCTGTTCTCCAAGCTCGAGGAGAAGCTCTTCCGCGAGCTCGTCCTCAAGAAGAACCTGCGGACCGACGGCCGCGGTTTCGACGACATCCGGCCCATCACGGCCGAGGTCGGGCTGCTGACCCGGACCCACGGCTCGGCCCTGTTCACCCGCGGCGAGACGCAGGCCCTGGCCACCGTCACCCTGGGCACCTTCGAGGACGCCCAGCGGCTCGACAGCCTGGGCGAGGAATCGAAGAAGCGCTTCATGCTCCACTACAACTTCCCGTCCTTCTCGGTCGGCGAGGTCGGCTTCCTGAGGGCCCCCGGCCGCCGCGAGATCGGGCACGGCGCCCTGGCCGAGAAGTCCATCCTGCCGGCCATCCCCGACATCGAGACCTTCCCCTACACCATCCGCATCGTCTCCGACATCCT
Source organism: uncultured Eubacteriales bacterium (assembly GCA_964523615.1). GTDB lineage: Bacteria > Acidobacteriota > Aminicenantia > Aminicenantales > Saccharicenantaceae > RBG-16-66-30. Next base: position 9,938 of record CAZFZU010000006.1, on the reverse strand, counting down.
GGAGAGCAACGGCTCTTCTTCTCAGGCCACCGTCTGCGGCGGCATCCTGGCCCTGATGGACGCCGGCGTGCCCCTCAAGATGATCGTGGCCGGCATCGCCATGGGCCTGGTCACCTCCGCGGACGGCCCCTACGCCATCCTGACCGACATCGCCGGCCTGGAAGACCACTTCGGCGACATGGACTTCAAGATGGCCGGCACCGAGAAGGGCGTCACGGCCATCCAGCTCGACCTCAAGATCGCCTGTGTCACGCTGCCCATGCTCCGCGAGATCATGGCCAAGTCCAAGGCCGCCCGGCTCAAGGTCCTGGCCCGCATGACGGAGACCATCGCCGCGCCGCGCCCGGACATCTCCGTCTACGCGCCGCGCATCCTCATCCTCAACATCAATCCCGAGAAGGTCGGCGAGGTCATCGGCCCCGCCGGCAAGATCATCAAGAAGATCGTCAGCCAGACCGGGGCCAAGATCGACATCGAGGAGGACGGCAAGATCCTCATCGCCTCGACCGACATGTCGGCCGCCGAGGCGGCCAAGCAGATGATCCTCGACCTGACGGCCGAGGCCGAGCTCGGCCAGACCTACACCGGCAAGATCGTCCGGCTCGAGGAGTACGGGGCCTTCGTCGAGATCATGCCCAACCTGGTCGGCCTGCTGCACATCTCCGAGGTCGCCCCCTACCGCATCGCCAGCATCCACGACGTCCTCCACCTGGGCGACACGGTGACGGTCAAGGTCGTCAGCATCGACCCGGCCGACAACAAGATCCGGCTGAGCAAGAAGGCCTGCGAGCCGGGCGGCGGCGAGAACCCCGAGTCGACGCCGCGCCCGGAGCCCCAGCGCCCGTCCCGCGACCACGGCCCGGACCGCCGGGGCGGACGCGACCGCGGCGGACGCGGCCGGTATTGATTTCCCCGGCCTTCGGCCTATAATCCGGGAGGAGCCCCCGCGGCCGGCGCGGGGGCGGGGAGCGAACGTGCGCCATCGGAACGCCCGCGGCTTCACCCTGATCGAGATGATCATCACCCTCTCGATCGTCGCCGTCCTGGCCATGGCCGCCCTGCCGTTCGGCAAGATGGCCGTCAAGCGCGACAACGAGGTCCAGCTGTCCCGGGCCCTGCGCCAGATGCGCGAGGCCATCGACGCCTGGAAGAAGCTGGCCGACGAGAAGAAGTTCGAGTTCGACAAGGACACCGAGGGCTATCCGCCCACCCTCGAGGACCTGGTCAAAGGCGTCGAGGTCGAGGACAAGGACGCCAAGGGCCAGGGCTCGGGCCGCAAGCGGGTCGTCCGCTTCCTCCGCCGCGTCCCCATCGACCCCATGACCAACTCCTTCGACTGGGGCCTGCGATCCTACCAGGACGATCCCGACGACGACGTCTGGGGAGAGGAGAACGTCTACGATGTCTACACCAAAAGCCCGGCCAAGGCCCTCGACGGGACCTTCTACAAGGACTGGTGAGCGCGGCTTCACCCTCATCGAGCTCATCATCGTCCTGGGCATCATCGGCCTCCTCCTGGGCATCGCCCTGCCCAACTACAAGGCCTCGACGGTCAAGGCCAAGGAAGCCGTCCTCAAGGAGAACCTGTTCATCCTGCGCAAGCTCATCGACCAGTACGCCATGGACAAGGGCAAGTACCCGGCCGGGCTCCAGGCCCTGGTCCAGGACAGCTACCTCCGGGCCATCCCGGTCGATCCGATGACCAACCAGTCCACGACCTGGGTCGAGGTCCGCGAGCTCCCCTCCCCCGAGGACCCCATGCTCAACGAGGTCCCGGGGATCGTCGACGTCAAGTCCGGCTCGGAAGGCAAGTCGCCCATCGATGGCTCCCCTTACAACACCTGGTGACGGGCCGGCCGGCCGGCCCGGCTACGTCCTGATCATCCTGGCCCTGGCCGTGCTCGTCATCAGCCTGGCCCTGCTCACGGCCCTGCCGGTCTGGCAGACCGAGGTCCAGCGCGAGAAGGAAGAGGAGCTCATCTTCCGCGGCGGGCAGTACGCCGAGGCCGTCCGCCTGTTCGTCCAGAAGAATCCCGGCAAGTTCCCGGCCAGCCTCAAGGAGCTTCTCGAGAAGAAGTGCCTCCGGCGCCTCTACCGGGACCCGTTCAGCCCCGACGGCGAGTGGAACGTCGTCCTGGCCTCGGGCCGGGTCCCCGGCGGCAAGGAAGCGGCCGCCGAGGTCCTGATCGCCCCCGAACGGGTCCTGCCGGCCATCAAGAACCCGCAGGTCCTCGGCGTCGTCAGCACCTCGACGAACACGTCGGTCAAGATCTGGAACGACCAGGAGAGCCACGACAAGTGGCTGTTCTTTTTCGGTTCGGACCCCAAGAAGCCCCCCAAGGTCCGGTATTACGGCGAGAAGGACTGAGGCGCCCGGCGGAACCCGGGCTCAGCGGACGAGCGGCACGAAGCGCACGGGCAGGAGCTTGTCCCGCGCGTAGCCGCTCTTGAGCCGGCGCACCAACACGAGCTCCTGGAAAACGGTGCCGACGGGCAGGACCATGCGTCCCCCGGCCGCGAGCTGGGCCTCGAGCGCGGCGGGGACCTCGGAAGCGGCCGCGGTGACCACGATGGCGTCGAACGGCGCCTCCTCCGGCCAGCCGTCCCAGCCGTTGCCGACGCGGTAATGGACGCGGCCGTAGCCGAGGCCGTCGAGGACGGCCCGGGCCCGCCGGGACAGGGCCCCGAGGAGCTCGACCGTCCAGACCCCGCCGGCGAGCTCGGCCAGCACGGCCGCCTGGTAGCCCGAGCCCGTGCCGATCTCGAGGACCCGCTCCCCGCCCTTCAGGCCCAGGGCCTCCGTCATGTAGGCGACGATATAAGGTTGGGAGATGGTCTGGCCCTCGCCGATCGGCAGGGGCTCGTCGGCGTAGGCCCGGGCCCGCAGGTCCTCGGGCACGAACAGATGGCGGGGGACCTTGGCCATGGCCGCCAGGACGCGCGGATCCCGGACGCCCCGGGCCCGGATCTGGGTCTCGACCATCAGCCGGCGCAGGCGCGCGAAGTCCTCGGACACGGGCGGCCGCCCTCCTCGTTCAGTAGGATCGGGCGAAGTAGGCCAGCGCCTGGCCCGCGGCGCCGCAGGCGACGCAGGGGCGCTCCGTCCTCGCTTCGGCCTCGTCGAGCGGGATGACCCGGATCGTGGCCATGGTCTCGGCCTTGATCCGGCTCTCGCAGGCCTCGCCGCCGCACCAGGGCGCCCGGACGAAGCCACGCTCGTTCTCCAGGATGGCCTTGAAGGCCTCGTAATCGGAGGCGTCGCGGATATTGGCCTCGAGGAAGGCCCGGGCCTGGGCCAAGAGCTCGGCCTGGATGGCGTCGAGCAGGGCCGGGACGCGGGCCGCCAACGAGGCCAGCGGCGCGGCCTCCTTGGTCTTGAGGTCGCGGCGGACCAGGACGGCTTGGCCGGCCTTGACGTCGCGCGGCCCGATCTCGATCCGCAGCGGCACCCCGCGCATCTCGTATTCGGCGAACTTCCAGCCCGGCGTGGCCTCCTCGCGGGCGTCGATCGCGACGCGCAGGCCGGCCGCGCGAAGGTCCCGGACGACGCCTTCGGCGGCCGGCAGGACGGTCTCCTTCCAGTTGCCGACGGAGATGGGCACGACCACGGCCTGGACGGGCGCGACGCGGGGCGGGAAACGCAGGCCCGAGTCGTCGCCGTGGACCATGATCAGGGCCCCGATCGTCCGCGTCGTCATGCCCCAGGACGTCTGCCAGACGTATTGGAGGGTCTGGTTGCGGTCCTCGAACTTGATGTCGAAGGCCTTGGAAAAATGCTGGCCCAGATTGTGCGAGGTGCCCATCTGCAGGGCCTTGCCGTCGGACATCAGGGCCTCGAGGGCGTAGGTCATGGAGGCGCCGGCGAACTTCTCGGACAGCGACTTGCGTCCGGCCAGCACGGGGATGGCCAGCTCCGACTCGCAGACGTCCCGGTAGAGATCGAGGATGCGCAGCGTCTCGGCCTCGCCTTCCTCGGCCGTCTCGTGGCAGGTGTGGCCCTCCTGCCAGAGGAACTCCGTCGTCCGCAGGAACGGCCGGGTGACCTTCTCCCAGCGGACGATGTTGGCCCACTGGTTGACGAGGACGGGCAGGTCGCGCCAGGACTTGACCCACTTGGCGTACATGTGCCCGATGATGGCCTCTGAGGTCGGCCGGACGGCCAGCCGCTCCTCCAGCTCCTCCTTCCCGCCGACCGTCACCCAGGCGACCTCGGGCGAGAAGCCCTCGACGTGCTCGGCCTCCTTCTTGAGGAAGCTCTCGGGGATGAACAGCGGGAAATAGGCGTTGACGTGGCCGGTCGCCTTGATGCGGCGGTCGAGGGCGTCCCGGACGTTCTCCCAGACCGCGTAGCCGTACGGCCGGATGACCATCATGCCCTTCATCGGGGTGTAGTCGGCCAGCTCGGCCTTCTGGACGATCTCCTGATACCAGCGCGAGAAATCCTCGCTCTTGGGCGTGATGCTCTTCACCTGCCGGTCCTGGTCGTTCACGACATCTCCTTGTATTTGTGCGTTTTACGATTCTAGCGGCGGCCGCGGGGATTGTCAAGAATATCCCCCGGCGGTTCATCCTTAGGGGTGATTGACCGGTCCCGGGGCCCATGGGACACTGGACGCGCCAATTTCAAAGGAAAAGGAACAGTCGAAATGTCGAGCAGGACCGCGTGGGCTTCCCGGCCCGTCCGGCACCGTCCGCCCGAGCGGGGCTTCAAGCTCTCCCTGCCCATGACCGTCGAGGGGCCCGATCCGGACGGCGCGTTCTTCCACGAGGAGACGACCCTGGCCTTCATGAGCCACCAGGGCGCCCTCTTCCCGCTGCGGAACCCCGTCTCCCTGGGCTCCCGGCTGAAGCTGGCCATCGTCTTGCCCCCCAAGCTGGGCGAGGGCCGCAGCCTCCGCCTGGTCGTCAAGGGGACCATCGTCGACGTCGACCCGGTCGAGGGCGAGGACCGGGCCTCTCAGGTCGCCCTCCGTCTGGAATCCCGGTACCTCATCCAGGCGGACGCCGCGTGAGGGCGCCGGCCTCCGGCCGCTGCGGGCCGCCGCGCTTAGCCCCTAGGGGTGACTCCCGGAAGCCGAATTTGACCCCGCGATTCCCCGAAATGAGCGATGCAAGAGAGCGCCGCGGACTGGGATAATGCGTGACGAGATGGACATGGTCAAATCCCTCCAGGCCCCGCCCTCCCCGGCCGCGCCGCGGAACGGGAAGCGCGAGCGCTCCTTCGAGCTGTCGCTGCCGGCCTTGGTCAAGGGCCTCGACGCGGCCGGGCGGAAGTTCGAGGAGCGGACCGCCGTCTGCGGCATCAGCGCCCAGGAGGTCTCCCTCCGGCTCAAGGCCCGCTTGACCATCGACTCCCGGCTGACCCTCTTCCTCGACATCCCCCGCACCCTCATCCTCGAGAGCCCGCTGCGCCTGGTGCTCTCCGGCGCCGTCGTCTACGTCCGCTTCGAGGAGAAGAACGACCGCCAGCAGTTCGTGGTCGTCCGCCTCGACCGCGGCTTCCGCCTCCACCCGAACAGCCTGCCGCCGGCGTAGGACGGCGGTCTCACCCCCTCTCACCCCCCCGGCTTGACATGCCCGCGGGGATTGACTATGATTCCGGCAACCCGATGGACAAGCCCAACAGATCAACCAAACCGCCCAAAGGGACCGAGGCCAGCATGGAGAAAAAGAAAGCTCCCGTGACCGCCGGATCGCAGAAGATCACTTTGCTCGTCTTCTGCCCGTCCGACATCATCCTCGCCGGGATCCTCAGAGCCCTCGAGGCGGATCCGGACCTGGAGATCCTCAACATCGAGAAGAACACCATCGAGTCGTTCATCGACTCGATCAAGAAGCTCAAGCCCCAGGTCATCCTCTTCGCCCACATGGAAGCCCTGCCCAACCTGAGGGAGATCTGCAAGGCCATCCGCGAGATCTCCAAGACCCAGGGCCGGTCGGAGCTCCTCCTGCTCGGCAGCATCCCGGCCCACGAGGAGATCGTCAACCTCATCAACGCCGGGGCCCGCGGCTATTTCGACCTCAACGACGCCTCGACCCAGCTGCCCGAGGCCGTCCGCGGCATCCACAAGGGCGAGATCTGGCTGCCCCGCGACAAGATGTCCAGCATTATGGACCGCATCATCTCGGTCGTCGGCCGCGACCTCAAGGAGAAGACGCTCGACCAGCTCACCCCGACCGAGTTCCAGGTCCTGCGCCTCATCGGCCAGGGCAAGAGCAACGACGAGATCGCCGAGCTCATGTTCATCAGCAAGAACACCGTCCGCTCCCACATCAAGAGCATCTACGCCAAGCTCGACACGCACAGCCGGCTGCAGCTGGCGCTCTACGCCATCAACTCGGCCTTGTTCTAGGATCAGGAAGCGAGGACGCCATGACAAAGAAAGCCGCCCCCAAAAAGAAGACCGCGAAAGCCGTGCCCGACGAACTGGAGATCAACCGCCGCCGCGAGTGGCGGTTCGACTTCCCGCTGGACACCCTGATCGAGGGCAGCCTCGCCGACGGGGCCAAGTTCAAGGAGGAGACCCACCTCGAGAACATCTCCTCGGGCGGGGCCTATTTCACCCTGGACTCCGGCGTCGTCGTCGGCTCCAAGCTCAACCTCTACATCGACCTGCCCGAGAAGCTGGCCGACGGCAAGAAGCTGCGGATGCGCATCGGCGGCATCACCGTCCGGCTGGAGAAACCCGACAAGAAGACCAAGCGCCAGGGCGTCGCCGTGCGCTTCAGCGATGACATGTTCAAGGTCGTCCCCGAAAAGAAGACGTCCAAGAAGAAATAGCGTCCTGCGCGTCGCCCTGACGGGCGGGATCGCCTGCGGCAAGTCCGTCGTCTCCCGTCTCCTGGCCGAGAAAGGCTGCGCCGTCTTTTCCGCCGACCGCGAGGCCCACGCCCTCATGTCCCCGGGGCGGGCGGCTTGGCGGGCCGTGGCCGCCCGCTTCGGGCCCTCCGTCCTCCGCCCCGACGGGACCATCGACCGGGCCCGGCTGGGCGCCCTCGCGTTCTCCCGACCGGCCGACCGGCGCTTCCTCGACCGACTCGTCCATCCCCTGGTCCTGGCCGAGCAGGACAAGGCCGCGCGCCGGCTCGAGCGGGAGGGCGGCCGGCGCATCCTCGTCGTCGAGGCCGCCCTGGTCTTCGAGGCCGGCGTCGCCGGGCGCTTCGACCGCGTCGTCGTCGTCGACTGCCCCAAGGCCGTTCAGGTCCGGCGGCTGATGTCCCGGGACGGCCTGTCCCGGGCCCAAGCCCTGCGGCGGATCGGCGCCCAGATGCCCGCCCGCGAGAAGAAAAAGCGGGCCGACTACGTCATCGACGCTTCGGGGGACCTGGCCGCGACGGTCGACCAGACCGAGCGTGTCTACGCCCAGCTCGTTCGCGACCTCGAGGACAATTAAAGTCCTTCTCCCATTTCCGGGCTTCCCTCTCGAGGCGGCGAAGGATGTTGCCTCGCAGATCCCCGTTGCTGGAGGAGGGGCGGCAGGGAGCGGAGTCCCCGAAGCGACCATCAGCGCCGCTCAGGAGTAGCTCGGAGGAGCGGCGCTGGGAGATATCGGGAAAGAGCGTTTTCTCAAGATATTTCGCAGGATCGGGACTCCGGGTGCTCAGTCCCGATCCTGCCTGGTCCGCTTCTAGGAATCCGCTCCCCGTTGTGAGCCAAAAGCCCGAGAGAGGGACTGCCCGGAATCGGGAGAAGAACCGAAATGAGGTTAGATTAAGAGGTCTTGGCCTTGGAGAGCAGGGTCTTGAGCTCCTGGCCGGGGCGGAACTTGATGCGCTGGCCCTTCTCGATGCGGATCTGCTTCTGACGCCGGATGTCCCGGCCGAAACCCGTTTTCTTGGCCACGACCTTGAAGCTGCCGAAGCCCCGGATCTCGACCTTTTCACGGCCGGAGAGGGCGCTTTTGAGGGACTCCAGGACGGCCTCGACGATCGACAGGGACTTGGCCCTATTGAACTCGGTCTTCTTTTCGATCGCCAGGGCGATATCGTTCTTGATCATCGGAGTCACTCCTTGCGCGAACGCGACTTCTACATTTAATCTATTGAAAATAAAAAGTCAAGCCCCAGCGGGACATCGGCCGCGAAGTTGACTTGCCCCCGTCCCGTTCCTATAATGAAGCCATCTTGCGATCCCGCGCCCTTCTTGTCCCGGCCCCGCTCGCCCCGTCGTCCGCCCCGGCCCCGCGGCCGTCCGGGCGCCCTTTTCCTCCTGCCTCTGGAAATCCCGCGGGCGTTCCAGTACGATAGGGGCCAGGAGAAAAAGCAGAGCTGATGAAAAACAAAGAGTTCCGGGAGATCCAGGTCTCCAGCACCCTGCTCGTCGTCATCTTCCTCGGCGTCCTCGCCCTGGGCGTGTTCATCTTCCTTCTCGGCGTCTCGGTCGGCAAGACGCAGGCCGGCTTCGCCGCGACCCCGACCCAGGTCGTCGCCCAGCAGATCCCCGACCTCGTCAAGGAGCCCCCCGTCAAGCCGACGTCCGAGGAGACGGAAGCCGCCGCCGCGCCTCCTTCCGGCCTGGTCACCGGCCCGGGGACGGAGACGGCCAATCTCCCGGCTTCGGGGCCGTCCTCGGCGCCCTCGACCGCGGCCCCGTCCGTGAAAGCCCCGGCCCCGAAGACCCCGGCCGAAACCAAGAAGACGGCCCCCCCCGCGGCCAAGGGCCTGTGGTACGTCCAGGTCATGTCCTCGGAGAGCCGGGCCAAGGCCGAGGCCGCCGCGGACAGGTACCGGAAGCAGGGTCAGACCGTCCTCCTGCTCAGCCCGCAGGCGGGGGAAAAGCTCTATAAGGTCCGGCTGGGCGGGTTCTCCGTCAAGGACCGGGCCGTCGAGCTCAAGGACAAGCTCAACGCCGCCGCCGGGGGCAAGACGGATTTCTGGGTCGTCAAGTACTGATCCCGCCGCCGGGACGACCGCCAAGGACAGAACGCCATGACACCGACCGACGCCAAAGCCATCGACTTCAAGACCCGCCTGGGCAGCCTCTTCGAGAAGGTCGAAGAGGTCCGAGGTTTTCTTTGACCTCGATCACAAGACGGGCGAGCTCGGGACGATAAACGCCCGCCTGGCCTCGCCCGAGGTCTGGCAGGACCAGAAGCTATCGCAATCCCTCCAACAGAGGAAGAAGCTCCTCGAGAAGGACATCCAGTTCTTCAAGAGCATCCTCGGCCAGAAGGAGGAGCTCGAGGTCCTGGTCGAGCTGGCGGCCGAGGGCGAGAGCGTCGAGGCCGAAGGCGCGGCCGCCGTCGCCCGGCTCGAGACGGCCCTCCAGGAGGCCGAGCTGCGGGCCCTGTTCTACGATCCCGACGACCCGCGCAACGCGATCATGACCATCCACCCCGGGGCCGGCGGAACGGAGTCCCAGGACTGGGCCCAGATGCTCCTGCGGATGTACCTCCGCTACGCCGAGCGCAAGGGTTTCAAGGCCGAGATCCTCGACCAGCAGCCGGGGGAAGAGGCCGGGCTCAAGAGCGCCACCATCCGGCTCGAGGGCGACTTCGCCTTCGGCAACCTCGGTCAGGAGACGGGCGTCCACCGCCTGGTCCGCATCTCCCCATTCGACGCGGCCAAGCGCCGCCACACCTCGTTCGCGGCCGTCTTCGTCTACCCCGAGGTCGACGAGGACATCCAGATCGACATCAACCCGGACGACCTGCGAGTCGACACCTACCGGGCCTCGGGGGCCGGCGGCCAGCACGTCAACCGGACCGATTCGGCCGTGCGCATCACCCACATCCCGACCGGCATCGTCGTCCAGTGCCAGAACGAGCGCTCCCAGCACAAGAACAAGGCCATGGTCATGAAGATCCTCAAGGCCCGCCTGTACGAGCTGGAGAAGACGAAGCGCAACGAGAAGCTGGAGAAGCTCGAGGACCTGAAGTCCGACATCGCCTGGGGCAACCAGATCCGCTCCTATGTCCTCCACCCCTACCGGATGATCA
>CAZFZU010000005.1:52742-79667 GCA_964523615.1 uncultured Eubacteriales bacterium | reverse complement strand
TCTTCGCCCGCACGCCCGAAGGCCCCGGAAGGACCTCCTTCCGGGGCTTTTTTTTGATGTAAAAGCCTGGCACCGATGATCATGATCGACGGCAACGGTTGACAGGCGGCGTCGGCGGGGAATATAACCGGGGCAGAGGACCGGAAAGGAGCCCGCCATGAGCCAACGTTCGCGCACCCTCGTCGTCGCGACTTTATCGGTCGCGCTGACCGCCCTGTCGTCCTGCTCGGCCCTGACCGATATGGCCTCGGTCATCGCCTCGCTGAAGAAGCTGCAGTTCAAGGTCGATGGCGTCAGGGATTTCAAGCTGCTGGGGATCGACCTCGGAGGCAAGGCCGCCCTGTCCGACTTCACCGCCGGGGACGCCCTGAAGGCCGTCCAGGCCTACCGCTCGAGGAAGCTCCCCGTCGAGTTCGTCGTCGACGTCCTGGCCGTCAATCCCAACGACGGCACCGGCGGCTCCCGCCGCTCGGCGAGCACGCTGACGGGGCTCGAGTGCCGCCTGCTCATCGACGGCAAGCCGACGGTCACGGGCAACATCGACCGGCCGTTCGAGATCCCCGGAACGGGGCAGGAGTCGGTCGTCCCCCTGCGGCTGAGCCTCGACCTGCTCGAGTTCTTCGGCGACCGGCGCTACGAGGACCTGCTCGGATTGGCCCTGGCCCTGGGCGGGAAGCAGCGTTCGGCGGCCAAGATCGCCCTCGACGCCCAGCCGACCGTCTCGACCCCCTTCGGGCCGATCACGTATCCGGACCGCATCACCATCGTCAGCACGGAATTCCGCTGAGGCCGGAGCTCAGAAGATCCGGTAGCGGCCCTCGGACATGAGGACCTCCTCGGCGCCGTCCGGATAGCGGAGGACGACCGAGAAGACCGCGACGCGGGGCTGGGCCGCCGGGATGTAGATGCGGTCGAGATGGACGACCTCTTCGGGGCGCGAGAAGGCCGCCGGTCCGACCTGCCCGCCGAAATGGTCGCTGCGGCCGAACGCCACGTGGAAGCCGAGCTTCTCGTCGAGCAGGATCTCGCCGACCGGCTCGAGGCCGAAATCCCCCAGCACGCCGAAGCCGAGCTCGGCCATGTTCCCGTAGGCCGGCTCCCGGCGCAGCCGGGCGGCCTCGTCGTTCCAGGCCGGGCCCAGGGTCGCCGCGGGGCGCACGGCCACAGCTCGGTTGGCCTCGACGGCGAAGACGAGGACCTCGCCGGCGATCTCCACGGGCAGCTCGCCGCGGGTCCGGCTGGCTTCGCCCCGCTCGCCTTCGTAAGGGACGATGTAAGCCTCCCCGCTGGGCAGGTTCCCGGCCGTCCCTTTTTTGGGGAAGCGGCCCGAGCTCTCGTGGGCCGTGCGGAAGCGGAGGTCGAACAGCATCTTGTGGGGCTCGAGGCCGTCCTTGACGAACTCGATCTCGGCTTCCTCGGCCCGGTCCAGGCGCTCCTTGATCAGGCCCACCCGCCGGCCGACCTCCCCGTAGTCCACGCGCAGGGCGGGGATCATTTTTTCAGAGAACCCGGGCATGGTGGCCGCCCGGAGGCCGTGGCGGGCGGCCGCGTTCTTGAGCGGGGCCGTCGTCGAGTACTCGGTCGGGGCCAGGAACAGGGGCACGTCCCTGAAGAGGGATCCGAAGGGCGTCCGGACCCCGGACGACTGCAGACCGGAGGCCTCCGCCGGCAGCCGGCCCCCGACGACGTAGGCGTCGGCGGGGAGGTCGGCGTTGTTCGAGCCGACGTCGGGGTATGCGACGAGGTGGACCTCGTCGAGCGGGATCGCGGCCGCCCCGGCGCGGAGCCGGCGGGCCCAGTCCTCGGCCATGACCCGGCGGGCGGCCCAGTCGGGATTGTCGCGGGCGGCGTCGCGGGGGACGTCGACGAGCACGGCCAAGCCCCGGTCCTCGGGGTGGCCCGGGAAGACGGCCCGGACGAGGTCGGCCAGTTCCTTTTCGGCGAGTGGTGCCACGGTCACTTCCTTTCCGCGGGCCCCGCGGGCCCGACGAAGACGCGCATCGCCCGCCCGGGGGCGAGAACGGACTCGATATAAGCGTCGAGGGCCTCGGCGGTCACCGCGTCGAGGGCGCCCGCCAGGCCGGCGACATGCCCGAAGCCCAGGCCGAGGACCTCGAAACCGGCCAACAGCCGGAGCCGGGCGGCTTTGCCCTCGACGGCGCGCAGATGGCCGGCCGCCGCCATGGCCTTGGCGGCCTCGAGCTCGCCGTCGGCGAGGCCGTCCGAACGGAGGCGCTCGAGAACGCCGTCGAGGGCCTCCTCGGCCCGACCGGCCTTGTCCGCGGAGGTCTCGAGGAAGACTTCCAGGACGCCGCCGCCCCGTGTCCAGGTCAGCCGCGCGTCGACCGTATACGCCAGCCGGTCCTCGGCCCTCAGGCGCCACAATCGCGAGCCGGGCCCCCGGCCGATCGCGGTCTCGAGCATGATCCCCAGGGCATGGTCCGGGGCCGACGGGGCCGGCAGGGGGAAGGCCCGGCCGATGAAGGCCCGTTCCGTGTCGCGATCCAGGCGGATATCCCGGTCCGAGGGCGGTTCCGGGGCCACGGCCGGGAGGGCCGGGGACACGGCGTCGGGGAAGCCCGCGAAGCCCTTCTCGAGCAGGGCGCGGACCGTCCCCGGCTCGAGGTCGGAAACGGCCACGAAGAAAACGGAGGAACGGACGAATCGGCTCCGGTAGAAGGCCTGGACGTCCTTGCGGTCGATGGCCTTCAGGCTGTCTTCGGTGCCGTAGAGGGCCGAGCCCACGCCGGCCCTCCCGAAGAACCCGGCCAGCACGGCGGCGTGGGCGGCCGAGGCCGGATCGTCCGCTTCCTCCCGGGCGTAGAGGGACAGGAGCTCCTTGGCCCGGGCGACGCGCAGGCCGGAGAACAGGGGAGAGGTCACGATCCTGCCGGTGACCCTCAGGGCGTCCTCGAGGTTCTCGGACAGGCATTCGACGACCACGGCCGAGAAGTCCTCGGCGCAGACGAAGCTCGTCCGGGTCGCCTGGGCCATGAGGTCCCTGACCTTCTCCTCGTCGGGGATCTCCAGGGCCAGCCGGGTCGTCAGCGTGGCCAAACCGTCGAGGCCGAGCGGGACGGCGGCCCGGCCGCCCGGGGCGACCAGGGCGACGACCGTCACAGCGGAGGCGGCGTCCCGCTGAAAGACGAGGGGGATGCCCGACGCCAGGACGGTCCTCTCGGGCGGGACGGCGCCCGCGGCGGCACGGATCCCCAGGCCGAGCGCCAGAAGGAGCGCGGTCCGACCGCCGGTCCGGCGGCTCACTTCCGGCCTCCCCGCCTCGGGGCCACGGTGACCAGGGCGTGGTCGGCCCGGCCGAAATATTTGGCCGCCGTCCGACGCAAGTCGCCCGAGCCGATGCGACCGATCTCGTCGAGATAGCGGCCGGGCTTTTCGCGGGTGTTGAGCAGCATGTGCCGGACGAAGGAACCGGCCAGCTGCAGGCCCGACTCCTCGGCCTGGCCGGATGAGAAGCGGATCTGGTTCTTGGCGCTTTCCAGGAAATCGAAGGCGGCCATCTCGGCGGCGGGGTCGAGGAAGTCCTTTTTGGAATAGTTCTCGCTGCCGGCCCGCTTCAGGACGGCCAGGGCCGTGCGCTCGACCGCGGCCAGGTCCGAGGGGACGGCCTTGATGGCGACGACGGCGGCCCCCCCGTACCGGAACTCCAGGTAGGACATGGAGACCCGCTGGACGGTATCGCGCTCGCCCCGCAGCCGGGCGGACAGGAGAGGATTGACGCCGCGGCCGAGGGCCTCGGCCAAGACGCGCATGGCGTACCGGTCGGGGTGATTGTAGTCCGGGGCGGGGAAAGCCAGCAAGAGCGTGCCCTCCTTGACGTCTTTCTCGAGCCGGACCACGGAATCTTTCCCGAGCGGCGCGGCCATGGGCAGGGCCGCCGCGGCTCGGCCGGCCGTCGGCAGGTCCCCGAAGACCTCGCGGACCAGGCGCTCCATCGCGACCGTCTCGAAATCGCCGACGACGGCCAAGGCCGCGTTGCCGGCCGTGAAGAACCGGCGGTGGAAGGCCAGGAGGCCCTCGGATGTAGCCGCGGCGATGACCCCGCGGTCGCCGTAGACCGACCGTCCGTAGGGGTGGCCGGCGAAGAGCTCCCGGAGGACCCGGTCCGCGGCCGCCCGGTCCGGATCGTCCTCCATCTCGCCGAGCTCCTCCAGGACGATCTCCTTCTCGGCCTCGAGCTCCGCCGGATCGAGGTCGAAGCCGAACAGGATGTCCTTCTGGCAGCGGAGGGCGAACCCGGCGTGCGCGGAGGGGAGGGAGATCTCGAAGACGGCCAGATCCTGGCCCGTCGATCCGTTGAAGTAGGCGCCGTGGCGCCTGAGACCGGCGCGGTCGCCGGAGCCGCGGAAAAGGATGGCGTGCTCGAGCAGATGGACGAAGCCGTTGGTCTCGCCCGTCTCGTTCTTGGAGCCGAGGTCGAAGCCGGTGACGACATGGACCAGCGGCAGGTCGCGCTTCTCGTACAGGAACACGCGCAGGCCGTTCTCGAGGACGATGTAACGGCCGGGATCCAGGGCGCCGGCGAGCGGCGGGGCCAGGAAGGCCGGGAAGAGCCCCGCGGCGAGGACCCATCGGGTGAACCGCGTCATGACACCGTATCCCTCTCCGAGCCTTCAGCAAATCCCGTGCCAGTCTAACACAAGGCGAAGGCCCGCTCCAGCGCGTAAAGGCCCTTTACGCCGCGAGGCCGTTCTTTCGGGCCATGTGCTGCGGGGTGGGAGGCGAGGTTTGGCCGCCGGGGGGATGTATGCTAGAATCGCCCCGGAGGACAGGCGCCCCATGAGACCCGAGAGGAAGGCCCGCATCCTGGTCATCGACGACGAGGAGGGCATCCGCAAGTCGCTCAAAATGATCCTCGAATACGAGGGCTATGAGTTCTTCGAGGCCTCGACCGGCGAGGACGGCCTGGAGGCGCTCCGCGACACGGTCGGCATCGACCTCGTCCTGCTCGACATCAAGATGCCGGGCCGGAGCGGGCTCGAGGTCCTGGCCGAACTGAAGGAACGGCCCTTCGTCCCCGAGGTCATCATGATCTCGGGCCAGGGCACCATCCAGGCCGCCGTAGAGGCCACCAAGCTGGGGGCCTTCGACTTCCTGGAAAAGCCCCTCCACCGGGAGAGGGTCCTCATCAGCATCCGCAACGCCCTCAAACAGACCCGCCTCGACCGGGAGAACCAGGACCTCAAGAAGAAGGCCGAGAAGCGCTACGAGATTGTCGGCCGCCATCCCCTCGTCCAGAGCCTGTGGAAGGAGATCCTCAAGATCGCCCCGACCAACGCCACGGTCCTCATCCACGGCGAGAGCGGTACGGGCAAGGAGCTCATCGCCCGCTCCATCCACGCCCACAGCCTGCGGGCCCGGGAGACCTTCGTCCAGGTCAACTGCGCGGCCATCCCCGAGGAGCTCATCGAGTCGGAGCTGTTCGGCCACGAGAAAGGCTCCTTCACCGGGGCCACAGAGAAGAAAACGGGCAAGTTCGAACAGGCCGACGGCGGCACCATCTTCCTCGACGAGATCGGGGACATGAGCCTGCGGACCCAGTCCAAGGTCCTGCGGGTCCTCGAGGAGGGCGAGGTCCAGAAGGTCGGCTCGAGCAAGATCGCCCGGGTCGACGTCCGGGTCATCGCCGCGACCAACAAGGACCTGCGCAAGGAGATGGGCGAAGGGCGGTTCCGCGAGGACCTCTATTTCCGGCTCAACGTCGTGCCCCTGCGGTCGCCCGCCCTGCGCGAGCGGGCCGAGGACATCCCCCTGCTCGTCGACTACTTCTCGCGCACCTTCGCCGAGGAGAACAACTTCCGGCCCCGGAGGTTCTCGGCCGAGGCCCTCGAGGTCCTGAAGCGGTACCCCTGGAAGGGCAACGTCCGCGAGTTGCGCAACGTCGTCGAGCGGCTCATGATCATGACCGACCGCGACACCATCGAGGCCAAGGACCTGCCGGAACCCCTGCGGGAGAAGCCCGAGGCCGCCCTGCCGGAAGCGGGAGGCATCAAGACCCTGCGCGAGTTCCGCGACCTGGCCGAGAGGGATTTCCTGCTGGCCAAGCTCGAGGCCAACGGCTGGAACATCTCGCAAACGGCCCGGGAGATCGACACGCCGCGGTCGAACCTCTATAAAAAACTCGAGCAATACGGTATAAAGGTAACGGCCGGAGCGGGCGAGACGGTCGCCTCTCCTTCCCGCGAGGGGGGAGAGGAGGAAAGTCCGGACTCCGAAGGGCAGGATGGTCGCTAACAGCGACTCCGGGCGACCGGGGGAAAGTGCCACAGAAAAGACACCGCCCCGCGGCCGGCGCGAGCCGGACGCGGAGCAAGGGTGAAATGGCGAGGTAAGAGCTCACCGCCCCGGCGGCGACGCCGGGGGCAGGGCAAACCCCATCCGGAGCAAGGCCAAACGAGCCCCATTTTGGGATGGCCCGTCCCAGGGGGCGGGTCGGCCGCTGGAGCCCCGGGGCGACCCGGGGCCTAGACAAATGACCGTCGCCCGCGCGAGCGGGGACAGGATCCGGCTTACGACCCGCTCCGGCCGTTCTTTCATAGCGCCGTCGTAGGAGGCCCCATGCTCGTCGGACTCGAATTCCTGGCCGTCACGGCCCTGATCCTGTTCTCGGGCACGCGGCTGACCCGCTATGGCGATATCATCTCGGAGAAGTCCGGCCTGAGCCGCCTCTGGCTGGGCACGGTCCTCATGGCCGGCGTGACCTCGCTCCCCGAGCTGGCCACAGGCTTGAGCGCGGTAGCCACGGGGCTGCCCGACATCGCCGCGGGCAACGTCCTCGGCAGCTGCGCCTTCAACGTCCTCATCCTGGGCCTGCTCGACGCGCTGTCGCGCAAAGTCCCGCTGTCCTCCCGCGTCAACCAGGCCAACATCCTGTCGGCCGGCCTGTCCATCCTGTTCTTGGGGGGCGTCTCCCTCAGCCTCTTCCTCGGGCCGAAGCTGCCCGCCCTGGGCTGGGTGGGCTGGTACACCCCGCTCATCGTCGCCGGCTACTTCGCGACCATGCGGACGACCTTCAAATTCGAGAAGCGCCGGGCCCCGGCGGCGACGGACAACGACGGCCGGGAGGCGTCCGCGCTGACCCTCCGGCAGGCCGTCCTCCGCTACGCCTTCCACGCCGCCGTCGTCGTCGTCGCGGCCGTCTTCCTGCCGTCCTTGGCAGAGCGCATCGCCGCGATGACCGGGCTCGGCCAGACCTTCGTCGGAAGCATCTTCGTCGCCGCGGCCACCTCCCTGCCCGAGCTCACCGTCTCCGTCGCCGCCCTGCGGATCGGGGCCGTGGACATGGCCGTGGGCAACATCTTCGGCAGCAACCTGTTCAACATCCTCATCCTGGCCGTCCAGGACCTCTTCTATTTCAAGGGCCCGATCCTGTCCTTCGTCTCGAGCGAGCAGATGGTGCCGGCCCTGACGGCGATGGCCATGACCGGCTTGGCCATCGCCGGCCTCATCTACAACTCGGAGAAGAAGCGCTTCCTGTGGGCCTGGGACTCCTTCGGGGTCATCCTGGTCTACGCCGTCAATCTCGTCCTGCTCTACGCCCTGCGCTGAAGGGAGGCCCGCCGATGGCCCGGTTCGCCTGGTGGAAAGAGGCCACGCCGGAGGCCCGGACGTCCCTGGTGGCCGCCTCGTTCGGCTGGATGCTCGACGCCTTCGACGTCATGCTCTACGCCATGGTCTTGGCGGCCCTCATGGCCGACCTCGGCCTGGCCAAGGGCACGGCCGGCCTGCTCGGCTCGCTGACCTTGGCCGCGTCGGCCGTGGGCGGGCTCGTTTTCGGCGTCGTCGCCGACCGCTACGGACGCCGCAAGGCGCTGATGGCCAGCATCCTGATCTACTCCGTTTTCACCGCGGCCTGCGGCCTGGCCACGGGGGTCGTCATGCTGGCCGTGTTCCGGGTCTGCCTCGGGCTGGGCATGGGCGGGGAGTGGGCCAGCGGGGCCGCCCTCGTCTCGGAGACCTGGCCGGCCGCGCACCGGGGCAAGGCCCTGGGCCTCGTCCAGAGCTCCTGGGCCGTCGGCTACGCGGCGGCCGCGGCTGTAGCCGCCCTGGTCCTGCCCGTCTGGGGCTGGCGCGGGGTCTTTTTCGTGGGCGTCGTCCCGGCGTTCTTCACCCTCTGGATCCAGAGACGGGTCAAGGAGCCCGAGCTCTGGCGGAGCGCCCGGGCCACGGCGCCGTCCTTGCGGGCCGGTTTCGGCCGCATCTTCGGCCCCGGGCGCCTGCGCCTGACCCTGCTCATCATCCTCATGAACGCCTGCACGATGTTCGGGTGGTGGGGCTTCAATCTCTGGCTGCCGGCCTACCTGTCCATGCCGGCGGACCAGGGAGGCATGGGCTTCTCTCCGGCGACGATGTCGGGACTGGTCATCTTCATGCAGCTCGGCATGTGGCTGGGATACATCTCGTTCGGCTTCATCAGCGACCGCTTCGGCCGCAAGCGCTCTTATGTCGTGTTCCTGTCGGCTGCAGCGGCCTTCATGCTGCTCTACGCCCGGGCCCGCTCGCCCCTTCTCCTGCTCGCCCTCGGGCCGTTCGTGGCCTTTTTCGGCACGGGTTATTTCACGGGCTTCGGGGCCCTGACGGCCGAGATCTACCCGACGGCGGTGCGGGCCACGGCCCAGGGCATCACCTACAACGCGGGCCGGATCGTCAGCGCCGCGGCCCCGTTCGTCGTCGGCTCGTTGGCCCAGACCCGGGGCTTCGGCGTCGCTTTCGGCCTGATCGCGGCGGCCTTCGTGGGCGCGGCACTGCTCTGGGTGGGCATCCCGGAGACCAAGGGCCGGGCCCTGGCCTGAATCGGAGGCGTCTGCCGCGCCGGCGGCGGTCAGAGGACCGGGAAGGCGCCCCGGATGAGCGCCAAGAGATTGCCCGGCCACAGGCCCATCTGAAGGACGCCGAAAAGGCACAGGAACAGGACCAGGGCCAGCGCCGGATCGTCCCTCTCGACGACCGACCCGGGCCCGCCGTCCTCCATGTACATGGCCACGACGACCCTCAGATAGAAAGCCGCGGAGACGAGACTGGCCAGGACGGCCGCGACGGCCAGGGCGACGTGCCCCTGCCGGACGGCCGCGCCGAGGACGTAATATTTGGCCAGGAAACCCGCCGTCGGAGGGAAACCGGCCAGCGAGAGCAGGAACACGGTCAGTCCCGCCGCGAGCCAGGGCGCCCGCCGGCCCAAGCCGGCGAGATCGGCCACGGCCGCCGGCTCTCCGTCCGGGCCGGCCGCGAGGGCCAGGACGCCGAACGCGCCGGTGTTCATGAACAGGTAGGCGGCGAGGTAGAAGACCAGGCTCCCGGCGTCGCCGGCGACCACGGCGAGGAGCAGGAAGCCGGAGTGGGCGACCGAGGAGTAGGCCAGCATCCGCTTGAAGCTCGCTTGCCGCAGGCCGCCCAGCGCGCCGGCGAACATGGTCAGGACGGCGGCGGCGCCGAGCAAGCCGGTGAGGACAGGGGTTCCGGCGCCCGGCGCGAGGCCGGGCAGGACGATGCGCAAGGCGACGGCCAGGCCGGCCGCCTTCGGGACCAGGGTCAGGAAGGCCGTGACCGGGGTCGGGGCGCCTTCGTAGACGTCGGGTGCCCACATGTGGAAGGGAGCGACGGCGGCCTTGAACAGAAGCGCCGCCAGCACGAGAGCCGTACCCACGGCGGCGGCGGGGGCGCCCGACGTCAGGCCCAGCCCACCCGTCGAACCGTATATGAAAGCCCATCCGAAGACGAAGAAGGCCCCGGCGAAGCTGCCCATCAGGAAATACTTGGCCGCGGCCTCGGACGAGGCCCGGTCGGCCCGCTTGAGGCCCGTCAGGGCGTAGGAGGCCACCGACAGGACCTCGAGCCCCAGGAAGACGACGAGCCCGTCGGCCGACGAGACCATGACCGCGGCCCCGGCCACGGCGATGAGGACCAAGCCGGCGAAGGGGCCGGGCTCGACGCCGCGGAGCGCCGCGTACTCGAGACCCATCAGGAGGACGGCCGCCCCGGCCAGGACGAAGAGGACCGTGAGCGAAAGGGCCAGCTCGTCGGCGACGAGCCGGCCGCCGAAATAGGACCAGCCCTTGCCCCAGGCCCGGACGGCGCAGTAGCCGGCCGCGGCCAGGAAGACGACGGCGACCGCGGCGGGCGCCTTCGGGCGCCGGCGCCCCAGGAAGGCCTCGAGCAAGAGGACGGCCAGGGCTCCGGCGACGAGCGCCAGCGGGGAGGCGAGGGCTGCGAGCGTCTCCACCCTAACGCTCCGGCCTCGCGGCGGGGGAGAGAGGCGCCGGCGGGGCAGCCGTCACGACGGATCCGGCGTACCGGGTCACGGCGCCGTCCGTTTTTCTCAGGAGGACGCCCGGGAACAGGCCCAGGAAGACCATCAGCAGCGCTATGGGGACGAGGACGGCCAGCTCGCGCCGGTCGAGGTCCCGGAGAGAGGTCCCTGCCGGCGTCTTGAGCGGTCCGTGCATGACCCGCCGGTAGAGCCAGAGTAGATAAGCGGCGGCCAGGACGACCGTCGAGAGGCCGATGACGGCCAGGGTCGGCCGGACGCGGAAGACGCCGAAGAAGCACAGGACCTCGCCGACGAAGCCGTTGAGCCCCGGGAGGCCGGCCGAAGACAGCGCGGCCACGAGGAACAGGCCGGCGAAGACCGGCATGCGGGCGGCCGCCCCGCCGTGGTCGGCGATGAGCCGGGTGTGGGTGCGCTCGTAGAGGACGCCGACGCACAAGAACAGGGCCCCCGTGCTCAGCCCGTGGCCGACCATCTGGAAGAGGGCCCCTTGGACGGCCTCGGGGCCGAGCGCGAACACGGCCAGCATAATGAGGCCCATGTGGCTGACGCTCGAATAAGCGACCAGGGCCTTCATATCCTTCTGGACGAGGGCCATGAGCCCGCCGTAGACGATCCCGACGACGGCCAGGACGGACAGGGCCGGGGCGAAATCCGCGGCCGCCGCGGGGAACAGCGGCAGGCCCAGCCGCAGGAAGCCGTAGGCGCCCATTTTGAGGAGCACCGCGGCCAGCAGGACCGAGCCGGCCGTCGGGGCCTCGGTGTGGGCGTCGGGGAGCCAAGTGTGGAGGGGGACGAGCGGGACCTTGATGGCGAAGGCCAGGCCGAAGGCCAGGAAGAGCCAGTTCTGGGTCCCCGCCGGCAGGGACAGGGTCGCGAGGTCGGCGATGGCCAGGGAGTAGCTCCCCGTGGCCCGGTGATAGGAGGCCTGGAGGAAAAGGATGCCGACAAGCATCAACAGGCTGCCGAACATGGTCACCAGGACGAACTTGGTCGTCGCGTAGACCCGGCGCCGCCCGCCCCAGATGCCGATGAGGAAGTACATCGGAACCAGCATGGCTTCCCAGAAGACGTAGAACAGGAACAGGTCCATGGCCACGAAGACGCCGATCATGCCCGTCTCGAGCAGGAGCATGACGATCGAGAACTCCTTGACCCGGTCGTCGATCGCGCGCCACGAGGAAAGCAGGGCGACCGGGGTCAGGAAGGCCGCCAGAAGGACGAGAAGCAGGCTGAGGCCGTCCACCCCGACGCGGTAATCGATGCCCCGGCCGAGCCAGGCGGCCCGCTCCACGAACTGGGGCAGGCCCGAGGCGCCGTCGAACCGGGCGAACAGGACCAGGGACAGACCGAAGGTCGCGAGCGACACGGCCAGCGCGGCGCCGCGGACGGCCCGATCCCGGCCCCGCGGGACGAACGCCAACGCGGCCGCCCCGGCCAGGGGCAGGAAGGTGATCAAGCTCACCAGGGGGACGCTCATGACAGGAGGACTCCCAGGAAAAGGACCACCCCGATGAGGAAAGCTAGGGCATAGTCGCGGACGAGGCCGCTCTGAAGGAGGTTCAAGCCCCGGCCGGCGGCCCGGACAGCCGCGGCGGAGCCGTCGAGGGCGCCGTCGACGACCTTGAGGTCGAAGCCGGCGTGGACCGCCGCCGCGCCCCGGACGAGCGGACGGACGAGGAGCGCGTCGTAGGTCTCGTCGACCCGGTATTTGTTAAGAAGCAGCCGGTAGAGGCCCGGGAAGCGGTAGGCCAAGCGAGGCGGGATCTCGGGATCGCGGCGATAGAAGACGAAGGCCGCGAGGATGCCGAACAGGGCCGCGGCTGTCGCCGCCAAGATCAGGACGGCCTCCGTGGCCAGCGACAGGTGATGGGCCGGCGGGGACAGGACGGGCGCGAGGAAGCGCCCGAAACGGTCGGCCCGCTCGCCGAAGAAGACGGGGAGACCGATGAACCCGCCCGCGACCGACAGGACGGCCAGGACGACCAGGGGCACGGTCATGGCCGGAGGGGATTCATGGATGAGTGCGCCGCGTCCGGGCTCGAAACGCCCTTCGCCGTAGAAGGCCAGATAGACCAGGCGGAACATGTAGAAGGCCGTCAGAACGGCCCCGAGGAGGCCCAGTCCGTAGAGGACGTGATGCCCGCCGGCGAACGCGGCTGTCAGGATGGCGTCCTTGGAGAAGAAGCCCGACAGGAAGGGCGCGCCGGAGATGGCCAGGGCGCCGGCCAGGAAGACCGGAAAGGTCACCGGCAGCCGCTTGCGGAGGCCGCCCATCCGCCTTAGGTCCTGTTCGCCGCCGAGGGCGTGGATGACGCTGCCGGCGGCCAGGAAGAGCAGGCTCTTGAAGAAGGCGTGGGTGACGAGGTGGAACATCCCCGCGGCCGTGGCCCCGACGCCGCAGCCGAGGAACATGGTGCCGATCTGCGAGACCGTCGAATAGGCCAGGACCCGCTTGATGTCGTTCTGGACCAGGGCGATGGTGGCGGCGAAGACGGCCGTGCCGCCGCCGACCCAGGCCACGACGGTCGCCGCCGGGGCCGAGGCCGCGAACAGGCCGCCGAGGCGGCAGACGAGGTAGACCCCGGCCGTGACCATGGTCGCGGCGTGGATGAGGGCGCTGACCGGGGTCGGGCCCTCCATGGCGTCGGGGAGCCAGACGTAGAGGGGGACCTGGGCGGATTTCCCCGTGGCCCCGACGAAGAGCAGGACCGCGACGGCCGTGGCCAGTCCCGGGGCCAGGAGCCCGGAGGCCGCGGCGGCGTTGACGTCCGCGAATTCGGCGCTGCCGAGGCGGACGAGAAGGAACAGGACGCCGGCGAGGAAGGCCGCGTCGCCGACACGGTTGACGACGAAGGCCTTCATGCCCGCTTTGGCCGCCGCCGGCCGCTCGAACCAGAAGCCGATCAGGAGGTAGGAACAGAGACCGACCCCCTCCCAGCCGACGAACATCAGGACCAGGCCCGAGGCCAGGACGAGGACGAGCATGAAGAATGTGAACAGGTTGAGGAAGGCGAAGTAGCGGGCGTAGTCCTTGTCGCCGGCCATGTAGGCCGTCGAATAGACGTGGATGAGGAAGCCGACCCCGGTGACGACCAGGGCCATGACGGCCGAGAGGGGATCGAGGACGAGCGTCGCGGGGACGCGGAAGGCGCCGGCGGCGATCCAGGTCCCGAGCGTCGCCGTCAAGGCCGGCGTGTCCTGCCCGCCCCCGGCGAGGCGCGCGAAGCCCACGACGGACAGCAGGAAAGATACGAGGACCGCTCCTGGCGCCTGAACGGCCGCCCAGCGTCGCGGCAGCCGCCGGCCGGCCAGGAGCAACACGAGCGCGCTCGCCCCGGGGATCAAAGGGATGAGCCAGAAGAGGTCGGCCATGTCAGCCCTTCAGGTCCTTGAGGTCGTCGGTCCGGACGGACTTCCGCTGGCGGAAGACGAGCACGATGACGGCCAAGCCGACCACGGCCTCGGCCGCGGCCACGGTGATGACGAAGAGGACGACGGCCTGGCCGGCCGCGTCGCCGCGGGCCCGGGCCATGGCCAGGAAGGCCAGATTGGCCGCGTTGAGCATGATCTCGACGGCCATGAACTGGGTCAGGAGGTCCTTCTTGACGAAGAAGGCCAGCGCCCCGAGGGCGAAGAGCAGGCTGGCCAGGGCCAGGAAGGCGACGGGCGGGATCATTTCCCCTCCCGCGGGCCGGCCAGGGCCAAGGCCCCGACGAGGGCGGCCACGATGAGGAGCGAGGTCAGCTCGACGGCGTAGAGATGGTCGGTGAAGAGCAGCCGGCCCAGCCCGGCCAAGTCTCTCCCGGCCCCGGGCGCGGGGGCGCGGGAGGCCCCGAAGAGACGGACCAGGGCCAGGCCGGTCTCGGCCAGCAGGACCGCGGCCAGGGCGGCCGCGACGGCCATCCGGAGACGCCGGTCACGGGGAGCGGCGGGCGCGCGCAGGTCGAACATCATCAGGGCGAAGAGGAACAGGACCATGATGGCCCCGGCGTAGACGAGCACCTGGACCGCGGCCGCGAAGGGGGCGTCGAGCAGGCCGAAAAGGCCGCCGAGCGAGGCGAAGGCCAGCACGAGGAAGAGGGCGTTGTGGGCCGGGGCGCGGGAGACGATCATGGCCGCGACCGAACCGACGCACACCAGGGAGAGCGCGATGAACAGGACCCAAGCCATGGAAACCCGCCCTATTTCTATTGGTTCCGGGGGCCAAAGTCAAGCCCGCCAGGGGCCCGTCCCCGGTCCCGGGAACGGCCTCAGACGGCGAAGCGGAAGTTGATGATGTCCCCGTCCCGGACCGGGTAGCTCTTGCCCTCGAGCCGGAGCGTGCCGTCGTTGCGGCAGGCGGAGATCTCGCCCCGGGCGATGAACTGCTCGTAGGAGACGACCTCGGCCCGGATGAAGCCGCGCTCGATGTCGGAGTGGATGACCCCGGCGGCCCGGGTGGCTACGGTCCCGTCGCTGACGGTCCAGGCCTTGACCTCGTCGTCGCCGACGGTGAAGAAGGAGATCAGGCCCATCATCCGGTAGGCCGTGGCGATGAGCCGGTCCAGGGCCGAGCGGGCGATGCCGAAGTCGGACCGGAAACCGGCCGCATCGGCTTCGGGGAGCTGGCCGATCTCGCCTTCGATCTTGGCCGACAGGCCGACGACCGCGGCCCGGCCGGCCTCCGCCCATGCGAGGAACGGGGCCAAAACCTCGGCCTCGCGGCGGATCTCGTCCTCGTCGAGATTGACGACGGCGATGAGGGGCTTCTGGGTCAGGAAGCGGAAGCCCCGCAGGAGCGCTTCTTCGTCGGCGGACAGGCCGGCCCGTCGAAGAGGCGTCTCGGACTCCAGAACGGCCCGGCATTTCTCGAGCGCGGCCAGCTCCCGGACGTCGCGGTCGCTCTTCTTGGCCGCGACCTGCTTGACCAGCTTCTCGATCCGGCCCTCGACGATGGCCAGGTCGCTCAGCAGGAGCTCCGTCTCGACGGCGGTCAGGTCGCGCCGGGCGTCGACCGAGTCCAGGGGGTGGGGGACCGCCGGGTCCCGGAACGAGCGGACGACGGCCAGGAGGGCGTCGGCGGTCCGCAGCTTGCCCAGGAACTGCTCGCCGAACGATGTCTTGGCCGGGTCGCCGGCGGTGAGGCCCTGGAGCTCGACGAACTCGATCGAGGCCGCCGTCTTCTTCTTGGGCTCGAAGAGGACGGCCAGCTTCTCGAGGCGGGGATCGGGGACCTTGACCACGGCGATGGGATCGGCGCCCTTGGCCGAAGCCGCGGCGGTACCGAGGCCCGTCAGGGCGGAGAACAGGGAGCTCTTGCCCGACTGAGGCAGGCCGACGATGCAGATCTTCAATCTCGTTTTCCTTCGGGGGATGGACTCGACGAGGGAAATAAGGACGGATTATAGCGGAATCCGCGGTTCCTTACAAGAAGCGTTGACAAGGCGGGACGTTCTGGTATAATGACGCCGTTATCGCGGGGTAGAGCAGCCTGGTAGCTCGTCGGGCTCATAACCCGGAGGTCGCTGGTTCAAATCCAGCCCCCGCTACCAACCGATCCCGATCCCCCTAAGAATAGACGAGGCCCCGGCCTCTGTCCGTCTTCCCCTTGCCGCGCTCAGTCCGTGCCGACGCCGTCCCAGCAGAACGTGCAGAGCTTCTCCTTGGGTAAGCCGATGGCCGCGACGAGGTCCTCGAGGCTCTGGTAGCGGAGCGTCGTCAGGCTGAGGGTCTGGGCGATCCAGTCGACCATGGCCTCGTACTTCGGCGTCCCCGCGCGGGTGTAGTCCTCGAAGCGCTTGAAATCCGGGCCCTCGAGCGCCCCGATGGCCCGCCGCGCGGCCAGGTCGAGCTCCGAGCGGGAGCGCGAGAAATTGAGGTACTTGCAGCCGAAGGCCAAGGGCGGGCAGGCCGGCCGCATGTGGATCTCGACGGCCCCGGCGTCGTAAAGGCGCTGGATGGTGTCCTTGAGCTGGGTGCCGCGGACGATGGAGTCCTCGCAGAACAGGAGCTTCCGGCCGCGGATGATCTCGCCGATGGGGATGAGCTTCATCCGGGCCACCTGGTCGCGGACGGCCTGGTTCTGGGGCATGAAGCTGCGCGCCCAGGTCGGCGTGTACTTGACGAAGGGGCGCCGGAAGGGCACCCGGGCCGCCGCCGCGTAGCCCAGGCCGTGGCCGATGCCCGAATCGGGGATGCCGGCCACCAGGTCGACCTTGACGTCGTCGTGGCGGGCCAGCAGCTCGCCGCAGCGGTTGCGGACGGTCTCGACGTTGATGCCCTCGTAGCTCGAGGCCGGGTAGCCGTAATAGACCCACAGGAACGAGCAGATCTGGAGCTTGTCCAGGGGCGGGGCGACCGTCTCGAAGCCCTCGGCCGTGATGCGGACGATCTCCCCGGGACCGAGGTAGCGGTCGATCTCGTAGCCGAGGTTGGGGAAGGCGCAGGTCTCGAAGGAGGCCGCATAAGCCCCGTCCTTTTTGCCCAGGACGACGGGCGTCCGGCCGTAGCGGTCGCGGGCGGCCAGCACGCCGTCCTCGGTCAGGAGGAGGATGGAGCACGAGCCCTTGATCATCTCCCCGACGTGCCGGATGCCGTCCTCGAAGGTGTCCTTCTGGTCGATGATGGCCGCGACGAGCTCGGTCGGATTGATCTCGCCGCCCCGCATCTCGGAGAAATGGAGGCACTTGCCCTTGAAGGCCCGGGCCACGAGCTCGTCGATGTTCTTGATGACCCCGACCGTGGCG
Organism: uncultured Eubacteriales bacterium; assembly: GCA_964523615.1. Taxonomy (GTDB): domain Bacteria; phylum Acidobacteriota; class Aminicenantia; order Aminicenantales; family Saccharicenantaceae; genus RBG-16-66-30. The sequence continues at coordinate 62,657 of CAZFZU010000005.1, read as the reverse complement.
ATGGAGTAGTTCCCGAGGTGGGAGCGGATGAGCAGGGGCTGGTCCTCGTAATCGCTGATGACGCCGATGCCGCGGGTGCCGTGGAGCTTGCCGACGTCCTCGCCGAACTTGGAGCGGAACTGGGCGTTCTCGATGTTGTGGATGTAGCGGACGATGGCCTCGCCGTTGCCGACGGCCAGCCCGCCCCGCTTGGTCCCGAGGTGGGAATGGTAGTCCGTGCCGTAGTAGAGGTCCTCGACGACGTCGGCCTTGCCCGCGACCGCGAAGAATCCGCCCATGACGCCTCCTCAGCGTGTCAACGCAGGATGAAGCCGTCCCTCAGGGGATCGGCCGGATCGATCCAGAACTCCGAGACGCCCGTGACGTGGGCGCTGCCCGTGACCTCGGGCACGACGGCCTCGTAGGGGCCGCAAGCGGCCTTCCGAACGGCCCGGCCGGTGAAGGCCGTGCCCAGGACGCTTTCGACGACGAACGGCTCGCCGAGGCCGATCTCGCCCTTGGCGTAGTGGAGGGCCGCCCGGGCGCTGACCCCCGTCCCGGTCGGGCTGCGGTCGACCTCGCCATCGGCGAAGACGCAGACGTTGCGGCTGTGGGCGGCGGGGGAGTGGGCCGGCCCGACGATGATCGTGCCGTAGAGGAAGCCCAGGTCGGCCTCGACCGGGTGCCGGATGGGCAGGCCGGCCATGACCGCCCGCTTGACCCGCATCCCGAGGTCGATGAGGGCCCGGAAGTCCTCGGGGACGAGGCGGACGCCCACGTCCTCGGCCCGGCAGAAGGCGTAGAAAGCGCCGCCGAAAGCCACGTCGCAGGGGACGGGCCCGACGCCGGGGACGTCGGCGACGTGCCCTAGGGCGTAGACGAACGAGGGGACGTTGAGGAAGGAGACGCTCTCGACGCGGGCGCCACGCCGCAGGGGGCGGGCTTCGACCAATCCGGCCGGCGTGTCGAGCCGCAGCACCTCGACGTCCGGGGGGACGCCGAAGAGGCCCCGTTCGCACACGGCGGTGGCCAGGGCGATGACGCCGTGGCCGCACATCGAGCTGTAGCCCTCGTTGTGCATGAACAGGACGCCCAAATGGCTTCCGGGCCGGACGGGCGGCGTGACCAGGCAGCCGTACATGTCGGCGTGGCCGCGGGGCTCCCACATGAGCGCCGTCCGCAGATGGTCGAGATGATCGCGGAGGTTACGGCGCTTCTCCAGAATGGTCGCGCCGGGGACCTCGGGGAAGCCGCCGAGGACGATGCGCAGGGGCTCGCCGGCGGTGTGAGCTTCGAGGGTGGTGATCCGCAGCGCGCCGGCGGGCGCCGGTCCGGGAGCGACGCGCGGGCTGTCCGTCATGATGCGGGCCATGATAACACCGGGCGGGGGCGGGCGCAAGGCGGTTGAACGGGGCGGGATTATCTGTTATACAAATCCTCAGTCCATCGCGAGGAGGTCGACATGTTCAACGCCGCCACGTACGCCGAGAGACGGAAGCTCCTGCGGAAGGCCGTGGGTTCGGGCCTGATGATCTTCCTGGCCAACGAGGAAAGCCCGATGAACTACCCGGCCAACACCTACCATTACCGCCAGGACAGCTCGTTCCTGTACTTCTTCGGCCTGGCCTCGCCGGGACTGGCCGCCATCGTCGACGCCGACGAAGGCCGCGACACCCTCTACGGCAACGACCTCGGCATCGAGGACATCATCTGGGAGGGCCAGCTGCCCAAGCTCAAGGACCGGGCCCTCGAGGCCGGCGTCCGCCGGACGGCGCCGCGGGCCGCCTTCGGCGAGGCCGTCAAGGCCGCCCTGGCCGCCGGACGGACCGTCCATTACCTGCCGCCCTACCGCCACGACAACAAGCTCGTCCTCAGCGAGCTCCTGGGCATCCCCGTCAAGGACCTCAAGGCCAAGGCCTCGACGGCCTTCATCAAGGCCGCCGTCGCCCAGCGCATCTTCAAATCCAAAGAAGAGATCCGGGAGATGGAATCGGCCGTGGCCGTCAGCCGCGAGATGTACCTGGCCGCCATGAACCTGGCCAAGCCGGGCCGTTACGAGTACCAGGTGTCCGGGGCCATGGAGGGCATCGCCCTGGCCTACGGCATGCACCTGGCCTTCCCGCCCATCGTCACCGTCAACGGCCAGATCTTCCACATGCACTCCCACGACAACGTCCTGGCCAAGGGCCGGATGCTGGTCTGCGACTGCGGCGCCGAGGCCGCCAGCGGCTACGCCTCGGACATCACCCGCTCGATCCCCGTCGGGGGCAAGTTCAACGCCCGCCAGAAAGCGATCTACGAGATCGTCCTGGCCGGGCAGACGACGGCCATCGCCTCCATCAAGCCGGGCGTCAATTATAGGGACATCCATCTCCAGACGGCCAGGCTGATGGCCGCCGGCCTCAAGGACCTCGGCCTCATGAAAGGGGACACGGCCGCGGCCGTCGAGGCCGGCGCCCACGCCCTGTTCTTCCCGCACGGCCTCGGCCACAACATCGGCCTCGACGTCCACGACATGGAGGACTACGGCGAGAACCACGTGGGCTACGGCGAGAAGATCGAGCGCAGCCCGCAGTTCGGGCTGGCCTACCTGCGGATGGCCCGGGAGCTCAAGCCGGGCCACGTCCTGACCGTCGAGCCCGGCCTCTACTTCGTCCCGGCCCTGGTCGCCCTTTGGCGCAAGGAGAAGAAGCACCGCGACTTCATCGTCTACGAGGCCATCGAGAAATGGCTCGACTTCGGCGGCGTCCGCCTCGAGGACGACGTCCTGGTCACGGAGAAGGGCCGCCGGGTCCTCGGCCCGCCCATCCCCAAGACGGTGGCCGAGGTCGAAAAGGCCTGCCGGGCTTGAGGATCGCGCTCGTCCAGCAGCACGCGACCGGCGACCCGGCCGAGAACCGGGAAAGGGGAAGGCGCGCCTTCCTCGAAGCCGCCCGCGGCGGGGCCCGGCTCGTGGCCTTCGCCGAGCTGGCCTTCACGCGGTTCTACCCGCAGGCCCCCGCCGGGCCGGGGAGCGCCGCGCTGGCCGAGCCCATACCTGGGCCGACGACCGACCTCTTCGCCGCGCTGGCCAGGGAGACCGGGACCGTCGCCGTCCTCAACCTGTTCGAGCGGGACGGCGACCGGACCTACGATTCCTCCCCGGTCATCGACGCCGACGGCCGGCTGCTCGGCGTCACGCGGATGGTCCACATCATGGAGGGCCCCGGCTTCCACGAGCGCGGCTATTACGCGCCGGGCGACCGGCCGAGCTTCGTCTTCGACACGGCCGCCGGACGCGTCGGCGTGGCCATCTGCTACGACCGCCATTTCCCCGAATACATGCGCGGATTGAGGCTGGCCGGGGCGGAGCTCGTCGTCGTGCCCCAGGCCGGGGCGGTCGGGGAGTGGACGGAGGGCATCTTCGAGGCCGAGCTCCAGGTGGCCGCTTTCCAGAACGGGTACTTCGCCGCCCTCGTCAATCGGGTGGGACGGGAGGAGGCTTTGGAGTTCGCCGGCGAATCGTTCGTCGTCGATCCGGACGGGCGGGTCGCGGCCCGGGCGCCGCGGGCACAGGACCATATCCTCTTCGCCGACTGCGACCTGTCCCGCAACGCGGCCTCGCACGCGGCCCGGCACTTCCTCGGGGACCGGCGGCCCGGCGTCTACCGGTCCATGGGCCTCACGGACGAGAGGCCGGAGGACCGCTGATGGTCCGCTGGTACGTCGTCAACACCAAACCCAAGAAGGAGGGCCAGGTCGAGCGGCTGTTCGCCGAAGCCGGCTTCACCGTCTACTGCCCGAAGTACGTCCACGAGAAGCGGGTCAGCCCGTTCTTCCCCGGCTACGCCTTCCTGCGCTTCGAGTTCCCCGGTCAATACCAGCTCGTCAAGTACACCCGGGGCGTCAAGCGCGTCGTCGGCCGGGACGAGGGCCCGACGCCCATCCCGGACGAGGTCGTCCAGGGCATCCGTGACCGCGAGCGGGACGGGCTCATCGCTTTCGAGAGGTACGGCGAGGAGCCCGGGCCGGGCGACGAGATCGAGGTCGTCGAGGGCCCCCTCAAGGGATTGCGGGGCATCTTCCGCAAGGAGACGGGGGCCGGCGAACGGGTCATGATCCTGCTGAACTACGTCTCCTACCAGGGCATGCTGCTCATCGAAAAAGACAAGCTGAAGAAAGCTTAGACTCCAGCAACGGGGATCGGCGAGGATGATCCCCTCACCGCTTCGAGAGCGGGAGAAGCGGGCTATTTCTTCTGCAGGGCGTCGAGGAAGGGCGCGGTCAGGCTCGAGGACGAGAAGAAGACGACGCCGTCCCCGCCCAGGCGCTTGGTGACCCTCATCTCCTCGATCATCCCCTCGGGCGTGTTCTGGTTGTGCGAGGTGCCGATGCCGATGCCGGGACAGACGAGCGTGCCGCGCCTGGCGAACGAGACGGCCTCGCGGGCCAGCGTCTCGTAGAGCCCGACGTCGTTCGTGTAGAGCATGGGATTGAGCATGTCGACCAGTCCTTCGCGGCCCCAAGCGGCCCAGTCCTGGCCGATGGCCACCCGGGCGTTGGCGGCGTCGGGGAAGACCGCCGCGCTGATCCTGACCCGGCGGCCGGCCGCCCGGAGGGCCTCGCGGAGCTCGCGGACGAAGACGGTCACCCGCTCGGCGTTCCAGCGCATCCAGACGTTCCAGGCCGGGTTGCCCGTGTCGCGGGCCTTGACGGCGGCCATGTCGATGCCTGTGTCCTCTTTGAACAGGCGGAGCGTCTCGGCGTCGTAGCCGAAGAAGGGCTCCGTCGGCTCGCAGGGATAGCGGATGTAATCGAGGTGGACCCAGTCGAGGCCGTACTTGGCGACGGCTTCGAGCATGAGGTCCCGCTCGTAGGCCCGGACGGCCGGCAGGGCCGGATTGACGGCGCCGACCATCTCGCCCCGGGGACTGCGGACGAGCCATTCGGGGTGGCGGCGGACCTCGCCGAGGAGCCCCGATTCAGGGAAGACGCAGAACCAGGCGTGGACCGTCATCTTCCTTTTCCGGGCCTCGGCCAGGAAGACCTCGAGGAAGTCCCAATTCCAGGCCGGGGCGGGCACGGCCTTCTCGCTGCGGAAGAAGACGTGGCCGGAGGTGTCCTTGACCAGCATGATCAGCGTATCGATGCCGGCCCGGGCGTACGCGTCGAGGGTCGTCCGCATCTTGGCCGCGGCCGCGTCCTTGTCCGGTCCGAAGAAGCCGGGATGCATCCAGACGCCCCGGACGGGCATGGCCAGTGAAGCCTCGGCCGCGCCGCCGGCGCAGGCGGGCAAAGCCGTCGCGGCCAGGGCCAGAACCAGGGACAGGATGACGGGGACCGGGAACCGGCGTGCGTTCATCGGGGATCCTCCTTTTCGGATCGTTCAGGCCTTGCCGTAGCCGCCCCCTCCGGGCGTCTCGACGCGCAGCACGTCGCCCGGGCCGAGCCGGACGTTGACCTTGCCGCCCAGGCTCCGGACCCGGCCGCGCGAGAGGAGCGTGTTCCGTCCGGGCGCGCCCGGCCCGCCGCCTTGGGCGCCGTAGGGGGCGAAGCGGCGCCGCTCCGAGATGACCGTCAGGTCGACCGGGACGCGGAAGGCGTACTCCCGGACGATGCCCTCACCGCCGGGGTGGGCGCCGGTCCCGCCCGAGCCCTTTCTCAGGCGGTAGGAGCGGATCTCGACCGGCAGGTAGTTCTCGAGGGCCTCGATGGGCGTATTGAGGGAATTCGTCATGTGGGTGTGGACGCCGTCGAGGCCCGGGGCCGTCGCCGCCCCGCCCATGCCGCCGCCGATCGTCTCGTAATAGGCGAACCGGCGCTTGCGGACCGGGTCGGCGCCCCCGAAAGCGACATTGTTCATGGTCCCCTGGCTCGCGGCCGGGATGCGGTCTGGGACGGCCTTGGCCAGGGCCCCGAGCAGGACGTCGACGATGCGCTGCGAGGTCTCGACGTTGCCGCCCGCGCAGGCGGCCGGGAAATCGGCGTTGACGATGGAGCCCTTGGGGGCCCTGATCTCGATCGGGCGCATCAGCCCCGTGTTGAAGGGGATGTCCTCCTCGACGAGGCAGCGGAAGACGTAGAGGGTGGCCGAGCAGGTGATGGCGAAGTTGGCGTTGACGCCGCCCTGGGTCTGGGGCGCGGAACCGGTGAAGTCGACGACGGCCCGGTCGCCGCGGATTTCGATGCGCACGGCGATAGGGATGGGACGGCCGGAGAAGCCGTCGTCGTCGAGGCGGTCCTCGAAGCGGTACTCGCCGTCGGGGATGCCGCGCAGGGTCTGGCGCAGGAAACGCTCCGAGTAGTCCTGGATGAGCCCGGCGTAGAGACGGACCCGCCCGGCGCCGAAGCGGGCCACGGCCTCCTCGATGCGGACCCGGCCGATGTCGTTGGCCGCGACCTGGGCCAAAAGGTCGCCGCGGCGCTCGTCGGGAGTGCGGACGTTGGCCAGCAGGAGATCGAAGACGCCCCGGTCGAGCCGGCCGCGCTCGTAGAGCTTGAGCGGCGGGATGATGAGGCCTTCCTGGAAGAGCTCGGTGGCCAGGGGCATCGAGCCCGGGGTCATGCCGCCGACGTCGGAGTGGTGGGCCCGGTTGGCGACGAAGAAGGCCGGTTTCCCGCCCAGGAAGACCGGCGAGATGCAGGTGATGTCGGGCAGGTGCGTTCCGCCCCGGTAGGGGTCGTTGAGGATGACCAGGTCGCCCGGCTCGAACGTCACGGCCCCGAGCGCGGCCTGCACGGACAGAGGCATGGCCCCGAGGTGGACGGGGATGTGCGAGCCTTGGGCCAAAGTGCCCCCGGCGCCGTCGAACAGGGCGCAGGAGAAGTCCTTGCGCTCCTTGATGTTGGGCGACAGGGCCGTGCGGCCGAGGACGGCGGCCATCTCCTCGGACACGGCCACGAAGGCGTTCTTGAAGAGCTCGAGCTCGATGGGGTCGACCTTGGTCCTCATCGGGCGCCCGCCTTGCGGATGACCAGGTCGAGATAGGGCCCGACGCGCGCGGCGTAGCCGGGCGGCAGGTAGGTCGTCGATTCGGGGTCGATGATCAGGGCCGGTCCGGCGACGGCGTTGCCGTGCCGGAGCAGAGAGCGGTCATAGACGGCGCCCTGGCGGAACGCGCGGCCGACATGGACGGGGCGCCGCCGGACGAGGGCCTTCGGGTCGAGAACGGCGGCCCGGGGCTCCCGGGCCAGCGGCAGCTTCGGGGTGACGGCCACGGCCTTGACGCGGAGGTTGACGACCTCGACCGGGCGGCCGTCGTGCCGGTAGGAATAGAGCCGCTTGTGCCGGCGGTGGAAGGCCTCGAGGAAGGCCGCGCCGACGGTCCGGGCCCGGCGGTAAGGGACCTCGATCTCGTAGGACTGGCCCTGGTAGCGGCAGTCGAGCGAGCGCTCGCACGTGACCCGGGCCGGATCGAGCCCGTCCGCGAGCATGTCCCGGCCGGCCTGGTCCTCGAGGGCCCGGAACTCCGCCTCGAGGCGGGCCGGCGTGAGCCGATCGTCCGTCCGCATGACCGAGCGCGTGTAGTCCTTGACCGGGTCGGACATCAGCAGGCCGAAGGCCGAGAGGACGCCGGCGTTGCGCGGCACGAGGACGGTCCCCATGCCGAGATGGGCGGCCATCTCGACGGCGTGCATGCCGCCGGCCCCGCCGAACGAAAGCAGGGCGAAGGCGCGCGGGTCGATGCCCCGCTCGACGGAGATGACCCGGATGGCCTTCTCCATGTTGGCGTTGGCGATGGCCACGATGCCCAGGGCGGTCTCGATGGGAGACTTGCCGATGTCCCGGCCCAGCCGGGCCACGGCCTCGAGGCTGCGCTCCGGATGGACGCGCATCCGGCCGCCCAGGAAGAAATCGGGATCGAGGCGCCCGAGGCAGAGGTCGGCGTCGGTGACGGCCGGCCGGTCGCCCCGGCCGTAGCAGGCCGGCCCGGGATCGGCGCCGGCGCTCTGGGGGCCGACTCGGAGGGAGCCGCCGCGGTCGGTGTAAGCGATGGAGCCGCCGCCGGCCCCGACGGAGTGGATGTCGATGATGGGTAGGCGTACGGGGAAGTCGCCGACCCGGCTCTCGCGGGTCCGGCGGATGCCGCCCTCGATGAGGGAGACGTCGGTCGAGGTGCCGCCCATGTCGAAGCTGACGACATCGGGGAAGCCGGCCGCGGCGGCCAGGGCCCTGGCCCCCACGACGCCGCCGGCCGGGCCGGACAGGGCCGTCCGGATGGGCTCGAGCCGGGCCCGGGCGGGGGAGAGGTAGCCTTCGTTCGATTGCATGATGCGGAGGTCGGCCCCGCCGACGCGGCGGGCGAGCTCGGCGAGGTAGCGGTCCATGACCGGCATGAGGTAGGCGTTGACGGCCGTCGTCGCCGTCCGCTCGTACTCGCGGTGCTCGGGCAGGAGCCGGCTGGAGAGAGTGAAGAGCAGGCCGGCCCGCTCCAGCTCGGCGGCCGCCGCTTCCTCGTTGGCCGGATTGGCGTAGGCGTGGAGGAGGCAGACGGCGACGGCCTCGGCGCCCGCGGCTTTGAGCCGGCGGACGACCTTCCGGACCTCGGTCACCCGGACGCGCTTGGCGATCTCGCCCGAGGCCAGGGTCCGCTCGTGGAGGCCGAACCGCCGTTCGGCCGGGACGAGCTCGAAGCGGTCCTCGGGCTGGAGCGCGTAGAGGTTCCGCCGGGTCTGCCGGCCGATGGCCAGGACGTCCTCGAAGCCGGCCGTGGTGATCAGGGCGATCCGGCCGCCCTTGCGCTGGAGGAGGGCGTTGGTGGCCACGGTCGTGCCGTGGACGATGAAGGCGGTGGGAGCGTCCCTCAAGATGTCGCCGACGCCCTCGAAAATGGCTTGGGACGGGTCCCGGGGCGTCGAGAGGACCTTGCGGTTGGCGAGCCGGCCGTCCCGCCAGACGACGAAGTCGGTGAACGTGCCGCCGGTATCGACGCCGACGCGGACCTGGGCGGTCTTGTTGGGACGTGCCATGAGCGAGGGGCTATTAGACAGTCAACGGCCGGGCCAAGTCAAGGCCGCGCCGGCGGCCGGGGCTCAGTGGCAGGTGCTGCAGGAACCGGACGAGCAGCTCTTGCAGCTCGAGGACGAGGCCTTGAGCCGACTCCCGCCGCCGCCGATGCCGAAACCCGAGATAAGCTTTTCGGTCTCGGGCGAGCCGCACGCGTCGCAGGCGATGTCCTTGTCTTTGCCGGGGCTCACGAGGCGCTCGAACCTCTTCCCGCATTTCCGGCACCTGTATTCGTAAAGCGGCATGACGGCCCCGGATCTACTTGACGAGGGCGATGGCCTCGATCTCCACCTTGACATCGCGCGGCAGCCGGGCCACCTGGACCGCGGCCCGGGCCGGGTTGGGGGCCTTGAAGAACTCGCCGTAGACGGCGTTCATCTTGGCGAAGTCGTTCATGTCCTGGAGGAAGACCGTGCACTTGACGGCCTCGTCCATGGACGAGCCGGCCGCTTCGAGGACGGCCGAGACGTTCTTGAGGACCTGACGGGTCTGGTCCTCGATCGAGCCGGTGTTCAGCTCGCCCGTGGCCGGGTCGATGGGGATCTGGCCCGAACAGAAGACGAACCCGCCCGCGACGATGCCCTGGGAATAGGGGCCGATAGCCTTCGGCGCCTTGTCGGTCTGGACTTGTTTCTTCACGATCTTGCTCCTTCCGATGCCGGCGAAAGCCCGGGACACGGCGGCGGCCGCGAGCCCCGTGGCGGCGAGGAATCTCCTTCTGTTCACGCGGAACGCTCCCTTCCCGGGGTGACGCCGCTCATGATCGATCCGTTCATGAATAAAACGAATAGAAACGTCCCCATTATGTCAGGACGACAGGCCGTCGAGGGCCGTCGTCAGGAACTTCCAGAACTTCCCGACCGAGCCGATGTGGACGTGCTCCTCGGGCGAATGGGGGTTCTTCATGGTCGGGCCGAAGGAGATCATGTCCATGCCCGGGAACTTCTCGC
>CAZFZU010000005.1:0-52642 GCA_964523615.1 uncultured Eubacteriales bacterium | reverse complement strand
GGGTTCTTCATGGTCGGGCCGAAGGAGATCATGTCCATGCCCGGGAACTTCTCGCCGATGATGCCGCACTCGAGCCCGGCGTGGACGGCCACGACCTCGGCCTCCTTGCCGAAGGTCCGCTGATAGATGGCCTTGAGCTTCCCGAGCAGGGGGGACTCGAGGTTGGGCATCCAGCCGGGATAGCCGCCGTGCAGCTCGGCCTTGGCCCCGGCCAGGGCGCAGACGGACACGATGACGCCGCGGGTGGCCTCGAGCGCCGAGGCGACCGAGCTGCGGGTGCTGCAGAGGACCTGGAAGTCCTTCTTGCCGGTCTTGACGATGGCCAGGTTGGTCGAGGTCTCGGTCAGGCCGGCGATCTCGGGATGCATGGCGACCACCCCGTGCGGCAGAGCGGCCAGGAAGTCGAGCAGGGTCCGCTGGCAACCCTGCGTCAAGGCGCAGTCCTTGCCGTCGATCGGCTCGACCGCGCAGGAGGCGCCCGGCTCGACGGCCTTGTACTCGACCTTGATCTTGTCGAAGGCCTTCTTGACGGCGTTGGTCATGGCCCGGACCTGGACCGGCGGGCAGGCCAGCACGGCCACGGCCTCGCGGGGGATGGCGTTGTGCTTGCTGCCGCCCTCGATCGAGACGAGCTCGAACTTGGCCGCCGCCTGGGCTTCGGCCAGGACGCGGGCCAGGAGCTTGATGGCGTTGCCGCGGCCCTGGTTGATGTCGAGGCCCGAGTGGCCGCCGCGGAATCCGGAGACGTGGATCCTATAGAGGTTCTTGGAGGCCTTGCCTTTCCGTTCGAGAGGCAGGGTCAGGCTGGAGTCGGCGCCGCCGGCGCAACCGATGGTGAACGTGCCCTCGTCCTCGCTGTCGAGGTTGAGGAGCATCTTGCCGGCGAGGAAGCCCTTGGGGATCTTGTTGGCCCCGGTCAGCCCGGTCTCCTCGTCGACCGTGAACAGGAACTCGAGGGGGCCGTGGACGAGCGACTTGTCCTCCATCACGGCCAGGGCGGCGGCCAGGCCGATGCCGTTGTCGGCGCCGAGGGTCGTGCCCTGGGCGTAGACCCATTCGCCCCGGATCTCGGCCAGGATGGGGTCCTTGCAGAAATCGTGGACCTTGTCCGAGTTCTTCTCGCAGACCATGTCCAGGTGGCCCTGGAGGATGGCCCCCACGGCCGACTCGCGGCCGGCCGTCGCCGGCTTGCTGACCAGGACGTTGCCGACCTTGTCGCGCTTGCCCGGCAGGCCCAGGGAGGCGGCGACCGAAAGGACATGATCCCCGAGGGCCTTTTCGCTGCCCGAGCAATGGGGGATGGTCAGGATCTTGGCGAAATGCTTCCAGAGAAGCTTGGGATCGAGATCGGTGAGAGAAGCGGCCATGAGTGACTCCTTAGGGATGGATTGCGACGAAGGGCCATGATGCCACAAAATAGCGGTGGATTCAAGCCGGGGCGCCGGGTATAATCCGGGAGATGAGAGCTTTGTCGCGGTGCTTTCTCGCGGCCATCTTGGCCGCCGCGTCCGCCGTGAGCGCGGCGCCCGTCCCCGGAGGACGGACGCGGATCCTGGCCACCGTCTTCCCCCTCCAGGAATTCGCCGCCGCCATCGCCGGGGAGCGGGGCGAGGCCTCCCTCCTCATCCCGGCCGGAGGCGGTGTCCACACCTGGCAGCCGAAGCCCGGAGACGTCGCCAGGTTGGCCGACTGCGACCTTCTCGTCTACATCGGCGCGGGGCTCGAGCCCTGGCTGCCGGACCTGCTCAGGGCGTTCCCGCCGGGCCGGGTCCGGACGCTGGAGGCCGCCGCGGGCTTGACCGTGGCGGGGGAGGAGGAGCACGAGGCCGGGCACGCCGACGAGCCCGATCACGGCCCGCTCGATCCCCACGTCTGGCTCGATTTCGGGCTCGACGCCCGGATCGTCGACGCCCTGGCCGCCGAACTGGGGCGGATCGATCCCGAGGGCCTGCCCCTCTTCACCGCCAACGCCGCCCGGCTCAAGGCGCGTTTGGCCGCGCTCGACGCCGAGTTCGCGGAGGGCTTGGCGGGCTGCCGGGGCCGGACCTTGGTCCTGGCCGGGCACGGCGCCTTCGGCTATCTCGTCCGCCGCTACGGCTTGGTCCAGACGGCCCTTTACGGAATAAGCCCGGACGCCCAGCCGCGGCCGAGGGACCTCATGGCCGCCGTCGACCTCTGCCGCACCCGCGGCATCCGGACCGTCTTCTTCGAGAACTCCGTTCCCCCCGACCTGGCCCGGACCCTGGCCCGCGAGATCGGCGGCCGGGTCCTCGTCCTCCACGCCGGGCACAATCTGACCCGGGACCAGCGGGAGGCCGGGACCGGCTTCTTCGACCTGATGCGGGAGAACCTCGACCGGCTGCGCGACGGTCTCGGCTGCCGGTGACGCCATGGACCTCGTCGAACTGCGCCGCGTCTCTTTCTCCTACGAGAGCGCGTCGGTCCTCGTCGACATCGATCTGTCCATCCGGCAAGGGGACTTCCTGGCTGTCATCGGTCCCAACGGCTCCGGCAAGACGACGTTGGTCAAGGTCATCCTGGGCCTTCTGACGCCCGCCTCCGGGGAGGTCCGGCTGTTCGGACGGCGGCCGGGAGAGCTCGCGGAGTGGGGCGCCATCGGCTATATCCCGCAGAAGGCCACCCACATCGATCCTTTCTTCCCGGCCTCGGTCGAGGAGGTCGTGGCCATGGCCCTCACGGCCGGGCCCCGGGCGGCTCGGCCCTCGCGGCGGGAAGTGCGGGCCCGGGTGGCCGGGGCCCTCGAAGCCGTGGGCCTGGGCGGCCAGGCGCGGACGCCCATCGGCCGGCTGTCCGGCGGCCAGCAGCAGAGGGCCTTCATCGCCCGGGCCCTGGTCGCCTCGCCCCGCATCCTGTTCCTCGACGAGCCCACGACCGGCGTCGACGCCGGGACCCAGGCCTCGTTCTACGACATGCTCGACCGCCTCAACCGGAACGAGGGATTGACCATCGTCCTCATCACCCACGACATCGGCATCGTCAACCGGCACGTCAAAAGCGTGGCCTGCCTCAATCAGCGGCTGACCTATCACGGCAGCCACGCCGAGTTCTGCCGTTCGGACGTCTTCCGGGAGATGGTCACCCGCGGCGACCACCTCATCGCCCACGAGCACTGACGGACCCATGAGCGCCCTTCTCGCCTACGGCTTCCTCCAGCGGGCCCTGCTCGCGGGCGTCCTCATCGCCGTCGCCTGCGCCGTCCTGGGCGTCTTCCTGGTGCTGCGCAAGGACGCCATGATCGGCCATGGCCTGTCGCACATCGCCTTCGCCGGGGTCGCCTTGGGCCTGGCCCTGAACGTCCTGCCCTTGGCCGCGGCCCTGGCCGTGGCCGTCGCCGCCGCCGTGGCCGTGATGAAGCTCAAGGACCGGGCCGGGCTGCACGGCGACACGGCCATCGGCATCTTCAGCAGCCTGGGCATGGCCGCCGGCATCCTGCTGGCCTCGCTGGCCCGCAACTTCAACGTCGAGCTCATGGCCTATCTCTTCGGCGACATCCTGGCCATCGAGCCGCTCGAGGTCGCCCTGACCGGGGTCCTGGCCGCGGCCGTCCTGGCCGCGGTCCGCCTGAACTACGGCCGCCTCCTCTATATGACCTTCGACCGGGAATCGGCCCGGGCGGCCGGGGTCAGGGTCAACCGATTGGATACCCTGCTCATGGTCCTGACGGCCGTGACCATCGTGTTGGGGATGAAGGTCGCCGGGATCCTGCTCGTCGCGGCCCTCGTCGTCATCCCGGCCGCCGCGGGCCTCCAGGTCGCCAGGAGCTTCCGGGGCGCGATGGCCGCGTCGGCCGCGGTGGCCGTGTTCTCCGTCGTCGCCGGACTGGCCGCGTCCCTGGCCGCCGACGTACCGGCGTCCGCGGCCATCGTCGGGCTGTGCTTCGCCGCCTTCGCGGCCGCTCTCCTGGCCAAACGCGGCCGAGGCGCCCGCCTTCTCCCTAAATAGGCGGAAAGCCGGTCAACCGGCCGTGGCGAGGGCTTTCGCCACGGCGGCACGGACGGCCTTGGCGTCACGGTCCAGGGACTTCCGCAGCGCCGCCGCCCGCTTCCTTACCCTGGCCTTGAACGCCTCGTCCCCGATGGACCCCAGGTTGATGAGGATGTTGTCGTAGGCCCCTTCACCGGCGGCCCAGCCGACGAGACCGGCCACGCCGGCGTCGCTGACCGAGTTCCGATTTCCTTTGGCGGCCGCGGTCTTGGCCAGGGCGACGGCCTCGACCGCCTGCTCCAGGACCTCGAGCGGCACCAGGGTGGCTTCCTTGTTGGCGGCCTCCAGGGCCCGTTCCTTCTCGGCCGCCTGCTCGGGCGTCGCCTTGGGCAGCCGGAAGGCGTCCATGACCTTGTTGAAGGCCCGGGTGTCGCGGTCGACCGCCTCGAGCAAGGAGTCCTTGAGCGCCTGGCCGCGGACGGCCGTGACGGCCATCTCCGCCGCGACGGCCTCGTAGCCCTTCTTGCCGACGGTCAGGTTGGCGACCATGGCCGCGAGCGCCGCCGACAGGGCCCCGCAGAGGGCGGCGACGCTGCCACCGCCGGGAGCGGGGGAATCCATGGACAACTCGTCGGCGAAGCCGCGCAGGGTCATGGCCGCGAGGGACGGCCCGGTCTCCCGGAACTGGTATTCGATGATCTTCTTGTCGGGATCGAACGGCACGACGTCGCCGAGCCCGAGGGAGCGGACGGCCGTCCGGACGAGCTCGGCCTCCGGGACGCCGGGGCTCTTGCCCTGCTTCGTCAGGTAGTGGCGGCCGGCCATGAGCAGGGCCTCCTTGGGGATGAGCCCGACGAGCTCGCTGCCCGTCACCCGCAGGCCGAGCTTGGCCGCCAACCGGCGGGCCTCGTCGAAGACGGCGTGGATGGGGGTCACCTTGTAATTCGTGAAATTGACCGAGATCTGGGCCAGGCCGTAGTCCTCGACGTACCAGCCGACGGATTTGACCTCCTTGAACTTCCCAGGGACCTTGACGGTCTCGCCGCGCTTATCCCTGACGATGTTGCCGTCCTTGTCGCGCTTGGCCCGTCCGCTCTCGCGCAGGCTCAGGGCGATCTCGTGGGCCAGCTTGCGGTCCCGGGTATTGAGGTCGATGTTATAGGCGATGAGGAACTCACGGGCGCCGATCACGGTGGCGCCGGACTTGGGATTGAAGATTGGGTCGCCGAAGTCGGGCGCCCAGCGCGGGTCCTTGAGCTTGTCCGGCAGCCCTTCGTATTCCCCCGCCCGGACGGTAGCCAAATTGCGGCGCTCCGGCCGCCGGGCGGCCGCCTCGTAGAGGTAGACGGGGATGCCCAGCTCGGCGGCGACCCGGGCCCCGAGGGCCTCGGCCAGGGCCACGCAGTCCTCCATGGTCACTCCGGAGACGGGCACGAACGGGCAGACGTCGGTCGCCCCGACGCGGCTGTGGGCGCCCTTGTGGGCCCGCATGTCGATGACCTCGGCCGCCCGGGCGACGGCCCGGAACGCGGCTTCCGCGACGGCGTCGGGCGGGCCGATGAAGGTCACCACGGTCCGGTTGGTCGAGGCCCCCGGATCGACGTCGAGGAGCCTGACCCCGGCGACGGCCTCGATCTCACGGGTGATGGCCTTGATCTTCTCGAGGTCGCGGCCCTCGCTGAAGTTGGGGACGCATTCGACGAGCTTCATGGTCCGACTCCTTTGCGCGCGGTGTACTTGAGGGCGCCGGCGGTATCGTAGACCTCGACGGCGTCGAAGGCCTCGAGGAGGGCGGGCAGTCCGTCGGGCCTCCCGACGACGACGACGAGGGGCTTGGCGGCGAGGTGGCGGCGGGCCGTCTCCCAGACCCGGCCGGCATCGACCCGTTGGAACCTCTCCGGGCCCCGGTCCCACTGGCCCTCGTCGAGGGCCAGGGCGACGTAGCGGGCCATCCAGTCCGCGAAGCCCGCGGCCGTCTCGAAGCGCAGGGGCAAGTTGCCGATGAGGAACGCCTTGGCTTCCTCGATCTCCGAGGGCGAGGCCGGCTCCGCGGCCATGGCCGAGATCTCCCGGAGGATCTCCCGGACGGCCGGGGCGATCGAGGCCGGCCGGACCCGGGCCCGGGCCCAGTAGACCCCGCAGGAACGGAAGAACTCGGTCTCGCTGAAGGCGTAATAAGCGTAGCCCCGCGTCTCGCGCAGGTTCATGAACAGGCGGGCCCGGGTCGTCCCGCCGAGGATCTGCTTGAGCACGAGGAAGGGGAAGAACTCGGGGTCGTACGAGTCCATGATGACGTTGCCGGCGAAAATGGTGGCCTCGGGGGCGTCGGGCGCCTCGACGAAACAGATCCGTTCCCGGTCGTTACCGGGGGGACGAGCGGCGGCCGGCCGGCCTGGCGACTGGCCGGCCCAAGCCCCGAAGTGGCCCTCGACGCGCTGGCGCACGGTGTCCGCATCGACCGGGCCCGAGACCAGGACCGCGGCGTTCCCCGGCCGGTAGAAACGGTCGTAGAAGGCGGTCACGTCCCGGACGCTGATGTACTTGATGACGTCCTCGGCGTAGGTCCCGGTCGCGTAGGCGTGACCGGCGAACAGGAGCCGCAGGAGCTGGCCCCAGGCCAGGACCTCGGGGTCCTTCTTCCGCTCGAAGAGCTCCCAGAAGAGCGTCCGGCGGACGGCCCCGAGCTCGCGCTCGGTGAACAGGGCCTCGAGCGTGACCAGGCGCAGGAGGTAGAAAGCCCGGTCCAGGGACTCCTCGAGGACGTGCATGGTCAGGACGGTATAATCCATCAGGACGGTCACGCGCAGGTCGGCGCCGATGGCCTCGATGCTGTTCTGGAGGTAATCGGCCGAGAGCATCTTGGTGCCCCGGCCGATGAGGCGGGCCGTGGCCGTGGCCACGGCGGGCCGCTCGGGGGGGGCGTCGGCCTCGCCGGCCCGGATGACGAGCTGCAGGGTGACAAGCGAGGCCTCCGGACGGACGGCCACGGCGACGGTCAGCCCGTTGGGCAGTACGGTCCGCTCGACCGCCGGCAGGCGGAGCTCGAGCGGCCGGGGGTCCGGCGGCGGCGGGGTGCGGCGGAATCGCTCCTGGGCCCCGGCCGGGCCGGGGGCCCCGAGCGCCATCAGGACGGCGGCCGCGGCCAGCGCGGCCCGGGCCGGCGGAACGGGAGCGGGTCTCATCGGCCCTCCAGCTCCAGGACGACCCGGTTCTGAGGGATGAAGTACTTGGCGACGAAGGCCTGGACGGACAGCGGGCCGACGCCGAGGTAGCGCTCCAGCTCGGCGCCGAGGTCGTCGAGGGGGGCCCCGGCGAACGCGGCGTCGACGAGGAACAGGGCCTTGCCCAGATTGGTCGACAGGCGGTCGAGATAGTCCCGCTTGAACCGGCGCTTGGCCCGGTTGATCTCGTCCATGGAGACGGCGTTGGTCTTGAGCTTATCGAGTTCCGAGAGGATGGCCCGCTGGGACCGCTCGGACATGACCCGGTTGTTGCCGAGGCAGAAGAACTTCAGGGCGGCGATGCTCAACCGGGAATCCACGGACGCGCTGAAATGCCTGGCCAGGCGGTCCTTGTGGACGAGGCGGTCCCGCAGTCGGGAGGTCTCGCCTTCGGCCAGCAGGTACTCGAGGACGCGGAGGGCGTAGATCTCGCCTGGCTGGAAGGGGAAGAAGCGATAGCCCATGTGGAAACCGGCCCCGTCCGTCCCGATGCGCGCCGTGCGGACGACGGCGTCGTTGGGCCGGTCGAAGACCGGGCGGGGAGGCGTGGGCACGTCGGCGCCCGGCGGGATCGTCTCGAAATACCGCGCTACGAGCTCCCGGGCCCGGACGGGGTCGATATCGCCGACGATGGCCAGGACCGCGTTGTTGGGGGCGTAGAAGGCCCGGCGGAAAGCCGCGATCTCGGGCTCGGGGAGCGTCATCAAGCCTTCGCCCGTTCCGAGCAGGGGCCGGCCGTAGAGATCGTCGGGGAAGAGCAGGGAGTCGAAAGCGGCGAAGGTCCCGAAGAACGGATCGGCGGCCAGGCGGCTCCGGTGGGCCTCGAGGAGGTCGGCCCGGGTCCGCTCGATGGCGGCCGGGGACAGGGCCAGGGACCTCATGCGGTCCGATTCGAGCCACAGGGCCAGGGCCAGGTAGTTGGCGGGCAGCGTCTCGTAGAAGAGGGCCTTGTCCACGGTCGTGGTCGCGTTGAGCTCGCCGCCGACCTTCTGCACGAAGCCGACGTGCTGAAGGGGAGGGACGTTCTCCGAGCCCTGGAACATGAGGTTCTCGAGAAGATAGGCCAGGCCTTCCTGGCCGGGCTTCTCTCTCAGGGTCCCGGCGCCGTAGGCCACGGCCACGGTGACGAGGGGCAGGCGGGAGTCCTCGGACAGGACGACGCGGAGGCCGTTGCGCAGGCGGTGGTCCTGGACGCGGAACGGCGGCGCGGCCGGGGCGGGGCCCTGGGCCGCCGCCCTCCGGGCGCCGGCGACGAAGAAGGCCAAAAAGACGAGGAGAGCGGCCGTTCTCTTCATGCCTGGCGTAAGGTCCTGCTTCCGGACGAAGGTTAACAATAGCATAAAGCCGGCCGGTTGAAAACCCTTCTGGAATGTGCTATTTTGGGCCGGATTTCGAGGGTCCGGCCGGCCGGACGACAGGAAGGACCACCATGGAACACGACATCAAGGACATCGGACTGGCCGCCAAGGGGCGTCAGCGCATGGAGTGGGCGGCCCGCTCCATGCCCGTTCTGGATCGGATCAAGACGGCCTTCGCCAAGGACCGGCCCCTCAAGGGCGTGCGCGTCTCGGCGTGCCTGCACGTCACCTCGGAGACGGCCAACCTCATGGCGGCCCTCAAGGCCGGCGGGGCCGACGTCCGGCTGTGCGCCTCCAATCCGCTCAGCACCCAGGACGACATCACGGCGACCCTGGTCAAGGACCACGGCATCCCGGTCTTCGCCGTCAAGGGGGAGGACCACAAGACCTATTACCGCCACATCCTCCAGGCGCTCGACCACGGCCCCTCGATCACCATGGACGACGGCGCCGACCTGGTCTCGGTCACGCACTCGAAGCGCAAGGACCTGCTTTCCGGCATCGTGGCCGGGACCGAGGAGACCACGACCGGCGTCATCCGCCTGAAGAGCATGGCCAAGGACGGCGTCCTGCGCTATCCCATCGTCGCCGTCAACGACGCCCAGACCAAGCACCTCTTCGACAACCGCTACGGCACGGGCCAGAGCACGCTCGACGGCATCCTGCGGGCCACCAACGTCCTGCTGGCCGGGCTCAGGTTCGTCGTGGCCGGCTACGGCATGTGCGGCAAGGGCGTGGCCATGCGGGCCCGCGGCGCGGGCGCCCATGTCGTGGTCACCGAGATCAATCCCATCCGGGCCATCGAGGCGGTCATGGACGGCTTCGAGGTCATGCCCATGGCCGCGGCCGCCCCGCTCGGCGACATCTTCCTGACCGTGACCGGCAACAAGGCCGTCATCCGCAAGGAGCACTTCCTGCGCATGAAGGACGGGGCCATCGTGGCCAACGCCGGCCACTTCAACGTCGAGATCGACATCCCGGCCCTCGAGGCCCTGTCGACCGGCAAGCGCCAGGTCCGGGACTTCGTCGACCAGTACACCCTGCGCGGCGGCAAGCGCGTCAACCTGCTCGGGGAAGGGCGGCTCATCAACCTGGCCGCGGCCGAGGGGCACCCGGCCATGGTCATGGACATGAGCTTCGCCAACCAGGCCCTGAGCGTCCGCTGGCTGCTCGGCCGGGCCGAGGGCCTGCCCAAGGACGTCTTCCCGGTCCCGGCGGAGATCGACGAGGAGATCGCCAAGCTGAAGCTGGCTTCGATGGGCGCCGCGATCGACAAGCTGACGCCGGCCCAGAAGAAGTATCTGGCCGACTGGCGCGAAGGGACCTGAGCGGCGGCCCGGCCCTAGCGCTGGGCCCCGATGAGCCGCAGGTAGCGGCTGATGGCGTCCCGGATGTCCGTGTCCGTGACCCGGGACTGGATCTTCAGGAACGCCTCCCTGGCCTTGCCGTACTCCGTCGTCTTGAAATAGGCCACGCCCAGGTTGTAGTTGAACAGGACGTCGTCCGGCACGATCTTGACGGCGGCCTCGTAGGAGGCCACGGCCTCGACGAGGTTGTTCCTCTTCTCGTAGACCTGACCCCGGAGGTTGTGGGCCATGGCCAGGCGCGGCTGGATCTGGATGGCTTTCTGGACGCTGTCGAAGGCCTCGTCGAGACGGTCCTGGACGATGTACAGGCGGGCCAGGTTGGTGTAGGCGAGCTCCCGGCTCTGATTGAGCGGGTCCTGCAGGGCGGCCTTCCACTCGGCCTCGGCCTGGTCGAGCCGGCCCTGGCGGTCGTAGACGGTGCCCAGGTTGTTGTGGGCCTCGGAGAACTGAGGATTGATCTCGAGGCATTTGAGATAGGCCTTGACGGCCTCGTCGAGGCGGCCGCGCATGGAGTGGGCCAGGCCGAGGGCGTTCCACGACTGGTAGAAGCGGGTGTCGAGCGACAGGGACTTGACGAAGGATCTGACGGACTCCTCGACGTTGCCCTGGTTGAGGTGGAACAGCCCGACGTTGTAATGGTACTTGGGGTCCTTCTCCCGGGCCTTCTGGATCCTGACCTGTTTCGAAGCGCAGAAGGACAGCGAAGCCGCCAGGATCAGGGCGACGATGGCTTTGGCTCTCATCCGTATTCTCCTTGTCGTGGGATCACCGGCCGTCATTCCGCCTTGAGGGTCCGGGTCATCAGCTCGGCCACGGCCTTGCGGGGTTCCTTGCCCCGGTAGAGGACCTGGTAGATCTGCTCGGAGATGGGCATCTCGACGCCGAGCGCCCGGGCGATGCGCCGGGCCGTCACGGTCGTGGGAACGCCCTCGGCGACCATGCGCGTCCCGGCTAGGATCTCGGACAGCTTGCGGCCGCGCCCGAGCTCCTGGCCGACCCGGTGGTTGCGGCTGAGCTCGCCCGTGCAGGTCAGGATGAGGTCGCCCATGCCGGCCAGGCCCGAGAAGGTCTCCCGCCGCGCGCCCAGGGCCAGGCCGAGATTGGTGATCTCGACCAGGCCGCGGGTGATGAGGGCCGAGCGCGTGTTCAGCCCGAAGGCCATGGCGTCGGCGATGCCGGCGGCGATGGCCACGACGTTCTTCAGCGCCCCGGCCACCTCGACACCGGTGACGTCCGACGACGTGTAGGCCCGGATGCTCGCGCTCGAAACGGCCTGCTGGACCTCGCGGGCGGCGGCCGGCTCGCGGGAGGCCACGACCAGGGCCGTGGGATTGCCGGCGGCGACCTCGCGGGCGAAGCTCGGCCCCGACAGCACGGCCAGCCGGGGCCGGGCGGGCGGCCGGAAGACCTCCTCCATGACCTGGCTCATGCGCATCAGGGTCCGTTTGTCGAAGCCTTTGGTCAGGCTGACCACGGTCCGGTCCCGGTCGAGGACCGGGGCGATCCGGCCGTAGACGGACCGGCAGAAATCGGACGGGACGGCGATGAAGACGAGCTCGCCGGAAGCCGCGGTCTCCCGCAGGTCGTCGGCGAACTCGACCGCCGCCGGGAATTTGAAGCCGGGCAGGAAGGCCGCGTTCTCGCCGGTCCGGCGGGTCTCCGCCAGGACGTCCGGCTCCCGGATCCACAGACGGGTGGGGATGCCGAGAGAGCCGAGGTAGCGGGCGAAGGCCGAGCCCCAGCTGCCGCCGCCGATGACGGCCGCCCTCACGACGCTTTCTCCCCGAGCTTCCGCTCCGTGCCTTCGAGGAGGCGCAAGATATTGGCCCGGTGGCGGAGGACGATCAGGACGGCCAGGCCGGCGGCGACCAGCGCCACGTCGCGGCGCCCGCCGACGGCCAAGAACACGGCCGGATAGACCAGGGCGGCCAGGACCGAGCCGAGAGAGACGTAGCGGGTGAGGGACACGACGACGAGGAAGACGCCGGCGCTGGCGAGCACGGGGACCGCGGAAATGGCGGCGAAGGCGCCGAGCGCGGTGGCCACGCCCTTGCCGCCGCGGAAGCCGATGGCGAAGGGGAAGCAGTGGCCGACGACGGCCGCCGCGCCGCAGAGGGCCGCGAGGAGCGGGTCCCCGGCGAGCTTCCCGGCCAGGAAGACCGGCAGGAAGCCCTTGAGGATGTCGAAGAGGGCCACGGGCAAGGCCGTCTTCCAGCCGCCGACGCGGAGGACGTTGGTCGCCCCCGTGCTCCGGCTGCCGAAGTCGCGGACGTCCTTGCGGCCCGTCCAACGGACCATGAGATAGCCGGAGGGGACGGACCCGAGGAGATAGGAGGCCAGGACGAACAAGGCTTTCATGCGAGCTCCGCTTCGTGGACGATCCGGTAGACGGGGCCGCCGGGGCCGAGGCGGCTCTCGACGAGGCCGATCCGGCGCGCCGTCATCGCTCCGAAGGCCTCGGCGCGCCTCTTCTCGATCTCGGCCGAGGCTTCCCGGAGCCGGCCCGGCCCCTTGACCCGACCCAGGGTCAAGTGCGGCCGGAACTCCCGCGCTTCGGGCTCGAAGCCCTCGGCGGCCAAGGCCTTTTCGAGGTCGGCGTGAAGGGCGGCCAGCTCCGGTCCCGCGGCGATGCCGGCCCAGAACACGCGGGGCGCGCGGTCGCCGGGGAACGCGCCCGTGCCCTCGAGACGGAGGGGGAAGGCGGGATGGCGCCGGGCCGCCGCGGCCAGAACCTCCCCGACGCGGTCGGCCCGCGCGGCGTCGATCTCGCCGAGGAACTTCAGCGTCAGGTGCATGCCCTCCGGCTCGACCCAGCGGACGTCGGCCCGCGTCGCCCGGAGGGCCCGGACGACCTCCCGCAGGACCGCCTTGATCTCGGGAGCGAGGTCGATGGCGACGAAAGCCCGCATGGGATCACCTGGGCCCATTATACGGCTTTCGGAGCGCCGTTGATAAGGGCTTTCCTGAGCATGTCGAGGGCTTTCTGCGAAGCTTGGAACTTGATGGCGCTCCGCCCGCCCGCGAAGAGATGGCGCTCGACGGCGGTCCCCCGGGCGTGGGCCAGGGCGAAGTGGACGAGCCCGACCGGCTTGCGGGCCGTCCCGCCGCCGGGGCCGGCGACGCCGGTGACGGCCAGCCCGAAGTCGGCCCCCGCCGTCCGGCGAACGCCCGCGGCCATGGCCCGGGCGACCGGCGCGCTGACCGCGCCATGGCGTTCGATCAGGCGGGCCGGGACGCCCAGGCGGCGGACCTTGGCCCGGTCGGCGTAGACGACCGCGGACTCCAGGAAATAGTCCGAGCTGCCCGCGACCTCGGTCAGCCGGTGGCCGATGAGGCCGCCCGTGCAGGACTCGGCGCAGGCCAGCGTCGCGCACCGGTCGCGCAGGAGAGACCCGACCACCGCTTCGAGCCCGGAGCCGTCGCGGGAGTAGATCCAGGGCCCGAGGACGCGCCCGACGGCCGCTTCCAGGGCGTCGAGCCGGGCCTCGGCCGCGGCCCGGTCCGCCCCGCCCCGGAAGATCAGGTGGATGGAGAGATCGCCGGGGCCGGCCAGCGTCGTCACCGTCACGCCTTCCGGGACCGTCCGATAGACGGGCCGGAGGAGGTTCTCCATGGCCGATTCGCCGAGGCCCGTCAATCGGAGCGTGCGGCGGGCCGACAGTCCCCGGCCGAGGCCGGCCAGCCGGGGCAGAACCAGGCCGTCGAACATGGGCCGGATCTCCCGCGGCGGACCGGGCAGGAGGGCGATCCTCCGGCGCCCGGCCTCGAGCCACTGGCCCGGGGCCGTGCCGTTGGGGTTCTCGAGGACCTCGGCCCCTTCGATGACGTAGCACTGCTTGAGGTTCGACGAGGTCATAAGCCAGCCGCGGCGCCGGAAGCGCTCCCGGATGCGTTCTCGGATGGCGGCCCGGAAGACCAGCCGGCGCCCCAGGACCTTGGCCAGGGTTTCCCGCGTCCGGTCGTCCTCGGTCGGGCCGAGCCCGCCCATGCACAGCACGACGCCGGCCCGGCCGAGGGCCGTCCGCAGGGCCCGGGCCAGGTCGCGCTCGTCGTCGCCGACGATGGTCTTGAAGGCGACCGCGATGCCCAGGGTGTCGAGCCCGGCCGTGAGATAGAGCGAGTTGGTGTCCTGGAAGTCCGGCGTCAGCAATTCCGAGCCGACGGCGATGATCTCGGCCTTCATGGTCCTCCGAAGCTCAGACGACGGCGAGCGCCAGCCGGGCCAGGGCGGCCGCGGCGAGACCGGCGCCGATGTCGTCGGCCATGATGCCCCAGCCGCCCGGGAGCCGTTCCAGCCGGCGGATGGGCCACGGCTTGATGATATCAAAAAAACGGAACAGGGCGAATGATAGACCGGCCGCGAGCCAGGTCCCGGGCAGGAAGGCGGCGGCGACGAGCTGGCCGCAGACCTCGTCGACGACGATGCGGCCGGGATCGGTCCGTCCGAGCTCCTTCGCGCGGGCGGCCGAGGCGGCCGCGCCGGCCAGGAAGAGCGCGGCGACGACGATGAGATAGGCGGGCCAGGGCAGGCGGCGGAGGGCCAGCAGCCAGCCCGCGGCCGCGACGGCGCTGGCCGCCGTGCCCGGCGCCAGGGGCGAGAGGCCGAGGCCGAAGAACTCGGCCAGGAGGGCCGCGGCGGTCCTGTTCACGCCATCCTCCCGGCGAGATCGTAGGCGTCGGCCGCGGTGAGCTCCACCCGGACGATGGGGGAGGGTGGCTCGGACCGGCCCGTCCCGAGGGAGAAGCGGACGACGCCGTCGACCTCGGGGGCTTGGAAGCGGCCGCGGCCCGCCCAAAGGCCCGGTCCTTCGGCGTCCGGGCCTTCGACCAGGACCTCGATCGTCCGGCCGACGCGGGCGGCGTTCTTGGCCTCCGAGATGCCGGCTTGGAGCTCCATGATCTCCCGGAGCCTTTCCTCCTTGGCCCCGGCCGGGACGGGATCGCCCAGGGCGAAGGCGGGCGTGCCGCGCTCGGGCGAATAGGCGAAGACGCCGAGGTGGTCGAAGCGGGCCGCCGCGACGAACCGGCGCAGGGCCGCGAATTCCCGGCGGCCCTCGCCGGGGAAGCCGACGATGAGGGAAGTCCGGAAGGCGGCGTCGGGGAGCTTCTCCCGGACGCGATCGAGCAGGCGCAGGGCCCGCTCGCCGTCGAGCCCCCGCCGCATGGCCTTGACGAGGCGGGGATCGGCGTGTTGGAAGGGGATGTCGAAATAACGGCAGACCTTGGGGCCGGCCATGGCCTCGAGCAGGCGTCCCGAGATCTCCTCGGGATAGCCGTAGAGGAAACGCAGCCAGCTCGGCCCCTCGACGAGGGCCAGCCGCTCGAGGAGCTTGGCCAGCCCGTCCGCGACGCCGCGGTCGCGGCCGAAGCCCGTCGTGTCGTGGGAAATGAGCACGATCTCCCGCACCCCTTGTCCGGCCAGGGCCCGGACCTCGCGGACGATCGAGGCCGCGGATCGAGAGACGTACGGGCCTTTGATGAGCGGGATGGCACAGAAGCCGCAGCGGTGGGAACAGCCCTCGGAGATCTTGACGTAGGCCCAGGTCCCGGGCGTCTGGACCAGGCGGGGCGAGGCGTCCGAATAGAGGAAGGTCCGTCCCGGGTCGGGGACCGTCAGGCCCTCGACGATGTCGGCGATGCGGTCGAAGGCGCGGACGCCCGTCCAGGCGTCGACCTCGGGGAACGCTTCGGCCAGGCGGGCCCGGTCCCTTTCGACGTAACAACCGGCGGCCACGATCCGCTTGCCCGGGTCACGGCGCTTGAGGGCCAGGACGCGCCGCAGCTCCGCCTCGGCTTCCTCGCGGGCCGGACCGATGAACCCGCAGGTATTGACGACGACGATGTCCGCGTCCTCGGCCCGGCCGGTCAGGGCGTAGCCGGCCGCTTTGAGGGCGCCGAGCATGACCTCGCTGTCGACCAGGTTCTTGGCGCAGCCGAGGCTGACCAGGGCCACGGACCGCCGGGCCCGCCGGCCGCCGCGGGCGCCGGGCGCCGGGCGGGTCAAGGATAGATCCTGTAGAGGAGGCGGGGGAAGGGGATGGTCTCGCGGATATGCTTGATGCCGCAGATCCAGGACACCATCCGCTCGAGGCCCATGCCGAAGCCCGAGTGGGGGACGCTGCCGTACCGGCGCAGATCGATGTACCACTGGTAGGCCTCGCGGGGCAGGCCGTGCTCGGCGATCCGCCTCTCGAGCAGGTCGGGATCGTGGATGCGCTGGCCGCCGCCGATGACCTCGCCGTAGCCTTCGGAGGCCAGGAAATCGACGCCGAGGACGACGTCCGGGTTCTCCGGCGCCGGCTGCATGTAGAAGGCTTTGATGGCGGTGGGGAAGTGGGTCACGGCGACGGGCGACGCGTAGAGCTCGGAGATGATGGTCTCCTCGGGGGCGCCGAAGTCCCCGCCCCACTCGATGGTCGAGCCCTTCTCGCGCAGGATGGGCACGGCCTCGGTGTAGGTCAGACGCGGGAAGGGCTTGCGGATGGCCTCGAGGGGCTTGGCATCGCGCTCGAGGGTCTCGAGCTCGGCCCGCCGGTTGGCCAGGACGCGCTCCATGATGAACAGGATGAGGTCCTGCCCAAGGTCGACGACGTCCTCGAGCCGGGCGAAGGCCACCTCGGGCTCGACCATCCAGAACTCGATGAGGTGGCGGCGGGTCTTGGACTTCTCGGCCCGGAAGGTCGGGCCGAAGCAATAGACCTTGCCGAAGGCCATGGCCGTGGCCTCGTTGTAGAGCTGGCCGCTCTGGCTGAGGTAGGCTTTCTGGTCGAAGTACTCGGTCTCGAACAGGGTCGTCGTACCCTCGCAGGCGCTCGGCGTCAGGATGGGCGTGTCCATGAGCCGGAAGCCGCGGCCGTCGAAGAAATCGCGGATGGCCTTGACGACCTCGGCCCGGACGCGGAGGATGGCGTGCTGCTTGGACGAGCGCAGCCAGAGGTGGCGGTGCTCCATCAGGAAGGGCGTGCTGTGCTCCTTGAGCGTGATGGGGTACTCGGCCGCGACCTGGACGACCTCGATCTCGGCCATGGCCAGCTCGAAGCCGCCCGGGGCCCGCTTCTCGGCCCGGACCTGGCCCCGGACGATGACGGAGGACTCCTGGGTCAGGCGGTCGAATTCCTTGAACAACGGGATGTCCTTGTCGGCGCTGAAGGCCGTGGCCTGGATGAGGCCGGTGCCGTCGCGGACGAGCAGGAAGCGGACCTTGCCGGAGGAGCGCTTGTTGTAGACCCAGCCCCGGACCTCGACGTCCTGGCCGTCATAGGCCGCCATGTCCTCGATGTAGACCCATTTCATAATGCGCTCATTATAAGCGCAATCGTGCCCTTCCGCAACGCCCCGGCCCGGGCCGCCGAGGTCAGTTCGCTCGCGCCTCCCTCCGCTGAGAACCGGGCGTGTCCCGTCGGCGGCAAGACCGGACAGGCGATTTGACTTATAATGGGCACGCGATGGCTCAGCCGAAGGAATTCAGCCCGGTCAAGCTCGTCTGCGGCGTCATCTATAAAGAGGAAGGGCTTTTCGTGGAGGTCCGGCGCCGCCTGGAGGCCGAATGGGGGAGAGCCGACAGCGAGAGCCCGGCCTTCCCGTTCGACCTGACGGACTATTACGAGGCCGAGACGGGCCCGGGGCTGGTCCGGCGCTTCCTGAGCTTCGAGCGCCTCGTCCGCCCGGAGACCCTGCCCGCGCTCAAGGTCCGGGCCATCGCCGTCGAGGAGGGCCTGCGGCGGGAAGGGGGGAGCGCCGGGCGTCCGGCCAACATCGACCCCGGTTACGTCACGGCCGCGGCCCTGGTCATGGCCACGGCCAAGGGCTTCGCCCACCGCGTCCCGCTCGCCGACGGCATCTACGCCCACCTCGAGCTCCTATTCACGCGGACGGGATCGAAGACGCTCGATTGGACCTACCCGGACATGCGGCGCGAAGCGGCCCGGGATTATTTCTGTTCGGTGAGGGATGCCTACCTGAGGCAGGCGGGCGGACGGACGGCCTGACGCCGCCCTCAGCCCTGCGGGCGGAAGGGGCTCATCGACCGGAACTTCGCGACGATCTCCGGAAGCTCCCGCAGGACCGTGGCCACGTCCGCTTCGGTGTTGGAGCGGCCCAGGGACATGCGGATGGCCGACCGGGCGATCTCGGGCCGCAGGCCGATGGCCTGGAGAACGTGAGAGACCTCCTCGGATTCCTCGCTGCAGGCCGAGCCGGTCGAGACGTAGATCTCCTTGGTCGCCAGGGCCAGGAGGATGGCCTCGGCTTCCAATCCCGGGAAGGCGAAATTGAGGGTGCCCTTGACCCGTCGCTCGGGATGGCCGTTGAAACGGGCCCCGGGGATGCGGTCCTCGATGCCCTTTTTGAGCGTCTCGGCCAGGTGTTCGATCCGGGCCCGCTCCTTCTTGCCCTTCTCTTCCATGACCCGGACGGCTTCGCCGAAGCCGACGATGCCGGCCGTGTTCTCGGTCCCCGCCCGCAGGCCGCGCTCCTGCCGGCCGCCGCGGACGAAGGGGCAGATGGCCGCGCCGCGGCGGACGTAGAGGGCGCCGACGCCCTTGGGCCCGTAGACCTTGTGGGCCGAGACGGTCAGCAGGTCGACGCCGAGCTTGCGCACGTCGACGTCGATCTTGCCGAAGCTCTGAACGGCGTCGGTGTGGACGGGGACATCGCGCTCGTGGCAGACGCGGACGATGTCGGCGACGGGCTGGATGGTGCCGATCTCGTTGTTGGCGTGCATGACCGAGACCAGGCCCGTCTTCGGGGTCAGGGCGGAGCGCAGATGGTCGAGGTCGATCGTCCCGTACCCGTCCACGGGCAGGTAGGTGACCTTGAAGCCCCGCTTCTCCAGGGCCTTGCCGGCCTCGATGACCGCGGGGTGCTCGACGGCCGAGGTCACGAACTCGTCCCGCCCGGGCCGGGCTTCGAGGGTCCCAAAGATGGCGAAGTTGTCGGATTCCGTGCCCGAGCCGGTGAAATAGACCTCGCCCCGGTCGGCGCCGAGGGCGGCGGCCACGCGCTCCCGGGCCTCGTTCATGATCTCCTTGACCCGCCGGCCGATGGGGTAGAGCGAGGACGGATTGCCGAAGTGGTCGCGCAGGAATGCGGCCATCTTTTCGGCCACGGCCGGATCGACGGGAGTGGTCGCGTTGTGGTCGAGATAGATCATGGGTCCATTCTACCAGAACGCGGGCGAAAAAAAGAGGGGCCGTCCCGGCCGGGACGGCCCCTCGCGGAACGCCGTTCTTAAGCCAGCTTGTCCTTCAGGATGCGGACGGCCTCCAGGCCGGCCCGCTGCTGGCCCTCGGCCGCCGCGGCGCCGAGGTGCGGGATGGGGATGACGTTGGGATGGTCGACGAGCGAGAAATCCTCGGGCGGCTCCTTGTCGAAAACGTCCAGCGCGGCCGCCCGGACCTTGCCGGAGTCCAGCGCGGCCCGCAGGGCCTTCTCGTCGACGACGCCGCCGCGGGCGACGTTGACGACGATGACCCCCGTCTTGGCCTTGGCGAACTCGGCCTCGCCCAGGATGGGCTTGGCCTGCTTGGGGACGTGGAGCGTGACGAGGTCGGCGGCCGCCAGGAGATCGTCCAGGGGGACCTGTTTGACCGCGAGGTCGGTCTTGATGGGGATGATGTCGTAGGCGACCACGGTCATGCCGAAGGCCAGGGCCCGCTTGGCCACCTCGTGGCCGATGCGGCCGAAGCCGATGATGCCCAGGGTCTTGCCGTAGAGCTCCGTGCCCTCGAGGGCCTTCTTCTCCCACTTGTGGGCCTTCATCGTCAGGATGGCCTTCCAGTGGTTGCGGACGGCCCCCAGCATGAGCCCGAAGGTGTGCTCGGCCACGGTGATGGAGGTCGCGGCCGGCGTGTTGGCCACGAAGATGCCCTTCTCTTTGGCCGCCTCGCGGTCGATGTTGTCGAGACCGATGCCGGCCCGGACCAGGACCTTGAGGTCCCGGCCGGCCTCGATGACGGGCCGGGTGATCTTCGACGCGCTGCGGACGACGATGGCGCTGTAGCCCGGGACGATGGCGACGAGGTCCGCTTCGCTCATCCCTTTGTTGACGGTGACCTCGAAGCCGGGGACCGCCTTCAGCTGTTCGAGGGCCCCCTTGTCCATGCCGTCGGCGATGAGGATCTTGGTCATTGCCAGTTCTCCTTCAGGACGGCCTGAGCGGCCTTGATGCCCGCGCCGGCCTCGAACTTGTAGCCGAGGTCCATGAGGGTCATTTCCAGGGCCGAGACGGCGGTCATGATGTCGAAGCCGCCCATGTAGCCGAGGTGGGCGATGCGGAAGATCTTGCCCTTGTAGGGCTCCTGGCCGCCGGCGATATAGGCCATGTACTTGCCCTGCATGGTCTTGACCAGCTTGCCGCCCTCGATGCCCTCGGGGACCTTGCAGCAGGTCAGGACGTTGCCGGGCCGCTGCGGCAGGAGCTCCAGGCCGAGGGCCTTGACCCCGGCGCGGGTGGCGTCGCCGAGGACTTTGTGGTGGGCGAAGAGGCCGTCGAGGCCCATCTTCTTGATCATGTCCAGGGCGTGCTTCTGCTGGACGATGAGGGTGATGCCGGGGGTCCAAGGCGTCGTCTTGTCGGCCAGGTTCTTCTTGGCCTTCTTGAGATCGAAGTAGAACTTGGGCAGTTTGGCATCGGCGGCCAGGGCCCAGGCCTTCGGACTTAGGGCGATGAAGGCCAGGCCGGGCGGGATCATGAACGACTTCTGCGAGCCGGACAGGAAGACGTCGACCTTCCAGTCGTCCATGGGGCAGGGCGTGACGCCGGCCCCGGAGATGCCGTCGACGACGAGCACGGCCGGGGTCTTGGCCACGACCTCGCCGAAGCCCTGGATGTCGTACATGGCGCCCGACGACGTCTCGGACAGGGTGGCGAAGACGGCCTTGCAGTCGGGCATGGCCTTGAGCTCGGCCTCGAGCTCCTCCTTGGAGAGGTCCTTGCCCCAGGGATCGAGGACGATCTCCTTATAAGCCACGCCGTAGGCCTTGCAGATATTGCCCCAGCGCTCGCCGAACTTGCCGCCGTTGATGGTCAGGACCTTGTCGCCCGGGCTGAGCAGGTTGACCACGGCGGTCTCCATGGCTCCCGTGCCCGAGGACGTCAGGATGTAGGCGTCCTCTTTGGTCCCGAAAACGTACTTGATCCCCTCGGTGACCTCCATGAAAAGGGCCGAGAACTCCGGGGTCCGGTGATGGAAGATGGGTTCCGCCGCGGCCGACAGGGCCCGCTCGGGCACCGGCGTCGGTCCGGGGGAGAGGAGGTAATACTTCTTGATCATGATGAACTCCTTTATGAAATGCTCGTCACGCGACCGCCTCGGCGGTCACAGTTCCTTCAACAGCTCGGTCAGAAGGGCCGTCCGTTCGACCAGGGAAGGCAGGAGGAGATGCTCGTGGCGGGCGTGGAGGCCGTCGCCGTCGGGCCCGAGGCCGTCGAGGGTCGGCACGCCCAGGCCGGCGGCGATGGAGGCGTCCGAGCCCCCGCCTGTCCGGCCGCCCTTGAGGGCCAGTCCCAACCCTGCGGCGATCTCCTGGGCCCGCAGGAAGAGCCTCTCCGAGGCCTTGGTCTTCTCCATCGGGGGCGTCGTCCCCTCGACGGTGACCTTGAGCCGGGCCCCGCGCAGGACCGGCGGGCTCTCCCGCAGGACCTTGAGGACCCGGTCCCGGTCCGCGACCTTCCAGAACCGGATGTCCAGGAGGGCGAAGGCGCTCTCGGGAACGACGTTGACCTTCTCGCCGCCGCCGGCGAGGCCGACGTTGACGGTCGTCTCGCGGACCCGGAGCTTCTTGAGCCGGGCGATCTGCGCGGCCAGCTCCTCGACGGCGCTGACGCCCTTCTCCGGGGTCCCCCCGTGGGCCGAACGGCCCTTGACGTCGAGCCGGACGACCAGGCGCCCTTTGCGCTCGAGCTTGAGGGCGCCGCCCGGCAGGGCCGGCTCGAGGCAGAGCACGAGCGAGGCCCGGCGGGCCAGCTTGCGGATGAGCTCGGCCGCGGCGCCCTGTCCCGTCTCCTCGGCGGTGTTGACGAGGACGGTGATGCGCTTGCCGGGCTTGGCGTTGAGGCCGTGGAGGGCGCGCAGGGCGGCCAGGACCATGACCAGGCCGGCCTTCATGTCCAGGACGCCCGGGCCGTAGATCTTATCGCCCTGGACGTAGAAGGGCATCTTGACGATCTGGCCCACGGGCCAGACGGTGTCGACGTGGGTCAGGACGAGGATCTCGTCGTCGGCGTCCTTGATCCGGCCGGGGGCGAACTCGGCCACGACCAGGTCGCCGAGGTCCTTCTGCGGATGTGTCGTGACGCGGCAGCCGACCTTCTTCAGCTCCCGGGCGACGTACGAGGCGCAAGCGTCGACGGCCTTCTTGTCCGAGGTCGGGGATTCGAGGACGACGAGCTGCTTCAGCTGGTGGACGAGCTCTCCCTGACGGGAGCGGAAATAGAGCCGGAAATCCATGCGTCCCTCCTCGGGGATCGGAGGCCCTAATCTACCACAGGGCGCGGGGAAAAGCACCCCCCCCGCGTCTTGATTTCGGGCCCCCTTTCGCTTAGAGTGTCCGCAGAGGAGGCCGCAGGCCGGAACCGCCGGATGATCCGAAAAACGCCCCTCCTCATCGCCGCCCTCGCGCTCTTCGCGGGCCTCCTCGCGGCCGAGATCTTCTATCCCTGGAAGGACACCTATATCGGGGCCCTCGACGCCGCCGGATGGCCGGGCCTGGTCATCGCCCCGACGACCGACTGCGCTTACGCCTTCCTGCTGCGCGTCGAAAGAGAGGGCGAAAGCGCCGAAGGCATGGACTTCTATTACCTCGTCTCGGAAGCCGGTCCCCATTCGCCCGACGGCCTGTACGCCCGGGCCCGGTTCGACCTCGGCCTGCCGTTCAAGATGGGCCGGTCGACGCCCGTGCTGATGAAGCCGGCCCCCCGCCGCCAGTCGCTGACCTTCGAATGGTCGCGACGCGACGAGCGGACCGTCATCGGCCGCGTCGTCGCTCCGGCCGGGGTCCGGGTGACCTTCGTCCACTACTTCCCATGGGACCGCAGGGGAGAGCTGGCCGCCTTCGGCGAGGGGCAGGTGCGCGGCCGGTGCGGCCCGCCGGGCGGACCCGCCTTCGTCGCGTGGACGAGCCTGCCGGGGGAGACCGGCGTCGCCCCGCCGGGCGCCTTGGCCCGGAGCTACCTGCCCGGCGCCGACCGGACGGTCGCCTTCGTGGCCGGCGTCGGCGAGACCCCCGCCGCCGTGAGCGACCGCATCACCCGTTACAAGAACGCCGAGACCATCGGCGCTTTCCTGGACGAGGAGGCCGTCGTTTACGAGGAGAAGCGGGTCAGGGCCCGGGGCCTCTACGCCGGCGTGCCCGAGGCCGTGTCGGACGGCCTGCACTGGGCCCTCCTTTACAAGCCCGGCGGCCACCGCTTCTACGCGCCCGCCGGCCGGGCCGTCCTCTACCCCCGGCCCGACGGCGGCCGGGACGACTGGACCATCACGGTCGACGCCTCCTTCCTCAATCTGCTGGGCCTGGCCCTCGAGAGCCAGAAAACCGCCCTCGACTCGCTGGCTTCCGTCCTCGAGACCCAGTACCCGAACGGCAACGTCCCCGGCTGGCGGGGCCGGTCGGCCGGCACGGCGGACCGCTCGCAGCCGCCCCTCGGCGCCTATGTCGTGTTGAAGCTGTTCGAGCGATTCGGCGACCTCGAGGTCCTGCGGCAGGCCTATCCGGCCCTGCAGCGCTGGCACGAGTACTGGACGGCCCGCCGGCCCGACGGCCAGGCCCGCCGCGACGGCAACGGCGACGGGCTGCTCGAGTGGGGCTCGGACCCCGGGCCGGCCGCCAAAGAGCTGCCTTCATGGGAGAGGAACGCCACAGGCAAGATGAGGGCGGGCCGGGAGTCGGGGCAGGACGACCTGCCGAGCTGGGAGGACGCCTCGTTCAACGAGGCGTCCGGGACCCTGGCCATGAACTGCCTCGACCTCAACGCTCTCTACGCCCTGGACGCCTGGTGCCTGGCCGAGATGGCCGGCGTCCTCGGCCGTCCGGTCGACGTCGAGCGCTACCGCGACGAGTACGACCGCATGAAGGCGCTCGTCAACGCCCGGCTGTGGAACGAGCGGGCCGGGTTCTACTTCGACCGCCACTGGGACGGCCGGTTCTCCGCGCACAAGACGGCTTCGGCCTTCCTGCCTCTGCTGGCCGGCATCCCCGACCAGGACCGGGCCCAGCGGATGGTCCGGCGGCTGCTCGACCCGAAGCAGTTCTGGGGCGACTTCGTCGTGCCCTCGATCTCGCGCGACGATCCCGCCTTCCGGCCCGAGAGCCAGCGCTCTTGGCGCGGCGCCGTCCGGCCGTCGCTCAACTATCTCATCTACCAAGGTCTCAAGGCCTACGGCTTCGACGCGGTGGCCTCGGAGCTGGCCCGCAAGGGCGCCGACATGTTCCTCCGCAGCTGGCGGAGCTTCGGCCTGTCGCCGGAGAGCTACGATTCGCTGACCGGCGAGGCGGCCGGCGAGAGGCACCACGCCGCGGGACCGCTCGTCGCCCTGCCCGCCGTCGAGGAGTTCCTCGATTTCACGCCCCACGAGGGCTTCCGCTTCGGCCTGCTCAAGCCCGAGGCCAAAGGGCGGCTGTCCCGGGTGCTCGTCCAGGGACGCCACTACGAGGTCGAGGTCTCCGGGTCGGCGACGGCCCTGCGCGAGGAGGGCGAGACGCTGATGTCCGTCGACGGCGGCGCCGTCGTCCGCCGCTTCCTCTACAACGAATCCGAGGTCTCCTTCGCCATCAAGGTCCTGAAGAGGCGCGAGGTCCGGCTGCGGCTGCTCAAGAAGGGCAAGTACCAGCTCCTCGTCGACGGCCGGGAGACCGATGTCTTCTCGGGCAGCGCGCGCAAGTTCGCCGTGCCCGAAGGGGACCATACCGTCCTCGTCCAGCTCCTCGAGGACCTGGACCGCGACGGCACGAAAGGAGAACGACGACCATGACGGGATGCTCGAGACGCGATTTCTTGAAGGCCGGGGCCGGCGCGGGCGCGGCCGCCCTCGTCCTCGGCGGGACCGGGGCCCGCGCGGCGGCGCCGTCCGGTCCGCGGGCGGTGTCCAGCGGCAACGGGCTGAGGGCGACCGAGAAGGCCATGGAGGTCCTCAAGGCCGGCGGCGATCCCCTGGACGCCGTCGTCGCCGGGGTCAACATCGTCGAGGACGACCCCGACGACATGTCGGTCGGCTATGGCGGGCTGCCCAACGAGGACGGCGTCGTCGAGCTCGACTCCTCCGTCATGTACGGGCCGACCCACCGGGCCGGGGCCGTGGCCGCGCTGCGCAACATCAAGAACCCGTCCAAGGTGGCCCGGCTGGTCATGGAGCGGTCCGACCACGTCCTCCTCGTCGGCGAGGGGGCCCTCAAGTTCGCCCGGGCCCACGGCTTCAAGGAGGAGGACCTTCTGACCGAGCGGTCCCGGGAGGCTTGGCTGCGCTGGAAGGAGACCATGTCCGGCGTGGACAACTGGCTCCCGCCCTCGGCCGACGGCCTGACCGCCGACTTGCGCGAGGTCCTGAGGACCCACGGCACCATCAATTGCCTGGCTCTCGACGCGGCCGGGCGCCTGGCCGGCGTGACGACGACGAGCGGCCTGTCCTGGAAGCTGGCCGGGCGGGTCGGCGACTCGCCGATCATCGGCGCGGGTCTCTACGTCGACAACGAGATCGGCGCGGCCGGCTCGACCGGCCGGGGCGAGGCCAACCTGCAGACCTGCGCCAGCTTCCGCATCGTCGACGCCATGGGCCGGGGACGGTCGCCCGAACAGGCCTGCCTCGAGGCCTGCCAGGCCGTAGCGGCCAAGACCAAGCTCGTGCCCCGGCTCTGCGACGCCAAGGGCCGGCCGGCCTTCGGACTGGAGTTCTACGCCCTCAACCGCAAGGGGGAGTTCGGCGCGGCCGGGCTCTTCGCCGGCGGGCGCTACGCGGTCCACGACGGCGCCGCGAACGGCCTCCGCGAAGTCGCCTATCTCTTCAAGGAGCCGGGCGCCGGCCGCTAGCCCTCAGTCCCGGACGACGATCACGGGATAGCCCTCGGCGGCCAGGCGCCGGGCCAGGGCTTGGGCCTCGCCCGCGGCGGCCCGGACCCGGACCCGGTAGAAGACGGCCGTCGGGGTCTCGAAACGCGAGACGGCCACGTCCCCGAACCGTCCTTCGAGCTTTCTTTTCAGCGCGTAGGCCGACTCCTGGACCGAGTAAGCCCCGACCTGGAGCCAGACGGGGCCGTCGCCGCCGACGGCCCCCGCGGGCGCCCGGAAGCCCCTCAGGACCTCGATGCGGACGCGGGCCGTGCCCGGGCCGACCAGGCCGATGACGCGGGCCGCAGCGAGGGACAGGTCGATGACGCGGCCACGGACGAACGGCCCGCGGTCGTTGATACGGACGACCACGGCGCGGCCGGTGGCGAGGTGGGTCACCATGACGAAGGTCCCGAACGGCAGGGTCCGGTGGGCCGCCGTCAGGTCGTTCATATCGTAGATCTCCCGGCTCGACGTCGGCCGGCCGTGGAACTCCCCGCCGTACCAGGAGGCGGTCCCGGTCTCGACGGCCCGGGCGACACGTGCCTCGCGAGGCAGGCGCGCGCAGCCCGGGGACGAAGCCAGGGCGAGCAGGACGACGCCGGCCGCGGCCGCGGCGGCCCGGCGATCAGGCAAGGGACCCCAGAAGTCTCTTCTTGAGGAAAGCGAAAGCCTCCTTGGGCGTCGAGCAGACCCGGAAGAGATCGAGGTCGTCGGCGCAGATGGCGCCCTTCCGGACCATGGAATCGAATTTGATGAGGTCGCTCCAATAGTCCTGGCCGTAGAGCACGAGGGCCATCTCCTTCTTGGAGATCTTGCTCGTCTGGAGGAGGGTGGCGATCTCGAAGAACTCGTCGAGGGTGCCGAAGCCGCCGGGGAAGATGATGACGGCCTTGGCCTTGTAGGTCAGCCAGAACTTGCGCATGAAGAAATAGTGGAAGGAGAAGGACAGGTCAGGGGTCACGTAGGGATTGGCGGGCTGCGGCTGGGGCAGGGAGATGTTCATGCCGATGGTCTTGCCGCCGGCCCGGGCGGCGCCGCGGTTGGCCGCCTCCATGATCCCGGGGCCGGCCCCGGTGCAGACGACGAAGTCCTTGCCCTTGGGCGTCTTGATGCCGATGGCCCACTTGGCCAGCAGGTAGGCCAGCTCCTCGGCCTCCCAGTAGTAGCGGTGGAAGGCCGAATCCGCGTTGGTCGGATCGGCCTTGGCCGAGCCGAGGAACAGGATGGTGCTGTTGATCTTGGCTTTGTCGAGACGGGTCATCGGGCCGAGGTACTCGCTCAGGATGCGCAGCGTCCGGCCTTCGAGGGATTCCAGGAATTCCGGGTCGCGGAAGGACTGTTCGGGTTGATGCTCGGGTCTTTTCATGGCCGCGGCGACCTCCTTTGTCGGGCTCAGAGGGAGATTGTACCAAAGGCGCGGGAAAATGGAACCCGCCTCTCGGCCGTCCTTTGACTTGTCTCTCTCGGCTGTGTTATCAATGGGCCCGAAAGGACGGACCGATGAACGCTCCCGACCGCCTTCTCGCGGCCCTCGAATATCCCGGACGGCTCGTCGCGATCGGCGCGCCGCCGCGCGGCGGCGCGGCCGTCGTCCTCTACGCGATCACCGGCCGCTCGGCCTCGAGCCAGGCCCGCCGGCTCGTCTTTCGGGACGGTGGCGTCTGGGTCCAGCCGACCGACGAGGCCACCCTCCGCCAAGGCAACGTCGACCTGCTCGTCTACCCGGCCGTCCTGTTCGGACCGGCCGGCATCGCCGTCTCGAACGGCAAGCAGACGGCGGACGTCCGCGACGGCCTGGCCCCCGGGGCCGATCCGGTGGCCGTGCTGTCGGGGGCCCTGGCCCGTTGGGACTACGAGCCCGACGCGCCCATCTACACGCCGCGCGTCAGCGGCTGTCTGGCCGGCTCCCGGGCCGGGTTGAGCGTCGTCCGCCGCGGCCCCGCGGGCGAGAGCCTGCGCAGCTATTTCGAGGTCGGGCTGCGGCCGGGGGAGGGGCGGCTCGTTTCCACGTATGAGGGCCCCAACGCCGACCCGCTGCCCGTCTTCACGGGCGAGCCCCGCCGGCTGGCCTTCGAGGGAGAGGCGGCCGCGGAGACGGCCGAGGCGGCCTACGCGGCCCTGGCCCCGGCCCCCGGGGCCAAGGATTTCCGCGTCGCCGTGGCCTGCGTCTTCGCCTCCCTGGCCGATCCGGCCGCCGTCGAGGTCCGCATCATCAACCGCAGCGAAAGGACATGACCATGAGCAAGCCCGAACGCACGGCCCGCAGCCAGTACACGACCAAGGTCCGCGAGGACTTCCCGGACACGCTCGTCCTCGGCGAGGACACGTTCGTCAAGAAGTTCCCCATGCGCTACGGCGAGAACCCCGGCTATCCGGCCGCCTTCTACCAGGAGGCCGGCGCCGATGGCCCCAACCTGGGCAACATCGAGGTCCTGCAGGAAGGGACCAAGGGCCTGAGCTACATCAACGTCGGCGACATGGACCTCGGACAGCGCCTGGCCCGCAAGCTCGTCCAGGTCTTCCCGGGACGCCAGGCCTGCGTCATCATCAAGCACGAGATGCCGAGCGGCGTGGCCCTCGGCGACGAGGCCGTGGCCACCTTCGAGAAGGCCTGGAAGTGCGACCCCCTGTCGAACTTCGGCGGCGTCGACGTCTTCAGCTACAGGGTCACCGAGCCCCTGGCCCGGCTCCTCGTCGAGAGCCCGCGCAACGTCGAGGTCGTCTACGCCCCCGACTTCGCGCCCGAGGCCCTCGAGGTCCTGGCGACCCGCAAGGTCCTGCGCGTCGTCCGCATGGGCGCCCCGCTGGATGCCGCGGCCGTCGACAACGGGCTCGAGGTCAAGCGGGTGGCCGGCGGACTGCTCCTCCAGAAGCGGTTCGACTCCAAGATCGTCTCGCCGGAGTCGGTCGACGTCGTCTCCAAGCGGAAGCCCTCGCCCGCGGAGGTCCGGGCGGCCCTGTTCAACTGGACGGTGGCCTGTTTCACCCGCTCCAACGCGGTCGTCATCGGGACCGAGGACAAGACCCACGGCATCGGCTCGGGCCAGCGCAGCCGCATCGACTCGGCCGAGGACGCCGTCCGGCTCTCGCGGCGCGGCTACGGCCCGGAAGGCACCGTCCTGGCCTCGGACGCTTTCATGCCCTTCCCGGACGTCGTCGAGCTGGCCGGACGGCACGGCATCACGGCCCTCATCTACCCGCTCGGTTCGGTCAAGGACCAGGAGGTCATCGACAAAGCCGATGAGCTGGGCCTGGCCATGATCATCACCCGCAAGCCCGGCGAGCTCGACTCGGAGCGCTGCTTCCTCCACCGCTGAGGGAGGCAGGGCCATGAGACGACGGAACGCCGGGGTCCTCTTCGTCGTCCTGGCCGTCTGCCTGGCGCCGGCCTGCGCCCGCCGGTCGGGCGCTCCGGACGCCGCGGCGCGCTACCGGGACGTCGTCGACCGTCTCCGCGAGACCGGGCTGGCCGGGGAGCGGGCCCACCGGTTCCTCGAACGGATCTGCGCCGTCGGGCCCCGGTTGACGGGGTCCGCCGAGGCCGACGCCGCCGTCGCGCTCTCCCTCGAACTCATGTCCGAAGCGGGCCTGGCGAACGTCCATAGCGAGCCGGTCGAGGTCGGGCGGTGGGTGAGGGGCGCGGCGGCCGAAGCGTCCGTCGCCGCCACGGGGACAAGACCGGCCGTGCCGTTGGCCGTGGCCGCTCTGGGCGGCAGCGTCGGGACGCCGCCCGGAGGCATCACCGCCCCCGTCGTCGGGGTCCGATCGTTGGACGAAGCCGCCGCCCTGGGACCGAAGGCCGCGGGACGGATCGTCCTCTACGACCGCCCGATGGACCGGCGCCTGGCCGAGCCCTTCGCCGCCTACGGCGGGGCGGCCGACCAGCGGGTGGCCGGGGCCTCGGCCGCGGCCCGCAACGGCGCCGTGGCCGTCCTGGTCCGCTCCTTGACCTTCCGCGAGGACCGCCACCCCCACACCGGGATGCTGAGATACGAACCGGGCGCGCCGGAGATCCCGGCGGCGGCCGTCGCCACCGCCGACGCCGACCGGCTCAGCGCGCTCCTCCGCGAGGAGCCGGACGCCCGGGTGACCCTGACCCTCGACTGCCGGAACGAAGGCCGGGTCGTCTCGGCCAACGCCGTCGGCGAGATCACCGGCACGGAGCGGCCCGACGAGATCGTGCTCTTGGGCGGGCACCTGGACAGCTGGGACCTCTCCGTCGGCGCCCACGACGACGCGGCGGGCTGCGCCGCGGCCCTCGAGGCCCTGGCCCTGCTCCGCGACCTCGGCCTGCGGCCGAAGAGGACCGTCCGGGCCGTCTTCTTCATGGACGAGGAGTTCGGCGGCACGGGCGGCCGGGCCTACGCCGCCTCGCCCCTGCGAAAAGGCGAGCGGCACGTCGTGGCCGCCGAATCCGACCGGGGCGCCTTCGTCCCCGTGGGGCTGGCCGTCGGCCGGCCCGGCTCCGCGGCCCTCGAGCGGATGACGGCCTTGCGCGACCTGCTGCGGCCCTTCGGCATCGCCGCCGTCGGCCCCGGCGGGGGAGGGGTCGACGTCGCCCCGCTCGTCGCCCAGGGCGCGGAACCGGCCGCCGTCCTGCCCAACGCCCAGCCCTACTTCGACGTCCACCACTCCGCCCTCGACACCGTGGCCGCCGTCCACCCGCGCGAGCTCGAGCTCCAGGCCATCGTCCTGGCCGTCCTGGCCTACGTCCTGGCCCAGGAGGGCGTGGGGGCGCCATGAGCGGTCCGGACCTCCTGTTCGCGATCCATTGCCATCAGCCGGTCGGCAATTTCGCCCACGTCTTCCGGACGGCCTTCGCCGACTGCTACCGCCCCCTGCTCGAAGGCCTCGCGCGCCATCCGTCGTTCGCCTTCGCCCTCCATTTCTCGGGCCCGCTCTGGGAGTACATGGAGAAGAACGAACGGGGCTGCTGGGACCTCGCCGGGGAAATGGTCCGCCGCGGGCAGGCGGAGCTCCTCGGTGGCGGCTTCTACGAGCCCGTCCTGACGCTCATCCCCGAGGAAGACCGCCTCGGCCAGCTCCGGATGATGGGCGATTACCTCGGCGAGCGGTTCGGCCGCCGGCCGCGGGGGGCCTGGTTGACCGAGCGGGTTTGGGAGCCCCACCTGCCGCGGACGCTGGCCGAGGCGGGCCTCGAATACACGCTGCTCGACGAAGAGCACTTCCGCTACGCGGGCGTGCCCGACCTCCACGCGAGCTACGTCACCGAGGACCAAGGCCGCCCCCTGCGGGTCTTTCCCATCGACAAGACCCTCCGGTATCTCATCCCGTTCCGCCCGCTCGAGGACCTCGAGCGCTATCTGGGGCCCCTCGCCGCGTCCGGCGGGACGGCCGTTCTGGGCGACGACGGCGAGAAGTTCGGCCTCTGGCCCGGGACCCATCGATGGGTCTACGAGGAGGGCTGGCTCGAGCGGTTCCTGCGCTTCGTCGAGGACCGCGGCGTGCGCGCGCGGCCGTTCTCCGCGTATTTGGACGCGCGCCCGCCGGCCGGGCGGGTCTACGTCCCGCCGGCCTCGTACGAGGAAATGATGGAGTGGGTGCTCGAGCCCGACGAACAGGCCGCCTTCGCCCGTCTCAAGGCGGCCGCCGGCCCGGAGGGGCGCCGGTTCCTCCGCGGCGGCCTGTTCCGCGACTTCCTGCGCAAGTACCCGGAAGCCGACCACCTCCACAAGCGCATGATCATGGTCTCCGAGGCCGTCCGCGCGGCGGACGCTCCGGCCTGTGTTCGGGCCGACCTCTACCGGGCCCAGTGCAACGATCCCTACTGGCACGGCGTCTTCGGCGGCCTCTACCTGCCCCATCTGCGCGAAGCGGCCTACCGCCACCTGCTCGAGGCCGAGAAGGGGACGCCCGCGCCGCGGGGCTGGCGGGCCCTCGATTACGACGGCGACGGGAAGGCCGAGCTCTTCTTCCGGGACGCGGACTTCGGCCTGGCCGTCAAGCCGGACCCCGGCGGGACGCTCCTCGAGATCGACCACATCCCGGCTTCGCGGAACCTCTCGAACGTCCTCAGCCGTCGCCGCGAGGCCTACCACCGCCCGGCCGAGGCGGGCCCGGCGGGGGAGGGGGGCGGCGGCAAGAGCATCCACGAACTCGGCAAGGCCCTGCCTCCCGGGGCGGAGGAGCTCCTGCGCTACGACCGGGGCCCCCGCCGCTCGCTCGTCGACCGCTTCTTCGCGCCCGGCACGGCCGAAGAGGCTTTTCGGAACGGGACCGCCGAGGACTTGGGCGACTTCGGGACGGGCGCCTTCCTGTGCACGGTCGACGGGCCCGTTCTGGGCCTCGAACGGCGCGGCCTCCTCCGGACCGGAGCCGGCCCCGCGCCGGTCTCGCTGCGCAAGACGGTCGAAAGCGCCGCCGGCTCCCTCCGCGTGGCCATCGAGATCGAGAACCTGTCGGGCCGTCCCATCGAGGTCCTGTACGGCTCGGAATGGAACCTCCTGGCCTTCCCCCACGAGAT
The DNA here is from genome assembly GCA_964523615.1 of uncultured Eubacteriales bacterium. GTDB lineage: Bacteria > Acidobacteriota > Aminicenantia > Aminicenantales > Saccharicenantaceae > RBG-16-66-30. Next base: position 20,225 of record CAZFZU010000005.1, on the reverse strand, counting down.
GGCTCTCCGCAACGACGCGCCGGTCGCGGCCCTCTACGGAGGGGCGCTGGCCTTCGAACCCGAGGGGGCCGGGGCCCTGTGGTCCTACCCCCTGCGGACCCTCTCCCAATCCGAGGGCGGATTTGATATAATCCATCAAGGGTTCTGCCTCTGTCCCATCTGGCCGGTCGGCTTGGCCGGCAAGGGAACGAAACGCCTGGCCGTGACGCTGAAGGAGCCGCGTGTCCGCTGACCTGACGGTCGCCTCCTCCGGATCCCCCGGCCGGCCGCCCGATCGGGCCGAGCGGACCGCGCCGTGGATCCCATGACCAAAAAGACCCTGACCATGATCCTCTGCGGAGGCAAGGGCGAGCGCCTCTATCCCCTGACGCGCGACCGGGCCAAGCCGTCCGTGCCCTTCCTCGGCGCCTACCGCATCGTCGATTTCAGCCTGTCGAACGCCCTCAATTCGGGGTTGCGCCGCATCGTCCTGCTGACCCAGTACAAATCGCTGTCCCTCGACCGCCACATCACCAACGGCTGGAACATCTTCCACGCCGAGAGCGGCGATTTCATCATCTCCCTCTCGGCCCAGGGCCGGGTCAGCGACAACTGGTACGAGGGCACGGCCGACGCCGTGTTCCAGAACATCTACACCATCCAGCACGAGAACCCGGAGGCCGTCCTGGTCCTGTCGGGCGACCACATCTACGCCTCCGATTACCGCCAGCTCCTGGACGCCTTCCGCCGGACCGAGGCCGACGCCCTCATCATGGCCCGGACCATCCCCATCGGCGAAGCCTCCCGGTTCGGCGTCATCGGCGTCGACGCGGAGAACCGCATCGTCCAGTTCGCCGAGAAGCCGCGCAAGCCCTTCCCGGCGCCCTGGGACGCCGGGAGCAGCCTGATCTCGATGGGCGTCTACCTCTTCAAGACCCCGGTCCTCATCAAGGCCCTCATCAAGGACGCCCGCGACCCCAAGAGCGCCCACGACTTCGGCAAGGACATCATCCCCGCGCTCATCGCCGGACACCGCGTCTTCGCCCACCCCTTCGACGGGTATTGGGAGGACATCGGCACCATCGACGCCTACTGGGAGGCCAACATGGCCTTCCTCGACCCGTCGCCGCCCGTCATCCTGCGCGACCCGGCCTGGCCGATCCGGACCTACAAGCCCCAGTATCCGCCGACCTTCGTCTCCGGCGGCGACCTCCGGGCGTCCATCATCGGGCCCGGGAGCTCGTTCACCGACTGCCGCGTCGTCCACTCCATCGTCGGGCCCGGAGTGCGGGTCGACGAGGGGGCCGAGATCGTCGACTCCATCGTCTTCGGCGACGCCCACGTCCGCCGGGGAGCCCGCCTGCGGCGGGCCCTCGTGGACAAGGGCGCGGTCCTGCCCGAGCGCTTCGAGGTCGGCTTCGACGCGGACAAGGACGCCGGCGACTTCAAGATCAGCAAGGGCGGCGTCCGGGTCGTGCCCAAGGGGTGGTCCTGCGAATGATCGAGTCCTACAACATCCTCTCGCCGGACTTCGAGCGCGACGCCCCCCGCGAGCTCATGCTCCTGTCGATCATCTCCCAGAGCTTCTTCCAGCCCTTCTCGCTCGAGGACAACCTCCTGGTCATCCTGACGGCCCTGACCTCGGGCTCGGGCGTCGGCTTCAACCGGGCCATGCTCTTCCTCCGCCAGGGAGACCGGATCAAGGGCGAGATGTGGCTGGGCCCCCGCTCGGCCGAGGAGGCCGGCCTGATCTGGGAGGTCCTGTCGACGCCGGGCATCGGCTACGTCGAGATCCTCGAGCACAACCGGGCCCTGGTGGCCAAGAACCAGGACACCTTGAGCGGGCGCCTCAAAGGCCTCGTCTACGCGGCCGATGAGGAGTCGGCCCTGCTGCCGGCCGCCGCGGTCTGCCGCAAGGAGCTCCTCCACGTCCGGGACGCCGCCAGCGACCCTCTCGTCGACCGGCGCTTCCTCAACCTCATCGGCGTCGACGAATTCCTGTGCGTGCCGCTCCTGGCCCGCGACGACGTCGTCGGCGTCATCGTCCTCGACAACGCCATCACCCGCAATCCCATCGCCGCCGCCGACATCAAGCTGGCCGGCGTCTGCGGCCTGATGGCCGGCAACTACATCTATTCGACGAGCCTGCACAAGAAGCTCCTCGAGGTGGAGAAGATGGCGGCCATGGGCGAGATGGCCCTGTTCGTGACCCACCAGCTGCGCAATCCCATCGTGGCCGTGGGCGGCTTCACCGACCAGCTCCTCAAGCCCGACGTGCCGGAGGACAAGAAGCGTCGCAACCTGGCCATCATCCGCGACGAGGTCCGCCGCCTCGAGGACATCATCTACCAGATGGGCCACTTCCTCAAGGTCAGTCTCAAGGAGCCCGTCTACTTCGATCCGGCTCCGGCCCTGGCCGCCGTCGTCGACAGCCCCGAGGTCCGGGCCAAGGGCCAGGGGTACGCCCTCGATCTCCGCGTCGATCCCTGCCCGCCCGAGATCCTGTGCGACCCGACCTCGTTCGGGGAGGTCGTCCGCAATCTCCTCGACAACGCCTTCGACGCCACTCCCGCGGGCGGCGCGGTCGCCATCCGGGGCTACCGGAAGAACCGCTCCGGGTACGTCGTCTCCGTCCGGGACACCGGGCGGGGCATCTCCAATCCCGACAAGGACCAGCTCTTCCGGCCCTTCTTCACGACCAAGGAGAAAGGCATGGGCCTGGGCCTGCCGTTCATCAAGCGGGTCATGGACACCTGCGGCGGCAAGGTCGACGTCCAGAGCCGGGTGGGGAAGGGGACCATCTTCCGCCTGACCTTCAACTACCGCGACAAGGAGCCCCAGCCATGAAGAAGAAGATCCTGCTCGTCGAGGACGAGAAGGCCCTCTGCCTTCTCTACGAAGAGGAGCTGAGGGGGGAAGGGTACGAGGTCGTCGCCGTCACCGACGCCGAGGCCGCCCTGGCCGAGATCGGCCGGAACGCCTTCGACCTCATCATCACCGACATCCGCATGCCGGGCAAGAACGGCATCGAGCTCATCACCCAGATCATGGGCCTGCGCAAGGACGTGCCCATCATCATCAACTCGGCCTACCAGAGCTACAAGGAGGACTTCATGACCTGGGCCGCCGATGCCTACGTCGTCAAGTCGGCCTCCCTCGACGAGCTCAAGGCCAAGATCAAAGAGATGCTGGGGGCGTGATGTCGGAGCTGAGAAAGGACATCGTCAGCGGCCGCTGGGCCATCATCGCCACCGAACGGGCCAAGAGGCCCGACGATTTCCGGCCCGCCCCCGGGGCCGCCCCGGCGGCCGAGGCCGCCGGCTTCTGCCCCTTTTGCGAGGGGAACGAGGCCAAGACGCCGCCCGAGGTCTTCGCCCTGCGGGCCGCCGGCACGGGGCCCGATACGCCGGGCTGGACCGTCCGGGTCGTGCCCAACAAGTTCCCGGCCCTGACGCGCGGCACCCCGCCGCCCAAGCCCGCCGAGAGCGTCTTCCCGTCGATGGAGGGGACCGGGGTCCACGAGGTCGTCATCGAGAACCCCCTCCACGGCCTGGAGCTGGCCGACCTGCCGGTGGCCCACGTCCGGGACGTCCTCGGCGTCTTCCAAGGGCGCATCCGGACGATCGAGAGCGAGCTCCACTACCAGTACGTCCAGCTCTTCAAGAACAAGGGCAAGGAGGCCGGGGCCTCCCTGAGCCACCCCCACTCCCAGATCGTGGCCACGCCCATCGTCCCCAAGCGCGTCAAGGAGGAGATCTACGGCGCCGACCGCCTGCTGCGATCCTTCAAGGAGTGCGGCTTCTGCCGCATCCTGCGCGAGGAAGAGGCGGCCGGCAAGCGGATCGTGGCCCGCGACCGCCATTTCACCGCGGTCGCGCCCTTCGCCTCGCGCTTCCCCTTCGAGATGGCCGTCTACCCGCGGCGCCACTCGGCCTTTTTCACCGACGTCGGCGGGGACGAGCTTCTGGGCCTGGCCGAGACGCTCAAGCGGGTCCTGACCCGGCTCAAGGACACGGTCGGGGACCCGCCCTACAACATGGTCCTCCACCAGGCCCCCAACCGGGCCCTGTCCCTCAAGGGCTGGCCGGACATCGACCGCAGCTATCATTGGCACCTGGAGATCTTCCCCATCCTGACCAAAGTGGCGGGGTTCGAATGGGGGACGGGCTTCTACATCAATCCCGTCCCGCCGGAGACGGCGGCCCAGTTCCTGAGCCGCGGCTAGGTCAGGCGGCCGAGATCCGTCGGTACAGGTCGAGGTAGGCCGCCGCCGAGCGCTCCCAGGAGAAATCCGCGGCCATGGCGTTGGCCACCAGGGCCCGCCATTCGCCGGCCCGGCCGTAGGCCTTGACCGCCCGGGCCGCGGCCTCGAGGAGCGGGGCCGGGGCCGCCTCGCCGAACTTGAAGCCGTTGCCGCGGCCGGAGGCCGCGTCGAACTCCTGGACGCTGTCGTCGAGGCCGCCCGTGGCCCGGACGACGGGGACCGTCCCGTACTTCATGGCGTACATCTGGGTCAAGCCGCACGGCTCGTAGCGCGAGGGGATGAGGAAGAGGTCGCTCGCGGCGTAGATGGTGTGGGCGACGCGCTCGTCGAAGGCGATCTTGAGCCCGATCCGCGACGGGTGCTTCTTCTGCGCCGCGGCCAGGAAATCCTGGATCTTGGCCTCGCCCGTGCCCAGGATGACCAAGGTCAGGCCCAGGTCGAGGAGGCCCTCGAGCGCCTCGCAGACGATGTCCAGGCCCTTCTGGCCGGCCAGGCGGGTGACCATGCCGGCCACGGGCATCCCGGCCGGGACCGCGAGCCCGAACATCCGGGCCAGCTCGTCGCGGCAGGCCGCCTTTCCGCTCATGTCGGACGGCCCGAAGTTGCGCGGGATGAGGGGGTCGGTCACCGGGTCCCAATCCTTGTAATCGACGCCGTTGAGGATGCCGAAGAGGGCCGCGGCGCGGTGGCGGAGGAGGCCGTCGAGGCCGCAGCCGAACTCGGGCGTCTGGATCTCCCGGCTGTACCGCGGGCTGACCGTGGTGACGGCCGTGCTGTAGAGGATGCCCGCCTTGAGGGTATTGACCTGGCCGTAGAACTCGAGGTCGTCCATGTTGAAGAGGGCCTCGGGCAGGCCGACGCGGCTGAGGACCTCGCGCTCGAACAGGCCTTGGTAGGCCAGGTTGTGGATGGTGAAGAGCGAGCGGGTCCGGGCGAAGAACGGGTCGGCGGCGTAGACGTGGCGGAGGTAGGCGAAGGCGGCCGCGGCCTGCCAGTCGTGGCCGTGGACGACATCGGGCCGGAAATCCAGGGCCTTCATGGTCTCGAGCGCGGCCCGCGAGAAGAAGGCGAAGCGCTCGGCGTTGTCGGGGTAATCGCCGGCCGGCGTCCCGTAGAGCTGGTCGCGGTCGTAGTAGTCGGGGCGGTCGATGAACAGGACCGTCACGCCCTCGGCGCGGTGGGCGAAGACCGAGCAGCTGACGGGGCCGCCGCCCATCGGCACGGGCAGCCCGACGAGGACGGGCTCGAGCGGCAGGTTCTTCTTGCGGACCTCCCGGTAGAGGGGCATGAAGACCCGGACGTCGGCGCCGAGGCGGACCAGGAACTTGGGCAGGGCCCCGGCCACGTCGGCCAGGCCGCCCGTCTTGGCGTAGGGGATGACTTCGGAGGCGAGGAAAGCGACTTTCATGATCCGGCCATTTTAGCACAAGTCCCCCCGGAGGTCACTCCGCCTTACCGAGGCACACTCTCTCGGTTTTTGGCCCAGGGATATCCTCTGGCTCCCCGGCCCCCCGGGGAACGGGGAGCGAACCCCGGTGAGCGGACCGGGCAGGATCGGGACGGAGCACCCGGAGTCCGGATCCTGCGAAATATCGTGAGAAAGCGCTCTTTCCCGATATCTCCCAGCGCCGCTCCTCCGAGCGACTCCGGAACGGCGCTGATGGTCGCTTCGCAAGCTCCGCTCCCTGCCGCCCCTCCTCCAGCAACGGGGATCTGCGAGGATATTCCCCTCGCCCCCTCGAGAGTGTGTTTGGAAGCGGCGACCCAGCGAACGTCTCTCGGCGCTCTCTCTGCTTGTCAACGGGACGGGCCTGGAATAAGATGGGCGGGAAAGCCGGGACATGAAAGAGAACGAAGGCGCGGCGAGGATCGTGACGGCGGCGGTCGTCGAGCGCGACGGCAAGGTCCTCGTCGCCCGGCGCCGGCCGGAGCTCGTGGCCGGCGGCCTGTGGGAGTTCCCGGGAGGCAAGCTCGAGGACGGGGAGTCGCCCGAGCGCGGCTTGACCCGAGAGCTCGAGGAGGAGCTGGGCGTCGTCGCGAAGGTCGGAGAGCGGCTCTGCGCCGTGCCCTTCGCCGGTCCGACGGCCCGGTTCGAGCTCCTCGTCTTCCGGACCGAGCTCCTCGGCGAGCCCACCCGCCTCACCGACCACGACGCCCTGCGCTGGCTGGCCCCGTTGGAGATGGACGAGGCCGAGTTCTCCAAACCGGACCGGCCCGTGGTCCGTCTGCTCGCCGGGAGGCCGGCGTGAGGGCCTCGGCCGTCCTCAAACCCGGCCGCGACAAGGCGATCCGCCACCGCCACCATTGGATCTTCTCGGGCGCCATCAAGGACCTGCCGGCCTTCGAGGACGGCGACATCCTGGCCGTGCGGGCCGCGGGAGGCGAGCTCCTCGGGCACGCCTATTTCAACCGCAAGAGCACCATCACCGGGCGGATGATCGCCTTCGGCGAGGAGCCGCCGGAAACGGCGGTGATGCGTCGCCTCGACCGGGCCCTGGCGCTCCGTTCGCGGCTCTTCGACCCGTCCGTGACCAACGCCCGTCGCCTCGTCAATTCGGAAGGGGACGGGCTGCCGGGCCTGGTCGCCGACATGTACGACGACGTCCTCGTCCTGCAGGTCGCGACCCTGGGCATGGACAAGCTCAAGCCGGCCGTCGTGGACCGGCTCGCGGCCGCCCTCCGGCCCCGGGCCGTCATCGAGCGCTCGGACCTGCCGGCGCGCCGCGAGGAGGGCCTCGAGCCCGTGGAAGCGGTCCTGGACGGGGAGCCCGTCGACCGGGTCCGGGTCCGGGAGGCGGGGATCCCGTTCTGGGTCGGCCTGGCCCAGGGCCAGAAGACGGGATTCTACCTCGACCAGCGCGAGTCGCGGGACCTCGTCCGGCGGTTCGCGCCGGGCCGCCGGGTCCTCAACGCCTTCTCGTACACGGGCTCGTTCTCGGTCTGCGCCCTCGTCGGCGGCGCCGTCCGGGCCGACTCGGTCGACACGTCGGCCGCCGCACTGTCCCTGGCCCGGGAGAACTTCGATCTCAACGGCCTCGCGGCCGACTCCGGCCTGTTCTTCGAGGCCGACGTCTTCGAGTTCCTGCGGGAGCCGGCCCTCGACCACGACTTCATCATCCTCGACCCGCCGGCCTTCGCCAAGAGGCGGACCGACGTCGTGGCCGCCTGCCGCGGATACAAGGACATCAACCGGCTGGCCCTCCAGCGCCTCAAGGCCCCGGGCTTCCTGCTGACCTTCTCGTGTTCCCATTTCGTCGACGAGACCCTTTTCCAGCAGGTCGTCTTCCAGGCGGCCCACGAGGCCGGCCGGCGCGTCCGCATCCTCCAGAAGCACCGCCAGGCCCTCGACCACCCTGTCAACGTCTACCATCCCGAGACCGCCTATCTCAAGGGGTTCCTTCTCTACGTCGACTGAACGGCCGCGGCGCGATTGCCTGGGCGCCGGGATTCCCATATAATCCGAAGGACGGACCGGCCCGGCCGGCCGCCGTGTCAGGAGGTCGCCATGGACCCTCGCGAAGAGCTGCGGAACCACCTCAAGCCGGCCGTGCTCGTCGCCGTCGCGCTCATCGTGAGCATGGCCGTCTATTTCGTCCTGGTCGAGGTCCTGAGGCGGACCCGGCCGCCGTTCGCCGGTTTCCTCGGTCCGGGGAACGACGCCCAGCCCTTCCGGTACGCCGCCTACGGTCTGGCCGCGCTGGTCGTCCTGCTCATCCTCGTCCTCCGGCCCCGCCTCTTCCGCCGCCGCGACGCCTCCGACCTTCCGGCCGCCCTCAGGCGCGTCCAAAGCGCCTCCCTGATCATGCTGGTCCTGAGCGAAGTCCCCGCCGTCGCCGGTCTGGCCCTCTTCCTCGTCGCCGGACAGGTCCTCGACTTTTACAAGCTCCTTTTCGTGTCCCTGTTCCTGACGTTCCTCAACTTCCCGCGGGCCGGAGCCTGGGAGGAATGGCTAAGGAGCTGATATGGAAAAATTCAGGGGGTCGCTCATGAACGCACGCGCCGCCGTCGCCTGCCTGCTCGCGCCCGTCTTGCTCATCCTGCCCGCCGCGGCCCGGCCGGCCCAGGACCCGCCGCCGGCCCCATCGGCCGCGGCGCCGGGCCTGAGCTACGAGATCTGGGTCGAGCTCGACGCCGCCGGCAAGACCCTGCTCGGCAAGGAAGAGATCGTCTGGACCAACACGTCGCCCGAAGCCGTGCCCGACATGCTTTTCCACCTCTACTGGAACGCCTTCAAGAACGAGGACAGCGCCTTCCTGCGCGAAGCCGCCGCCGAGTCCCTGTTCGGCCGCGGCGCCGCGCCCAAGGACGGGGAGTGGGGCTGGATCGACGTCACGGACATCCGCCTGGCCGACGGCACCGACCTCAAGCCGGGCTTTCATTACGTCACGCCCGACGGGCCCGAGCACCCCGGCGACCAGACCGTGGCCCGGGTCCTCTTCCCGGCCCCGGTCCGGCCCGGCGAGAGCGTCCGGCTGCGGCTCGAGTTCCGCAGCAAGGTCCCCCGGACCGTGGCCCGGTCCGGATATTACAAGGACTCCTTCTTCATCGCCCAGTGGTACCCCAAGCCGGGCGTCTACGAGCCGGGCCGGGGCTGGAACTGCCACGCCTACCACCAGAACTCGGAGTTCTACGCCGACTTCGCCGATTTCGTCGTCCATATCACCGTTCCCAGCCGGTTCGTCGTCGGCTCTTCCGGCAAGCGGACCGAGGCCCGCGTCGACGAGGCCGCGGGGCGGACGACCTCTACCTACCGCCAGGCCATGGTCCACGATTTCGCCTGGATGGCCGATCCCCGCTATCTCAAGATCGAACGGGACTTCGTCGCCGACCGTGAGGTGACCGCCGCCGAATACGCCGAGACCGCGGCCCTGCTGGGGCTGCCCGTCGAGGAGGTCCGCCTGCCCGACGTCCGCATGACCCTGCTCATCGCCCCCGAGCACAAGGCCCAGATCGAGCGTCACTTCAAGGCCCTGCGGGCGGCCATCAAGTACTACGGCCTCTGGTACGGGCCCTATCCCTACGAGACCGTGACCATGGTCGACCCGCCCTTCCGGACCGGGAGCGGCGGCATGGAGTATCCGACCCTGTTCACGGCCGGCACGAACGTCGCGCCCAGCCCGAACGTCCTCTCGCCCGAGGGCGTCATCGTCCACGAGTTCGGCCACGGCTACTGGTACGGCCTCGTGGCCAACAACGAGTTCGAAGCCGCCTGGCTCGACGAGGGCTTCAACACCTACTCGACCGGACGCGTCCTGGCCCGGGCCTACGGTCCCGGGGCCCTGTCCTTCCGGTTCAAGGGCTGGTCCCTCGACCGCCTCCTGCGCCTGCCCAAGACCTTCGACTTCGAGCTCAACCGGGCGGCGGCCATCAATACGGTCCGCTACGACCCGGTGACGGCCTGGTCCTGGAAGTTCTACAACGGCGGCAGCTACGGGGCCAACGTCTACATGCGGGCTTCGACCCTGCTGGAGTCGCTCGAGCGCCTCCTGGGCGAGCCGGCCTGGTCGCGGATCATGCGGACCTACCACACCCGCTTCCGCTACCGGCACCCCGTCAAGGACGACTTCGTGGCCGTCGTCAACGAGGTCTCCGGCCGCGACTTGACCTGGTTCTTCGACCGGCTCCTCGAGGGCACCGAGGCCTTCGACTACGGGGTCGCCTCGGTCTCGTCGGTCGAGGTCCCGGCCCGATCCCGCGGCGTCCACGACGCCGACGGCGCCCGGGTCGAGATGACGGACCGGAAGATCGCCGAGCTCCACGACGCGGCGGCCAAGGATCCCGGGAAGGCCGCGCCGCCGACCTACCGGACGACGGTCGTCTTGAGGCGTTACGGCGAGGCCCGCCTGGGCGGGGACGCCCGGGTCGAGGTCGCCGTCCGCTTCAAGGACGGCTCGACCGAGACCCGGACCTGGGACGGCCAGGCCCGTTGGGCCCGGCTGGAGTTCGTCGGGCCGGCCCGGGTCGAGAGCGCCCAGGTCGATCCCGCGGGGGTCTGGCTCATCGACGAGAACCAGGCCAACAACAGCCGGGGCGTCGACGGGTTGCGGCGCAACGTCGTCAAGCTCATGAGCCAGGCCGTGTTCGCGCTCCAGAACCTGCTCCAGTTCGCGGCGTCGTGGATCTGAGGAGGCCGCCATGGGAATCCTGAAAGCCCTCGCCATCGGCATGGGGACGTCGGTCCGCAAGCCCCGCGTGCTGGCCGTCCTCTACGTCGTCAACATCGCCTTCGCGGCCGCCGTCGCGGTCCCTCTCCTCGCCATCGTCCAGGGGGAGCTCGGGCACTCCTATCTCGGCTCGAACGTCCGCCCTCTCGACCTCAACTGGCTGGGCGAGGCGGCCCTTGGGTACGCGAAGGCGGCGCCGGCCCTGGCGGCCGGCCTGCTCCTCGCCCTGGTCCTCTACGCGGCCCTCCAGGTCTTCCTCAACGGGGGAGTGGTCGGCCGCCTGCTCGACAAGGAGGGCCGGGCGGCGCTCGGCGCCTTCTTCGGCGACTGCGGACGCTACTTCGGGCGCTACGTCCGCCTCTTCCTCGTTTCGGCCGTCTTCCTCGTCCTGGCGTTCGGCGTCGTCCTCCGGCTCGTCGGGGCCGCCTTCGACCCCTTGAAGGAAGGCGCCGCGACCGAGTGGCTGCCGCTCATCCTATCCAACGCCCACTTGCTCCTCACGCTCCTCGTCCTCTCGGTCGTGCGCATGGTCGTCGATTACGCCCGCATCGCCATCGTGGCCGACGACGAGCGCCGGGTCCTCAAGGCCCTGCGGCACGCCCTGACCTTCCTCCGGAAGCGTTTCTTCCGGGCCTGGGCGCTCTATCTCCTCGTCGTCGCCCTGACCTTGGCCGGGACGGCGGCCTTCTACGTCCTCCTCGGGCCCCTCGGCCGCCCCACGGCCGGGGCGGTCGTCGCCGCCATCGTCCTCATGCAGCTCTACATCGTCTTCCGGCTCTGGATCCGGACGCTCTTCGTCGCCGCCCAGGCCGAATATTACCGGTCCCATCCGTACTGAGAGGCGACATGAAACTGGCTTTCTTCGGCGCGGCCCGCCAGGTGACGGGCTCCTGCTACTATCTCGAGGCCGGCGGCCGTAAGATGCTGGTCGACTGCGGCCTCTACCAGGAACGTCCCTTCCTCGACAGGAACTGGGACCCTCTGCCCGTGGCCCCGGACGACCTCGACTTCATCCTGCTGACCCACGCCCACCTGGACCATTCGGGGCTCGTCCCCAAGGTCGTCCGGGACGGCTTCGCCGGCACCATCCTGACCACGGAGGCGACGGCCGACATCCTCTCGATCGCGCTGATGGACTCGGCCGAGATCCAGGTCGAGGACGCGGCTTTCAAAAAACGGCGCCACGAGAAGGAGAAGCGGACGGTCGACCATCCCGTCGTCCCGCTCTATACCGTCGAGGACGTCCAGGCCGCCATGCCCCTGGTCGAGGAGGCCGCTTACGACGAGCCCGCCGAGGTCGCCCCCGGCGTCACGGTCCGCTTCCGCGACGCCGGCCACATCCTCGGCTCGGCCATGATCGAGATCGGCGTCCGCGAGAACGGGACGGACCGGACGATCGTCTTCTCCGGAGACATCGGGCAATGGGACATGCCGTTCGTTCGCGACCCGTCCCTGTTCGAGAAGGCCGACTACGTCGTCATGGAGTCGACCTATGGCGACCGCGACCACGAGGACCCGGGACATGTCGGCGACCTCCTGGCCGCCGTCATCCGGGAGACCGTCGCGGCGGGCGGCAACGTCGTCATCCCGACCTTCGCCATCGAGCGGGCCCAGGACCTCATGTACCATCTCAGCCGGCTGGTCCACGCCCGGGCCATCCCGCCCGTGCCGGTCTACCTCGACAGCCCCATGGCCCGCGAGGTGACCGAAGCCTTCGAACGGCACGGCGAGTTCTTCGACGACGAGACCCGCCGGCTCTTCGAGGCCGGCCGGAGCCCGTTCCGCTTCCCGGGGCTGACGATCGTCCGGACGACCGAGCAGTCCAAGGCCCTCAACGCGGCCCGGGGCCCGGCCGTCATCATGGCCGGCTCGGGCATGGTCACGGGCGGCCGCATCAAGCACCACCTGGCCCAGAACATCTTTCGGCCGGAATCGACCGTCCTGTTCGTCGGCTACCAGGCCCGCGACACCCTGGGCCGGCAGATCCTCGAGGGCCGGCCCGAGGTCCGCATCCTCGGGCGGACCCTGCCCGTCCGGGCCAGGGTCGCCAAGATCAACGGCTTCTCGGCCCACGCCGACCGGTCGGGCCTGCGCCGCTGGCTCGACGGGTACAAGACGCCGCCGAAGCGACTTTTCGTCACTCACGGGGATGCCGAGGTCGCCGCCCGCTTCGCGGACGACGTGCGCAAGGTTCGCGGCTGGACGGTCGAGCTGCCCGAATACCTCGAGGTCTGGGACCTGGATTGAGCCGCCGCGAGGCCGCGGCGGCCGCCCTCGCTTACAAGCGGGGCGGGACCAGGTCCACGCCGGCCGCTTTCGCGTAGGCGGCCATGATCCGGTCGAGCTCCCTGCGGACCGTATCGTCGAGGGGAGGCGCCGCGTACTTGGCCAGACGCTTCCCGACATCCGCGTGGGCCTTGTCGACGATCGTCGTCCGCCCGGCGGCGACCCAGGCGTCGTAGGGATCGCGGTCGGCCAGCCCCGGCCCGATGTGCTCCTTGCGGTACCACTGCCGGGTGTGCGCGGTCGTCAGGAAGGACATGCCCTCCCGGAAGCCCTCGAACAGGCCCAGGGCCACGGGCTCGTCCCTCTGGGCGATGCCGTCGAGCAGGCGGTAGACCAGGGCGCAGATGCCGTCGTCGATGACCAGCTTCTCCAGGCTCTGCGAGCTCTCGTAATCCAGCATCCCGGGACCGGAGACGACGTTGACCCCGGCCAACGCGGCCAGGACCGCGCCGAGGGCCGTCTCGAAGCCGGCCTGAGGGTCGTTGACCTTGGCGTCGCTGAGGCCCATGTAGGCGTGGGTGGGCAGGTTCAAGCGCTTGCCGATCTGGGCGTAGGCGGCGTCGATCATCATCGTCTCCATGGCCCCCATCGGCGTCGTGCCCTTGCGCATGTCGAAGCTCGAGGGCGAGCCGCCGAAGATGACGGGCGCGCCCGGCCGGGCCGCCTGGCAGATGGCCAGGCCGCTGAGGTTCTCGGCCGTGTGCTGGACCAGGGTGCCGGAGACCGTGGCCGGAGAGGTGGCCCCGGTCATGCCCATCGAGATGAGCTCGGAGGGCAGTCCGGCCCGGGCGGCGTCGACCAGGCTCTGGGCCGTCAGGTTGCTCCACTTCAGGGGAGGGGAGGGGCAGGCGTCGAAGATGGCCAGGGGGCGGCAGCCGAGCTCGCGCTGGCCGCCGCGCACGGCGGCCAGGAGGTCCCGCATCGGCGCGAAGCCCTCGACGCGGAAGGTCCCCGTGACGAAGGGCTTCTCCGACAGGATGAGCCCGAGATAGAGGCGGTAGGCGTCCGAGACGGCGGCCGGCACATCGGAGGCGATGAGGGCCGTGCTTTGGAAATGGAGGTGGTCGAGCGTCTCGACGAGCTTGTAGAGATCGGCCAGGTCGCGCGTCGTGGCCTTGCGCTCTTCCTGCGTCGCGTGGTCGAGCATGGTCACCGCGGCGGAGCCGGGATCGAAGTGGACCTCGTCGCCGCCGACGGCGAAGGCCCGGCCGCCCGTCCGGTCGTACAGCGCGATCGTGGCCGGGGTCGAGGCCAGGGCGTCCTCGACGATCTTGCGGGGGAGCCGGGCCCGCTGGGCCGCGGCGTCGACCGCCGCCCCGGCCTCCCCGAGGAGGCTCAGGGCTTCGGCGTTCTCGACCAGGACGCCGTGGCGCTCGAGGAGGGTCAGGGCCTCGTCGACGATCCTATCGGCGAAGGCGCCGTCGAGGAGCTCGAGCCGGGGTCTTTTCGCTGCGAACATGTCGATGCCTCCTCAGGGCCTTCCGGCCAGGGCCTTGGCTTGCCGGACGGCGGCCACGGCGTTCTCGGCGTAGCCGTCGGCGCCGATCTCCTCGGCCCAGCGCCGGCTGGCCGGCGCGCCGCCCACCAGGACCTTGTACTTGCCGCGCAGGCCCCGCTCCTGGAGCAGGCCGATGAGCCGGCGCTGGTTGGTCATGGTCGTCGTCAGCAGGGCCGACAGGCAGATGAGCCCCGCGCCGACCTCCTCGGCCTTGTCGACGAACCGCTCCAGCTTGACGTCGGCCCCGAGGTCGAAGACCTCGAAGCCGCCGGCCTGGAGCATGGAGGCGACGAGGTTCTTGCCGATGTCGTGGATGTCGCCCTCGACCGTGCCGATGACGACCTTGCCGCCCATGCGGGCGCCGATGTGCCGGCGCTCGAACTCGGGCTCGAGGACGGCCATGGCCGCCTTCATGGCCTCGGCGCTGGAGATGAGCTCGGGCAGGAAGTACTCGCCCTGCTCCCAGAGCTCGCCGACCTTCTGGATGCCGGGGACGTAGCCCCGCTCGACGACCTCGGCCGGGTCCAGACCGGCCGCGACGGCCTCGGCGGCCAGGGCCGCGGCGGCCTCCCGGTCGCCGGCCACGATGGCCTCGTTCATCTTCGCGTGCAGATCGGGCTGGGTCATGGGGCCTCCTTGCGCAGGGTCCGGGCCATCGCCCGGACGAAGGATGGGGTCGTCCCGCAGCAGCCGCCGACGAAGCGGGCGCCGGCCGCGACGATGGCCGGGACGTGGGCGATGTAATCCTCGAGGGTCTGGGAATAGGCCACCGTGCCGTCGGGCAGGGCCACGGGCTGGCCGGCGTTGGCTTGGGCGACGAGGGGCAGGGACGTCCCCCCGGCGAGGGCCCGGACGCAGGCGGCCATCTGGTCGGCGGCCAGAGTGCAGTTGGCGCCGACGGCGGCCGCGCCGGCCCGCTCGAGGGCGGCCGCGGCCTTGGCCGCCGCGTCGCCCATGATGGTGAAGAAGCCGCGGGGGAAGCCCCCGAAGGTCATGGTCGCCAGAACGGGCAGGTCGGAGACGCTCTGGATCCCGCGCAGGGCGGCCAGGGCCTCGCGCAGGTCGTATTGGGTCTCGACGATGAAGACGTCGACGCCCCCCTCGGCCAGACCGCGGGCCTGTTCGGCGAAGGCGGCCGTGAGGTCGGCCTCCTCGAGCGTCCCCTGCGGCCTGAGGAACTTGCCGGTCGGCCCGACGCTGCCGGCCACGAACCGGCCGGACGGCGCCGTCTCCCGGGCCAAAAGAGCCGCGGCCCGGTTGAGCTCGCGGGCCCTGGCCTCGAGGCCGTGGGCGGCCAGCTTGATCGGCGAGGCCCCGAAGCTGTTGGTCGAGACGGCGTCCGCGCCGGCCTCGAAGTAGGCCGCGTGGACCTCCCGGACGGCCTCGGGGCGCTCGACGTTCCACAGCTCGGGCAGGCCGCCCCGGGGCAGGCCCCGGGCCATGAGCTCGGTGCCCAGGGCGCCGTCGAAGAGCACGGTCCTGGCCGCGGCCAGGTCGAAGAGCGGATGGGTCATGTCGAGGCCTCCGGGTAGCGGCCGAACTCGAGGGCCCGGACGAACTCGTCCTGGAAATCGGGCCTCGTGGCCAGGGAGACGTGCGAGATGCGGGCGGCCAGGGCCTCGGCCGCGGCCCGGGCCGGCCGGGACAGCAGGAGGAGCCGGGCCCCGGCGAGCGAGGCGTTGCCGACGAAGGCGATGCGCTCGGCCGGGACGTCGGGAAGGAGGCCGATGGCGACGGCGTTGGCCACGTCGAGGGAGCTGCCGAAAGCCCCGGCGACGATGACCCGGGCCAGGTCGGCCGCCTCGAGGCGGAACTCGCGGAGCATGAGCCGGACGCCGGTCCGGACAGCGCCCACGGCCAGCTGGACGTCCCGGACGTCCTGTTGGGTCAGGGCCAGCCGCTCGGTCAGGCGGATGCGCTTTTCGCTCCCGGCGATGCGGCCGTCCTTGCCGAGCAGGCCGCGGGCCAGGGAGACGGCCAGGACATCGACCAGGCCCGTGCCGCAGATGCCCTGGGGCGGCAGGTCGTCGACCGTGACCAGCCTGAAGCCGTCGGTCCATTCGGCCCGGCGGACGGCCCCGGGGACGGCCAGCATGCCACAGCTGATGTTCATGCCCTCGAAGGCCGGCCCGGCGGCCGTCGAGGTGGCCACGAACTCGGGCCCCTTCTTGAGGACGATCTCGCCGTTGGTGCCGAGGTCGATGAACATCTCCGTCCCGGAGGCCGCGGCGAAGTCCGTGGCTACGAGCCCGGCCGTGATGTCCCCGCCGACGAAGCTCTTGATGTTGGGGACGGCGTAGAGCCGGGCTTGGGGGTGGAAGCTGAAGCCGAGGTCGGCCGCGCTCTGCGCGGGCAGGGCCGAGAAGACGGCGTGGAAAGGGGCCAGGGCCAGGGAATCGACGGGCACGCCGCAGAGGATGTGGTTCATGGCCGTATTGCCGGCCACGACGACGTCGTAGACGCGGTGGCGCGGCACGCCGCCCCGCCGGCACATCGAAGCGGCCATGTCGTTGACGAGATGGGCGGCGGCCTGCCTCAGGCGCCGGAGGTTGTCGGGATTCTCGAAGGCGAAGGTGATCCGGGAGACGACGTCGGCGCCGTAGGAGGCCTGGGCGTTGACGGCCGCGGCCCGGTCGACGGTCCGGCCGGTGCGCAGGTCGACGAGCTCGGCCGCGACCGTGGTCGTGCCGAGATCGACGGCCAGGCCGTAGGCCTCTCCGGACGAGTCCTCGGGCTCGAGGTCGAGGACCTCGCGGTCCTCGTAGAGGACGGCCCTGAGCCGGCGCGCCGGCGACAGGCTCTGGCCGCCGAGCTTCGCCAGGGCGGCCAGCGGCAGGACGAGGTCCGGCGTCCGCAGGGCGGCCCGCAGGGAATCGGCCGCCGCCACCGGGGCGTAGAGCGAGGGTTTCTCCAGGACGAGAGGGAGCTTCCTCACGGCCGGATCGACGAAGACGGCCGAAGGCAGCCCTTCCTCGAGGACGCGGACCGACTCGAGCCGCGATCCGGGCAAGGTCTCGACGACGAGGTCGCTCGTGACGGCGTAGAGGCAGGCCAGGCGGTGGTCGGGGCCGAGGCCGCGGCCCTCGAGCAGGGAGGCCTCGAGGGCGCCGGGAAAGGGGAGGGGGCCGGCCAGGACGCGCACGGCGCACTTGCCGCAGATGCCCCGCTTGTGGCAGTAGAGACTGAGCGCGATCCCGGCCCGGGCCAGGACATCGGCCAGGACCTCGCCGGCCCGGGCCCGGACCTTGGTCCGTTCCGGCAGGATCGTGACGGTGTAGGTCGTCTCGGTCATCGGATCGCTCTCATGTCCCTGCGGTCAACCCATCTTAAACGAAATCCGCCTCGCGGGGGAAGCGTTTTTCACGCGTCCTTCGGCGCGGCCTCGCCCGCGTCCGCCCGGCGCCTCTTCCAGACGGCGTGGACGGGCAGGGCGGCCGACAGGAGCCCGAGGCCGATCAACGACTTGACGGGCTGGGAGGCGACGATCGAGACGAACACGGCCAGGCTCATGACGATGAAGACGGCCGGGACGACGGGATACCCCCAGGTCCGGTAGGGGCGGTCGGCGTCCGGCGCCCGGCGGCGCAGGACGAAGACGGCCGCACCGGTCGCGGCGAAAAAGAGCAGCAGGGCGAAGACCATGTATTCGTAGAGAGATTGGTATTTGCCCGAGAGACAGAGCGCCGCCGTCCAAGCGGCCTGACCCCAGAGGGCGCCGACCGGCACCCGTGACCGCCTGCCCAGCCGGCCCATGGCCCGGAAGAAATGGCCGTCCCTGGCCATGGCATAGAAGACCCGGGGGCCGAAGAGGATGTTGGCGTTGAGGCAGCCGAAGACGGAGACCGTGACCAGGGCCGAGAAGAACGCCGCTCCGCCCGCGCCGAAGAGGGCCGAGGCGGCCTTCTCGCCGATCCGGACGACGCCCGAGATCTCCGTGAAGGGCAGGGCCATGAGGTAAACCAGGTTGACCATGACGTAGATGGCGGTGACGGAGAGAACGCCCAAGGCGAGCCCGCGGGGAATGTTCCGTCCGGGGTCGCGGATCTCCTCGGCCGTGCAGTTGACGGCGTACCAACCATCGTAGGTCCAGAAGACGGCCACCAAAGCCAGGCCGATGGGACCCAGCAGGGCCGGCAGGCCCGGTCCGGGAGGGAAGAGCGGATGGAAGTTCACGCCGTCCGCCTTGGCGCCGAAAAGGATGCCGAGGGCGACCAGGGCCGCGACCGTGCCCAGTCGAATGATCGTGAGGGCGTTCTGGACGACCGCGCCCGAGCGGATGCCGAACGTATTGACCAAGGTCAGAAGGACCGTCGCGGCGGCCGCCACGACCTGGCCGGCCGTGAGGGTGTAGGGCACCCCGGCGATCTCCGTCCGCAGTATGACGTTGGCCGTTCCGAGGGCCGGGAAGAACGAGCCCAGGAATTCGGCGAAGGCCACGGCCAGCGCGGCCAAGCCGCCGCACATGATGAACACGAAAAAGGCCCAGCCGAATACGAAGGCGGCCGCCGAACCGTAGGCTTCCCGGAGGTAGATGTATTGGCCGCCGGCTTTGGGGAACATGGCCCCGAGCTCGGCGAACGAAAGGGCGCCGCAGAGAGTGATCAGGCCGCCGGCCAGCCAGACGCAGAGGAGAAGCCCCGGAGAGGGGAGCCCCGCGGCGATGAGCCCGGGGGTCATGTAGATGCCCGATCCGACCACGGCCCCGATGACCAGGAACGAGGTGTCGAGAAGGCCCAGGCGCCGGACAAAGCCGCCGGTCTCGGGTTCCGGTGTCGACATGGCCTCCCCATTGTACGGAAAACGGCCTCGCCGTCCAGAGATATCTCGCTGTTCCCATAAATATATTATTTTCAACGCTTTATATATTTTTTGTATTTTGTTTATTATCAACTACTTAAGAAACACTCCAATTCAATTATCGCCTTCGAAAATGCGCTCTCATCCAAGGCGAACCCAACTCCACTAGATCGTGACCTTCTCGCTCGGTGAGTTCAGGCGATCCGGATAACAGCGGGGGAGAGATCTCTGCCCGGGCAAACATATCCGACCTCCGGAAGCGGCATTGTCGGCATGCCGACAATACAGCTAGATAAAGGTTGTCAACTCTTACGGGGGCAGGCACGGAAATGGTCGTTCGCCAGGTGCGGAACACCCGAACGTATGACGTTAAGTCATACATATCAAAGGTATTGCAAGAATTGTCGGCACGCCGACATTCGTCCGCGAGCCGGACGGCGGGGGTCATGACTGAGAGTTAAAAATAGTTACCCGAAAGTCTTGCTTTTTGCTCATGGCTGGTCTATATAACAATCTCGGATGTGACCGCGAACATCCGGGAGGGAGAGAGGCTCTTGATCATCGCCATCACCAACCAAAAAGGCGGGGTCGGTAAGACGACGACATCGATCAACGTCGCCGCCGCAATCGCGTTGATGGGAAAAAAAGTCCTTCTCATCGACATGGACCCCCAAGCTCACAGCACGATCTCGACGGTCGCCAACCCGGAGAAGTACGACAAGTCCCTCTACGACGTCCTGATGAACAAGAACGAGCGTATCGAGGATATCATCGTCCGCTCGAACATCCCCGGCTTGGACATGTCCATCACCAAGATCTCCATGGCCAAACTCGAACCGTCATTGAGCGGCGAATTCGACGCTCACTACCGGCTCAAAGATGCGCTAGAACAGGTTCGCGGCAAATACCACTATATCTTCATCGACACGCCGCCGACCCTAGGGCTGATCACGCTCAACGCCCTGGTTGCCGCCAATTACATCTTCATCCCGATCCAATCGTCCTACCTCTGTCTCGAGGGAACGGACGACCTTCTGGAGACCATCGAGAAGGTTAAGAAGATCGCCAATCCGCATCTCAAGGTCCTCGGGGTAGTCATCACCCTGTACGACAAGAGGACGAACCTGGCCCGGGACGTCGTCCAAAGGATCAAGAAGGTCTTCGGAGACAAATTATTTAAAACGTACATTTCGAAGAGCGTCAAGCTCGAAGAAAGCCCCGCCTATAAGGAATCCAT
>CAZFZU010000004.1:80192-81248 GCA_964523615.1 uncultured Eubacteriales bacterium | reverse complement strand
ACCGACGGCGCCCGGCCCGAAGGCGAGGTCGCGACCCGCCGCCGGGACCGGGGACACGTACCGAAGGTACATGTCCCCTTCTGCGACTCGGTCCGGCGTCACGACCTCCTTGATCGTGTGGCCCCGGGCCGCGCCCTCGCCGACGGCCCGCAGGACGAGCCGGAAGACGACCTGGGTGTCGCGGAAGCGGACCTCGGACTTGGCCGGGTGGACGTTGACGTCGACGTCCCCGTACGGGACCCTTAGCAACAGGAAGGCCTCGGGCGACCGGCCCTTCTCCAGGATGCCGGTGTAGGCCTGGGCCAGGGCGGCCATGAGGATGCGGTCCTTGACCGGCCGGCCGTTGACGAAGAAATGCTGGACCGACTTGTCGGCCCGGCCCGCCAGCGGGAGCGAGGCCAGGCCCTCGAGCCGGGCTTCGCCGTCCTCGGCGGCGACGTCCATCAATCCGTCGACCATCTTGCGGCCGAAGAGCTGGAAGACGCGCTCCCTCAGGGTGGCCACCGGCGGGCAGGCCAGGACCTCCCGGGCGCCGTGGACGAGGGTGAACCGGACCCCGGGCGAGGCCAGCGCGGCCTGGGTGACGTACTTGGCCACGGGGCCGAGCTCGGACTGTCCCGAGCGCAGGAACTTGCGCCGCGCCGGGAGGTTGAAGAACAGGTCGCGGACCTCGATCGACGTGCCGCGCGGGAAGGCGATGTCGGTGACCGAGACCAGCCGCTCCCCTTCCCGCTCGATGACCGTGCCCCGCCCCGACGAGCCGTCCGAGGTCTTGAGGGTCAGGCGCGACACGGCGGCGATCGAGGCCAGGGCCTCGCCGCGGAAGCCGAGCGTGGCGATGCGCTCGAGGTCGTCTTCCCGGGCGATCTTGCTCGTCGAGTGGCGGCGGAAGCACAGGGCGGCGTCCTCGCGGTCCATGCCGGCGCCGTCGTCGACGACCTTGATCGAGGCCTTGCCGCCGTCGACGAGCTCGACCCGGACGGAGGCGGCCCCGGCGTCCAGGGAGTTCTCGACGAGCTCCTTGACGACCGAGACCGGCCGCTCGATGACCTCGCC
>CAZFZU010000004.1:0-80092 GCA_964523615.1 uncultured Eubacteriales bacterium | reverse complement strand
AGCCGGACGGACGGGGCCCCCGCTTCGAGCGCCTTCAGGAGCTCGAGAAGCGAGCCCCGGGGCTCGAGGTCCCGCCCGTACGAGGACAGGTGGATGCCGGCCAGGACGATCTCGCGGTAACCGCGCCCGGCCAGCCGGGCCGCTTCGGCGACGGCCGCGTCCGCCGGCACGCTGCGGCTCCTCCCCCGCACCGAGGGGATGACGCAGAAGGCGCAGCGGGCGTCGCAGCCATCCTGGACCTTGAGGAAGGCCCGGCGGCGGAACAGGGGGAGATCGGGGACACGCACCTGAGGTACGCATCCCCCTGCCGCGGTGAGCGCTTCGAGCCTTTCGGCCAGCCCGTCCTTGGCGCTCTGCGGCCAGACCGCGACGACGTTCGGCATCGCGGCCAGCCCCTCCGGCTCCCGCTCGGCCAGGCAGCCCGTGACGACGATGCGGACGGCCGGGTTGACGCGGGCGGCCGTTCGGATGAACTTGCGCACGTCCCGGTCGGCCCGGCCGGTCAGGGTGCAGGAGTTGACGACGACGACGACGTCGCTCCACCGCCATTCTTCGTCCAGACGGAGGCCCCGCTCGCGGAGGGATTCGGACCAGGCGAAGGCCTCGGCCTGGTTGGCGCGGCAGCCGAAGTTCCGGACGGCGAAGGAGGGCATCGCCCCGGTCAGAGCTTCTCTTTGAGCTTGACGGAGGCGGCCTCGACCTTGGCCGCCATGCCGGCCCGGTGGGCGGCCAGCTTGGCCCGCAGGCCCTCGTCGCGCAGGGCCAGGACCTGGATGGCGAAGAGGGCCGCGTTGGTGCCGCCGTGCTTGCCCAGGGCCATCGAGGCTACGGGGACGCCCTTGGGCATCTGGACGGTCGAGAACAGGGCGTCCATGCCGGCCAGGGCGTCGCTCTCGACGGGCACGCCGATGACGGGCTTGACGGTGTGGGCGGCGACGACCCCGCCGAGGTGGGCGGCCTTGCCGGCCACGGCGATGAAGACCTCGGCGCCGGCCGCCTCGGACGCCTTGATCAGGCGCAGGGTCCGCTCGGGCGAGCGGTGGGCCGAGGTCACCTCCAGCCCGAACGGGACTCCGAACTCCCGTAGCACGGACAGGGCTTCCTCGATGACCCCGAAATCCGACTCGCTGCCGAGGAAAATGGCGACCTTCATGTCCTCTCCTCCTTGACCGCCCCGATGTCCCGGCGGTAGTGCATGGCCTCGAAATAGATCTTGCCGCAGGCGTCGTAGATCTTGCCCATGGTCCCGGCCAGCGTATCGTCCGTGGCGCAGACGCCGAGGACGCGGCCGCCCGAGGTCAGCGTCGCGCCGCCTTCGAAACGCGTCCCGGCGTGGAAGACCGTGACGCCGGGGACGGCCCCGGCCTCGTCCAGGCCGGAGACGACCTTGCCCTTCTCGTAGTGCCCCGGGTAACCGCCCGAGGCCAGGACGACGCAGCCCGAGGGTTTCGCCGACCAGCGGACCTCGGTCGCCAGGACGTTCTCGTCGATGGCGGCCTCGATGAGGTCGACGAGGTCGCTCTCCATCCGCAGCATCTGGGGCTGGGTCTCGGGGTCGCCGAAGCGGCCGTTGAATTCCAGGACGCGCGGCCCCTCCTCGGTGATCATGAGCCCGGCGTAGAGGACGCCCTTGAAGCGGCGGCCCTCCTCGAGCAGGCGGGTCAGGGCCGGGGTGATGACCGAGGCCATGATCTCCTCGTGGAGGGCCTCGGTCATGAGCGGCGACGGCGAGATGGCCCCCATGCCGCCCGTGTTCGGCCCTTTGTCCCCGTCGTAAGCGGCCTTGTGGTCCATGGCCGTGACCAGGGGCTGGGCCCGCAGGCCATCCGTGACCACGATGAACGAGACCTCGCGGCCGCGCAGGAACTCCTCGATGAGGACGCGCCGGCCGGCCGCGCCGAACTTCTTCTGGACCAGCATCTCGCCGGCCGTCTCCTCGGCCTTCTTCGGGCTGTGGCAGACGACGACGCCCTTGCCGGCGGCCAGCCCGTCGGCCTTGAGGACGACGGGGTAGCCGAACTCGCCCGAGGCCAGGACCTTCTTGGCCAGGTCGAAGCTGTCGGCGACCTTGAAACGGCCCGTCGGGATGCGGTGGCGGGCCATGAACTCCTTGGCGAAGATCTTGCTGCCCTCGATCTCGGCCGCCTTCTTGGACGGGCCGAAGACGCGCCGGCCGCGCTTCTCGAGCTCGTCGGCCAGGCCCATGGCCAGGGGGACCTCGGGGCCGACGACGGTCAGCCCGACGGCCTCCCGCTCGACGAAAGCCACGATGCCGGCGATGTCGGTCTCGGCGATGGGCACGTTCTCGGCGACCAGGCGCGTGCCGCCGTTGCCGGGCGCGACGAAGACCTTCTCGACCCGCGGGCTGCGGGCGATCTTCCAGGCCAGCGCGTGCTCCCGGCCGCCCGAGCCGACGACGAGGACCTTCACGGTCAGGCTCCCGCCGCCCGCCGCAGGTTGTCCGCGAAGCGGGCCGCGTAAGCCCCGTCGGGAAGGACGCTCGCCAGGACCCGGGCCGCCAGGGGCAGGGCCTCGTCGGGCGGCAGGGTGTAGCCCATGGTCAGGAAGTTCTTGCGGTAGGCGGCGACCTCGGGCCCGGCCGGCTTGTTCCGGACGACGATGTCGGCCATCAGTCCGGCCAGGGCGTCGAAGTCCTTCTCCTTCATGCCGAAGCGGGTCATCTCCTGGACGCCCAGGCGGATGCCGCTCGACTCGAGGAAGGTGGCGTCGTCGGGCAGGGCCTGGTAGTTGGTCAGGACGTTGTGGGTCTCCAGGCGCCGGGCGATCTCCATGCCGGGGCCGAAGGCCTTGACCCGGATGATGACCTGGTGGGTCTCGGTCCAGCCGTCGGCCGGGTCGCCCTCGACGGGGATGCCGTGGGCGTGGAGCGCCTTGGCCAGGGCCCGGGCGTTGCGGCGGACCTGGTCCTGGAAGTCGGCCTTGAAGGCGTTCATCTCGTAGGCGGCCATGAGCAGTCCGAGGAGCGTGCCCAGGTGGTGGTTGCTGGTCGAGCCCGGGAAGGCCCGGCTCTTGATCTCCGGCCAGAGCGGGCGCAGCGGCGAGCCCTTGGCGATGTTGCCGGCGACGACGCCGCGCTGGGTACCGAAGAAGGTCTTGTGGGTGCTGCCGGTGACGATGTCCGCGCCCTCGGCGAAGGGGGCCTGGAAGGCCCCGTAGAGCCCGAGGACGTGGGCCATGTCGAACATCAGCACGGGGCGGTCGGGCCAGGATTTGACGATGTCGGCCACGAAGGCGACCGGCTCCCGGTAGAGGAACATGCTCTTGCCGAAGACGATGAGCTCGGGCCGGTGGGCTTCGAGGAGCTTGCCCAGGGCCTCGGGGTCGGGCTTGTAGGGGTTGTCCTTGCGGACGGGAAGGTTGACGACCCGCTCCTTGCCCGTGGCCGGGTCCTCCTCGACGTAGTTGAAGAGGGCGCCCATGGGCTGGGAGCTGAGGTGGCCGCCATAGATGAGCTCGTTGTTGAAGACCAGCCGGATGCGGCGGGACGGCCGTCCCTCGGCCCGGCCGCGGTTGAGGTACTTGACCAGGCCCTTGAAGACGATCTCGTTGGCCATCTGGCCGCTGACGGGGCGGAGCTCGATGTCGGAGCAGCCGAAGTAGGCGGCCATCTCCTTCTGGCACTCGACCTCGACGTCGCGGATGAAGTCCGTGCCCTGGTAGAAGTAGACCTCCTCGCCCTTCATCGTCCGGTGCTCGGCGTAGCGGCCGGCCGGGTCGGCGATCTCGCACATCTTGACCAGGAGCGACGGGGTCGATTCCGAGGGGATGAGATTGAAGCAGTCCTTCTGGCGCCAGACGCTGTTCCGCTCGACGCGGGCGGCCAGGTCCCGGGCCTTCTCGGGGAATGAGGGCATGATACCGTCCTTATGATTTGAAGTTGGCGTCCTCGAGGTCGCGGACCATCTGGACCCGCCGGCCGTGGCGGCCGCCCTCGAAGTCCGTATCGAGCCAGACCCCGACGACGGCCAGCGCCTGCTCGCGCGTGTGCGTCCGGCCGCCCAGGGTCAGGCAGTTCGCGTCGTTGTGCTTGCGGCTCATCTCGGCCGTGTACTCGTTCCAGCAGGGCGTCGCCCGGATGCCCTTGAACTTGTTGGCCACGACGGCCATGCCCAGGCCCGTGCCGCAGACGAGAATGGCCCGGTCGCAGGCGCCCGCGAGGACGGCCCGCGCCCCCTTGGCCCCGTAGTCGACGTAGTCGACCGATTCGCCGGGGCCGCAGCCGAGGTCGTCGAAGGCGACGCCGCGGGCGGCCAGGTATTCGGCGACGGCGGTCTTGAGTTCGTAGCCGGCGTGGTCGGAGGCCAGGGCGATCTTCATTTGCCGATCAGCCTGGCCGCCTCGGGCAGGACCTCGACGGCCTTCATGACCACGGGGTCGGTCTTGCGGGCGACGCGGACGCCCTCGTCGACGCCCCAAATGGCGCCGGCGACCTCGCGCTCGAGCTCGCGGCGGATCTCGATGTCGGCCTCGCGAAAGGCCTTCTCGTCGACCTCGATCTTGCGCGAGGCCAGGTATTTGCGGAAATCGGCGACGACGGCGTCGTCGGCGACGAAAGAGGCCCCGATCTGTATCTTGCCGGGGGCGGCGGCCGCGGCGTCCTTCGGTTCCTGGGGCAGGACGAGCCGCTTGCCGAGGTCGGTCTGGTGCTGGACGAGGCGGCGGGCGTAGGCGAAGAAGGCCCCGCCGATGCGCAGGCGCCCCGTGACGGGCTTGAGCAGGGAATCGACGGCGTAGTCGGGCGTGATGCCGCCCTGGCCGAGGACCTTGCGGCCGTGTTCGGTGTAGCGGACCTCGCGGTTGGCCTCGGGGGCGCGCTTGCTCATGAGGTAATCGTCGATGCGGCTGTAGTCGCGCTGGATGGAGCGGCCGGACGGCGTCAGGTACTTGGCCACGGTCAGGGCCACGGCCATGTCGGGGGCCAGAGGGAAGACGGTCTGGACCAGGCCCTTGCCCCAGGAGTCCTCGCCGACGACGAGGCCGCGGTCGTGGTCCATGACCGCGCCGCTGACGATCTCCGAGGCGCTGGCCGTGCCCTGGTCGATGAGGATGACCAGGGGCAGCTTCTCGTACTGGCCGTCGAGGTAGGCCGGGAACTCCCGGTCGTAGGCCGGGTTGCGCCCGTCCATGGAGACGATGAGGGCGCCCCGGGGCAGGAACAGGTCGGACATCTCGATCGAGGCGGGGAAGGAGCCGCCCGTGTTCAGCCGCAGGTCGAGGATGAGGCCCTTCATGCCCTGGGCGGTCAGCTTGCCCAGGGCCGTCTCGAGCTCCCGGGCCGTCTCCTCGCCGAAGTTGCGGACGTAGACGTAGCCGACGTCGCCTTCGAGGAGGAAGGCGTAGGGAACGCTCAGGAGCGGGATCTCCTCGCGGGCGATGGTCAGGTCGAACGGCTTCTCGCCCTCGCGAACGAAGGTCACCGTGACCTTGGAGCCTTTCTCGGTGCCGCGGAGCTTCTGCATGGCGTCGTAGCTCGAGAGCGGCACGGTGGACTCGCCGTCGATGTGGGAGATGACGTCGCCGGGCTGGATGCCCAGGCGGTAGGACGGGCCGCCCTCGATGGGGGCGATGACGACGATGGCGTCGCCCTGCTTCTGGATCTGCAGCCCGACGCCGTAGTAGGAGCCGGTGTAGTCCTCGCGCATCCGGGAGTAGCTCGAGGGGTCGAGGAAATAGGAGTGGGGGTCGAGCGCGTCCAGGGTGCCCCTCATCGAGGCCACGGCCAGGGTCTCTTCGTCGAGGGGCTTGTAGTAGTTGGCCTCGAGGACCCCGGCGATGGACCGGGCCTTGGCCAGGGACGCCGCCCAGAGGTCCTCGTCGTGGGACGGGACCTGGAGGGCGAGGACGGCCGCCAATATGAGGAGAACGGGGCGTTTTTTCATAGACCTCACGCGCCTCAGATTTTATCACCCCCCGCCCCCCAAGTAAAGCCGCCGGAGGGGGACACGTACCACGCTCGGGGACACGTACCGGAGGTCCATGTCCCCTGTCCCGGTACGTGTCCCCTTTTCGGGAGCGAAGTGCTATAATACGCGCTCGAGAAACCCATGTTCGGCAGCATCGGACCCATGGAGCTCATCCTCATCTTCGTCATCGCCCTGCTCGTTTTCGGCCCCAAGAAGCTGCCCGAGATCGGGCGCTCCGTCGGCAAGGCCCTGCGGGAGTTCAAGCGGACCTCCGACGAGATCAAGGGCCGCATCGAGGAGGAGATCGAGGCCTCCGAGCTCAAGGACGTCCGCAAGGAGATCACTTCCGGAGTGACCGACATCCGGACGAGCGTCACCCAGGCCGCCGCGGACCTCACCCGCGTGCCCGAGGACATCAAGGACGAGATCAAGAAAGAAACGGAGACCCATGAGACTGGGGAAGGGCAAAAAGTCGCCTGACGAGATGACCTTCCTCGAGCATCTGGAGGACCTCCGGAAGCGCCTGTTCTACTCGTTCGTCGCCCTGTTCATCGGCTTCATCCCCGGCTGGATCTTCTCCAAGGAGCTCTACGCCATCCTGGCCCGGCCGGTGACGCAGTACCTGCCCGAGGGGACGAAGCTGGCCTTCACCACGCTGACCGCGCCGTTCATGCTCTACATGAAGACGGCCTTCCTGGCCTCGATCTTCTTCATGTCTCCCTTCGTCTTCCTCCAGCTGTGGTACTTCATCGCCCCCGGGCTCTACCAGAAGGAGAAGAAGTACGTCGTCCCCTTCGTCCTGATGACGACCTTCTTCTTCTCGCTGGGGGCCCTGTTCGGCTACTTCATCGTCTTTCCCTGGGCCTGCCGCTTCTTCCTGCAGATGGGCCAGGACTTCCAGGCCGTCATCACCGTCGACCAGTACTTCGGCTTCGCCCTCAAGGTCCTGCTCGGCATCGCCCTCGTCTTCGAGCTGCCGACGCTCATCTTCTTCCTGGCCAAGATGGGGGTCGTCACGGCCCGCTGGATGATCCGCAACTTCAAGTACGCCGTTCTGGCCGTGTTCGTCGTCGCCGCCGTCATCACGCCCACGCCCGACATCGTCACGCAGAGCATCGTGGCCATTCCCATGCTGCTCCTCTACGGCCTGAGCATCCTCATCGCCCTGGCCGTCGGGCGGGGCAAGGAGAAGAGGCGGCGCTCCGAAGAAAGCCCGGCCGGTTGAGACCGGCGCGAAGGAGTGTGCCGCCCATGGACGGACGCCTGATCGTCGATGGCGAACGCGTCGAGACCGGCGCGAAGCTCGTCTCCGAGAACCCGGCCACGCTCGGCCCGGTCGGCGAGGTCTCGCTGGCCTCCCAGGAGCTGTGCGACCGGGCCATCGCGGCGGCCAAGGCGGCCTACCCGGGCTGGCGCTGGCTCGAGCCGCGGGCCAAGCGCGACATCTTCCGGCGGGCCGAAGTCGTGCTGGCCCGGCGGGCGGAGGAGGCCGGCCGGCTCATCGCCGCGGAAAAGGGCTCCCCCTATCCCGAATCCCTGGCCGTCGAGGTCTTCGGGGCCCTGCAATCGCTCAACTACTACGGGCACAACCAGGGGCGCCTGCTGCGCCCCAAGCGGGCCGGCCACCACACGCCGCTCTTCCTCAACAAGTCGGGCGAGTTCCATTTCCACCCGCTCGGCCCGACGCTCATCGTCTCGCCCTGGAACTTCCCCTTCCTCATCCCCTTCTGCGACACCCTCAGCGCCCTGACCGCGGGCAATACGGTCGTCCTGCGGCCGTCGTCGTCGACGCCGCTCGTGGCCCTGCTCATCGGCGAGGTCTTCCTCGAGGCCGGCCTGCCGCCGGGCGTCCTCAACGTCGTCGTCTGCCGCGTCCCGGAGGCCGAGGGCATGATCGTCCATCCCGACGTCCAGAGCGTCATGTTCACGGGCAGCGTCGGCATCGGCAAGCGGGTCGTCGAGCTGTGCAGCCGGAACCTGACCAACGTCACCCTCGAGCTGGGCGGCAAGGACCCGATGATCGTCCTCGAGGACGCCGACCTCGAGAAGGCCGCGCGCGGGGCCGTTTGGACGGCTTTCATGAACTGCGGCCAGAGCTGCGGCTCGATCGAGCGGGTGTACGTGGCGAGGCCCGTCGAGAAGGCCTTCACGGCCCGCGTCGTCGAGCTGACCCGCGCGGTCCGGGTCGGGGACCCGCTCGAGCCGGGCATCGACATGGGGCCGATGGCCACGGCCGGCCAGCTCAAGGTCGTCGAGGAGCACATCGCCGACGCCCGGGCCAGGGGGGCGGGCGTGCCGGTCGGCGGCGGTCGGGTGGCCGGACGGCCGGGGTACTTCATCGAACCGACCGTCCTCACCGGGATCGACCACTCGATGCTGTGCATGACCGAGGAGACGTTCGGGCCGACCCTGCCCATCATGGTCTTCGACACCGACGAGGAGGCCGTGCGGCTGGCCAACGACAGCGTTTACGGGCTGACGGCCTCGGTCTGGACGCGCGACCGGCGGCGGGCGGCCTGGTTCGCCGAGCGGCTCGAGGCCGGCTCGGTCACGGTCAACGACCACATGTATTCGTTCGTCGAGCCCCGGGCCATCTGGGGCGGCATCAAGCAGACCGGCATGGGGAGGTCCCACGGGCCCTACGGCCTGCTCGAGCAGGTCGACATCAAGTACGTCGGCATGGACTTCTTCCGCAAGAAGGCCCAGACCTGGTGGTTCCCCTACGACCGCAGCCTCGAGGGCATCATGGAAAAGGCCATCGCCGCCTTCCACGGCGCCGGGCTCGGGGCGCGGCTGAAGGCCCTATGGGGGCTGCGGACGGAGTGGCGCCGCATCCTGGCCACGGCGCCGCTCTGGAACTACGTCCGGGCCCTGCCGAGGATCCTGAAGAAATGACGGGGAAGGGCGCGCCGCCGCCGCGGCTCATCGGGTTGACCGGGACCAACGGGGCCGGCAAAGGCGAGGCGGCGCTCTACTTCAAGGAGCGCGGCTACGCCTACTACTCGCTCTCCGACGTCATCCGAGACGAGCTGCGGGCGCGGGGCGAGGCCGAGAGCCGCGACGCCCTCATCCGGACGGGCAACGAGCTGCGCGAAAGGTTCGGGGCCGACGTCCTGGCCCGGCGGACGATGGCCAAGGTCGGGCCGGACGAGCGGGCCGTCATCGACAGCGTCCGCAACCTGGCCGAGATCGCGTTCTTGAGGGCGCAGGGCGGGTTCACGCTCCTGGCCGTCGATGCCCCCGTCGAAACCCGGTTCTCCCGGACGGCCGCGCGGGGGCGGGACGAGTCGGCCGGCGACCTCGAGGCCTTCAAGAGGAAAGAGGACGAGGAGCGGCGGGGCGGGGCGGCGGCCCAGCAGCTCGAGGCCTGCCTGGCCGCGGCCGACCGGCTCGTCGTCAACGACGGGACGCTCGAGGAATTCCATCGCAAGCTCGAGGAGGTCGCATGACGGCGGCGAGAAAATCCAAGGACCTCTACTACCTGGACATCGCCCGCGAGGTCTCGAAGCGGAGCACCTGCTTCCGCCGGGCCATCGGGGCCATCATCGTCCGGGACGACCAGATCATCTCGACGGGCTACGTCGGCGCGCCGCGGAAGACGCGGGACAGCCTGGAGCACGGCTTCTGCCTGAGGGACCGTCTGGGCATCCCCCACGGCCAGCGCTACGAGCTCTGCCGGAGCGTCCACGCCGAGCAGAACGCCATCATCAACGCCGCCCGGGCCGGGGTCAGCCTGCTCGGCGGCGACATGTACATCTACGGCAGCGCGCCGGAAGGCGACGCGCCGATCAACGCCTTCCCCTGCTACATCTGCAAGAAGATGCTCATCAACTGCGGGCTCGTCCGGGTGGTCTGCTCGACGGCCGATGGCGGGGCCATGATCTTCCGGGTCGACGACTGGATCCGGGACTGGCACGAGCGGGACATCCTCGACGACGAGCACCAGTACGGGAAGGACAAGTAGGCCATGGCGCGGCGGGCGGGCGCGGTCGCGGCGGGGGCGCTGGCGACGGTGGCGATGGCGCTGGCGTTCTGCGGCCAGGGCCCGCAAGCCCCGGCCGGGCCGGAGGCGGGGGCGGGGACGGGACTGCTCAAGCTCCTGGGGATCGAGCCGGCGGCGGAATCGGTCGACTACGTCCTGACGAAGACGCAGTTCCAGCTCCACACCCTGCTCACGGAGCAGCGCCATCCGAAGACCTGGCCGCTCGGCGAACGCGTCCGCGAGGATACGCTGGCCGGACTGAAGATGCTGTCCGCGGTCGACGAGGACGTCCGGGCCAAGGTCGACGAGCTCGCGGCGGCGCCCGGCGAGCTCGAGCGGGCGGCCCGGGCGGTCGAGACGGCCATCCGGAGCGGGCGGAAGATCTACGTCTACGGATGCGGCGCGACGGGCCGGCTGGCCAAGCAGATGGAGAGCGCGTTCTGGCGGCCGTTCTGGCGCCGGGTCAAGGCGGACGGGCGGGTGTGGCGCAAGGTCGAAGGGCGGGTCGGGACGGGGATCGAGGACGCCCTCGTCGGCGAGATGACCGGGGCCGACCGGGCCCTCATCAGCTCGCTCGAGGGCTTCGAGGACCTGCTGCTCATCGGGAAGCTCCAGCTCGAGGACCGGGGCGTCCGGAAGGGCGACGTCGTCATCTGCGTCACCGAGGGCGGCGAGACGTCGTCGGTCATCGGCACCGCGCTGGCGGCCCTGGACGCGTGGAAGGCCGATCCCGGGTACGATCCGGCGGAGAGCCGCGAGAGCCTGTTCTTCGTCTATAACAACCCGGACGACCGGCTGCTGCCGTTCGAGCGCAGCCGGAGGGTCATCGACGAGCCGGGCCTCACCAAGATCAACCTGACGACCGGGCCGCAGGCCATCACCGGGTCGACGCGGATGCAGGCGACGACGATCGAGACCTTCGTCGTGGCCTCGGTCGTCGAGACGGCCGTGGAGCGGGCGCTGGCGAAGGCGCTCGGGCCGCGGGACATGGAACGGCTGGGTTTCGCGGCAGGCGGGACGGGGGCGGCGGGAGTGGCGGCGCGGCTGAGGCGCTTCGGCGAGACGCTCGACGGGGTCAAGGCGGCCCTGCCGGAGCTCGCGGCGCTCACGGACATCGAAGCGGCGGCATACGCGGGGGGACGGTTCTCCACGTATTACGCCGAACGGGGGCTTATCACGGTCTTCATCGACAGCACCGAGCGCAGCCCGACCTTCCGGCTGTTCCCGCTCGACACGGTCAGGGAGCCGGCGCGGAAGTGCTGGATCCAGGTCTGGACGAAGGCGGGGACGGCCGAGGAGGCGTGGCGGGCGTTCTTGGGACGGCCGTTCCGGGGACTGGGGGCGGAGAAGTACCGGGGGCCGTTCGAGACCGAGGTCGAGGACCCCTATCTGAGGCGGGCGGCCCTGGAGAGCCTGAAGAAAGCGGGAGACGAGCAGGCGGAGCTCTACGATTTCTCGCTCGGGGCGGCCAATACCGTGAAGCGGGGGCCGAAGAAGGGCGACCTCGTCGTGCTCGTGGCGCTGACGCCGGAGGAAGGCGAGATCGGGCGGGCGGGATCGTCGTTCGCCAAGGTCCTGGACCTGGCCGGCGAAGGCGGGGCCGACGCGGCCGTCGTGCTCGTCACGGACCGGACGGGAAAGGCGGTCCTGGAGCTCGTCGAGCGGGTCAGGAGCGGCTGGAAGGGCCGCTACGGGCGGCTCGTCGTGGTGCCCGTGGCGGTGGCGGCCGAGGGCGACGCTTTCGGCGTCCGGCAGCAGATGGCGGCCAAGATGCTCCTCAACGCCCACTCGACGGCGGTCATGGCCAAGCTGGGCAAGGTCGTCGGCAACACCATGACCAACGTCAGCCCGAGCAACCTCAAGCTCGTCGGGCGGGCCACGTTCCTCATCCAGTCGCACGTCAACGACGCGTTGGGGACGGCGGCTTGGGTGAAGGCGCACGGGCGGAGGGAGCCGGTGACGTACGGCGAGGCCAACGCCGTGCTGTACGACGCCATCGCCTATCTGCGCGACAAGCCGGCCGGGGCGGGGCAGACGGCCGAGGTGGCCTTCTCGATCATCCGCATCCTCGAATCGCTGCGTCAGAAGCGCGGCGTCCCGAGAGACGAGGTCCTGTCCCTTGTCAACTCCCCCGGCCTCAGCCCCTACCTCTCGAGCCTCAGATAAGAAGGGGTCAAACCTACTTTTTATCACTTTCCGACAATTTTGTAGCCATTCCTTCCGTCCTGCCCCATGAGAATAAGTTCGGCCCGCGTGCGTCTAGTGAATCAGAACCCATGTCTCGCCAGTTGCGGATCGATTACCCAGGCGCCTTCTTCCATGTCTTTTCCAGAGGGAATCGGAAACAGGAGATCTTTCTTTCCGATGATGACCGCTTTTTCTTCCTAAAGATCCTCGGAGAAGCGGCCCTGGACTTCGGCATCCGATTCCACGCCTATTGCCTGATGCCGAATCACTATCATCTTTTGATCGAGGATCTCTATGGCGCGCTATCGAAAGCTCTGCATGCGATCAACACGCGCTATACGGTCTATTTCAACAAGAAGAACGACCGTTGTGGGCACCTTTTTCAAGGCCGTTTCAAGTCCATACTCGTCGAGGCCGAGACCTATGCCTGGGAACTCGTGAGATACATCCATTTGAATCCGGTTCGGGCAGGTCTCGTGAGCAGGCCAGAACAGTACCACTGGTCCAGCCATCAGGAATATGTCGGCGCGAAGCAAAAACAACCCTGGCTATGCTCGTCCGTTATATTGGGACGTCATGATCGCACGCGCACGGAAGACCGGGAACTATTCGAGAAATTCGTTCTCGCGGGGATAGGCCTCGAACCCCATCCCGATTTCGAGGCATCGAGAAGATCTGGGATC
This sequence comes from uncultured Eubacteriales bacterium, assembly GCA_964523615.1. Lineage (GTDB taxonomy): Bacteria > Acidobacteriota > Aminicenantia > Aminicenantales > Saccharicenantaceae > RBG-16-66-30. Next base: position 67,316 of record CAZFZU010000004.1, on the reverse strand, counting down.
CTCGGCACGCCATCGTTCATCGATCGGATAAGCGCTGACCACCTCCAGGAGCAAGCCCTCTCGAGAGATCGGGAGAGACCGCAGCTCCGCTATTACATGAAGCGGCCGGAGATGCTCGAGATCCTCGAAGCAACAGAAAAAGAATTGGGTACGCTCAACCGGCATACCAAAGAGATGACGATCTTGATCTGCAAACGGATAGGGCACTATTCTCTGGAAGAGATCGGGTCCTTTCTTAAAATGAGTGTGTCCGGGGTTTCTGGAGCGAAAAAGAGGATCCTGAAGGAACTCGAGCACAATTTAGCGCTCAAGCGCGCTTTCGAGGTCCTTTCTATCGGCTTGAAGAAACCGACCGAACCCGTCGATCCGACATTATTGTCGGAAAGTGATAAAAAGTAGGTTTGACCCCGTCTTAGGGCATGGGGGGGGCGCCGTCGAAGCTGTAGCAGGGGGGCTCGGACGGGCGTGGCTTGCGCTTCGGCTTGCCCTTGACCTGCGGGTAGACGAACAGCTCCCCGGCGTAGTTCCGCAGCACGACCTGCTCCTCGCTGATCGACTGGAGGTACTTCGGCAGGACCGGGATCTTGCCGCCGCCCCCGGGCGCGTCGATGCAGTAGTAGGGCACCGCCAGGCCGGACGTCCAGCCCCGCAGGTTCTCCATGACCTCGAGCCCCTTCTCGACCGTCGTCCGCAGGTGCTCCGTGCCGCTGACATAGTCGGCCTGGTAGATGTAGTACGGCCGGACCCGCACCGACAGCAGCTTCTGCATGAGCCGCCGCATGACCAGCGGGTCGTCGTTGACGCCCTTGAGCAGGACGGTCTGGTTGCCGAGCGGGATGCCGGCGTCGGCCAGCCGCCCCAGCGCCAGCGACGACTCCGGCGTGATCTCGTCGGGGTGGTTGAAGTGGACGTTGACGTAGAGCGGGTGGTACTTCTTGAGCATGGCCGCGAGCTTCTCGGTGACCCGCTGCGGCAGGACGCACGGCACCCGCGTGCCGATGCGGATGATCTCGACGTGGGGGATGGCCCGGACGCCCTTGACGATGGCCTCGAGCCGGCGGTCGCCGAGCATGAGCGGGTCGCCGCCCGAGATGACGACGTCGCGGATCTCCGGGTGGCTCCGGATGTAGGCCAGCCCGTCCTCGATGTAGCGGGGGTGGATCTTCGACGGGTCCCCGACCTTCCGCTTCCGCGTGCAGAAGCGGCAGTACGAGGCGCAGCTGTGAGAGACCAGGAACAGGCAGCGGTCGGGGTAGCGGTGGACGACGCTCGGCACCGGCGAGTCGTGGTCCTCCTCGAGCGGGTCGGCCACGCCCGTGTCGGCCTTGAGCTCGGCCGGGTCGGGCACCATCTGGCGCCACATGGCGTCCCCGCGCTCCTTGATCAGGCCGGCATAATACGGCGTGATCTGGATCTTGAAGACCTTGGCGATGCGGCGGACCTCCTCGAGGTCCAGGCCGAATTTCGCCGCGATCTCTTCGGGCTTGCGGAGAGCCCCTTTGAGCAAGCGTTGCCAGTCGTCCATCTCCGAACTCCTAACGGAAATACTTCGCGTAGATGACGCGATCGTCGCCGGCCCGGTAGAAATCCGGGACCCGGGCGACCTCTTTATAGTCGAGATCGATGTAGAACCGTCTCGTGCCGTGGTATTTGGGCTGGGACGAGGTCTCGATGATGATGACCCGCCCGTCCCTCTTCCGGACCTCGTCCTCGAGCCAGCGGACGAGCTCCTTGCCCCTCCCCTTCCCCTGCTCGGACGGCGCCACGGCCATCCAATAGAGGTCGTAGGCGCCCTCGGCCAGGGGCGTCGGGCCCCAGGTCATGTAGCCGGCCACGCCGCCGCCCTCGCCCTCGACGACGACGACGCCGTAGTCCTTCTGGTCCGGCTGGCCGAGGTAGATGTCGACGAGCTCCTCGGCCACACCGACCTCGGCCTCGGTGAAGAAGCCCGTGGCCCGGACCAGGCCGAGCACGTCGGCCTTATCGCGCGGCGCCATCGGCCGGATCATGGGCGGCCCTCCTCGCCATGGCGTTGTCGATCATCAGGCCCCAGAAAGCGGCGTAGCCGATGCCGGCCGCGGCCAGGGCCCGGGCGTAGCCGGCGTTGTTGCTGATGTCGGGATTGGGATTGACCTCGAGGATGAACGGCCGGCCCTTGGCGTCCATCCGGAAATCGACCCGGGCGTAGTCGCGGCAGCCCAGGGTCCGGAAGGCCGCCTCGGCCAGGCCCTGGAGCCGCCCACGCAGCTCGTCGTCGATCGGGGCCGGGCAGACCGGCGGCGTCTTCTGGTAGAAGGGATGGTCCTCGAACCACTTGGCGTCGTAGCCGAGGATGCGCGGCGTGTCCTTGGGCAGGGCCGAGAAATCGATCTCGGAGACCGGCAGGGCCCGGACCGCGCCGTTCTCCAGGACGGCCACGTTGAACTCGCGCCCGTCGATGAAGGCCTCGACCAGGGCCGGCTGCTTGTAGTTCTCGAGGCAGCGCCGGACCTGCCGCCGCAGGGCTTCCTCGTCGCGGACGACCGAATCGGGATAGACCCCCAGGCTGGCGTCCTCCGCGTTCGGCTTGACGATGAGGGGGAACCGCAGCTCGAGCGGCTCTTCTCCCGTCAGCATGAGCTGGGCCGGCGCCGTCGGCAGCCCGGCCGCCTTGAGCACGGCCTTGGCCTTGAACTTGTCCTGGCAGAAGGCCAGCGTCTTGGCCGGCGAACCGGTGAAGGTCAGCCCGAGGAGCTCGAAGATCCCGGCGACGTTGGACTCCCACTGCGGCCGGCCGTAATAGCCCTCGCAGAGGTTGATGAGGCCGTCGGGATCGAGCTCGCGGACCCGTCCCAGGAAGTTGAACAGGCTCTTCTGGAGCGGCACGAGCGTCGTCGCCACGCCCAGGCTCTGGACGGCCTCCTGGGCCTGCTTGGCCATCTCGGCCACGGACTCCTCGGACAGACGCTCGCCCGTCGCCGTCGGCCGGGGTTCGTAGGCGTTGTAGACGATGGCGATGTGGGGGGAAGCGGTCATGCACGATCCGCGAGGACCGCCGGCCGTTCGCTCGCCGCGGGCCGGATGCGCGTCGGACGGAGGCCGTAGCGCTTGCTGGCCTCCTCGACCACTCTGTGGATCAGGTCCGAATAGGAATAGCCGGCGGTCCGGGCCGCCTTGGGCAGGCAGGAGTTGTCCTCGGGCCGGGGCAGGATGCCCGGCAGGGGATTGATCTCGAGGATGTTGGGCTCGCCCTTGTCGTCGAGCCGGACGTCGATCCGGGCCCAGTCCCGGATGCGCAGGACCCGGCAGGTCCGCACGACGAGGCTCTCGATCTTGGCCGCCAGGACCGGCGGGACGGGGGCCGGGCACTTGAAGATGTCCAGCGGCTTCTCGCGCGTGTCCCAGAGCCACTTGGCCTCGTACGAGTAGATGGGCGCCGCCCCGGCCGGCAGCTGGCCGTGGTCGATCTCGACGATGGGCAGGACCTCGTAGTTCGGCTCGTTGCCGAGGACGCCGACGGTGAACTCGCGCCCCCCGAGGAAGCGCTCGACGATGACCGGCTGCTTGTAGGTCCCGACGACCTCGTCGACCCGCTCGTAGAGCTCGCCCAAGCTGTGGACGAGGGAGTTGTTCTTGATGCCCTTGCTCGAGCCCTCGGTCAGCGGCTTGACGATGGCCGGCAGGCGCACGCCGGCCGGGATGGCCGCGGCCGACTCGACGATCCAGAAGGCCGGGTTAGGGATGCGGTGGTAGGACAGGATCTCCTTGGCCCGCGACTTGTCGAGGCAGATGCCGAGGGTCAGCGGATCGGACCCCGTGTAGGGGATGTCCAGCATCTCGCAGACCGTCGGGATGTGGGACTCGCGGTTGGGGCCGACGACGCGCTCGGCGATGTTGAAGACGAGCTGGGGGCGCTGGCGCTTGAGGCGGCCGTAGGCCTTGTCGTCGGACTCGACGAAAACGACCTGGTGCTTTTCCCGGAGGGCCTGCCCGACCGCGGCGATCGTCTCGTCGGAATCGCACTCGGCGAGCATGTCGGGCGGAAGTGGAGGCTCGTCCTCCTCGCCCTTCGGCTCGTCGGGCCGGCGATCGAGCGTCGCCTCCATGCCCGCTTTCGAGCTATAGACCAAAGCGATCTTCATCTCGTGTTCCTTCTCTCAGCCTTCTCTTACGCGGAGATCTCTCTCGAGTTCCATTTTTTCATTTTCATTTATAGACCATTCTAACCGATTGTCAAGCGTTTTCTGGTTTCCGACCGCTTTTTTTTGTACCGCGGCGCGGCCGAACCACCATTAGTGGGGCCGGTTCGGGGCCTTCAGTTTGGCCCATCGGGCGAGCCCTCTGCGGCGAAGCCGCCGCCGCGGCGCAGGGCTCCAGGCGGGACGCGTACGGGGAGTTCATGGCGCGTGTCCGGACGGTCTCTACCTGAAGAACAGCAGCGTGACGACGACGTAGAGCGGTACGAGGACCACGAACGAGTAGAGCATGTAGCCGAAGAACGAGGGCATCTTCAGCTTGTGCTCCTCGGCGATGACCTTGACCATGAAGTTGGGGCCGTTGCCGATGTAGGAGTTGGCGCCCATGAACACGGCCCCGGCGCTGATGGCCATGAGGAACAGGTTGGGCACGCCGACGACCGGCCCGTTGAGGCCGAGCCCCTGGGACATGGACAGGAAGGCCAGGTAGGTCGGCGTGTTGTCGAGGAAGGAGGACAGGGAGCCCGTCATCCAGAAGAACTGCCAGGGCTTGCCGATGCCCATCTCGGCGGCCCGCGAGCTGAGGATGAGCAGGGCCGGGACCATGGTCACGAAGATGCCGGCGAACAGGACGGCCACCTCGATGATCGGATTGTAGGTGAAGCGGTTGTCGACGCGGCACTCCCGCTTGGTCGTCAGCAGCGACATCACGGTCATGAGGACGAGCACGCCCTCGCGGCGCGGGAAGGGCAGGAAGATGCCGGCGATGACGCCGGCCAGCCAGAGGAAGTTGATCGTCCCCGTCATGTGCAAGGGCACGACGCGGCGCCGGTCGCGGATGAGGTCCCGGCACTCCTCCTTGCGGTACTGGAAGCCGTCGTAAAGATAGAAGATGGCCAGGACGCCGCCGACCATGACGGCCCAGAGCGGCAGGAGCCGCAGGGTCCAGAAGAAGGGCACGCCCTTGATGAAGCCCATGAACAGCGGAGGGTCGCCGAGCGGCGTCAGCAGGCCGCCGATGTTGGAGACGACGAAGATGAAGAAGATGGGGATGTGGAGCGTGTGCTTGCGCTCGGAGTTCGTCTTCAGGAGCGGCCGGATGAGGAGCATGCTGGCGCCGGTCGTGCCGATGAAGTTGGCCAGCACGGCGCCGACGAGCAGGAAGAGCGTGTTGACCTCGGGCGTGGCCTTGAGGTCGCCCTTGAGGACGATGCCGCCGGAGATGATGAACAGGGCCGTCAGCAGGATGAGGAACGAGGCGTAGTCCTTCATCGACAGGACCAGCTCGTGCGGGGCGCGCATCAGGAAGTACGCCGCGATCGGCAGGGACCACAGGAAAGCGACCAGGCCCTTGTTCTTGTGGCTCTCCCAGAAATGCGGAGCCTTGAGCGGCAGCAGGGCGATGGACAGAAGGAGCCCGACGAACGGGACGACCGTCCACAGCGAGAGCGTCTGACCGAGGTTGTGCGCTTCCATAAGACGTCGATTATATCACGGCAGGAAAGCCGTGGACAGGTAGAAGGCCCGGGCCGGGACCTTGCGCCGGGCGGCCTTCTCTTCGTACGGCCGGAGGAGGGAGCGGTCGTCGCTCGGCGGCGTCAGGACGACGAGCGCGGCGCCCGCGTCCCAGAGCGCGGCGAAGGTCTCGAGGGTCAGGCCGGTCTCGACGTGGACGACGGCCCGCGATCCGGCCGCGGCCGCGGCCCGGGCCACGGCCAGGGCCCGGTCCGCCCAGCCCTCGACGGCGGCGCCGCGGTCCGAGAAGTGGACCCAGGCCCGACGGGCGGCGGGCGCCGCCAGTTCCGCCGGGAGAGTGCCGGCGTGGTAGACGACGAAATAGCCGCGGCCCTTCTTCGCCGCGGCGGCCAACCCGGCCAGGTCCTCGGGGTCGCGGGCGTGAACCCGGTCGGAGACGTGGAGGTCGAGGCCCCCGCCGAGCAGGTCGGTCAGGGCCAGACGGGTGAAGCCCTCGGTCGCGTCCGCCGCCGGCAGCGGGCCGTGCCAGAAGGCGGCCGGCCGGGTGCCGCCCCGGCGGCAGGCCTCGAGCAGGACCTCCCACTCGCCGGCCCGCGGACGGGCCTCGTCCGAGGTCAGGACGCGGCTGCCGGCTTCGGCCAGCGCCTCGAGGCGGACGAGGTCGAACCGCCCGGTGTCGAGCAGGCTCAGCCGGATGCCCCGGCGGCCGGCGTAGCGGGCGGCGTCGAGCAGGGCTTCGTGGTCGAACTGGTCGTCGCGGATGACCAGGTCCTGCCGCGTCCGGACGCGGTCCATGAGCTCGTAGGTGCGGACGACGCCGCCGATGCCGGCGACGATGGACTTTTCGCTCATGTTCGGAATCTCAAGATATACCATCCGGGCCCCGAGGTGTCAAACGCCGGCGGGGACGGCCGGCTTGCTTATCTCCGACGCGTCCATTATCATCAACGGCGGGAGGATCGCTTGTCGACATCCTGTGTGGTCCTGTTCTCCGGCGGGCTCGATTCGACGACGGCCCTGGCCTGGGCCCTCGCGCGCTACGACCGGGTCCAGGCGCTGACGTTCGACTACGGCCAGCGCCACCGGGTCGAGATCGCCCTGGCCCGGCGGGCCGCCCGCCGCCTCGGCGTGCCCCACGCCGTCCTCGAGGTCGACCTGCGGCCCATAGGCGGTTCGGCCCTGACGGACGCCGCGATCGCCCTCCCCCGGGCCCCGATCCGCCGCCGCGCCGTCAAGCCGGCCGGGCCGCCGGCGACATACGTGCCCTTCCGCAACGGCGTCTTCCTGGCCTTGGCCGCGGCCTGGGCCGAGGCCCGCGGCATCCGCGACCTCGTCTGCGGCTTCCACGTCGCCGACTCGCCCGACTACCCCGACACGACCCGGGCCTTCGTCCGGGCCATGGAGCGGGCCGTCCGGGCCGGGACGAAAGCGGCCTTCGGCGGCCCGCCGACCCGCATCCTCGCGCCGCTCCTCGGCCTGGACAAGCCCGGCATCATCCGCCTGGGGCTCCGCCTCGGGGCCGACTACGCCCGCTCCGTCTCCTGCTACGCCGGAGGCGAGCGCCCCTGCGGCGCGTGCTCGTCCTGCCGCTTCCGGGCCGAGGCCTGGCGGGCCGTCGGCCGCGAGGACCCGCTGCTCGCCCGCCTGCGAAAGAGAGGTCACCGATGAGCTGGACGCTCAAGGTCCGGGACAAGTTCTCGGCCGCCCACTATCTCGAGGGATACAAGGGGAAGTGCGAAAAGGTCCACGGCCACACCTTCCACGTCGAGGTGGCCGTGCGGGCCCGGACGCTCGACGCCGCGGGCATCGGCTTCGACTTCACCGAGATCAAGCGGAACCTGGCCGCGCTCCTGCCCGATCACACCCTGCTCAACGAGGCCTTCCCCTTCAACCCGTCCGCGGAGAACATCGCCCGCCACCTCTACGGCGAGCTCAAGAAGACCTATCCCGTCGACTCCGTCACGGTCTGGGAATCCGAGGATGCGTCGGCCACCTACTCTGAAAACGACTGAGATCTTCGCCTCGGTCCAGGGCGAGGGCCTGCGCCAGGGCGAGCCGACCGTCTTCGTCCGCCTGGCCGGCTGCAACCTCCGCTGCGGCTTCTGCGACACCAAGACGGCCTGGCGCGGCGGCCGCGAGCTCGCCGTCGAAGCCGTCGTCGCCGAGGTCGTGCGGCTCGGCGCCCCCCTGCCCGCGGCCTGGGTCGCTCTGACCGGCGGCGAACCGCTGGCCCAGGACGTCGGCCCGCTCGTCGACCGCCTCCACGCCGAGGGCTACCTCGTCCAGGTCGAGACCAACGGCACCTTCCCGCCGGAGCCGCGGGCCGACTGGCACACGGTCTCGCCCAAGCCGCCGGACTACGCGGTCCACCCCGCCTTCGCCCGGCGGGCCCGCGAGGTCAAGCTCGTCGTCTGCCGCTCGCTCACGCTCGACGCGGTCCGGACGGTCCGGGCCGCCTTCCCGGCCGCGACGCCGGTCTTCCTCCAGCCGCAGTCCAACGCCGGCTGGAGCTTGAGGAAGGCCGCGGCGCTCCTCGAACGGGCCTCGCTGGCGGGGCTCGGCGGCATCCGCCTCTCGGTCCAGCTCCACAAGGTCTACGGGATCCGCTGACCGCGGCGCTCGAAGAACCGGTAGCCGGACCGCGTCAGATAGACGCCCGCCAGCGTGACGGCCGCGCCGGCGGCCTGGACCGCCGTGAGGCGCTCGCCCAGGATCCGGCCGGCGAAGAGGATGGCCAGGATGGGGGTCAGGTTGCCGTAGACGCCGGTCTTGGCGGCCCCGACCTTCTTGACCGACTGGTACCAGAGGACGAAACAGAGGAAGATGGCCACCAGGCCGGCGTAGGCGATGGCCGCCCAACCCTGCCAGGGCACGGCCGCCCAGTCGGTCCTGACCAGGTCGCCGGCGGCGAACGGCAGGTAGACCGCGGTCCCGGCCACCGTCCCGATCGCCGCGAGGTCGAAGGCGGCGTTGCGGTCGAGGACGGGCTTCGAGAACACCGTGTAACCCGCCCAGCAGGCGTTGGCGAGCAGGATGAGGAGGGCGCCCCGCCAGGCCTCCCAAGTGAAGACCAGCCCGCCGTTCTCGCCCGACAGGACGAGGAGGAAGCCGCCGAAGGAGATGGCGATGCCGGCCCAACCGGCCCAGGTCACGCGCTCTTCGCCGACGGCCGTGGCCAGCAGGGCGATGAAGATGGGGCTCGTGCCCATGACCACGGAGGCCGTCGAGGCGTTCATCGTGTCGACGCCCCGGATGAAGAAGACCTGGTAGAAGGTGATGCCGAGCAGGCCGAGGCCGGCGGCTTTCCAACCGTCGCCGCGGCGCCCGGGCCGGAACCGCGGCCGGCGGACCAGCAGGACCGCCAGGTAGGCCAGCGCGGCCAATCCCAGCCGGACGGCGTTGAAGGCGTGGGGCGTGAGGACGCGCAGTCCGATCTTGATGACCGAGAGGTTGACGGCCCAGAGAACGACGACCAGGACGATGAGCAGGTCGGTGCAGCAGAGGCGGGGGCCGTTGGCCGTCGGCGCGGGGCGGAAAGGGTTCATCGGGGCGCGGGGAGAGGGTCCGTTCGGAGTGCCGGGGGGGGAAGCGGCCCCCGGTCAGGGCCGCCGCTTCCGGGTCCGCGGGTAGCGGGCCTCGACGATCGAGCTCAGCCCGCCGCGGGGATTGAACTCGCCCCGGACGGCGGCCCGCGACGGCCGGCAGGCGGCCACGACGTCCTCGAGGACGCGGTTGACGACGTTCTCGTAGAAGATGCCCAGGTTCCGGTAGGCCAGGAAGTACTCCTTGAGGGACTTGAGCTCGAGGACCCGCTTGACGGGAGCGTAGGTCAGGGTCAGGCGGCCGAAATCGGGCAGACCCGTCTTGGGGCAGACCGAAGTGAACTCGGGGACCTCGACGGTGATCTCGTAGTCGGGGAACTGGTTGGCGAAGGTCTCCAGGGACGGCAGTTTCGTCCCGAGGCCGGCCTTGGCTTCGCGGTCCGTGTAGCCGGGCATGGCGTCCTCACTAACTCCTTGATGGCGCCTATGATACCCGAATCGCCCCCGGCCGTCCATTCCCCGCGGCCGGGGGAACCTATATAATAAGGAAGCCCATCCCGGGCGGAGAGGTCCCCATGAGCGAATGCAAGAGCGCCAAGAACGAAGCCCATTGCAACTGCAGCTACGAGCCCTGCGGCCGGAAGGGCGTCTGTTGCGACTGCCTGGCCTACCATTGGCGGAACCGGGAGCTGCCGGCCTGCCTGTTCCCCGATGCCGTCGAGCGGACCTACGACCGGTCCCTCAAGCGCTTCATCGAGATCTACAAGGACGCCGCCTGATGGCCCCCCGCAGGCACGTCTACGGACCGGTGGCCTCCCGGCGCCTGGGCTTCTCGCTCGGCGTCGATATCATCCCCTTCAAGACCTGCACCCTGGACTGCACGTATTGCCAGCTCGGCTCGACCGGCAAGACCCGGCTGCGCCGGGGGTCGTGGTTCCCGCCGGAAGATATCCTGGCCCAGGTCAAGGCCGCCGTCGCCGCCGAGCCCCGCATCGACTTCGTCACCTTCTCCGGGTCCGGCGAGCCGACCCTGAGCAGGGACATCGGGCGCCTCATCCGCGACATCAAGCGCGAGACGGGCCGCCCCGTGGCCGTCCTGACCAACGGGACGCTCCTCACCCGGGCCGACGTCCGGCGGGACCTGCGGGCGGCCGACGTCGTCGTGCCGTCGCTCGACGCCGTGCCGGCGGCCCTCTTCCGGCGCGTCAACCGCCCCCACGCCGGGCTCGACAACCGCCGCGTCATCGAGGGCCTGGCCCGCTTCCGCGACGAGTTCGAGGGCGAGATCCGGCTGGAGGTCATGCTGGTCAAGGGCGTCAACGATTCCCCCGCGGCCTTGACCGCTCTCAAGAAGGCCATCGCCCGCATCCGGCCCGACCGCGTCGAGCTCAACACGGTCGTCCGCCCGCCGGCCGAGGCCGGGACGGGGGCCCTGGGCCCGGCCGACCTGCGCCGCGTCCGGGCCGCCCTCGGGCCCAAAGCCGAGATCGTGGCCTCCTTCGCCGAACGGGAACGGCCGGCCGCGGCCGGCGCCCTCGACCGGAAGGTCCTGGCCACCGTCGGCCGGCGCCCCCAAACGGTCGCCGACATCGCCGTCGCCCTCGGCCGCCACCACGACGAGGTCCTCAAGACCGTTTCCGCCCTGGAAGCCCGGGGCCGCGTGCGCCGCCTCGTCCACGACGGCCGGACCTACTTCTCAAGGCGCCCGTCTTAGCTTTACTTGTCCCCCGCCGTGTGATAGGATGGCCTCTCTCCGAAGCCGGAGAATCCAGCCCGATCGCCCCGAGAGGTCGTGCCTTCTATAAGCTGAGTCGGTTCAGCGCCGGAGCGGACGGTCCCTTATACCCGATTCCCGCCGACCGTCCCTCCCCAAATACATGAAGGAGCCTGCCATGTTCCTCAACACCCACTTCCCCAAGGCCGCGAAATACTGGTATCAGGGCAAGTTCTACGATTGGTCCGCCGCCGATTTCCACCCCATGATGCACGCCCTCCATTACGGCACCTGCGTCTTCGAGGGCATCCGCGCCTACAAGACCGACAAAGGCCCGGCCATCTTCCGCCTGCCGGAACACACCGACCGATTCCTCCTGTCGGCCGGGGTCATCAAGATGAAGGTCCCCTATACCAAGAACGAGATCGACGAGGCCGTCAAGAGCACCGTCCGGGAGAACGGCCTCGACAGCTGTTACATCCGTCCCCTTCTCTTCTACTCCTACGGCAACCTCGGCCTGGTGCCCAAGGCCTGCCCGGTCGAGATGGCCGTCAGCGCCTGGGAGTGGGCGGCCTACCTCGGCGAGAACGCCGCCCGCGGCGTCAACGCCCTGATCGTGCCCTGGCGCCGGGTCCACCACACCCAGTTCAACATGTCGGCCAAGCTCGGCGGCGTCTACGTCCAGTCGACGATCTGCGGCATGGAGGCCCGCGAGCAGGGCTTCGACGAGGCCATCTTCCTGAACATGGAGGGCCGCGTCGCCGAAGGCCCGGGACAGAACGTGTTCATCGTCAAGGGCGACACCCTCGTCACCAACGGCCGGACCGAATCGGCCCTCGAAGGCATCACCCGGACGAGCGTCCTCGAGATCGGCGCGGGCCTCGGCTACAAGACGGTCGTCGGCCCGATCACCAAGGACGACCTCTTCGGGGCCGACGAGGCCTTCTACTGCGGCACGGCCGTCGAGGTCATCCCCATCGTCTCCGTCACCGACGGCTCCGATCCGGCCGGCCCGCGCGCGGCGCACGCCATCGGCACGGGCAAGCCCGGCCCCGTCGTCCAGCGCCTCATCAAGGCCTTCGCCGACGCCGTCGGCGGCCGCGACCCCCGCTACGCGAAGTGGCTGACCTACGTCGGCAAATGACGGGCTCTCTCCGTCTGACGCCCGTCGGCGTCGTCCGCTCGCCCTATAAGGAGCCGGCCGACCTGCCGCCCCCGGCCTTCGCTCCCCGGGGCTTCTTCGAGCGTTCGACGGGGACGATCGAAGTCCGGCCCGAGTACGCCCCGGCCCTGGACCGCCTCGAGGAGTACTCCCACATCGTCGTCCTCTTCCATTTCCACAAGGCCGGCCCGGCCAAGCTCAAGGCCGTGCCGCCGGGGGAGACGCGGGAGCGGGGCATCTTCGCCACCCGCTCGCCCCACCGGCCCAATCCGGTCGGGATGACCGTCCTGCGGCTCCTCCGCCGCGACGGCGCCATCCTCGAGGTCTCCGGCCTCGACCTCGTCGACGGCACGCCCGTCCTCGACATCAAGCCCTACACCCGCCGGGACCGCAAGTCGCGCATCCGCACCCCCGGCGGCCCGAATTCCGGGCGCCCCGCGCGCTAGGCCGCGGCGGGGCCGGCCCGTCACCAGGAGGTCCCGATGCTGCCCGTCACATCCCGCCGCAGGGCCGCTCTCCGTCCCCGGGCGTGGCTCGTCCCGGCCGCGCTCCTCATCGGCGCGGCCGCGCTCGTCGCCGGCCAGGACCTTCTTCAAGGCCTCGGCCGGGAACAGGATTACCGGAGCCGCCGTGTCTCGTCCTACGACAGATCCGGCGGCAACCGCGACTCGATCGTCATCGCTCCGGGCAAGACGGCCGTCCTGGCCGAGATCGAGGGCCCGGCCGCCATCCACCACATCTGGACGACGATCGCGGCCGAGCCCTTCTACGGCCGCAAGCTCGTCCTGCGCGTCTACTGGGACAACGAGAAGTCGCCTTCGGTCGAGGCCCCCATCGGCGACTTCTTCGGCGTCGGCCACGGCCTGAACCGGGACTTCGTCTCCCTGCCGGTCGTCTGCTCGTCGGAAGGGCGGGCCCGGAACTGCTACTGGTTCATGCCCTTCCGCCGGTCTTGCCGCGTCACGGTCAAGAACGAGGGCGCCCGGCCGGTCGACGCGTTCTATTACTACATCGATTACCGGGAGCTCCCGGACCTCGCCGCGGACACGCCCTATTTCCACGCCCAGTACCGCCAGGAGTTCCCGCCCGCGCCCGGGCGGAACTACCTCCTGCTCGCGGCCGAGGGCGCCGGGCACCTCGTCGGCACCAACCTCAGCGTCCTCCAGCGGGCCCTGGGCTGGTGGGGCGAGGGCGACGACATGATCCGCGTCGACGGCGAGAGCCGGCCGTCCCTCCACGGCACGGGCTCGGAGGATTACTATTCGGACGCCTGGGGCATGCGCGAGGGCCAGAGCCCCTTCTACGGCTGCCCCCTCCAAGAGGAGGATTTCCAGGCCGGGGCCAAGGCCACGGTCTACCGCTTCCACGTCCCCGATCCCATCCCGTTCGCGAGGAAGATCGAGGCCACGATCGAGCACGGCCACGCCAACGACCGGGCCGACTTCCTGTCCTCGGTCGCTTACTGGTACCAGACCGAGCCCCACCGGCCGTTCCCCGACCTGCCGCCGGCCGCGGAGCGGCTGCCTTTCGCCTTCGAGCCGCCGGAGAATTTCATCCAGCCGCGCTGGGCGCCGGCGGCCGAGGGCCGCTTCGACCGCTTCGTCGACGCCGCGGCGGGCCTGGCCATGACCGGGCCGCGGCTGGCCTCGACGTTGTCCTCGTTCTACGGCGCGTCGGGAGCCCGCTACCCCGTCCTGCGGACGGACGGCGCGGCGGCCGGGGACAAGGCCGAGCTCCGCTTCCCCGTCGGGGTCCGCGACCTCTACGACATCGAGGTCCATTTCCTCAAGGGGCCCGCGGCGGGGAATTTTCGCGTCCTGGGCCGGCCTCTCGAGGGCTACGCTCCGGAAGCGGCGTTGGCCTCGATCGTCCTGGATAAGAAGCTCCTCGAAGCCGGCCCGAACGCCGTCGTCTTCGAGGCCGAAGACAAGGACCGGAGGAGCGCGGGAAGCGACCTCTTCTTCGTCGGCTATTCCCTCCGGCCGGCCGCCCGCCGCTTCGTCGAGGAATGGCGCCTGGCCGGGCCGTTCGAGGCGGCCGACATGGACGACCTGCCGACGGTTTATCCGCCGGAGACCGAGACGGCGCCGGCCAAAAGCTACAAGGGCAAGGGCGGAGCGACGGTCGGCTGGCGGACCGTGCGGGCCGACGCCTCCGGCTACGTCCGGCTCGACGGCCTCGTCAAGCCCGACGAGAAGGCCGTCGTCTACGCGGCCGCCTACGTCCTGTCCCCCGACGACCGGGAGGCCGACCTCCTCCTCGGCAGCGACGACGGCGTGAGAGTGTGGATCAACGGCGTACTCGTCCATACGAACCCGGCCTACCGGGCGGCCGAACCGGACCTCGACCGTGTCGCGGTCCGGCTGAGGAAGGGCTGGAACCGGGTCCTCATCAAGGTCCTGCAGGGCGCCGGCGGCTGGGGCTACTTCGTCCGCTTCGCCGACCCGGACGGCGTCCTGCGCTACGCGCTCGGACCGGACTGACGGAAACCCCTCAGCCCTTCAGGACCTCGCCGGCCGCGGCGCTGAGGATGTCCCAGGCGCCGCGGACGTGGCGCTCCTCGGTCGTCCGCTGGCCGACGACCAGCCGGACCGTGAACTTCCCGCCCAGGGACGTGTGGGTCAGGTGGACGGGACCGGCCGCGTTGACGCGCTCGAGGAAGCGCCGGTTGAGCTCGTCGAGCCCGGCCTCGTCGCGGCCGTCGTTCAGCCGGAAGCAGACCAGGGCCAGGTCCGCGGGGGCCATGAGCTCGAACCGGGGATCGGCCTCGACCCATTCCTTGACCAGGGCCGCCAGCCGGAGGTGCTCGCGGACCATGGCTTGCAGGCCTTCGACGCCGTAGCCGCGGATGACGAACCAGAGCTTGAGGGCCCGGAAGCGCCGGCCGAGAGGGATCCCCCAGTCGCGGAGGTTCTTGGCCTTGGCGTCGGCGCCGGTCTTGAGGTATTCGGGGTTGATCTCGAGGGCCCGCACGAGCGCCCCGGGGTCGCGGACGAAGTAGGCCGAACAGTCGAAGTTGGTCAGCATCCACTTGTGGGGATTGAAGACGAGGGAGTCGGCCAGCTCGGCCCCGTCGAGCACCCACCGCGCCTCGGGCAGCAGGGCGGCCGTGCCGGCCCAGGCGGCGTCGACGTGGAACCAGACGCCGTGCCGCCGGCAGATCTCGCCGATCGCGCGCAAGGGATCGACGGCCCCGGACGAGGTCGTGCCGGCCGTACCCATGACCAGGGCCGGGACCAGGCCGGCCGCCTTGTCCTCGAGGATGGCCTCCTCGAGCTTGTCCGCGACCATGGCGAAGCGGGCGTCGGTGGGGACGCGCCGGAGGTTGCGGCGGCCGTAGCCGGCGATCTTGACGCCCTTCTCGGCGCTCGAGTGGACCTCGTTCGAAGCGTATACGGTGAGGGGCGCCCGAGCGCCCGACTCGTTGGCCTCGAAGCCGGTGGCCCGCTCGCGGGCCGAGAGCAGGGCGCACAGCGTGGCCGAGGAGGCCGAGTCCTGGATGACGCCGGTGAAACCCTCGGGCAGACCGATCATCTGCCGCAGCCAGTCGCAGACGACCTCCTCGAGCTCGGTCGCGGCCGGCGAGGTCTGCCAGCTCATGCATTGGGCGCCCAGCCCGGCGGTCAGGAGCTCGGCCAGGACGGAGGCCGGGCTGTTGTTGGCCGGGAAGTAAGCGAACCAGCCCGGGTGCTGCCAGTGGGTGATGCCGGGCATGACCACGCGCTCGAAATCCGCGAAGAGGACCTCCATGTCCTCTCCCCGGGACGGGGGCACGGCAGGGACGAGGGCTTTGATCTGGCCCGGCTCGACCCGGGACCGGACGGGGAATTTCTCGATGTTCTCGAAATAATCGGCGATCCAGTCCACGAACCGGTGTCCGTGGCGCCGGAATTCCTCGTTTTTCATGCTTTTCTCCTCGTGCGGAGCCCATTTTCGGGCTCGAACGGCCTATTCAATATAACCCATTCTCGGGGCTCCCCGCCAGGGGCGAAGGCGGGAAAAGGCCCGATCGCCGGAAAAGCGCCAAAAGGGCCTTTTTATGGGGAGAAGAGCGTGCCTACGAGGATGTTAGGGGCGATTTATCGAAAGTCGCCGAAAACCCTTGAACCCGGGGCCGGAGTTGTGGTATAATTCGTATTGGTCATCGAACGGGGGTTCGAAAAAATTCGGTTCTTCTCCCAGAGCTAGAAGTCTCTCACGGCGTTAGCTCGGGGATATCCTCTGGCTCCCCGGCCCCCCGGGGAACGGGGAGCGAATCCCGGTGAGCGGACCAGGCAGGATCGGGACGGAGCACCCGGAGTCCCGATCCTGCGAAATATCGGGAGAAAGCACTTACTTAGGATATTCCCCAGCCCCGCTCCTTCGAGTCACTCCGAAGCGGGGCTGATGGTCGCTCCGAAGAATTCGCTCCCTGCCGCTCACCCGCCTCGAGAGGGACAATCGGGAAAAGGTGCAGAACCGATTTGTCCTGTGACAGAGAGACATGCAACGGGGGGCGGGGGAAGTCCGTTTATAGGGATGAGAGACGAGAATGGCCGGCCAAGACCTCCTTTTCGATATCGCCGATAGACCCCATTCCCCCTCCGAGACCGCTCCGGCCTGATGCCCGGCCGGGGCGGTCTCCCCTAGCCCGACCCGCCGCCTTTTGCTATAATCGTCCCGGCTTGACTTGAAGGGAAGTCCGTTAGAAACGGACACAGCCCCCGCTACTGTAACCGGGGACGAATCCCGAGGGACGCCACGGCCGCGAGGCTGGAAGGCTCGGGAGGAGGACGATCCGGGAGTCAGGATACCTTCCGCGAGCCGCGCTCGGCCGGTCTTCGGGTGGAAGACGGCGAACGAATACGGCGGGGGCGGAGGCGAAGCCCCTGCCATGAACGCGCGCACGCCCTCTCCGGCGGCCTTCGGCGCCGGTCTTCCCGTCCTCGTCGCCCTCCTCGCCCTCGTTCCTGCCGTGCTCCCGGCCCAAGACGCTCGCGAGGGCGCCCCGACCGTCCTCAAGCACGACGTCGTCGTCACGGCCACCCGGCTGGAGACGCCGGAGCGCAAGGTCGGCAGCTCCCTGACCGTCGTCTCCGGCGAGGAGCTCCGCCGCGCCGGCAAGGCCTTCGTTCTCGAAGCTTTGGAATCCGTCCTCGGCCTGTCGACCGTCCGCAACGGCGGACCGGGGGCCGCCTCGGCCGTGTTCGTCCGCGGCGCCGGGAGCGAGCACACCCTCGTCCTGCTCGACGGGCTCGAGCTCAACGATCCCATCAATCCGTCCCGCTCCTGCGACCTCGCCCACCTGGCCCTCGTCGACGTCGACCGCGTCGAGGTCCTGCGCGGCCCTCAGGGCCTGCTTTATGGCTCGGACGCCCTCGGCGGGGTCGTCAACATCATCACCCGCGCCGGCCGCGGCCGGCCTCGGCTGAGCCTGGGCGCCTCGGCGGGCTCGCTCCGCTCCCTCGGCGCCGACCTTTCGCTCTCCGGATCGGGCGAACGGATCGATTACGCCCTGTCCCTCGTCCACGAGCGGACGGCCGGGCTGTCGGCCGCCTCCGCGGCCTACGCGGGAAACACCGAGAGGGACGGCTACCGCAACTTGACCCTGGCCGCCCGCTTCGGCTGGACGCCCCGGCCCTCGGATTCCCTGACCCTGACCGTCCGGGCCATCCGGGACCGGACCGATCTCGACAACTTCGGCGGGCCCGGCGGCGACGATCCCAACAACGTCCAGGACTACGGCTCGCTCCTCGTCCGCGGCCAATACCGCGGCCTGGCCGCGGCCGGGCGCTGGGAGCGCCTCCTTTCGGTCTCCTGGCTCGGATCGGCCCGCGACAGCCTCAATCCGGTCGACGAGGCCCATCCCGCCGACCGCGAGGAAGGCGCCTTCCGCGGCGGCCTGGTCAAGCTCGACTGGCAGAACAACCTCTTCCTCAGCCCGGCCCACACGCTGACGGCAGGGCTCGAGATCGAGGAGGAACGCGGCCGCTCCGAGTACGTCTCCGAGAGCGCCTGGGGCCCGTCCGAGTCGGCCTTCCCCGCGGCCCGGGCCCGCTCGGCCGGCGCTTACGTCCTCGATCACTGGGAAGCCGGCGGACGCTTCTTCGTCACCGCCGGCGTTCGGGCCGAAAGCCACAGCCTGTCCGGCGCCGCCCTGACCTTCCGCGTCGCGCCGGCCTTTCTCTTCCCGGCCACAGGGACCCGGCTCAAGGCCTCGTTCGGCACCGGCTTCAAGTCGCCGTCGCTCTACCAGCTCCACGCTCCGGCCACGTCCTGGGGGCCCATCGGCAACCCGGGGCTCCGTCCCGAGCGGGCCGCCGGCTGGGACGCCGGGGTCGAGCAGCGCTTCGCCGCCGGCCGCGTCGTTCTCGGCTTGACCGCTTTC
The DNA here is from genome assembly GCA_964523615.1 of uncultured Eubacteriales bacterium. Classification (GTDB taxonomy): domain Bacteria; phylum Acidobacteriota; class Aminicenantia; order Aminicenantales; family Saccharicenantaceae; genus RBG-16-66-30. The sequence continues at coordinate 48,880 of CAZFZU010000004.1, read as the reverse complement.
GGGAACGGTTTCCGCGACCTCGTCGACTTCGATACCATGGCCGGCTACGTCAACATCGGCCGGGCCCGGACGAGCGGGCTCGAGGCCTCGCTCGAAGCCCGCCCAGCCCCGGGCCTGCGCCTGGCCGCCGCCTATACCCGCCTTTCCGCCCGCGACCTCGACGCCGGGACGGCGCTCGTCCGCCGGCCGCGCGACCGGGTCTCGGCCGACCTCGGCTTGAGCCTTTTCCGCTCCGTCGACCTCACCGTCTCGGGCGTCTGGACGGGGCGCCGCCTCGACCGCGACTACAGCGCCTATCCCGCCGCGACCGTGGCCCTGGCGCCCTACCTCCTGCTCGACGCCGTCGTCTCGGCCCCGGCCGGCCCGCGCTTCACGGTCTTCGCCCGCGTCTCCAACATCCTCGACGCCCGCTACGAGACGGTCTGGGGCTACGGCACGCCGGGCCGCGCGGTCCGGGCCGGCCTGCGCCTGGCCCTCTGAGCCCCGACGGCCTCTTGAAAACATCGGTCCCCGGGAGGACAATAGGGGGCTGATCCGAACGCCCCGGAGGCCCCATGGACATTCTCTCGCTCGACGCGATCTTCAAGCCCCAGCGCATCGCTCTCGTCGGCGTCAGCCCGAACCCGAAGAGCGTCAGCGCCAAGATCCTGGCCAACCTCGTCGGCGGCGGCTTCCGCGGCGTCGTCTACCCGGTCAGCCCCTCGACCGAGGCCGTCATGGGCATCCCCTGCTTCCCCGACGTCCGCGCGCTGCCCAAGCCGGCCGACCTCGGCATCCTGTGCGCCCCGGCCGCCCAGGTTCCCGGGCTGGTCAAGGAGTGCGGCGAGGCCGGCCTGCGCGGCCTCGTCGTCGTCTCGGCCGGCTTCCGCGAGACCGGCCCGGCCGGCCTGGCCCTCGAGGAGGCCCTGCTCGCCGAGGCCCGGCGCTTCGAGGGCCTGCGGGTCCTCGGTCCCAACTGCCTCGGGCTCATCTCGCCCGGCCGCTCCCTCAACGCCAGCTTCGCCGGGGCCATGCCGCGGCCGGGCCACGTCGCCTTCGTCTCCCAGTCGGGCGCCCTGTGCACCTCGGTCCTCGACTGGGCGGCCGAAGAGAAGATCGGCTTCTCCCATTTCGTCTCGACCGGCAACATGATCGACGTCGACTTCGGCGACCTCATCGACTACCTGGGCGAGGACGAGGAGACCAAGTCCATCATCCTCTATATCGAATCCGTCCGGGACGCCCGCAAGTTCATGACCGCGGGCCGGGCCTTCGCCCGGATGAAGCCCATCGTCGTCTACAAGGCCGGCCGCTTCGCCGAGTCGGCCGCCGCGGCCGCCTCCCATACAGGAGCCCTGGCCGGCGAGGACGCCGTCTACGACGCGGCCTTCCGGCGCATGGGGCTGGCCCGGGTCAACGACATCGGCGAGATCTTCGACTGCGTCGACCTCCTCGGCCGCTCCAAGGTGCCGCAGGGGCCGCGCCTGGCCGTCCTGACCAACGCCGGCGGCCCCGCCGTCATGGCCACCGACGCCCTGATCGCGGCCGGCGGAGCGCTGGCCCGTCTGGCCGAAGCCACCGTCGCCGCGCTGAAGGAGAACATCCCGCCGCAGGGCTCGCCGCGCAACCCCGTGGACGTCCTCGGCGACGCCAAATCCAAGCTCGTGGCCAAGGCCGCCCGCATCGTCCTCGAGGACCCCGGCGTCGACGCCCTCCTCGTCATCGTCACGCCCCAGGCCATGACCAACCCCACGGCCATCGCCAAGGAGGTCGCGTCCCTGGCCGCGGCGACGCCCAAGCCCGTCCTGGCCGCCTGGCTCGGCGGGGCGGCCATGCGCGAAGGCACGAACCTCCTCAACGAGGCCGGCGTCCCCACCTACCCGACGCCCGAACAGGCCGTCAACGCCTTCATGACCCTGGTCTCGTACTCCCGCGACCTCGGGGCCCTCTACGAGACGCCCAAGGACATCTCCGTGGATTTCCCCGTCGACCGGGCCGAGATCCGCGCCCGCTACGCCGGCCCGCTCGCGGCGGCCGCCGGGCCGCTCGCCGAAACGCTGTCCAAGGAAGTCCTGGCTTCCTACGGCATACCGGTCACGCGGCCCGTACCCGCGGCCACGGCCGAAGAGGCCGTCCGGGCGGCGGAAGAGGCCGGCTATCCCGTCGTCCTCAAGGTCCTGTCCCCCGACATCACCCACAAGACGGACGTCGGCGGCGTGGCCCTCGACCTCGACGGCGCGGACGCGGTCCGGGCCGCCTTCGGGGCCATGATGGAGACCGTGGCCCGCCGGGCCCCCGGCGCGCGCCTCGAGGGAGTCACCGTGCAGAGGATGGTCCGGGCCCGCGACGGCGTCGAGATGATCCTCGGGGTCAAGAAGGACCCGACCTTCGGCACGGTCGTCATGGCCGGCATGGGTGGCACGGCGGCCGAGATCTACCGCGACCGCTCCATCGGCTTCCCGCCCCTCAATGAGCGGCTGGCCCGGCGCATGCTGGACGGCCTGCGGATGAAGCCCCTCCTCGAGGGCTTCCGGGGCCGCCCCCGGGCCGCCGTCGACAAGCTCGTCGAGACCCTGGTCCGCCTGTCCTACCTGGCCGCCGACCTGCCCGAGGTGGCCGAGCTCGACATCAATCCCCTGCTCGTCACGCCCCAGGGAGTGACGGCCCTCGACGCCCGGATCGTCGGCGACCCGGGCGCGGCCGAGGACCCCCGGCGCCCGTACGCCCACCTGGCCCTGCGCCCTTATCCCGAGGAGTTCGTCCGGCGGGTCCGCATGCGGGACGGCACGCCGATCACCCTGCGGCCCATCAGGCCGGAGGACGAGCCTCTCTGGCTAGCCCTGCTCTCGAGCTGCTCGCGCGAGTCGATCTACTCCCGTTTCCGCTACTTCTTCTTCTGGCAGTCCCACGACGTGGCCAGCCGCTACTGCTACATCGACTACGACCGGGAACTGGCCATCGTGGCCGAGACGGGCGAAGGGGACGGCCGCAAGCTCGTCGGTGTGGGGCGCCTGGTCGCCGAGCCCGGCCGCGCCAAGGCCGAGTACGCCGTGCTCGTCCAGGACGCCTGGCAGGACCGGGGCCTGGGCGGCCTCCTGACCGACACCTGCACGGACATCGCCCGGCGGTGGGGCATCGGCGCGCTGACGGCCATCACGACGACGGACAATCCGCGCATGGTGGCCGTGTTCGAGAAGCGCGGCTTCCGGGTCGTCAACGACCTGGCCACCTCGCTCGTCGAGGTCTCGAAGGACCTAGTCTAGGTCCGCGAAGCCGGCGACCGTCGCCGGCGCGAGGACGTGGAGGTCGAAGACGACGATCTCGTTCGCGCCCGTCCGCAGGAACGTCCCCGGGCAGTAGAGCCGCTTCTGCGGCCCGACGTCCCAGTACCGGCCGAGATTGTGGCCGTTGACCCAGACGACCCCCTTCCGCCAGCCGCTCATGTCGAGGTAGGTGTCGCCGACCGTCCCCAGGTCGAACGCGCCGCGGAAGAAGTTGCCCGGGCGCTCGACCGGGCGCCGGGAGTAGCGCAGGAGCCGCAGGTAGTCGCCGTCCATGGGCAGCGGGTGGACGTCCCAGCCCATGAGGGTCATGGCGTTGAGGGTGACCCGCTCCGTGATGCCCTTGCGGTCGAGAAGGCGCGGCCCGTAGTTGATCCGGCCCATGGCCTCGACCAGGATGTCGAGGGTCTCGTTGGCCGGCTGGCCCTTGGGCAGGTCGAGCGCCGCCGCTTCCCCCTTGGTCCGGTCGAGGGTCCCGACGTGGCGCCCGTCGGCGAAGACGGTGGCGTAGTCGCGGAGGTCGGTCACCGCGAGCCTGCCGCCGCGGTGGCCGAGGAGCTTCGTCCGGTAGAGGATGAAGCCGTGGTTCTGGCCGTAGGACTCCATGGGGCCGGGCTGGGCCGACCGGACGGCCGGCGGCAGGTTGTCGAAGACGGAGGCGGCCTCGTCGAAGGCGACGGGCGGGACGGCGATCGTCCGGATGGGCTCCGGCAGCCCGCGCGGGTCGGCCCCGCCGGCCCGGTATCGGGCCACGAGCTCCCGGATGGCGAAGAACTTCGGCGTCGGCCGGCCGGCCTCGTCGAGGGGCGCGTCGTAGTCGTAGCTCGTCACGTCGGGCTGGTAGCGGTCGGAGAAATTGGCCCCGGCCCAGAAGCCGAAGTTCGTCCCGCCGTGGAACATGTACAGGCTGAAGGACTTGCCGTGGTCGAGGAGCCAGCGCAGGCCGGGCAGGAACTCCTCGGTCTTGACCCGGGCCCAATCCTCGCCCCAGTGGGTCAGCCAGCCGGGATAGAGCTCGCTGCAGAAGACCGGCACGCCGCGCTCGAGGCGGGCGGCCTCGGCGAAGTCCTTCTCCGAGGTCCCGGGGTCGAGCCCGATGGCGCAGCCGGGCAGGGTGCCGGCCTCGAGCATGGGCGGGGTGGCGCCGTCGGCGGTGAAGAGCGGCACCTCGATCCCCGCGCTCTCCCAGAAGCCCTTGAGGGCGGCCATGTAGTCGCGGTCGTTGCCGTAGCTGCCGTACTCGTTCTCGACCTGGACCATGAGCACCGGGCCGCCCTTGTGGACCTGGAGGTCGCGCAGGACCGAGGCGATCTTCCCGACGTAGCCCTCGCAGGCGGCCAGGTAGCGCGGGTCGGAGCAGCGGACCTTGATGTCGGGCGTCCGCAGGAGCCAGGCCGGCAGGCCGCCGAAGTCCCACTCGGCGCAAGCGTAGGGGCCGGGCCGGACGACGACCCACAGGCCCAGCCGCTGGGCCGTGCGGATGAAGGCCCCGAGGTCGTTCCCGCCGGCGAGGTCCCATTGCCCGGGCTCGGGCTCGAGGGCGTTCCAGAAGACGTAGGTGCCGACCGTATTGAGCCCGGCCGCCCGGACCTTCATCAGCCGGTCGGCCCAGTACTCGCGCGGGACGCGCTGGTAGTGGATCTCGCCGGCCATGATCCGGAACGGCTTGCCGTCGAGGAGGAACTCGTCGCGCCCCAGCTTGAACGTATGGGCGGGCGCGGCCAGGCCGGGCAGGGCGGCCAGGAGGAGGACCATCGTCGCGAGTCGGGAGGCTCTCATGGCCGGATTCTAGCACAGAATTGACATTCCCCGCCCGGCCGCTATAATTCCCGGCATGCCGGCGGCCGCCTCCGCCGGCGGGGAGAACGCCATGAAGAAGAACCGCGTCATCGTCGTCAGCCTCGGCCTGGCCCTCTTCGCGACCCTCTCGGCCGTTCCCTCGGCGGCCCAGACGGAGGAGAAGAAGCCCGCCTTCGGCATCGCTTTCTCGGGCTTCGTCAAGACGGACATCTTCTACGACACCCGCCAGACCGTCAGCATCCGCGAAGGCCATTACCTCCTCTATCCCAAGGCCCTCCTGGCCGGCCCCGACGGCGACGACGTCAACGACCGCGGCAGCTTCAACATCCTCTCGGTCCAGACCCGCCTGGCCGGGAAGATCACCGGCCCGGACGCCCTGGGGGCCAAGACCTCGGCCTACATCGAGGCCGAGTTCTTCGGCACCGCGGACGCCGACATCAACGGCTTCCGGTTACGCCACGGCTACCTCAAGCTCGAGTGGAAGCGGTCCGAGCTCATGATCGGCCAGTACTGGCACCCCATGTTCGTCGTCGAGAGCTTCCCCGACGTCGTCTCCTTCAACACCGGCGCGCCGTTCCAGCCCTTCAACCGCAGCCCCCAGGTCCGCTACACCGTCAAGCTCGGCGCCGTCGGCCTGACGGCCACGGCCCTGGCCCAGCGCGACTTCCTCAGCAACGGGCCGGACGGGACGACCTCGGCCTACCTCCGCAACGCCGCCCTGCCCGAGTTCAACCTCAAGCTCCAGTACGCCGCCAGGAACGAGGCCCGCAAGACCGAGACCGTGGCCGGCCTCGGGGCCGACGTCATGCGGCTCGCGCCGCGCATCGTCACGGCCGCGGGCTACGAGACCGACGAGTCCGTCACCGGCGTCGCGGCCATGGCCTTCTTCAAGCGGAAATGGGCCAAGGCGACGTGGAAGGCCGAGGCCGTCTGGGGCCAGAACCTCCACCACCTGACCATGCTCGGCGGCTACGCCGTCCGCGACGTCCTCGACGAGGTCCGCCTGGATTGGGCCTATACCCCCATCGGCACGCTGTCGATGTGGACGGAGATCATGACCAACGGGCCGCGCTGGCAGGCGGGACTTTTCGGGGGATACTCCAAGAATCTCGGCTCCTCCGAGGAGATCTCCGGGGCCAATTACGCCCGCGGCTTCAACATCGACCAGCTCTACCGCTTGGCGCCGCGGCTCGTCCACAACGCCGGCAAGATGCGTTTCTCCGGCGAGGTCGAGTGGACGGCGGCCTCCTACGGGACCCCGGACGTCTTCGGCAAGGTCCGCGAAGCCCGCTTCGTCCACAACCTCCGGCTCCTGCTGGCGGCCTATTATTTCTTCTAGATATGTAACATATCATTACGTCCGGCCGTATACATCGTGTGAGCCGTTAGCCGCCCTCCCCTGGAAGGCGGTTTTTTCATGGCACATAAGTTGCTGATTCCCTAAAAGAAAGTCCCGGACCGCGGCGGGCCCGGCCGACGGCCCCGCCAAGGAGATCGTTCATGCGCAAGATCGTTCCGGCCGCCGCCGTCGTCCTCCTGGCCTCGATCCTCCTCCTGGCCGCTCCGGCCCGGGTCGCGGCCCAAAGCACCCCGGGACAGGCCCCACAGACCGGCATCGACGAGATGAAAAAGACCGCCCTCAAGGTCTTCCTCGACTGCGATTCCTGCGACCTCGAATACATCAAGACCGAGATCACCTTCGTCAACTACGTCCGCGACCGGCTCGAAGCCCAGGTCCACGTCCTCATCAGCACCCAGGGCACGGGCGGCGGCGGGACCGAATACACCTTGGCCTTCATCGGACAGAACGACTGCCGGGACGCCAAGGACGTCCAGAAGTACTACTCGGTCAAGACCGATACGGACGACGACGTCCGCCGCGGCCTGGTCAAGACGCTCGAGCTGGGGCTGATGGGTTTCGTCGCCCGGACCCCCATCGCCTGCCGGATCGCCGTGGATTACGCGCCCCCTGCGCGGACGGCCGAGACCCGGGACCGCTGGAAGTCCTGGGTCTTCAGCCTGTCGGGCGACGGCTGGTTCTCGGGCGAAGAGACCTACCGGTCCGGCATGATCAACGGCTCGTTCTCGGCCAACCGGGTCACCGCCGGGTCGAAGCTCCGGCTCGGGCTGTCCGCCGGCCGGGAAAAGCAGCGCTATGAGATCGACGACGGCGAGGGCGGCGTCTCCACCATCACCGGCAAATCCGCGAGCTGGGACGCCAGCGGCATGTGGGTCAAGAGCCTGGGCGAGCATTGGTCGGCCGGCGTCTATCTCGAAGCCGAATCGTCGTATTACGCCAACGTCGACCTCAGCCTGCGTTTCGCTCCGGCCGTCGAATACAACGTCTTCCCGTATTCCCAGTCGACGAGACGCCAGCTCCGGGCCCTCTACACGCTGTCGGTGAAGCCCATGCGCTACCGGGAGGAGACGATCTTCGGCAAGCTCCGGGAGACCCTGCTCAAGCAGGAGCTGTCGGTGAGCCTCGATCTGCGCGAGAAGTTCGGCACCATCAGCGTCAGCGCCGAAGGCTCGAACTACCTCCGCGACCTGGGCCGGTACCGGATCGACACCTTCGGCATCGTCAACCTGCGGCTGTACAAGGGGCTGTCGGTCTATGTCCTCGGCGGCTACTCCTGGCTGCACGACGCCCAGCTGTCCCTGCGCCTGCGGGAACCGACCTACGAGGAGCTCCTCCTGCGCCTGGTCGAGCTGCCCATGACCAGCAACCACTTCGTGGCCGTCGGCTTCCAGTTCCAATTCGGCTCCATCTTCACCAACGTCATCAATCCCCGCTTCGGTTCGTCCGGGGGCGGCGGCATGTCCATCAGCATCCACTAGAGGGACAGGAGACAGCCATGATCAACGAACGCCGCCGCATCGCCTTCCCGCTCCTGGCCGTCCTCGTCCTGGCCGCGGCCGCCGCGGCCCAGGTCCCGCCGCCGGGACCGGCCGGGCCGCCCACCGGGCCACCGCCCCGGCCCAAGGTCTTCGTCGACGGCCCCGGGCTCGACCTCGGCTTCCTGGCCGGGGAGATCGCCTTCGTCGAATTCGTGCCCGAGCTCGCCGCCGCCCAGGTCCGGGTCACGGTCACGCCCGCCGGGCCGCCCGGCCGCGGCGGTTTCCTTCTCGAGTTCGCCGGCCTGCGCGAGTTCCTGGGCGACGACAACACCCTCCACTTCGATCCTCCCGCCGGGGCGCCCCCCGAGGAGGTCCGGAAAGGGCTGGCCGGGACGCTCAAGCTCGGCCTGCTGCGCTACGCGGCCAAGACGCCGGTCGCCAGGGACCTCTCGGTCAAGTTCCTCGACCAGGCCAAGCCGACGTCTGTCAACGACAAGTGGGACTTCTGGGTCTTCAGCGTGAGCGGCAACGCCTTCCTCATGGGCGAAACCCAATACAAGAGCGGGTCCTATTACGCCTCGGTCTCGGCCAACCGGGTCACTCCGGCCCTCAAGGTCCGGACCCAGGTCTACGGCAACTGGAGCGACAACTGGTTCGATCTCGGCGGCGGCGAGACCTACGAGAGCTCGCAGCACGGCTACGGCGGCTCGGCCCTGATCGTCAAGAGCCTGGGCGAGCACTGGTCGGCCGGCGGCTTCGTCGAAGCCTCGTCCTCGAGCTACGGCAATCTCAAGCTGGCCCTGACCGCCGCACCGGCGATCGAGTTCGACGTCTTCCCCTACTCCGAATCGACCAAGCGCCAGCTGCGCGTCCTCTACCGCTTCGGCCTGACGCGGGTCCGCTACAATGAGGAGACCATCTATTTCAAGACCGCCGAGACCCTCGCGCAGGGAGCCCTCAACGTCGCCTACGAGGTCGTCCGGCCCTGGGGCAAGGCCTCCGTCCAGCTCGAGGGGTCCCATTTCTTCCACGACTTCTCCAAGAACCGGCTCGAGCTCGAGGCCGAGCTGGAGTTCCGCGTCTGGCGCGGCCTGAGCTTCACCGTCGACGGCAGCTATACCCGGATCCGGGACCAGCTGGCCCTGTCGGCCGCGGGGGCGACCCTGGAGGAGATCCTCCTCCGCCAAAAGCAGCTGGCCACGGGCTACGACTACTCGCTCTCGGTCGGCTTCAACTTCTCCTTCGGCTCGACCCGCAGCAACGTCGTCAACCCGCGGTTCGGCAACGGCGGCCGGAGCATCTCGATCAGCATGTAGCGTCCGAGGCGGCGGGGGGGGCTTGCCTTCCGGCCGATTTCCCCTTACCATAGCCCCACCTCGAGAAAAGGGAGGCCCCCATGTCCGTGAAGATCGTCACGCCCGTCCCGAGCGACATCGACATCGCCCAAGCGACGACCCTCGACCCGGCCGTCAAGGTCGCCGCCCAGCTCGGCCTGAATGAGGACGACCTCGACCTCTACGGAAAGTTCAAGGCCAAGATCCACCTCGACGTCCTCGACCGTTTCAAGGACATGCCCCTGGGGCATTACGTCGACGTGACGGCCATCACCCCGACGCCGCTCGGCGAGGGCAAGACGACCACGACCGTCGGCCTGAGCCAGGCCCTCGGCGCCCACCTGGGAAAGAAGGTCGTCACCGTTGTCCGCCAGCCCAGCATGGGCCCGACCTTCGGCATCAAGGGCGGCGCGGCCGGGGGCGGCTATTCCCAGGTCGTGCCCATGGAGGACTTCAACCTCCACCTGACCGGCGACATCCACGCCATCACGGCGGCCAACAACCTCCTGGCCGCGGCCATCGACGTCCGCATCCTCCACGAGTCGAGCCAGGACGACGAGAAGCTCTTCAACGCCTTCTGCCCGGCCAACAAGAAGGGCCAGCGGCGCTTCTCGCCGATCATGCTCCGCCGGCTGAGGAAGCTCGGCATCGACAAGGCGGACCCGGCCGACCTGACGCCCGAGGAGAAGCGGCGCGTGTTCCGCCTCGACATCGACCCGGCCAGCATCACCTGGAACCGGGTCATCGACATCAGCGACCGCTTCCTCCGGGGGATCAAGATCGGGCTCGGACCCGAGGAGAAGGGCCAGGTCCGGGACACCGGCTTCGACATCACCGTGGCCTCCGAGATCATGGCCATCCTGGCCCTGACCAACGGCCTGGCCGACATGCGCGAGCGCCTCGGCCGGATCGTCATCGGCACGAGCAAGGCGGGTGAGCCCGTCACGGCCGACGACCTCGGCGTGGGCGGGGCCCTGACCGTCCTGATGAAGGACGCCCTCATGCCCAACCTCATGCAGACGGTCGAGAACACGCCGGCCATCGTCCACGCCGGCCCCTTCGCCAACATCGCCCACGGCAACTCCTCCATCATCGCCGACCAGATCGCCCTGCGGCTCGTCGGCGCCGACGGCTTCGTCGTCACGGAGTCGGGCTTCGGGGCCGACTGCGGCATGGAGAAGTTCATGAACATCAAGTGCCGGGCCAGCGGCCTCCAGCCCAGCTGCGTCGTCCTGGTGGCCACCGTCCGGGCCCTCAAGATGCACGGCGGCGGCCCCAAGGTCGTGGCCGGCAAGCCGCTGGCGCCCGAATACACCGACGAGAACCTCGATCTCCTGGCCAAGGGCCTGGCCAACCTGACCGCCCACATCCGCAACGCCAAGCTCTTCGGCGTCCCCGTCGTCGTGGCCGTCAACCGCTTCACCGCGGACACCGACGCCGAGATCGAGCTCATCCGCAAGGCCGCCCTGGCCGTCGGGGCCGAGGACGCCGTCCCCTGCACCCACTGGGCCGATGGCGGGGCCGGGGCCGTGGCCCTGGCCGAGGCCGTCATGGCCGCGTGCGCCAAACCGCGCGACTTCCGCTTCCTCTACCCGCTCGAGTGGGACATCAAGAGGAAGATCGAGGCCATCGCCACCCAGATCTACGGCGCCGACGGCGTCGAGTACGCTCCGGAGGCCGAGGCCAAGATCGCCCTCTACACCCGGCTCGGCTTCGACAAGCTGCCCATCTGCATGGCCAAGACGCACCTCAGCCTGAGCCACGATCCGAACCTGAAAGGCGTGCCCCGCAACTTCATCCTGCCGGTCCGCGATATCAAGGCCAGCGTGGGAGCGGGATTCCTATACCCTCTCTGCGGCGACATGAGGACCATGCCCGGCCTGCCGACCCGGCCGGTCTACTTCGACGTCGACCTCGACCTCGAGACCGGTAAGGTCACCGGGCTGTTCTAACGCTTCCCTAAGAGGGGCGCGAATTGCCCGGAACGGGTGGCCGGGGGATAGTCCCCGTTCGCCTGGAGGCGGAAGGGGTTCCCCAGCTTCCTTAAGATACTTCCCAGACGCGCCGCTCCGAGCCGCTCCGCGGCGCATCTGGTCCTCCGCTACGCTCCGGGTAGGCCGGCCGGACAGGACCCGTTCAGGGCTGAGCGCCCCGCTCAGCCGCGGATGACCCTGCCCTTGACGCCGGTGACGTCGACGCCGCCGCTTCCGGCGCTGACGATCCGGACGTCCTTCTCCACGCCGTCGATCGAGATGGACCCCGAGCCGTCGTCGACCGTCACCGTCCCGCCGACCCGGCGGATGTCGATCTCGCCCGAGCCGTCCTCGATCGAGACGTCCCCGCCGACGTCGGCGATCTCGATCCCCCCGGAGCCGTCGTCGATCTCGACCGATCCGGCGACGCGGCCGATCCGGACCGATCCGGAACCGTCCTCGAGCCGGACCGCGGCCACGTCCTCGATGATCAGGCCGCCCGAGCCGTCGTCGACGTCGAGGAGCAGGGCTTTAGGGACCGAGACCGTCAGGTTGATGACGGCGCTCTCGAAACTGAAGATCCGGAAACTCTCCCTGATATGGCCGACCAGGACCGCTCGATCCCCCTTCTTCTCCAGGGTCAGCTCGACCCGGTCCTTCAGGAACGCTTCCAGGTCCTCGTCGTCGACGCCCTTGGCGACGATCTCCGCCCGGACCTCGATCGCGGCCGCGCCGTCGTGTCCGATCACTTCGAGGGTGCCGGCTCCGGCCCGGACCTCCAACGTCTTGAGGCCCTCCGCCGGAAGGGTCAGGGTCTTGGTGGTGTCCAGGGCGGCTAGGGAGCCGCAGGCGAGCAGGATGGAGAGAGCCAAAAACGCGGTTTTTTTCATAGGAACCTCCGTCATTATCCATAATGACGAAGCGCGAGGCCGGGAAGTTCCCCGGGAGCGAAAGGAAGAGGACGGGGGAGACGGCCCGCGCGGGGACGTCTCCCCCGGGGGACCGTCACTTCAGGGTGACCGCCTTGCTCGGCCGACCGCCTTTGACGCTGTCGTAGGTCACCTTGACCGCCCCGGACCCCTTGACGATGAGGATCGCCGTGCGGGTCGTCTTGCCCGGCAGGCCGTTGCGGACGATGATCCGCCCGAGGTCCTTCTGGTCGACGAGAGGGGTCACCGACGGATTGGCCTTGTAGACCGTCTTGTTGTCGACGAAGCTGGCCGCCAGGACCTCGGCCCCCTTGCCCTCGAAGAGGAGCAGGTCGGGCCGGACCGTGCCGTTCTGCGCCGCCCGGGCCATGATCGTCGGAGCGACCCGCGAGTTGACGAGGTCGACGGAAACGCGGTAGACGTCGCCGCCGATCCGCTCGACCTCGGTCGCGCCGAGGCCGACGAGGGGCATCTGGTCGGCCTGGTAGAGGGAGAAGGCCATGTTGCGGTGGCAGAGCTCCTCGTTCATGAACCGGGGCGGGACGCGGCCCTGGGTCTTCTTCCAGACGCCGCCCATCTCGACCGGCCCGAACTGGGGATGGTCGAAGGGCGCCCACTCGACGAACTGGTCGCCGAACTCGAGATAGCGGTCGAAGTAGTAGCGCGACTGGGCCGGGGCGATGGGGCTCGAGGGGTCCTGCTGCTGCTCCTTGAGGGCCGGGCTGGTGAAATACTGGTCGCTGCTCCAGAGCTCGTTGGAGAAGGAGACGATGCCCAGGCCGTCGTTGGTGTAATCGATGAAGCCGCCGTGCACGGTGTAGAGGCCGCTCCAGAGGACGATGTAGCGGTAGAAGGGCAGGATGCGCTCGCCGTTGCGGCCGAGCTCGTCGTAGAACCGGACGTCGGTCATCGGGTATTCCCCGACCGCCTCGGCCCCCGGCCCGCGCAGGATCATGCCGCCGCTGTTGTGGTAGGACTGGACGCCGGCGATGTTGGGGTGGGCCTTGAGGAAGTCGCCGACGGCCTTGGCTTCGGGCAGCTGGAAGGGATAGTCCATGGCCCCGCTCTGGACGTAGTTGGGCTGCCAGTCGCTGGGCCAGTTGCGGTTGCCGTCGTAGCTGCCGGGACCGTCCTCGTTGACCATCCCGTCGCCGTCGTTGTCGACGCCCTCCTGGCCGAGGAGGATGTAATCGCCGGTCTCGCCGAAGGGCACCGGCTCGAGGGTGTCGGGGTTGGTCCGGCTGACGCGGTAATTGCCTTGGCCGGGGACGCGCATGCGGATCTGCTCGACGACGCCGTTGCCGTTGACGTCCTCGGGCGGGTCCTCGTCGAACAGGCCGTCGTTGTCGTCGTCGACGGGGACGTGCCCGGAGCGGGCGTTGCCGCCCGGGGCCTCCATGAAGTACTGCCGCCCGTCGGGATTGACGGTCGGGATGATGTAGAAGACCCGCTCGTCGACCATCCGGGTCACGTCCGGGATGCGGCCGTAATTCTCCATGAGGTACCAAATGGTGTACAGGCAGACCTCGCCGCCCTGGATCTCGTTGCCGTGGACGTTGGCCTCGATGTACATGCCGGCTTTACCGGACTCGGGCCCCGTGGCCGGGTTGTTGACGGTCATGAGCATCAGATCCCGCCCGTCGTGGCTCTTCCCGATGGACTCGAGCTTGAGGAACTTGGGGAAGGCGTCCCGGAGGCGGGCCATATCGGCGTAGAGCTCGCCCGTATCGTGCCAGCGGTTGAAGTCGAGCTTGACCTTGAAGGCCGGATCGGAGGCCTTCTGGGCCGGGGCGAAGGGGGCCAGGAGCAGGAGCCCGGCCGCCGCGGCCAGAGCCAGGATCGGGGTCTTGCGCGTTCTCATGTTCGCCTCCTTCACTTCAAGGTGACCCGGGCCGTGGCCGACCCGCCTTTCTCCGACCGGACCAGGATCTCCACGGCTTGGCCGGCCTTGCCCTTGACGAGCCACTCGTATTTAGCCCGGCCGCCCGAGCCGGCCAGGGTCGGAACGAAGGACGTCTTGGCGCTCCCGGAGACGATCGCGCCGGGGTCGACGCCGAGCTGGACCATGACCGGCTTGACCGACCGGGCCGTCACGGCCTGGGCCAGCGCCGTGGGCCAGAAACCGGCGTTCTCGACCTCGGCCTTGACGCGGTAGAGGCCGCCGCCCAGGGCGGCCGCTTCGAGGGCGGCCACTCGGACCCGCGGGAAGAGCGTCAGGAGGTAGGCGGCGAACTTGGCGTGGGCGGCCCCGAGCGCCTCGAGCTTGGCCGCCGGCGGATTGGCCGTGGCGTAGGGCTTGAAGCCGCCGATCTCGACCTCGCCGAACTCGGCGTGCTTGACCTTGGTCCACTTGGCGAAGCCGTCGATCTTCTCGCCGTCGAGCCATTTGAGGACCTGGCGGTCGACGCCGGGCGCCGCCGCGGCGGCCGGACCGCCGCCCGCGGCCGGACCCTGGCCGAAGCCGCCCATCGCGCCGCCCGGGCCCATCGTCATCGCGGTGAATCCCTCGGGCCCGCCCGAGGCGGCGACGATAGTGACGGCGCCGCCGCCGGAGGAGGCCCGGCCGGACCCGGCCGGCGGGCCGGCTTCGCCCGCGCCCGGTGCCCCTCCGCCCATCGTCCGGCGCCCCGGCTCGGCCGTCGTCAGGCCGAACCCGGGCGTGGAGAACGAGGGCACGCCGAACTGGAAGTAGCCGTACTGGAAGAAGGCCCCCTGCGGCTCGCGCGCACGGAGCGGCTGGCGGATGCCGGTGAGCTCGATGTACTTGTCCGAAACGGATCGGAAGTAGTCGACGTCGGCCGCCGCGACCGTGGTCGCCGGCTTGCGGTCGGGCATCATGGACCGGAAGGACTCCGCGCCGCCCTGAGCGGGGGCGCCGCGCTGGGAGGCCCGCCCCCCGCCGCCCATGAGCATGTCCATGGAGAACTCGCCCATCATCATCCGGCCGCCGCGGCCGAAGCCCATGGCCCCGCCGGTCTGGACGAACCCGGCCGCGCGGGCGGCCGCGACGGCCGTATCCGCGAAGCGGACCAGGTCCAGCTCGCGGGCCGGGCCCAGGCGGCCGGCGCCCGTCGGCGGGACGATGAGGTTGTCGCTCTCCCCGAAGGTCAGGATGGCCGCGACGTTGCGGTGGGCGACGATCCAGGCCATCAGGGCCCGGGCCTCGGCGGCGCTGACCATGTGGGGTCCGGCGCCGGGTTTGTAATAGGGATAGTCGTGGGCGAAATTGCGTCCGAGGTCGGTCCCGCCGGGCGGGTCCTCGTCGACGAAGCCGTCGCCGTCGTTGTCGACCCCTTCCGTGAACAGCCGGTAGGCCCCGGTCTCGCCCTTCTTCGGGTCGGCCCGTTTCATCAGCCGGGCGTCCTCGGGATCGACCATGAACTCGCCGCCGGCCGTGGGGACCCGCATGACCGTGACGAATCCGTCGCCGTCGAGGTCCTCGGGACCGTCCTCGTCGACGCGGCCGTCGTTGTCGTCGTCGTACGGCTCGAGGTTGGTCCTGGCCCCCGTCTTGAGCGGGGCGAAGAATCCCTCGGCGCCGTCGGGATTGAGGCGCGGCAGGACGTAGACCGTGGCTTCCGTGGACGGGTCCCTGGCCAGGGCTTCGGCCACCGCCAGGGCGATCTCCGTCCCGGCGAGGTGGTCGCCTTCGAAGCCCGCCGCGACGAGCAGGGCCGGGCGCTCGCCCGGCGGCACGGGGCCGGGCTTGGCGATCTCGAGGGCCCAGAGGTCGCGGCCGCCCCTGGTCTTGCCGAAGGACGCGACCCGGACGACGGCTTTGTTGGCCGCGGCCAGGGCCTGGACGGCCTTGGCGAGGGCGGCGCCGTCGCGGTAGCCGGACTTGTCCTGCGCGGCCGCGGGTCCGGCGCCGGACGAGAGAACGAGGATGAGGCCCAGGAGCGCCGCCGCGGCGGACGCCGGGCGGACGGGGCCGTGGGAGGAAGGACTCATGGGGACCTCCTTGTCGGTGCGAAAGGCCGGCGCGCGAAGCGCCCCCGGGGCGGGAGCGCCGTGACGGACGATCGGGCAGGGTCCGGCCATTCACTTCATTAGACTGCGGCCGCCGCCGAATCTTCCGGCGAATTGTAATATAATGTCCCGGAATGTCCCCGCGAGAGGATCGACCCATGCCGCGATCACCCTTCATGAACCGCCGCCAGTTCATCCGCGCCGGCGCCGCCGCCGCGGCCGCCGTGACGATCGTCCCCCGCCGCGTCCTCGGCGGCCAGGGCTACGTCGCCCCGAGCGACACCCTGACCAAGGCCGTCATCGGCGTCGGGGGCATGGGCCGCGGCCATCTCGGCTACCCCGGCTCCGTGCTGCGGGCCGTCTGCGACGTCGACCGCGGGCACCTGGCCGCGGCCCTGGAGACGGCCGGCCCCGGCGTTTCCGGTCACACGGACTTCCGCGAGGTCCTGGCCCGGCCCGACATCGACATCGTCCACATCGCCACGCCGCCGCACTGGCACGCCCTCATCGCCATCGCCGCGGCCGAGGCCGGCAAGGACGTCTGGTGCGAGAAGCCCCTGACCCGGACCATCGCCGAGGGCCGGGCCCTGGTCGACACCGTGAGGCGCACCGGGCGCGTCTTCCGCGTCAACACCTGGTTCCGCTTCACGGACCGCTTTTACGGCTTCGGCACCGACGTCAAGCCCATCAAGAAGGCCGTCCGGAACGGCCTGCTCGGCTGGCCGATCAAGGCCACCGTCAGCGCCACGACCGGCTTCGACTGGAAGTTCTACTGGAGCGGCCTGACCTACGCCAAGCCCGAGCCGTCGCCGCCCGAGCTCGACTACGACTTCTGGCTCGGCCCGGCGCCCTGGAAGCCCTACCATCCCCATCGCGTCCACGGCACCTTCCGCGGTTACTGGGACTACGACGGCGGCGGCCTCGGCGACATGGGCATGCACTACCTCGACCCCGTCCAGTACATCCTCGACAAGGACGGCGAGTCGCCCGTCGAGATCTTCGCCGATTGCCCCCAACAGCATCCCGACGCCTGCGGCGCCTGGCGGCGCATCGAGCTCAAGTACGCCGACGGCTGCGTCATCGTCCTCGACGGCGAGAACCGGGACAAGTCGGCGCCCTTCCTCGAGGGGCCCGAAGGCAAGCTTTACAGGGGCTTCGTATCGGACATCCCCGACCTGCGTCGGACGCTGGCCACCCTGCCCGACCCGCCGCCCCAGGTCACGGACTTCTCCGAGGCCGTCCGGACCCGGACCCCTTTCGCCCTCAACGAAACGAACGGCCACCGCTCGTGCACCCTGGTCAACTTGGCCAAGATCGCCGTCCAGCTCGGGCGGTCCCTGAAATTCGACCCGGAGACCGAGACCTTCCCCGGGGACGAGGCCGCTAACCGCCTCGTGAGCCAGCCTATGCGCGCCCCCTGGCACCTATAAGAAAGGGCCGTGAGGAGACGCCTATGAAAAAACTCATCGCAACCCTCGCCCTCGCGGTCATGTTCTTCGGTCCATCCGCATCCGCCGCCCGGCCGGCCCTCGGTCAGAGCGCCGCCTCTCCGGCGGCCGCCGACCTCCAGGCCCGGGTCGCCTCGATCGTCGATCGCTTCCCCGGCGAGACCGCGGCCGCCACGACCGCTCTCGCGGCCGAGCTCGTCGCCCTCGGCCCGGCCGGCCTAGCCCGGGTCTGCGGGCTCGTCCGGCCGCCGGGCGGCGGGAACGACGCGAAGCCTCGGTTCGCCGTGAACGGCCTGGCCGTCCATGTCACCCGGGCGGGCGCCGAAGCCGAGCGGCTGATGCTCAGCAAGGTCCTTCTCGCCGCCGTCGCCGGAAGCGTGGACAAGAACGTTACGGCGTTCTTCCTGGCCCAGATCCAACTCTGCGGCCGGGCCGAGGCCGTCAAGCCGCTCGCGCGATACGTGACGGACGCGGAATTGGCCGCGCCCGCCGCCGCGGTCCTGCAGGCCGTCGGCGGGCCCGAAGCGGGTCGCGTCCTTCTCAAGGCGCTCGACACGGCGCCTCCCCCCGCCAAGACGTCCATCGTCGACGCTCTCGGCGCCCTGCGCGTCCGCGAGGCCCTCAGGAAGCTCCTGCCTCTGACCGACAGCCCCGAAGAAAGCCTTCGCCGGGCCGCGCGGGCGGCCCTGGCCGAGATCGGCGATCCCGCCGCCGGGCCGGCGCTGGCCAAGGTCCGCGTCGCCGCGGCGTGGAACGAACGGACCGAGGCCCCGGGGCTCTATCTCCGCTTCGCCCGGCGCCTGAAGGAGGCCGGACGGAACGCCGAGGCCCTCGAGGCCGCGCGGGCCGTTCTCGCCGCTTACAACAGGCCGGAAGACAGCCAAGTCGGGGCGGAAGCATTGACACTGATCGTCTCGATCCTCGGCCCAAGGGCCGTCCCCGACCTCGTCAAGGCCGTGGACGGCCCGTCGCCGGCCCTTCGGGCGGTCGCTTTGCGTTTGGCTGGGAGCGGTCCCTGGTTTTACCGTATCATGGGCCCCGATGGCATAGATCGAGACGAGTCCCTGCCGATCGGGCCATGGATCGAGAAGGCGAAGACGGCTTCGCCCGAGATCCGGGCCGCGATCATCTCCGTCCTCGGGAAGGACCTCCGCTTTCGGTCCATCGTTGATGAAGGCCTGCAGGATCCGGACAAGAGCGTCCGGCTGGCCGCCATCCGGACCGTCTCTCCATGCCCCGCCCGGCTTCTCTTCCCGCTCCTCGGCGCCGCCGACGCCGAGGAGGCCGCGGCCCTGAAGGCGGCCTTACTGCAATGCCGGAACGACGAGGTCGTCCCCGAGGCGGCCCGGCTTCTCTATTCGATCTCCCACCCCGGCAAAGCCGTCCTGATCGACCTGTTGGCCGAAAAGGGCGCCCGGGGCGAGTTCGGCCGCGTCCTCGCCCTGGCCGGCGACCCGGACCCGGCCACGCGGGCCGCGGCCACGGCCGCGCTGGCCGCGCTCTCCGGCGAGGGCGACCTCGCGGACCTCGTGGGTTTGCTCGAAAAGGCGGCCGAAGCCGACGACGTCGTCAACCTCCAGAACGCGGTCGCCGCCGCGGCCCGCTCGAACCCCGACCCGGCCCTGCGGGGCGCCGCCCTGGTCGAGCTCCTGAAAGCCGCCGGACCGGCCCGCAAGGCCGTCATCCTGCGCGTCCTCCCCAAGGTCGGAGGCGCGAAGGCCCTGAGCGCGGCCCTGGCCGAAACGGAGAACGCCGACGGCCAGGTCCAGACGGCGGCCGTCTACGCCCTCTCGCAGTGGCCCGACTACGGGGCGGCCGCGGACCTCCGGCGCATCGCCGTGACGACCGGCAGCAAGCGCTTCCGCCTGATGGCCGTCGAGGGCTACGTCCGCCTCGTCGGCCGGGCCAACATGACCGGCGCCCGCAAGGTCGCCCTGTTCGAGGACCTCCTGGCCCAGCCGTTCGACGACGCCGATAAAAAGCTCGCCGTCGCCGGAGCGGCGGCCGTCCGCGAGCCCGAGGCCCTGCGCCTCGTCGGCCGCTTCATCGACCACCCGGTCCTGGGCGAGACGGCCGCGGCCGGGCTCCTCGAGCTGGCCTCGGAGCAGGACGCGCACGAGCGCTGGCTCTCGGGCCACGAGGCCTATTCCCTGCTGCGCCGCGTCCAGGCCAAGGCCGCCTCGGACCCGGCCGAGCACGGCCGCATCGACGCGCTCATCGCCGAGCGCCTGCGCCAGGGCGGCTTCGTGCCGCTCTTCGACGGCCGCTCGCTCGCCGGGTGGAAGGGGCTCGTGGCCGACCCGCCGGCGCGGGCCAAGATGACGGCCCAGGAGCTGGCGGCCGCCCAGGCCGCGGCCGACGAGCGCATGCGGGCCCATTGGCGGGTCGTCGACGGCGCCCTCGTCTTCGACGGCGGGGGCGAGAGCCTGTGCACGGTCGCCGATTACGGCGACTTCGAGCTCCTCGTCGATTGGAAGATCGACAAAGGCGGCGACAGCGGTCTTTACCTGCGGGGCTCGCCCCAGGTCCAGATCTGGGACCCGGCCGCCAATCCCGTCGGCTCGGGCGGCCTCTACAACAATCAGAAAGGCCCCGGCAAGCCCTCGGAAAAGGCCGACCGCCCCGTCGGCGAGTGGAACAGCTTCCGGGTCGTCATGATCGGCGAGCGCGTCTCGGTCTACCTCAACGACAAATTCGTCGTCGACAACGTCGTCCTGGAGAACTATTGGGAGCGGGACAAGCCCATCTATCCGACGGGTCAGATCGAGCTCCAGGCCCACGGCAATCCCCTCTGGTTCAAGAACGTCTACATCCGCGAGATCCCCCGCGACGGGGCCGCGCCGTCGATCACGGCGGCCGAGCTCGACGAGGGCTTCGTCCCGCTCTTCAACGGCCGCGACCTCGACGGCTGGACGGGCGACACCAAGGGCTACGCCGCGGAGAACGGCAAGATCGTCATCCGCCCCGAGCTCGCCAGCGGCAACCTCTACACGGCCAAGGAGTACGCCGACTTCACGCTGCGGTTCGAGTTCAAGCTGACGCCGGCGGCCAACAACGGTCTTGGCGTCCGGGCTCCGCTCGAGGGCGACGCCGCCTACGCCGGCCTGGAGCTCCAGATCCTCGAGGACGGCTCGCCCGTCTACTGGGGCCTCCGGCCGTACCAGTACCACGGCTCGGTCTATGGCGTCGTCCCGGCCCGCCGCGGCGTTCTGCGCCCGGCCGGCGAATGGAACGCCGAGGAGGTCACGGTCGAGGGCCGGCGGGTCACGGTCGCGGTCAACGGCGTGACCATCGTCGACGCCGACCTCGATCAGGCCTCGGCCGGCGGCACGATCGACGGCAACGAGCACCCTGGCCTGAAGCGGGCGAGCGGCCACATCGGGTTCCTCGGCCACGGCGCGGTCCTCGAGTTCCGGAACATCCGGCTGAAGGAACTCCGGCCCGAAAAATAGGAAATAGGTATCATGTCCCCCATTATAGGGGGGGCAGGCCCAGGGCCCGCCGCAGGGCGGCGTTGATCTGGGTGTTGTCGATGACGAGCCCGGGGTACCAGGTGCCCCGGAGCCGCAGCAGGTCGCGCGAGGCGGCCCCGACGGCGGCCAGGTTGACGAGCTCGTTGGTGTGGCCGGCCGTGCCGTAGGACACTTCCCCTCCCGGATAGACGAAGGGCGAGGCGTACTCCGGCGATTTCAGGGCGGCCCCCTTCTCGCCGTTGCCGCGATCGCTCCCGGTCCGGGACGGCGGCTCCTCGGTCTCGATCCGCGGCTCCTGGGCCGGCAGATCGCCGAGGCCGAGCGGCTGGGCCGGGTCCAGCCAGAGGCCGCCCGTGGCGTGGTCGGCCGTGACGATGAGGGCCGTGTTCGACCAGTCCAGAGCGTCCCCGGGCCGGTCGACGTAGGCCAGGACGGCCCGTACCGCCGCGTCGAGGTCGGCCACGGCGCCGATCATGGCCGCGAAGTCGTTGTCGTGGTTGGCCCAGTCGATGTCGCCCTGCTCGACGGCCAGGAAAAAGCCGTCGGGGTCCCGGCCGAGGACGTCCAGCGCGGCCACCGCGGCTTCGGCCAGGGTGGGATTCTCGCCGGTCGACGGGACGATGGTGGGACGGCCGGGGGCGTCCTCGACCCGGGGCACGTCGAAGTTGCCGCCCTTGCCGCCGAACAGGCCGAACAGCCGGCGCCCTTCGCGGGCGGCCCGGGCCGCGGCTTCGGCCAAGGCCTGGCCCCCGTCGCGCCCGGCCCGGCGCTCGACGAACACGTATTCGGCCGAGGCCTGGAGCGTCCTGTAGAGGGTCTCCGAGATATAGCCCTTCTTGGGATCGAACGCGGGATTGTCGAGGAGCGGCGAACCGCCGGCGACGACGACGTCGGGCCTGGTCCGCAGGGCGATCTCGTCGGCCAGGCCCAGGCCTTTATAGCCCTTCAGCCCGGTGTAGTAGTTGCTGCGGCTGGGATTGTGGCTCACGAAGGCGGCCGGCGTGGCGTGGTCGAACGGGACCGTGCTGACCACGCCGATGGCCGCTCCCTGGCGGGCCCGGAGGTCCTCGGCGATAGTCGGCAGGGCGCCGTCGGGAGGATCGCCGGGGAGCCAGGAGATGTTGCCCGAATCGGTCTTGTGTCCGGTGGCCATGGCCGTCGCGGCCGAGGCCGAATCCGTGGCCGGGCCGGGAGGGAACCGGTGCAGGGCGCCGGGCCCGACCCGAGGACGGGGTCCGTCGGTCCGGACGTCGTAGCCGAGGAGCGGCGTGAAGGCGCCGCGGGCGTAGGGCGGCCGGCCGGCCCGCCGGGCCCGGGCGTTGTAGACGTTGACGTCCCAGGTCGCCACGTAGGCCTTGGCCGGGAGCGCGTGCCAGGACAGGCCGTCGTCCCGGCCGGTGAGATAGCGGCTGGCCGCGACCTCCGTCTGGGCCGACATGCCGTCGCCGATGAACAGGATGACGTGCTTGAGGTCCGGGACCCGCCGGCCGCAGCCGGGGACGAGAAGGAGGGCGGCGGCGAGGAGGAGAAGGGCCGACGCGGCGGCCCAAGCCGCCCTCCGGTCCCCTCCCCTAAGCGCGCTCATGGACATCCATTATATCGCGGCCGGCAAATCCCCCCTCACCATTCGACCAGGCCGGCCAGCTTGAGGATCTCGAGGTAGTTGAGGACGGCCTGCAGGCTCGAGCGCCGCTCGTGCTGGGCGTCGAGCATCTTCTTGATGTCGAGGGCGCTGTGGCGACCGTCGACGAGCAGCTGCAGCTCGCCCTGGTTGGCCAGGGACAGGTCCTTGCCGGCGACGGGGTACTTGAGCCGCTCCGCGCCGGGGACGGCGGACAGGTATTTCTGATACTCGCGGTAGCCGCCCTCGCAGACCTTGGCCGTCGGCCGGGGGACGACCCGGGCGGCTCTCTTCTCGAGCTCGGTCGGGACGAGGGACGCCGCCTTGACGCCCAGGCGGCGGGCCACGGCCTCCCGGCGGGCCTCGAGAACGGCGAGGTTCGAGGCGCCCAGGCCGTCCGCGGCCTTGGCCAGCCGGGCCGCGTCGGACGCCAGGCCGGCGTCGCCGGGGGCCAGCTCGACGACCGTGGCCAAGGTCTCTTTCTCGTTCGCGACCGCGGCCTCGATGAGTCCCCGGGCATAGCGACTGTCCTCGTCGAACGAAGCGGCCGTCGAGGCGTTCAGGGACTCGAGGGCGACCGTGAGCTGGTGGCCGAGCCGCCGGGCCCCGTTGGCGGCCGTCTCGGCGGCGATGGCCGAAGCCATGACCGCGTCGGCCGAGGCCACCGTGTAGGCGCCGGCCGCCCCGATCACGGCCGCCCGCCGGAGCTGGGTCGGATCGGCCTTGTCGGCCGTGTCCCCCGAAGTGTGGTACCACTGGTCGGGCCAGGCGATCATCATGATGCCGGGCACCCGGACGGCCCAGTCGTTGAAGACCTCGTGGTCGGAGGCGCCGTAGTGGGTCTCGATGGAGTAATAGAAGGGCTCGTCGGCCCCCGTCGGGGCCACGACGCGCACGGGCACGCCCGAGGCCGTGGCCCGGTTCTGGATGCGCTCCCGGCTGCCCTCGCCGAGGAAGCGGTAGTAATTCTCCATGACGTCGTTGATGTAATGGGGATTGCCGTAGGTCGTGCGCATGAGGTTGAAGAACGATTTGTTCTTCGACAGCCACTCCCCGACCATGTCCATGTTGATGTTGCAGAGGGTCCGGTCCATGATCCCGGGATTGGCCTTGACCCAGGCGCCGATACCGGAGAACTCCGGCCCCCAGATGAAGCGGATGGTCCGCTTGGGCCGGGGCAGGCGGCCCTCCGAGACGAGCGTCTGGAGGACCCGGGCGACCTCGAGGACGGTGGCGCTGCCCGAGACGTTGTCGTTGGCGCCCTGCTTCTGCATCCCTTCGAAGAGATGGGCCGAGAGGATGACCTCGCCGGCCGAGGGGTCGGCGCCGGGGATGGCGCAGACGACGTTCTCGAGGTCGGCCTCGACGGACTTGACCCGGACCTCGGCCCGGACGGTGATCTTCTCGTTCGCCAGCAGCCGCCGCTTGAGGATGTCGCCCTCGCGGACGGGCAGTTGGAAGGCGAAGCCCGGGGCGGGTGGCGGGGTCGCGGCGGCGGGCGCGGGGACCTGGCCGGGCTGCCCAGGCTGACCGCCCTGGGCCTGGCCGCCGGGGCGGCGGCGCGACATGACGCCCGTCCAGGGCATCTGGAGCGGATCGAAGTAGGGACGGGACTGACTGATGGCCACGACGCCCAAGGCGCCCTTGGCCATGGCGGCGTTGTAAACCATCATCAGCGAGCCCTCGGTGACGGCGATCTTGCCTGCGAGCGCGGCGTCGGCGATCTCTTTCTGCGCGCCCCGCCCGACCCAGGCGAGTTCGGCCGTGACGTCGGCGTCGGCGCTGCCCGAGGCCAGCATGGGCAGCATGTCGTCGATGGAGGCGATCTTCTGGCGCTCGGGCTTGGTCTCCCAGAGCTCGCCCTTGACGGGGACCCAGGCGGGGCCGCCCGGGTATGTGACGACCTCGACGCCCGCCAAGCCGTAGTCTTTGAGCTTGCGGGCGACGACCTGGGTCTCGAAGAAATGGCCGGTCCACTCCTCGGGGAACCGCTGGCGGTTGAAGGCGTTGATCTCGGCGACGGTGTTCCAGGCGGCCTCGCCCGAGGCCTCGCCGACGATCTCGTCCATCTGGGCCTTGGGCAGGAACGTCCAGTAGAGCCAGGGGGAATACTGGGCGGGGACCGCCGCGGCCAGGGCCAGGAGGCAGACGGCCGCGAGGGCGAGCTTCTTGGTCATGGGGAACTCCTCTCGGGAAGGACCGGCCCTCCGGAAAAGAAGGGCGCGGACCGGATCATGAGCAGAGGTTATATATCAAAGACGGCCGGGCGGTCAAACGGGCGGGGGCTGGACATTTGGGGCCGTTCCGCATACCATCGGCGCCGTGACCTGACGGACGGCGGACGACGGAGGGATCCATGAGCGGTCTTCTCGACAAGGAACGGACCATCGCCAAGCCGGGGTTCAACCGCTGGCTCGTACCGCCGGCGGCCCTGGCCATCCATCTCTCGATCGGCATGGCCTACGGCTTCAGCGTCTTCTGGCTCCCCCTCAGCCGGGCCCTCGGCGTGACCGGGCCCGTCCCGGGCGATTGGAAGATCAGCACGCTCGGCTGGATGTACACCCTGTTCTTCGTCTTCCTCGGCGGCTCGGCCGCCGTTTTCGGCCGCTGGCTCGAGCGCAACGGGCCGCGCAAGGCGGGCGTCGCGGCCGCGTTCTGCTGGGGCGGCGGCTTCTTCATCTCGGCCCTGGGCGTCCACCTCCACCAGATCGCCCTGCTCTGGATCGGCTCGGGGGTCATCGGCGGCTGCGGGCTCGGCCTCGGCTACATCTCGCCGGTGTCGACGCTCATCAAGTGGTTCCCCGACAAGCGCGGCATGGCCACGGGCATGGCCATCATGGGCTTCGGCGGCGGGGCCATGATCGGCGCCCCCCTGGCCGACCGGCTCATCAAGCTCTACGCGACCTCGACCTCGGTCGGGGTCAAGGAGACCTTCCTGACCATGGGGGCCATCTACTTCGCGGCCATGCTGGCCGGGGCCTTCCTCTACCGCATCCCGCCCGCGGGCTGGGCGCCGCCCGGCTGGGCCCCGCCGGCCAAGAAGGCCGACGGCATGATCACCCACGGCCACGTCCACATCGACGCCGTCCACAAGATCCCCCAGTTCTGGCTGCTCTGGGCCGTCCTGTGCCTGAACGTCAGCGCCGGCATCGGCATCATCGGCATGGCCTCGCCCATGCTCCAGGAGGTCTTCGGCGGCCGGCTCATCGGGCTGGCCAAGGCCTTCACCGAGCTGTCGATCGAGGAGAAGGCCCTGACGGCGACCATCGGGGCCGGCTTCGCCGGCCTCCTGAGCCTGTTCAACATCGCCGGGCGGTTCTTCTGGGCTTCCCTGTCCGACTACATCGGCCGCAAACGGACCTACGTCATCTTCTTCGCCCTGGGCGCGGTCCTCTACGCCGCCGCCCCGTTCGCCGGCGACACCAAGAGCGTGGCCCTGTTCGTGGCCCTGTTCTGCCTCATCCTGACCATGTACGGCGGCGGCTTCGCCACCATCCCGGCCTACCTGGCGGACCTCTTCGGCACCCAATTCGTCGGGGCCATCCACGGCCGCCTCCTGACCGCCTGGTCGACGGCCGGCATCCTGGGCCCTGTCCTGGTCAACTACATCCGCGAGTTCCAGCTCAAGCGCGGCGTCCCCAACGAATCGGCCTATAACACGACCCTGTACATCCTGGCCGGGCTGCTCCTGCTCGGCTTCCTGGCCAATCTCCTGGTCCGCCCCGTCGCCGCCAAGCACTTCATGTCCGACGAGGACCTGGCCCGGGAGCGGGCCCTCGGCCACGCCAAGGGGGCCCTCGAGGCGGCCAAGGCGGACGCCCCCGTCCCGGCGTCGGGCTGGCGGGCGAGCCGGGGCTCGTGGGTCGAGGTGGCCGCGGCCTGGGCGCTCGTCGGCATCCCCCTCGGGTGGGGCATCCTGCAGACGGTCGGGAAGGCCGCCTCCCTGTTCCGCTGAGGCGGGGCTCAGGCCGAGCCCAGGAAGTCGTAGCTGATCTTCTTCTGGATATCGGCGATCTGGGCGAAGGCCTGCTTGAGGAGCGAAACCTCGATGTGGGTCAGGCCACGCGGGTCGATGTCGTTCCCCGGGCTCTCGTCCCGGTCGATGGCTTTGACCTGGTGGGCCAGCCGCAGCTGCATGAGGTAGTCGTAGACCTTGACCGCTTCGTCGTGGAGGCCCTCCCGCAGGGCCCCGATCTCGAGCAGGGCGTGAAGCCGGTCGAGCGTGTTGACCTCGGCGACGCCGTGGCGGAAGGCGTACAGCCGGGCGAAGTTGTTGACCGGCATCAGGGCGTCCTTGATGTTGAAGGTCTTGGCCCCCTCCTTGCCCTCCTCGAGGACGATGTGGCCGAAGAAGCTCAGGGGGGCCTTGTACTGGAGCGTGTACTGGGCGTAGTGGAGGAGGAAGGGCGGCTCCTGGGCCAGGTCCTCGTCGACGCTCCGGCGGAGCGCCGCGGCGAATTCGGCGTCGCCGTGAACGGCCCGGAAGTCGAAGAAGATCTTGAGGTCGAGGATGTCCTCGGGCTCGGCCGTCCGCAGCCAGTCCGCGAAGTAGCCGCGCCAGGTCCGGAGCGGCTGGCACCAACGCGGGTTCGAGGCCATGATGCCGCCGAGACACAAGGGGTATCCGGCCAGGGCCAGCCCGTCCGAGACGCGGCGCCCCATCTCCAGGAAATAGGCCTGGACGGCCTCTTCGCGCTCCCCGGGGACGTCCTCGAAGACGATGGCGTGGTCCTGGTCGCTGGCCAGGGTCTGCTCCTCGCGGCCCTCGCTCCCCAGGGCCAGGAAGGCGAACTTGGCCGGCGGGGGGCCCAGGTCGGCCACGGCCAGCTCGATGAGCCGGTGGACGGCGGCGTCCGTCACGGCCGTCACGGCCCGGGTGATGTTGCGGGCCTTGGCCCCGCCCTCGACCAGGACCTTGACCAGCCGCGGCAGGCCGCGGCGGGCGGCGGCGATGACCTCCGGCGAGGCGGCGTGCCGGATCTCCTGGGTCAGGACGGCCAGCGAGTAGCGGTGGAAGAGGAGGAGGTCGCGGTTGCGGACGAGGCCCGAAACGGCGCCCTTCTCGTCGCGAACGAGGAGGTGGTCGACGTCGCGCTCGCGCATGGCCAGGATGGCCTCGTAGACCAGGGCCTGGCCCTCGATCGAGACGAGCGGGGCGCTCATGATCTCCCGGAGCGGGACCTCCCCGCCGCGGCCCTCGGCCACGAGGCGGGCCCGGATGTCGGAATCGGTCACCAAGCCGACCGGCTCGTTCTGGGCCGTGACGACGACGGCGCTGGCCCCCCGGGCCGTCATCAGCGCCGCCCCTTTGGCCGCGGTGTCCCGCATATCGCAGAAAACGGGCGGGCCGGCCAGCGGTCCGACGGGCTCGTGAAGGAACATCAGCGAGGCCTGGAGGTCGGCGATGAGGCCCTCCCGGTCACGGTCCCGCCGCGACGCGGTCCGGCCGCGCTCCCCCGAGCGCAGCGGCCGGGCCACGAGGACCAGGCCCTCCCGCCCGGCGAACGAGATGCGGCTCGACGACAGGACGACGTCGACGGCGCTCCCGTCGCGGCGCCGGAGGACGGTCTCCTCGGCGTTCAGGCCGGCCGGCTCCTGGACCCGCACGGCCGCGTCCGCGGCCAGGATCTCGTCGAGGTCGAGCAGGCTCAGGCCGCTCTCGGGGACGTCGAGGAGCGCCAGCATGGTCGGGTTGGCGAAGGCCGGGCGGCCCTCGAGCACCATCAGGGTGCCCTCGGTCGCCGACTCGACGAGCGTCCGGTACTTCTCGTGGGACTCGCGGAGCTCGTCCTCGGCCTTGGCCCGCCGGCGCTCGAGGCGGGCGCTCTGGGCGGCCACGAACAGGAGGAGCAGGGCGCAGAGCACGGTGATGCCGAGGGAGATCCGGACGAGCCGCCCGGCCATGGCCCGGATCTCGGCCTGCACGTCCTCGATGTACAGCCCGGTGCCCAGGATCCAGCCCCAAGGGGCGAACTTCTGGATGTAGGATTGCTTCGGCTCGAGGCGGTCCGGGTCGTCCTTCCACTGCCAGACGTATTCGACGTAGGCGTCCGTCCGGTCGCGGAGGATGTTGGCGAACTCGACGAAGATGCGGACGCCGCGGGGGTCCTGGAAGTCGGAGACGTCCCGGCCGTTGAGGTCCGTCCGGTAGGGATGCATGATCATCCGAACGTCGAGGTCGGTGATCCAGAAATAGTCCTTGCCCTCGTTGCCGTAGCGGAGGTCGCGGACGCGCTCGGCGGCCGTCCGTTGCGCCTCGGCCAGCGTCAGCCGGCCGTCCCGGACGTCGGAGTCGTATTCGGCCAGAATGCCCATGGCGACGTTGGTCAGCTCGCGGATGGTGTCCCGCTTGCGCTCGAGGAGGCGCTGCTCGAAGGCCGGGATGAGGACGCGGAAGAGGGAGACGGTGAACAGGGCGACGGCCAGGGCCGTCGGCAGGAGGATGCGCAGCAGGAAGGCCCGCCGGCCCGGCCGCGGCACCGTGCGGTGCCCGGGCGGCTCCGGGGGAAGCGTCACCGCGGCCGCGCCCGCGCTCCGTCTGAGGAGGGCGTCGCGAAACTCGCGCCAGAGGGGGAGAGGCATCTCCGCGGCCGTTTCGGTCGAGCCCGGCAGCCCTTGGCCGTGGAAATCGGTCCCGGCGCTGACGACGAGGCCGTGCCGGGAGGCCAGCGCGACCAGGTCCCGGCTCAATCCTTCGGAGTAGCCGGCGTAGAAGGCCTCGAGCCCGTCCAGCCCCCAATCCCGGTACCGTCCGACCAGGGTCTCGAGGGCGGCGAGATCGGGCTTCTCCCCCGGCATCACGGGATGGGCCAGGACGGCCAGGCCGCCGGCGTCGTGGAGGGCCCGGATGGCCTCGGCCGGGGGGACCGGGCCCTGGGAGGCCCGGGCCAGCAGGGCCTTCAGCGGGGGGTGGTCCGGATCGAAGCCGTAGCCGAGGATGTGCTTCTCGCCCGCCTCGTGGTCGGCGACGGTCAGCTCGACGCCCGAGATGACCCCGATCCCCCGGCGCCGCGCCGCCTCCCGGAAAGCCGGCAGGCCGTCCACGGCGTCGTGGTCGGTCAGGGCGACGGCCCGGACCCCGGCCGCGGCGAAACGTTCGGCCAGGGCGGCCGGCGCCAGCTCCCCATCGCTGAACAGGGAATGGCCGTGCAGGTTGACGCGGAAGAGATCGGTCACGGGGCTCGTCCTCCCCTCCCCGGGGCCGCCCCACCATAGCACCCGGCGCGAAGGACTGTCAATAGCCCGGAAAGACCTTGATTTTCAGGGGAGAGTGTGAGATAAAAGCGGGCATTAACGCAGAACAAGGAGGCCCGTACCCATGTTGCACGAGCCAGCCGCGAAGTCGGGACCGGATCCCGCCTTCCAGTACAAGAGGCGCCTCGGCGCCGGGATGTTCATCCTTTACGCCCTCGTCTACGCCGGGTTCGTCGTCGTCAACCTGGTCCGGCCGGGAGCCATGGAGGCCGTCCTGTTCGGCGGCCTGAACCTGGCCGTCGTCTACGGCTTCGGCCTGATCGTTTTCGCCCTGGTCCTGGCCCTGATCTATAGCCGGGCCTGCGGCCGGATGGAGAAGCGCCTCCATCGGGCCGAGCCCCAGGGAGGGCGGACATGAACGTCCTGTCCATCGTCCTGTTCGTCCTGTTCGTCGGCTTCGTCCTGGCCATCTCCTTCTATTTCGCCGGGAGGGCCAAGTCGGCCAGCGGCTACTACGCCGCCGGCGGCCGGATCCATTGGAGCGTCAACGGCATCGCCTTCGCCGGCGACTACCTGTCGGCCGCCTCCTTCCTGGGCATCTGCGGCATGATCGCCACGGCCGGCTACGACGGCTTCCTGTACTCCATCGGCTATCTGGCCGGCTGGATCGTGGCCCTGTTCATCGTCGCCGAGCCCCTCAAGCGGCTGGGCAAGTACACCTTCACCGACGCCCTCGACGCCAATTACAACCATCGCGGCATCAAGTTGATGGCGGCCGTCAGCACCCTGCTCGTCTCCATCTGCTACCTCATCCCGCAGATGGTCGGCGCGGGGGTCCTGGTCACGCCGCTGCTCGGGCTGCCCCACGCCGTCGGGGTCGTCCTGGTGGGCCTGATCGTCATCACCATCGTGGCCACCGCCGGCATGACCTCGACGACCTACGTCCAGTTCATCAAGGGCGCCCTGCTGCTCGTCTTCTCCTTCGTCTTGGTGACCGTGGTCCTCATCCGGGGGCTGTCGACCGAGCCCGACCAGGGCGGCCGCGTGCCGTTCCGGCAGTACCGGGCCCTGGCCGCGCTCGAGACGGGCGGCACGCTCGCCCTCGACGACCCCGCCTGGCGGATCGCCGCCGTCCGCGAGGTCAAGGGCCTGCGCTTCGTCAAGCTTCTCCAGGACGGCCGGGAGAGCTGGTGGAAGGCCGAGAAGGACGCCGCGACCGGCGCGGTCGCCCTGATCGAGTCCCAGTTCGTCGCCCGTCTCGCCGACGGCGCTCCGATCGTCAACGGCGCGCCGGCCTCGAAGGAGAACACGCTGGCCACGGTCGGCAACATGGAGGTCGTCGCCGGCAAGACCGGCGACGGCGCGGCGACCGGACCGCTCAACCCCTTCCGGTTCCTGTCGCTCATGGGCGACGCCCGGAGCAAGGTCAAGCTCTGGAAGAACGCCTCGTTCGACGACAACGGCGGCCGGGTCACGGTCTACTATCCCGTCCTGGTCTCCGGGAACAAGATCCTCCGCCCCGGCCAGCGCTTCAAGGTCGAGGGCACGGCGACCGACCGCATCGACTTCCTGTCGCTCATGCTGGCCCTGTTCCTGGGCACGGCCGCCCTGCCCCACATCCTCATCCGCTACTACACCGTGCCCAGCCCGGCCGCGGCCCGGAAATCGACCATCGTGGCCATCGCCGCCATCGGCTTCTTCTACATCCTGACCCTGTTCATGGGCCTGGGCGCGATGACCAACGGGACCGTCAACCTCCTCGACGACAACATGTCGGCCCCGCTCCTGGCCCGCTCGTTCGGGACCTTCCTGTTCTCGATGATCTCGGCCATCGCCTTCGCCACCGTGCTGGGCACGGTCAGCGGGCTGATCATCGCCGCCTCCGGCGCGGTGGCCCACGACCTCCTCGACCGCTTCGGACAGGTCATCAAGACGGAGAAACAGAAGGTCGCCGCGGGCAAGATCGTGGCCTTCGCCGTGGGCGCGCTGGCCATCGTCCTGGGGATCATCTTCAAGGGCGTCAACGTCACCTTCCTGGTCGGCCTGGCCTTCGCCGTGGCCGCCTCGGCCAACCTGCCGTCGATCGTCATGATGCTGTTCTGGAAGGGGACGACGGCCCGGGGCATCACGGCCTCGATCTTCGTCGGGGTCTTCTCCTCGATCGGCCTGATCCTGTTCTCGCCGACGATGTTCGAGCTCTACGGCAAGGACCCGCTGACGGCCCCCTTCCCCCTGAAGAACCCGGGCATCGTGTCCATCCCGCTGAGCTTCCTGACGCTCGTCGTCGTGTCCCTGCTGACCCGCAAGAAGGCCGCGGCGCAAGAGGCCCCGGCCGCCTGATCCACGCCAAAAAAAGGGGCCGTCCCGGCGCCGGGACGGCCCCTTTTACGCTTTTCGAACGATCCTACATCCCGTACTTGGCGACGATGTCCTGCTTCGTCTTGCCGAGGATGTCGAACTTCTTGCCGACCTTGATGAAGGCCTCGAGGGCCTTGTCCAGGTGGTGGATCTCGTGGCCGGCCGAGATCTGGGTCCGGATGCGGGCCTGGCTCTGGGGCACGACGGGGAAGAAGAAGCCGATGGCGTAGATGCCCTCGTCGTAGAGGGCCCGGGAGACGTCCTGGGCCAGCTTGGCGTTGAAGAGCATGACCGGGACGATGGGCGTGTCCCCTTCCTTGAGGACGAAGCCGGCCTCGGTCAGGCCCTTGCGCCAGTAGGCGGCGTTGCGCTCGAGCTTGTCGCGGCGCTCGGTCGAGCGGGTGATGATGTCCATGACCTTGAGGACGCCGGACACGACGACGGGGGCGATGGTGTTGGAGAACAGGTACGGCCGGGCCCGCTGGCGGCAGAGCTCGACGAGCTCGCGCCGGCCGCTGACGCAGCCCCCGGAGGCCCCGCCGAGGGCCTTGCCGAAGGTCGTCGTGATGACGTCCATCTGGCCGACGACGCCGCACTTCTCGTGCGTGCCCCGGCCGGTCTTGCCGATGAAGCCCGAGGCGTGGGAGTCGTCGACGAGGACCATGGCGTCGTACTTCTCGCAGACGGCGGCCATCTCGTCGAGCTTGGCCGTGTCGCCGTCCATCGAGAAGACGCCGTCGGTGACGACGAGCTTGAGGCGCTTGTCGGCGTGGAGCTGGAGCTTCTCCTCGAGGTGGCCCATGTCCGAGTGCTTGATGGTGTCGTGCATGGCGCTGCAGAGGCGGATGCCGTCGACGAGCGAGGCGTGGACGAGACGGTCGGAGATGATGACGTCGTCCTTGGTCAGGATGGCCTCGAAGACGCCGGCGTTGGCGTCCATGCAGGAGGGGAACAGGAGCGTGTCCTCGGTGCCCAGGAACTCGGTCAGGCGCTGTTCGAGCTCGCGGTGGATGTCCTGGGTGCCGCAGATGAAGCGGACCGACGACATGCCGTAGCCCCGGCTCTCGAGGCCCTCGTGCGCGGCCTTGACCACGTCGGGGTGGCTGGACAGCCCGAGGTAGTTGTTGGCGCACATGTTGATGACCTTCTTGAGGGGCGAGCCGGTCGGGAACTCGACCTCGATGTCGGCCGCCTGGGGCGAGTGGATGAAGCGCTCCTGCTTGAACAGCCCCGCTTCCTGGATGCCCTTGATCTGGGCCTGGTAGGTGCCGCGGATCTTGTCGCTGTAGGCCACGGCCTTATCCCTTCTTGGCCACGAAGCGCTCGACGAGCGAGACGATCTTGTTGACCGAGTCGAAGGCCTCGGGCGAGGCGTCCTCGTCGGGGATGGCGATCTGGTACCTGTTCTCCAGGAAGCGCTTGAGCGAGACCATCGAGAACGAGTCGACGATGCCGCCCGAGATGAGGGGCGTGTCGTAGGTCAGCGGCTCGCTGTCGTCCTCGAGGTACTCCTTGGTGACGTAGTTCAGGACGATGTCTTTGAGGTCTTCGGCCATCGGAGGTCTCCTTTATTCACGAGATCGGGGACACGTACCGGGTACATGTCCCCTTTTTTCCTGTCCCCGTTAATCGTTCTCTAAGGTCGACGTGTCGCCGATCTCCTCGCCCCATTCCTTGGCGTGGAGGAGCCGGCGCATGATCTTGCCGCTGCGCGTCTTGGGCAGCGACGGGACGAACTCGATCTCCTGGGGCATGGCCAGGGGCGAGAGCTTCTTGCGGATGAAGTTCATGATCTCCAGGTCGAGGTCCTTGCTGGCCGCGAACCCCGGTTTGAGGGTGACGAAGGCCTTGACGACCTCGAGGTTGAGCGGGTCCGGCTTGCTGACGACGGCCGACTCGGCCACGGCCGGGTGCTCGAGCAGGGCCGACTCGACCTCGAACGGGCTGACCAGGTGGCCGGCCGTGTTGATGATGTCGTCGTCCCGGCCGGCGAACCAGAAGTAGCCGTCGGCGTCGAGCTTGGAGCGGTCCCCCGTGATGTACCAGCCATTGCGGAACTTCTTCTGGAAGGCCTCGGCGTTGTTCCAGTAGGTCCGCATGCGCGAGGGCCAATCGAACTTGAGGGCGACCAGGCCGATCTTGCCGTGCGCCGGGTAGGGCTCGTTCTTGACCGGGTCGAGGACGGTCCCCGTGATGCCCGGGAAGGGCTTGCCCATGGACCCCGGCCGGACCTCCATGCCCGGGTAGTTGCTGATGACGATGGAGCCCGTCTCGGTCTGCCAATAGGTGTCGT
Organism: uncultured Eubacteriales bacterium; assembly: GCA_964523615.1. Taxonomy (GTDB): domain Bacteria; phylum Acidobacteriota; class Aminicenantia; order Aminicenantales; family Saccharicenantaceae; genus RBG-16-66-30. Next base: position 14,390 of record CAZFZU010000004.1, on the reverse strand, counting down.
AGAAGGGTTTGCCGAAGACCTTCTGGGACCAGACCACGGCCTCCGAGTTGAGGGGCTCGCCGACGCTGGCCAGGTGGCGGAGGGAGGACAGGTCGTACTTCTTGACGACCTCGTCGCCGGCCTTCATGAGCGAGCGGATGGCCGTCGGGGCCGAGTACCACATCGAGATGCGGCGCTTCTCGATCCACTTGTACCAGGCCTCGGCCGAGAAGCCGGCGTCGAGGACGCACTGGGTGACGCCCAGGGCGAAGGGGGCGATGATGCCGTAGGACGTTCCGGTGACCCAGCCGGGGTCGGCCGTGCACCAGTAGATGTCGTCGTCGCGGATGTCCAGGACCCACTTGGCCGTCAGGTACTGGGAGATGAGCGAGTAGTGGACGTGCTTGACGCCCTTGGGCATGCCGGTCGTGCCCGAGGTGTAGTGGAGGACCGAGGGCGACTCGGCCGTGGTCGGGTGGACGTCGAAGGTCTCGACGGGGGCGGCCTTCTCGAGAGAGAAGGCGACCTCGCGGTCCTTGAGCGGGGCCGCGCCGTCGTGGTCGACGATGACGAGGTGGCGGAGGTGGGGCAGCTTGTCCAGGATCTTGCGGACCTTGGGGGCGTGCTTCTTCTGGGTGATGACGGCCGAGGTCTCGGCGTTGGCCAGGCGGACGAAGAGCGACTCGTCGCCGAAGGCCGAGAACAGCGGCTGGGCGATGGCCCCGGTCTTGAGGATGCCGAGGAAACCGAGGTAGAGCTCGGGGACCTTGTCCATGAACAGGCAGACGCGCTCGCCGGGAGCGATGCCGAGGCCCTTCAGGAAGGCGGCGATGGTGTTCGAGGCCAGGCGGATGTCGTTGTAGGTGAAGGTCTTCTCGGCGCCCGTGAAGCCCTCCCAGTACAGGGCGACCTTGTCGCCTTGGCCCTGTTGGCAGATGCGGTCCGTGCAGTACCAGCCGATGTTGATGACGTCGCCGGGCTTGTAACCCAGCTCCCTCTCGGCGATCGACCAGCTGAAGTCCTTGACGCGTTCGTCGTAGGAGCCGATGTTCGACATGGGCGTTCTCACTCCGTTCGGGGGATTAGGGGGCTTTCCTCTCGAGGACGACGACGGCGGAGGCGACGTCCTTGATATGGGTCAGCGAGACCTCCATGGCGCCGATGCCATGGGCCTCGCAGAACTCCTTGACCTTGCCGTGGACGACGAGGGTGGGCTTGCCTTGGGCGTTGTTGACGATCTCGATGTCGGAGAACTTGTGGCCGCCCGTCCAGCCCGTGCCCATGGCCTTGAGGAAGGCCTCTTTGGCGGCGAACCGGGCCGCGAAGTGCTGGGCCGGGCGGTGCTTGGATTCGCAGTAGGCGATCTCGATCGGGGTGAAGAGCTTCGACTTGAGGCTCTCCGTGCGGACGAGCTTGTCCTCGACCCGCTGGACCTCGATGATGTCCGTGCCCGCCCCGAAGATCAACGGCTTATGAGCCTTTCGTCGGTAGAGTGTCAGACCTCGAAAAACGGACCTTTATTATAGATAAGCGGGCCCAAATGTCAAAGCCGCCGGACCGGGCGCGTCAGAGGCGCCCGATGGCCGCCCGGAGCTTCTCCCGGACCTCGAGGCCGATCGAGGCCAGGTCCTCGTTCCTGACCGCGGCCATGGAGGCCAGGGGGTCGATGGCCGCGGCCTCGACCCGGCCGGGGGCCAGCTCCTGGACGATGACCGAGCAGGGCAGCATGGTCCCGATCTTGTCCTCGGCCAGGAGGGCCTTGTGGGCGAAGGGCGCGTTGCAGGCCCCCAGGATCCGGTAGGGCCGGAAGTCGACCCCGATCTTGTCCTTGAGGGTCCGGCGGACGTCGATCTCCGTCAGGACGCCGAATCCCTCCGTCTTGAGCTCGGCCTTGACCCGCTCGACGGCCTCGTCGAACGGGGCCTCGAAAGTCTTGGCGAAATAATAGCTCACGGCTCAGTAGTTCTCGGCCAGGATCTCGTAATAGGCCCGGGGGTGCTGGCAGGCCGGGCAGACGGCCGGGGCCTCGGGGCCCTCGTGGACGTAGCCGCAGTTCCGGCAATGCCACTTGACGGCGGCCGGGCGCTTGAAGACCTGGCCGCTCTCGACGTTGGCGGCCAGCTTCCGGTAGCGCTTCTCGTGGGACTCCTCGACCTCGGCGATCTCCTTGAAGGACGCCGCGACCTCGGGGAAGCCCTCGGCCCGGGCCGTCTTCTCGAAGTTGGCGTAGATGTCGCTCCACTCCATCTTCTCCCCGTCGGCCGCGGCCTCGAGGTTGGCCTTGGTGTCCCCGATGACGCCGGCCGGGTAGGCGGCCGTGATCTCGAGATCGCCGCCCTCCAGGTGCTTGAAGAAGACCTTGGCGTGCTCCTTTTCGTTCTCCGCGGTCTCCAGGAAGATCGCGGCGATCTGCTCGAAACCCGCCTTGCGGGCCGCGCCGGCGAAGTAGGTGTAGCGGTTGCGGGCCTGCGACTCGCCGGCGAAGGCCTTCAGCAGGTTCTTCTCGGTCTCGGTGCCCTTGATCGATTTGCTCATCTCATGTCCCTCCTTGTTCCTTTATTATTTCTTGGGATAGGCCGGCTTGGGGGCGAACTTCAGCGGGTTGGCCTGGACCTTCTCCAGGATGACGGCGATGGCCTTCTCCAGCTGGAGGTCCCGTCCGGCCGCGGCCGATCCGGGGTCGTTGTCGACCAGGATGTCCGGGTCGGCGCCGTGGTTCTCGACCCACCAGGCCCCTTCCCGGCCGTAGAACGCGTTGTTGGACTGCTGGACGGAGCCGTTGTCGATGGTCGGCTGGTTGTTGAGGATGCCGACCAGGCCGCCCCAGGACGGCACGCCGACGACGGTGCCCAGCTTGCGGGCCTTGAAGTGCTCGACGAAGGCCTCCCCGTCCGAGCCGTTGTTCTCGTTGGAGACGACGACGTAGTTGCCGTTGCCGGCCGAGCCGGGGTAGCGGAACGGGACCATGTTGCGGAGGTTGTTGTAGGCCACGAGCTGGCGCTCGAGCTTGTCGATGAGGAAGTACTCCGTCCAGCCGCCGGAATTGCGCCGGACGTCGATGATGACGCCCTCCTTGTAGCGGAAGGCGCGCCAGTACTTGTCGAACTCGCCGATGCCTCCGCCGCCCATGGCGTTGATGTGCATGTAGCCGACGCGGCCGCCGGTGGCCTTGTCGATGGCCTTGATGTTGCCGTCGATCCAGCGGAAGTAGCGGAGCGGCTGGTCGCTCCGGAGGGGCTCGACCTCGTAGGTCCGGGCCCCGGTCATCGAGGGAGCCGCGTTGACCGTGACGGCGATCTTCTTGCCGGGCGTCGTCTGCAGGAGCTTGAAGTAGTCGTCGCCGGCCTTGAGCGGCGCGCCGTTGACGGCCAGGAGGAAGTCCCCCTCCTTGACGGCGATATCGGGCCGGACGAGCGGCCCGCGGAGGTTGCGGTTGACGTCGGTCGGGCCGTAGATACGGGCCAGCTTGTAGAGCCCGGAGGCCTTGTCGGGGACGAGGTCGGCCCCGAGCAGCCCTGTGAAGACGGGCGAGGACGGCGCCGCGCCGGGGCCCATGTCGCCGCCGCCGATGTAGGTGTGGGAGACGCACAGCTCGCCGACCATCTGGGACAGGACCCAGTTCAGCTCGGCCCGCGACGACAGCTCGGGGAGGTAGGCCCGGAACTTCTCGCCCATGGCCTTCCAGTCGCGGCCGTGGAAGCCGGCATCGTAGAAGAAGTCGCGGTACCAGCGCCAGGCGTCGTCGAAGATCTGCCGCCACTCCTTCTGGAGCTCGACCCGGTAGACGAGGCCCGAGAGGTCGAGCTTGTCGCCGGCCGACTTGGCGGCGAAGGCCTTGTCGACGGCGGCGGTGAAGAGGTCGGCGTCGCGGCGGACGAGCAGGGTCCCGCCGTCGGGCGAGAGGCCGAAGTCGCGGACCTTGCCCTCGACGACGGCCTCCTTGCGGGCGGCCGTGTCGAAGACGTGGAGCGACCACTTCGTCGCGCCTTGGGGCTTGGAGATGTCCTCGTACTCGTCCTCGGTGAAGGCGTCGACGGCCAGCCACAGGACCTTGCCCTTGCCGGCCTTGAGGTGGAAGTAGTTGCCGGGCGGCACGGGCAGGGGGAAGGTCCGCTCGACGAGGCCTTCGGCGTCGACCCGGAACGGGACCGGGGCGGCCTTCGGGTCGGGCTTCTCCCCCGGCTCGCCCGTGAACGGCGGGGCCTCGCCGGCCCGGAGCTGGACGGCCATGACCTGCTGCGGCGTCTGATAGACGTGGTTGTCCTCGTAGAAGTCCATGAGCAGGTCGAAGTTGCGGCTCGAGACGTAGTAGAGGTAGTCGCCGTTGGCGTCGAAGGCCGGGTAGAGGTTGTCGTAGAAATCGGTCGTGGCGGCGACCTTCCTGCCGGTCTCGACGTTGTAGAGGAAGATCTGGCTGTTGCGGTTGGCCTGGACGAAGCTGTAGGCGATCCACTGGGAGTCGGGCGACCAGACGTAGTCGGCGATCTCCCAGGTGAACTCGTCGTTCTTCATCTGGTTGGAGGAATCGAACCTGACCAGCTTCTTCGTCGCCAGGTCGACCCAGAAGAGGGCGTAGTCCTTGTCGCCGAAGAGGATCTTCTTGCCGTCGGGCGACCACAAGAGCTTGTAGACGGTCCGGTCGAGGGCCGTCGTGACCTGGGTCCAGTCGCCGCCGGCGGCCGGCTGGGTGTAGAGCTGATAGCCGCCGCTCTTGTCGCTGAAGAAGGCCACCGTCTTGCCGTCGGGCGAGAGGGCGGGGGACATCTCGCGCGTGCCGGGGGTCTGGGACAGGTTGAGGGCCGGGCCGGGGCCGGTAGGGACGCGGAAGACGTCGCCGCGGGCGGCCAGGACGACGGCCTCGCCGCCGTTGGCGACGCCGGCCGTCTGGATGTAGTCGCGCGGGTTGATGACCCGGTCGCGCAGGGCCCAGCGGTCGGACGGGACCTTGACGGCGAGGCGGGTGTCGGCCCCGGAGGCGACGTCGAGGACGTGGAGGCGGCCGTCCTGGACGTAGACGATGGACTTGCCGTCCGTGTTCGGGAACATGACGTCGAAGTCGTCGTATTTCGTGACCGGGACGGCCTCCTTCGTGCCGAGCTTCTGGGTGAAGAGGTTGGCGATGCCGTTCGAGCGGTCGGAGACGAAGTACATGAGGCCGCCGGCCCACATCGGGTAGCTGTTCTTGCCGACGTAGTCCGTGACGGGCGTGTAGGTCTTGGCCTGGAAGTCGTAGAGCCAGATGTCCTGGTACTGGCCGCCCTTGTAGCGCTTCCAGTAGTACTCTTCGTTGCCGCGCCGGCAGAACAGGAACTGGTGCTTTTCGGGGATGAAGCTGATGAGGACGCCACGGTCGAGGGGCAAGCGGACGGGGGCGCCGCCCTTGACGCTCACGGCGTAGAGGTTGGCGTCGCGGCCGACGACGTTCTCGAACATGGAGCGGAAGACGACCTCGGAGCCGTCGGGCGTCCAGGCCACGACCTGGGCCCCGCCGGGGTTGTAGGTCAGGCGGGTGGGCGCGCCGCCCTCGGCCGGCATGAGGTAGACGGCCGGGGCGCCGTCGTAGGCGGCCGTGAAAGCCAGCCACTTGCCGTCGGGCGAGAACTTGGCGAAGTTCTCGGTCCCGGGGAAGGTCGTCAGGCGGACGGCCGTGCCGCCCTTGGCCGGGGCCACCCACAGGTCGGACTCGTAGGTGAAGGCGATCTTGTCGCCGGCGATGGTCGGGTAGGTGAAGAACCGGCCTTCCTCGGCGGCGAACAGGGCCGCGCTCAGACAGAGGGCGGCCAGGATACCGGTCAGGGTCTTTTTCATCGTCGTCCTCCTCGGGACCCGGACGGGCGCCCGCGCGCCGGCCCGGGGACGCTTCGGCGAGATCGGGGCGGACGGCCGCCTCACCTGACGATGATAGCCCCGGGCGGCGCCGGAATCAAGCGGCGGCCGGGATAGCCCCGAGCGCCTGGCCGACCTTGCGGAACTTGTCCAGGGCGAACTCGATCTGCTCGGTCGAGTGGGCCGCGCTGAGCTGGACCCGGATGCGGGCCTTGCCGACCGGGACGACGGGGTAGCTGAAGCCGATGACGTAGACACCCTCCTCGAGGAGGGCGGCCGAGAAGTCCTGGCTCAGCCGGGCGTCATCGGGCAGGTGCCCGAACAGGACCGGGACGATGGGGTGGATGCCGGGGACGATGCGGAAACCGGCCCGTTCCATGCCCTCGCGGAAGAGCCGGGTGTTGGCCATGAGCTTCTCGCGCAGCTCGCCCGACTCGCCGAGGATCTTGAGGACCTCGACCGTGGCGCCGGTGATGGCCGGGGAGAGCGAATTGGAGAACAGGTAGGGGCGGGAGCGCTGGCGCAGGAACTCGACGATCTCGCGGCGGCCGGCGACGCAGCCGCCGGAGGCCCCGCCGAGGGCCTTGCCGAAGGTCGTGACGACGAGGTCGACCCGGTCCATGCAGCCGCAATGCTCGTGCGTGCCGCGGCCGGTCGGGCCGATGAAGCCCGTGGCGTGGGAGTCGTCGACGAGGACGAGGGCCTCGTAGCGGTCGGCCAGGTCGCAGATCTTGTCGACCTGGGCGATGGTGCCGTCCATGGAGAAGACGCCGTCGGTGACGATGAGCTTGAACTTGGCCTCGCGGGCCTGGACGAGCTGGTCCTCGAGGTCGTCCATGTCGTTGTTGCGGTAGACGTAGCGCTTGGCCTTGGCCAGGCGGACGCCGTCGATGATGGAGGCGTGGTTGAGCTCGTCCGAGACGATGGCGCACTTCTCGTCGAGCAGGGGCTCGAAGACGCCGCCGTTGGCGTCGAAGGCCGAGGAGTAGAGGATGGCGTCGTCCGTGCCCAGGAACTCGGCCAAGCGGCGCTCGAGGTCGCGGTGGACGCGCTGGGTGCCGCAGATGAAGCGGACCGAGGCCAGGCCGAAGCCCCAGCGGAAGAAGGCGTAGTTGGCGGCGGCCATGACCCGGGGGTCGTTGCAGAAGCCGAGGTAGTTGTTGGCGCAGAAGTTGAGGACCTTGGCGCCGGACTCCGTCCGGATCTCGACGCCCTGGGGCGTCTCGAGGACGCGCTCGGTCTTGTAGAGGCCGCGGGCCCGGATGTCGGCGAGCTGCGCGGTCAGGTGCCCTTTGAATCGTCCGTACATGGATTCTCTCCGTTGGCGAAGGCCGGGGATATTATAGGGTCCGGGGCCGGAAAAGCAAGACAGGGGCGGCGGCGGCGTCCCCGGGCTACTTGCGGTGGACGACGGCGGTCGAGGCCTGGGCGGTCGGCCAGATGACGACGTCGCTGACGTTGACGTGGAGGGGCCGGGTGGCGCACCAGACGATGGCGTCGGCGATGTCCTCGGGGGAGAGCGGCGTCAGGCCCTGATAGACCTTGGCCGCCCGTTCGGCGTCGCCGTGGAAACGGACCAAGCTGAACTCGGTCTCGACCATGCCCGGCGCGACCTCGCTGACCCGGACGGGCGTGCCGCTGAGGTCGAGGCGCAAGCCCTTGGTCAGGGCCCGGACGGCGAACTTGGTGGCGCAGTAGGCGTTGCCGGCCGGATAGACCTCCAGGCCGGCGACCGAGCCGACGTTGATGATGTGGCCGCGGCCGCGGTCGATCATGCCGGGCAGGACGGCCCGGGTGACGTAGAGCAGCCCCTTGACGTTGGTGTCGATCATCTCCTCCCAATCGCTGACGAGGCCGCCGGGCAGCTTGTCGAGGCCGCGGCTCAAGCCGGCGTTGTTGACCAGGACGTCGACGGCCCGCCAGTCGGCCGGGAGAGCGGCGACGGCCGCGTCGACGGCGGCCCGGTCGCGGACGTCCAATCCGAAGGGATGGACGGGGACCTTGTGCGCGGTCTCGAGCCGGCGGGCCAGGGTTTCAAGGCGGTCGGTCCGCCTCGCGCACATCAGGACGCGGGCGCCGAGAGCGGCGAAGGCCTCGGCCGCGGCTTGTCCGATGCCCGAGCTGGCGCCGGTGACGAAGACGATCTTGTCTTTCAATGACAGCATCTCGGTTCTCCTCCGACGAGGCTTAAGCATAGAGGCCGGGGGCGGCCCAAGTCAAGCCACCGAAAATGGGGGACATGATACCTATTTCCTATTTTTCGGGAAGGCGCGAATGGGGAGCGGAAAACAGGGTGCGAATAAATGGGAAACGGGTATCATGTCCCCCATTTTCGTGCTATAAAGCGGCCATGAGCGAACCGATCGCCCTCCCGCCCTCGACCTTCAAGAAGTGGCTCGTCGCCGCCCGCCCCTGGTCGTGGCCGGCCTCGACCATGCCGGTCGTCTTCGGTACCGCCTTGGCCGTCGTCGCCGGCGGGGCACGCTTCTCTCCTGTCCTCTTCCTCTGGGCCCTCGTGACCATGGTCGTCCTGCACTCGGCGGCCAACATGCTCAGCGACGTCTTCGACTTCCGGCGCGGGCTCGACCGGGACGTGACCCCGGTCAGCGGGGCCGTCGTCCGCGGCTGGCTCACGGACCGGCAGGTCGCCCGCGGGGCCGCGGCCCTGTTCGGGGCGGGCGCCGTATCGGGCTTGGCCATCGCCGCCGTCACCGGCCGGGCCCTCTTCGCCGTCGGCGGCCTCGGTGTGGCCGTGGGCCTCTTCTACACGCTCCTCAAGGCCCGGGCCCTCGGCGACCTGGCCGTGTTCCTCGATTTCGGGCTGCTCGGCGCGGCCGGGGCCTGGATCGTCCAGACCGGACGGTTCTCCTGGCTTCCCGTCGTCTGGACGGTGCCCATGGCCATGCTCGTCATCGCCATCCTCCACGCCAACAACTGGCGCGACATCGGCTCGGACGGCGAGCGCCAAGTCCGGACCGTGGCCGCCCTGCTCGGCGACCGCGGCTCGCTCGCCTATTACGGACTGCTCGTCTTCGGCCCGGTCCTCCTCGATCTCCTGTTCATCGGCCTGCCCCGCCTCGCCGGCGGGCCGCTCCGGCCCATGCCCTGGACGTTCCTGCTCGTCCTGCTGTCCCTGCCGAGCGCCCTGCGGCTGTGGGGCAGGGCGGCGCGGCGCGCGGCCCCGCGGCGCCCGCTGGACTTCGTCATCCTGGACGGCGCGACGGCCAGCCACAACCTGGTCTTCGGGCTGCTCAGCGCGGCCGCTGTCGTCCTCGAGGGGCTGTTGAGGCTCGGATGAACGGCCCGCGCTCGAAGCGGGAGCCGCTCCTCGTCGGCGCCGCGGGCGCCGTCGCGGCGGCCCTCTTCATCGCCCTGTTCCGGTTCCGGCATATCGGGCCGCTCGATTTCTGGGCCTGGCTGGCCGCGAACATCATCGTCGCCCTCGTCCTGGCCTTCGCCGTCGACCGGGGCTACGCCGGCCGCCTCGCGGCCGACCTGCGGACGGGGACGCTGCGCAAGCTCGCTCTGGGTGTCGCCTCGGCCGCGGCGCTCTACGCCGTCTTCGCCGTCGGACGCCTCCTTGCCCTGCGCCTCTTTCCCTTCGCCGCGGGCGACATCGCCGCCGTCTACGGGCTCAAGGCCGGCGTCGCCCTGCCCCGCGTCGTCCTGCTCATCGGGCTGATCATCGGGCCGGGCGAGGAGCTGTTCTGGCGCGGCTTCTTTCAGGAGCGGACGGGAGCGGCGACGCGCCCCGTTGCCGGCTTCGTCCTGACCGCCTTCCTCTACACCGCCGTCCACCTGGCCTCGGCCAACCTCATGCTGGTCATGGCCGCCGCCGTCTGCGGCGTCTTCTGGGGAGCCCTCTATCTCCGCTTCCGCTCTCCCCTGCTCAATATGGTCAGCCACACGCTCTGGGACCTGGCCGTTTTCGTCGTTTTCCCGTTCTGACGGACCGAGCCCGGAGCGGGGACACGTACCGAAGGTCCATGTCCCCAAACAAGATGGGACCAGGTCTTCGCTGACAGCGCTAGACCGGCCGCGAAGCGAAGACCTGGTCCCACATTGAGAGGACGGGGGAACCGCCTACAGGACCCAGCCAGAGGCAAGCGCCGAGAGAACTCAGCCCGCGAGATGCTCGAAGAGAACCTTGAGGCCGATGCCGATGAGGATGAGCCCGCCGGCGAGCTCGGCCCGCTTGCCGACGACGCGGCCGACGACCGGGCCCAGCTTGGCCCCGGCCACGGTCACCAGGAAGCTCGTCGCGCCGATGACGGCGGCCGGGAAGAGAATGCCGCCGCCCACGACGCCCAGGCTCAGGCCCACGGCCAGGGCGTCGACGCTTGTGGCCAGGGCCAGGACCAGGAGCCTGGAGCCCTGGGTCTGGTCGGGGCGGCAGGCCTTCTCCTCGTCGCTGAGCTCGAACGATTCGTAGATCATGCGGCCGCCGATCGCGGCCAGCAGGCCGAAGGCGACCCAGTGGTCGAAGTTCGCGATGAGCCCGAGCAGGCGGTCCCCGGCGAACCAGCCGAGGACGGGCATGGCCGCCTGGAAGCCGCCGAACGCGGCGCCCATGCGCAGGGCCTGCCGGGCCGTCAGCCCCTTGGCCCCGCAGGCCAGGCCCAGGGTGACGGCGAAGCAGTCCATGGCCAGCGCCACGGCCATTCCCATGACAACGACGAATGACACGGTGTCTCTCCGAGCGGGCCATTATACCGCAACGGGGACACGTACCGAAGCGGTACATGTCCCCCTCGGAACCGTGCTATAATGGGCGTTTAAAGCAGGCCCATGGAGACGACCGAGAGCATCATCCTTCGCGGCGTACGGGTCCACAACCTGAAGAACGTGGACATCGACGTCCCCCTCTACAAGCTCGTCGTCGTCACCGGCGTCAGCGGCTCGGGCAAGTCGTCCCTGGCCTTCGACACCCTGTACGCCGAGGGCCAGCGCCGCTACCTCGAGTCGTTGTCCTCCTACGCCCGCCAGTTCCTCGAGCGCATGGACAAGCCCGACGCCGAGGCCATCGAGGGCATCCCGCCGGCCGTGGCCATCCAGCAGAAGGGCGCGGCCAAGAACCCCCGCTCGACCGTGGCCACCGTGACCGAGATCTTCGACTACCTGCGGGTCCTGTTCGCCCGCATCGGCACCGTCCACTGCCTCCAGTGCGGACGGCCCGTCCGCCGCGACACCGTCGACGGCATGATCGCCGAGCTGGCCGGAGAGCCCGCCGGCACGCGGGCCATGGTCACCTTCGCCTGGCCCCGCGAGCGCGGCCTGGCCGGGCTCAAGAAGGACGGCTTCACCCGCGCCGTCATCGACGGCGCCGTCGTCGAGATCGACCGCCTCCCCCGCGCCACCGGCCCGGTCGACGTCCTCGTCGACCGCATCGCCCTCGGCGCCGACGAGCGCGAGCGCCTGGCCGACTCCCTGGAGATGGGCCTCAAGCGGGGCGAAGGCCGGGTCCTCGTCCGGACCGAGGCCGGCCGCGAGTACCGCTTTTCAGAGAAGCTCGAGTGCAAGGACTGCCGCCTGCCGGCCGACGACCCCTACCCCAACCTGTTCTCCTTCAACACCCCCCACGGCGCCTGCCCCGAGTGCCACGGCTTCGGCGACCTGGCCGTCGTCGACGAGGACAAGGTCGTCCCCGACCGGTCCAAGAGCCTGGAGCAGGGCGCTGTCGAGCCCTGGACCAAGCCCCTGTCCAAGAACATGCAGAAGGAGCTCCTGGCCGAGGCCCGCCGGCGCAAGATCCCGACCAGCGTCCCCTTCCAGGACCTCAAGCCCGAGCACCAGCGCTTCGTCCTCGACGGCGCCGACGGCTACTACGGCGTCAAGGGCTTCTTCGACTGGCTGCAGTCCAAGAAGTACAAGGTCCAGGTCCGGGTCCTGCTGAGCCGCTACCGCAAGTACATCGGGTGCCCGGCCTGCGGCAAGACCCGCCTCAACCCCAAGGCCCTGAGCGTCCGGGTCAAGGGCCTCCACATCGGCGACGTCGTCCGCATGACGGTCGGCGAAGCGGCGGCCTTCTTCGACGCCCTCGAGCTCGAGCCCTTCGAGCGCCAGGTGGCCGAGAAGCTCGTCCTCGAGATCCGCGGCCGCCTGCGTTTCCTCCTCGAGGTCGGCCTCGACTACATCGCCCTCGACCGGATGACCTTCACCCTGAGCGGCGGCGAGGCCCAGCGCATCGCCCTGGCCGCCGCCCTGAGCGCCTCGCTCGTCGGGACCCTGTTCGTCCTCGACGAGCCGTCCATCGGGCTGCACCCGCGCGACAACCATCGCCTCGTGCGCATCCTCCGCTCCCTGCGCGACATCGGCAACACGGTCGTCGTCGTCGAGCACGATCCCGACATCGTCCGGGCCGCCGAGCACGTCGTCGACATGGGCCCGCGGGCCGGCGAGGCCGGGGGCGAGGTCGTTTTCCAGGGCCCCTGGGAGGACTTCCTCCGGGCCCCCGACTCCCTGACCGCCCAGTACGTCCGGGGCGAGAAGGAGATCGCGCCGCCGCCCGCCCGCCGGACCTCGAAAGCCTTCCTCGAGGTCCGCGACGCCCACAAGCACAACCTCAAGCACATCGACGTCCGCATCCCCCTCGGCGTCTTCACCTGCGTCACGGGCGTCTCGGGCTCGGGCAAGAGCACGCTCGTCCACGACGTCCTCTACCGGGGCCTCGAGGGGACCTCGGATGACGGCTACGGCGAGATCCGCGGCCGGGACAAGATCGCCAAGGTCATCATGGTCGACCAGTCCCCCCTCAGCGCCTCGCCCCGCTCCATCCCGGCGACCTACACCAAGGCCATGGACGGCATCCGCGACCTCTTCAGCGCCACCCGAGAGGCCAAGCTGATGGGATTCCGGCCGGGCTACTTCTCCTTCAACACGGCCGGCGGGCGCTGCGAGGAGTGCAAGGGCGCCGGCGTCCAGGTCGTCGAGATGCAGTTCCTGTCGGACGTCAGCCTGGTCTGCGACGCCTGCAAGGGCCGGCGCTTCAAGAAGGAGATCCTCGACGTCCGCTGGAACGGCCGGACCATCGACGAGGTCCTCGGCCTGAGCGTGACCGAGGCCTGCCTGTTCTTCGCCGGGCGGCCCGAGATCACCAAGAAGCTCTATCCCTTGGTCGAGGTCGGCCTCGGCTACCTCAAGCTCGGCCAGCCGACGACGACCCTCTCGGGCGGCGAGCTGCAGCGCATCAAGCTGGCCTACCACCTCGTCCACGAGAAGGGGCGCAAGCTCCTGTACCTCTTCGACGAGCCGACCATCGGTCTCCACCCGTACGACGTGGCCGTCCTGCTGCGGTCCTTCCAGCGCCTCGTCGCCGAGGGCCACACCGTCGTCGTCATCGAGCACAACCTCGACGTCGTCAAGAGCGCCGACCACGTCATCGACCTGGGGCCCGAGGGCGGCGAGGCCGGCGGTCGGATCGTCGCCCAGGGGACGCCGGAAAAGGTGGCCCAGACGGCCGGCTCGATAACCGCGAAATACCTCAAGGACGCCCTCGGGAGGGCGAACGGCGGTTCCCCTAGAGCCCGTTCTTCGGACAAAAAGGGCTCGAGCAAAGCCTGATCTCAGGTCACATCGTATTTTTTTAACGGCCTGTTTATGACCTATTATTGTACTATTTGTGACATATAGGACTTATTTATTATATATCAATTACATAAGAAATATATATCCATATACTATGTTCTGTTTTTAAACATTTATTAAGAATCTAAGGCGCTTCCGTTATTTGTTTTACTCATTTACTATGAATATCTTATAATAATATTACCGCCTTGGCATCGTTCTTGCCATTAGATCAAGTGTTGATCAAGGAAAAGGAACGATGCCCATGAAAACGAAGCTTGCCCTCGCCGTCCTGACGGTCCTCGCGCTGACGGCCACCCTCGGAGCCTCCGAGGCCGTGTGGGAGGTCATCATCCCGACCGGCCTCCAGCCCTCGACGGCCGTCCTGCCGGACCCTCTGCCCGTGCCGGCCTATGTCGAGTACGTCCTCGAAACGACCCCCCCCGCCCCGGTCGCGGCGAGCGCGCCCCTGCGCTTGCCCATCTACAGGCCCGCGCCCCGGGCCGGCAAGGCCCTGTTCGACGCCAATCTGGTCCTCCTGGTCGGGCTCAACGTCGCCGACTACATCTCGACCAAGGAAGCCCTGAAGTACCCCGGACTGACCGAGACCAATCCGCTCATGAAGCCCTTCGTCAAGAGCCCGGCCGCCTTCGCCGCCGTCAAGTTCGGCACGACGGCCCTGTCCTACTGGAGCATGAAGGTCCTGTTCAAGAAGAACCGGACCGTGGCCTGGATCATGACCACGGCCAGCAACGCCCTCCTCTCGTACGTCGTGGCCAACAACTACCGGCTCATCCAGGGGGCCCGCGCCCGCTGACCGGGGAACCCATGAACGTCTACCTCCAGCGCTACCTGGGACTCGACGAGGCCCGCCAGTTCGGCCGGCCCGCCGGATTCCCGACCCTCAAGGCCCTGGAGAAGGACTACATCGGCTTCCTCCTCGAGGTCACCGGCCAGAACCGGGCCGAGGTCTCGCGCATCCTGGCCATCTCCCGTTCCACGCTCTACCACAAGATCCGCCG
>CAZFZU010000003.1:80952-92040 GCA_964523615.1 uncultured Eubacteriales bacterium | reverse complement strand
GGCGACCTCTTGAATGCCATTCAAGCGCTCTCCCAACTGAGCTACAGCCCCACCGAGGGAGAGTCCCCGGACCCGTTTCCAGGTCCCGAGGACTGGCGGATTATAGCAGAACAGGTGCGGCTTTTCAACTCTTTTCCGGCCCCCGAGCGCCCGGGCGAGATCCCGCCCTTCCCTCACCCGTTCCCCTTTGATTGACCATGCCGCGGGGCTGTGGTAATTAGGGGGCACCGCCGTCGCAGGAGGTTCCCCATGATCGCGGTCCGCCTTCCCTTGTCTCGCTTCCTCACCGCCGTCGTCTTGGCCGCCGCCGGCTTGGCCGCTCTTTCGGCCGCTATCCCCTCTCGGCCGCCGGCCGCCGCCGAGCCGGCCGGGCCGTTCGCCCCGACCGCCCTGCGCTGCGAGTACCTCGACAACCCGGTGGGCATCGACGTCGCCAAGCCGCGCCTGTTCTGGGTCTTCGGCCACGCCGAAAGAGGCCAGGTCCAATCGGCCTATCAGGTCCTGGTCTCGATCGATCCGAAAGCCGCGACTGGCGACGTCTGGGACAGCGGCAAGGTCGCCTCGCCCCGCTCGACCCAGGTCGTCTTCGCGGGGAAAGCCCTCGCGAGCGGCCGGTCCTACTACTGGAAGGTCCGCACTTGGGACCGCGGCGGCGCCGAGGGCCCCTGGAGCGCCGTGGCCCGCTTCGACACCGGCCTCTTCGAGCGGTCGGCCTGGAAGGGCGTCTGGATCGGCGCCAAGAACCAGCTCCGCAAAGAATTCGCGCTCAAGGGCCGCGTCAAGCGGGCCCGGGCCTACGTCGCCGGTCTCGGCTATTACGAGCTGCGCGTCAACGGCCGCAAGGCCGGCGCCCGCGTCCTCGACCCGGCCTGGACGACCTACGACAAACGCGTCCTCTACGCGACCTACGACGTGACCGTGTCGCTCCGCGACGGCGCCAACGCCGTGGCCGTGACCCTCGGCCAGGGCTGGTACAAGTCGCGGGCCCTCCTTTTCCAGCTCGAGGTCGAGATGGAGGACGGCACGACGGCGAGCCTCGCCAGCGACACGACCTGGAAGGCCGCCGACGGCCCCATCGTCGCCGACAGCGTCTACGACGGGGAATCCTACGACGCCCGCCGCGAAACGCCGGGCTGGGACCGGGCCGGGTTCGACGACAAGGACTGGCCCGCGGCCGAGGCCGTCAAGGGCCCGGCCGGGGTCCTGTCGGCCCAGATGATGCCGCCGATCGAGGTCGTCGACACCATTGTTCCGCTCGGCATGACCAGCCCGCTCCCGGGCGCCTACGTCTTCGACATGGGCCAGAACTTCAGCGGCTGGGCCCGCCTGCGCGTCCGCGGCCCGCGCGGCACGGACGTCCGCCTGCGTTTCGCCGAGCTCCTCTACAAGGACGGCACCCTCAACCAGGAGAACCTGCGCTCGGCCCAGGCCGAGGACCACTACATCCTCAAAGGCGAGGGCGAGGAGGTCTGGGAGCCGCGCTTCACCTACCACGGCTTCCGCTACGTCGAGGTCACGGGTTTCCCGGGGACGCCCACGCTCGAGGCCGTCCGCGGGCGGGTCGTCCACAGCGCGGTCAAGCCCGTCGGCAGCTTCGCCGCCTCGAACGACGTCCTCAACGGCATCCAGCGCATCGTGACCTGGGGCCAGAAGACCAACCTCCACAGCATCCCGACCGATTGCAGCCAGCGCGACGAGCGCATGGGCTGGATGGGCGACGCCCAGGGCACGGCCGAGGAAGCCATCATGAACTTCGATATGGCCGCGTTCTACACGAACTTCGTCCGCGACATCCGCGACGTCCAGGACGAGAAGGGGCGCATCACCGACACCGTGCCCCACATCTGGGGCTCGCGGCCGGCCGATCCGGCCTGGGGCACGGCCTATCCCCTGCTGTGCTGGTACATGTACCAATACTATGGCGACACGCGCGTGCTCGAGGAGCACTACGACGGGCTCAAGAAGTACGTCGAGTTCCTGAGGACGACGGCCGAGAACGGCGTCCTCAAGTGGTTCCACTACGGCGACTGGGTGGCCATCGAGAAGTGCCCGGGGGCGCTGACCTCGACCTTCTATTATTACTACGACGCCCGGATCCTGGCCGACGCGGCCCGCGTCCTGGGCAAGACCGCCGACGCCGCGCTCTACGACAAGCTGGCCGCCGAGGTCAGGGCGGCCTTCAACCGGGAGTTCTACGACCCGAAGTCGGGCAATTACGGCGACGGCAGCCAGGCGGCCAACACCTTCGCGCTCTTCCTCGACCTCCCCACGGAGAAGCAGGGCGGGGCCTGGGGACGCCTGTTCGACGACATCGTTTACAAGCACGACTCGCACCTGACGACGGGCATCTTCGGCACGAAGTACGTCATGGAGCTCCTGACCCGCAACGGCGCCTCCGACCTGGCCTACGACATCGCCGTCAAGACGGACTTTCCGAGCTGGGGCTTCATGATCGCCAACGGCGCGACGACCCTCTGGGAGCTGTGGAACAAGCGCGAGGGCCCGTCCATGAACTCCCACAACCACCCCATGTTCGGGAGCGTCGGGTCGTGGCTCTACAAGGCCCTGGCCGGCATCAACCTGGCCCCGGGCTCGACCGGCTTCGAGAAGGTCCTCATCGTCCCGCAAATGGTCCGCGATCTGACGCACGCCTCGGGCTCGACGGTGACCGTGCGCGGCGAGGTCGCCTGCGCCTGGTCCCGGACGGAGCGGACCGTGCGGGTCGAGGTCACCGTGCCGGCAGGCTCCGAGGCCGAGATCGTCATCCCCAAGCTCGGCATCCGCGACGTCAAGCTGACCGAGGGCGGCCTGACGGTGTGGATGGACGGCAAGTATCACGCCGGCGCGCCCGGCGTCGTCGAGGCCGTCGACAAGGACGGCGCCCTGCGCGTTAAGACCGGCGGCGGCCGCTACGCCTTCTTCCTGGTAGGTCGTTGAAAAACGGGGACATGATACCTATTTCCTAATTAATAAATGGGAAATAGGTATCATGTCCCCCATTTAGGGAGGAATAAATGAACTTCCAAGCGCTGATACGGGCCCGCTACAGCGTTCGCGCCTATCGGCCCGATCCCGTCGACGAGGACAAGCTGGCCCGCGTCCTGGAGGCCGCCCGGATGGCCCCGACGGCGGCCAACCGCCAGGCCTTCCGGGTCGTCGTCATCCCGACCAAGGGCCGAGAGGCGGAACTGGCCCGCATCTATCCGAGGGAATGGTTCGTCCAGGCCCCTCTTCTGCTGGCCGTCTGCGCCGTGCCGTCCGAGGGCTGGGTCCGCAAGCACGACGGCTGGAACGCCGCCGAGGTCGACGCGACGATCGCCATGACCCACATCGTCCTGGCCGCGGCCGAGGAGGGACTGGGCACGTGCTGGGTCGCCGCCTTCGATCCCGTCGCGGCCCGAGAGGTCCTCGGCCTGCCTGCGGACGTCATTCCCTCGGCCTTCACGCCGCTCGGCTGCGCCGCGGACGCCGAGCCGCCGAAAAAGCGCCGCCTGCTCGCGGACCTCGTCCGCCGCGATCGCTGGTAGATCGGAATATTTTCGAAAAAAACGCCGAAAACGCTTGACTCTGACGTTACGTCAGGGTGGACAATGGGGCCGTGGACAAGGCCATGAAGACCGACGGCTATCTCATCAGGGAGTTCGCCCAGCTGACGCGGGTGACGGTCCGGACGCTCCACTACTACGACCAGATCGGGCTCCTCCGGCCGAGCTTCGAGCGGGCCAACGGCTACCGGGTCTACACGGACGCCGACCTGCTCAAGCTCCAGCAGATCGTCACCCTGAAGTTCATGGGTTTCTCCCTGGAGGAGATCAAGCGCCTGCTCGAGAGCAAGGGCTACGAGGCCGTCAAGGCCCTCAAGGTCCAATCGGCCGCCGTCAAGGACGAGATCGCCCGGCTCCGCGAGGCCTCGCGGGCCATCGACGAAGTCCTGGCCCGGCTCGAGAAGGACGGCCGCGTCCCGCGACAGAAACTCATCAAGATCATGGAGGTCATTCAAATGGGCGAAGACGTCAAGAAAGGCTGGCAGAACAAGTTCTTCTCCGAGAAGGACATGGCCGAGTTCGCCGAGATCGGCAAGAAGTACACCCCGGAGGACATGGTCGCTTACCAGGACCGCTGGGCGGCCCTCATCGCCGAGGTCAAGTCCAAGCTCGAGCTCGATCCGGCGAGCCCCGCGGCCCAGGACCTGGGCCGGCGCTGGTCCGCGCTTCTCAACGAGGCCTACGGCGGCCACCCCGAGCTCAAGGCCAAGATCGCCAAGGCCTACCAGTCCGGGGCCGTGCCGCAGGAGTACAACATGATCGCCCCGGAGGTCTGGGCCTTCATCAAGAAGGTCCAGGCCGCCGGCGGCACGAAATGCTGACGCGCTGAGGGCGGCGGGCCGGTCCCCGCGGGCCGCCCGCCGCCCGTCTTTACATCTCCCCGACGGGGGCGTATCATCGGCATAGGTCGGGAATGCGCGGCGTAGCGGCCGCGCCGGGCTGTTCCGGGGGAACGTTCTTTCATCGACACGCACATCGGACAGCCCTCGAAGGGGGCCCCATGAAACGCATTGGATCCTGGCCGGTGTTGGCCCTTCTCCTGGGAATGATAGGCCCGCCGGCCCTTTCGGATGCCGCCCAGGCGGCGGCCCAAGCCCCGGTCACCGCTTGGGACTGGCCCGTCTCGACGCCCGAAAAAGAGGGCTTCGACGCCGCGGCGCTCGACGCCCTCGTCGCGGACATCCGGCAGGACAAGCTGCTGCCCCGGCTCCATTATCTGGTCCTCGTCCGCCACGGCCGCCTCGTCCTCGAGGAGAACTTCCACGGCTGGGGACCGGGCAAGCTCCACATGCTCCAATCCGTCTCCAAGAGCTTCACCTCCGCCCTGGTCGGCATCGCCATCGAACGGGGCGAGTTCAAGGGGGTCGACGAGAAGGTCCTCGACTTCTTCCCCGACCTGAAGGACATCGCCAACCTCGACGAGCGCAAGCGGGCCGTACGCCTCGAGGACATCCTGACCATGAGGACGGGGACCGACTATCACGAGAGCGGCCCGGATTCCCCGCACGAGCGGCTGAACCATCTGACGAAGGGCTGGGACAGGTTCTACCTCGACCGGCCCATGGTCCAGGCCCCGGGAACGGGCTTCCAGTACGACAGCGGCGGCGTCATCCTCATCTCGGCCATGCTCAAGCGCCGGACGGGCCTGCACGCCCGGGAGTACGCGGCCGAACACCTCTTCAAGCCCCTCGGCATCGAGAAATTCTACTGGGGCTCGAACCTCGACGGGCACACGCACACGGGGGGCGCGCTCAGCCTGTCGGGCCGCGACGCCGCCAAGCTCGGCCAGCTCTACCTGAACAAGGGGCGATGGGGGGACGTCCAGGTCGTGCCGGAAAGCTGGGTCGAGGGATCGTTCCGGATGCGCGTCGACCTCACCCAGCCCGGCCAGCCGCCCTCGGGCTACGGCTACCTGTGGTGGATCTGGGCCCCCGACCCCCGCGGCAAGACCGGGGAATACATCTACGCCGCGCGGGGGAGGTTCGGACAGTACGTCGTCGTCGTGCCGGAACACGACCTGGTCGTCGTCTTCCTCGGCGACGAGAAGGACCGGGCGGCCATGGGCAAGCCCATCGAGGTCTTCTACGACCGGGTCTTGACGTCTCTCCGCCGCTGAGGAACGGGCGAGCGGCAGGACTCCGATAAGGAAAGGAGTGGATCATGAGCTTGCGGACCGTTCTCCTGACGATCGGGGGGATCTCGGCCTTCGTCCACATCAGCTCTTACATCATGATCATGGCCGCGCTCGACCGACGGGGCCACAAGACGAACATGCTCCTGGCCCGGATCTTTTTCGGGCGCTATCTCAAGGCCTACAAAGAAGTTACGATCAAGGAAACGGGGAGGCCGGGCCCTCTCTACGGGGTCTGCGTCGGGGCCATCCTGGTGACCCTGGTCTGCGTCGTCGCCGCCGTCCTCATCGGGCGCGGGTAGGGGTCCCGGCGGGGGCCCCAAAACCCCCGTTGTGGTAGAATCGTATGAACACCCGATAGGAGGTCTATCATGAAGCAAAGAACCCAACTGGCGGCGATTGCCGCCGCGATCCTCGTCCTGGCCGCCGGGACCGTCCTGGCCACGCCGACGGCCGCCAAGTCCTCGGCCGCCGCCCCGGCGTCCGTCGTCCTCGAGTACAAGATGCCCACGGGCCGCGTCCTGACCTACCAGGACAAGTCCGAGGGCTCCGAGGTCACCGAGGTCATGGGCCAGTCCATGGACACCCAGACGGCCAACACGAGCACCGTGACCTTCAAGGCCAAGGGCCTCAAGGACAAGAACTTCCTCGTGGCCGTGACCATCGACGACATGACCGCGACCGTGGCCAGCAGCGCCCAGGGCGATATGTCGCCCGACATGAGCTCGGTCAAGGGCAAGTCCTTCGACATGGTCTTCTCCCCGCTCGGTTCGGAGATCGACGTCGCCGGCGCCGAAGGCATCACCTACGAGTTCGTCACCGGCACCCGCAGCGTCGCTCCCGGGTTCAAGATGTTCTTCCCCGACCTGCCGGGCAAGCCGGTCAAGATCGGCGACACCTGGAACTCGAGCGACGGCGTCGAGGAGAAGATGGGCGAAGTGACCCTGCGCATCGACGTCAAGTCCGTCCACACCCTGGAGGGCTTCGAGACCGTCGACGGCATGGAGTGCGCCCGGGTCTCGACCCAGGTCAGCGGCACAGTCACCGGCGCCGGGTCCCAGCAGGGCATGGACCTGAGCCTGACCGGCACGACCAAGGGCAAGAACGTCTGGCACTTCGCCGTCAAGGAGGGCATCTACGTCAGATCGGTCTCCGATACGACGACCGAGATGTCCATCGAGGTCCCGGCCGCCGGCATGACCATCCCCTCGACCTCGACCAGCAAGACCGAGCTCAAGCTCGTCGCCAAGCAGTAGTTCCGCCGCCTCGCGAACGTCCCCGGGGAGCGCCGTGCCTGCGGCGCTCCCCGTTTCTTTTCCTTGGAGGAACCCCGCCGGCCGCATTATAATGGGCCCGACCCCGACGAAAGGACGGCCCATGCCCGAGACGCGCCCCCTCCGGATCGAGGACGTCCGGAAGAAGGACGACCTCCTGGTCATCACCGGGGCCGGCGGCTTCATCGCCGGCTCCCTGGTCCGCTATTTCCACGACAAGGGCTTCGCCCGCATCCGGGCCGTCGACAAGAAGCCCCTCGACGCGTGGTACCGCCGGACGCCCGGCGTCGAGGACCTCGTCCTCGATCTCAGCCGCCGCGATAACTGCGTCCGGGCCTGCGAGGGCGCCGTCGAGGTCTACAACCTGGCCGCCGACATGGGCGGCATGGGCTTCATCGAGCGCTACCGCGTCGAGTGCCTGCGCTCCGTCCTCATCAACACCCACATGATCGAGGCCGCGGAGAAGGCCGGGGCCGAGCGCTACTTCTTCTCCTCCTCGGCCTGCGCCTACAACGTCGACCTCCAGAAGGACGTCTGCTCGCGGGCCCTCAAGGAGTCCGACGCCTACCCGGCCAACGCCGAGCGCGGCTACGGCTGGGAGAAGCTGTTCTCGGAGATCGTCTGCCAGGAGTACGCGGCCGAGCGCGGCCTGAAGACGGCCATCGCCCGCTTCCACAACGTCTACGGCCCCTACGGCACCTGGGACGGCGGCCGCGAGAAGGCCCCGGCGGCCCTCTCGCGCAAGGTCATCGAGGCCCGCGACAGCGGCGGTCGCACGGTCGACATCTGGGGCGACGGCACCCGGACCCGAAGCTTCATGTGGATCGGCGATTGCCTCGAGGGCATCGACATGATCGCCCACTGCGAGGAGCTCGTCGCCACGCCGATCAACCTGGGCTCGCACGAGCTCGTGTCCGTCAACGAGCTGTTGGGCCTCATCGAGGACATCGCCGGCTACAAGGTCGAGCGCCGCTACGACCTGACCCAGCCCATGGGCGTC
Source organism: uncultured Eubacteriales bacterium (assembly GCA_964523615.1). GTDB lineage: Bacteria > Acidobacteriota > Aminicenantia > Aminicenantales > Saccharicenantaceae > RBG-16-66-30. The sequence continues at coordinate 84,090 of CAZFZU010000003.1, read as the reverse complement.
GGCGGCCGCAACTCCGACAACACCATGATCCGCCGCGTCCTCGGCTGGGAGCCGTCGACGCCCCTGCGCGAGGGCCTGGCCAAGACCTTCGCCTGGATCGAGGGACAGTACAACCTGCGCAAGGCGGGAAAGAAGGTGGTCGAATGAAACCCGGAGAGGCGGCCCGCGTCCGGGCCGAGGCCGCGGCCCTCCTGCGCCGGGCCCGCGTCGCCGTGACGCCGGACGAGATCGAGGCCATGGAGATCGCCGACCTGGGCTTGGGCGACATCCGGCGCATCGGCCTCGAGGTCATCGTCTACGAGAACAACGACCGCTACTGCGCCAAGGAGCTCGTCCTGCTGCCGCGTCAGACCTGTCCCGAGCACCGCCACCCCCGGGTCAACGGGCGGAACCCCGGCAAGAAGGAGACCTTCCGCTGCCGCTACGGCGAGGTCTACCTCTACGTCGCCGGCGAGCGGACGCCCAAGCCCAAGGCCCGCGTGCCGCGCAAGTACCGGGCCTACCTGACGGCCGGGCGCGAGATCGTCCTGCGGCCGGGCGACATGTACACGCTGCCGCCGAACGCCCTGCACTGGTTCCAGGCCGGCGACCGCGGCGCCGTCGTCTCGGAATTCTCGTCGACGAGCACGGACGGGAACGACCTCTTCACCGACCCCCATGTCCGGAGGGTCGCCAGATAGGGCGGGAGGCGGCCGTGATCGAGATCGGCGTCCCCGTCGAGGAGATCGAGGCCCGGCGCGCCCGCGTCGAGGCGGCCCGCCGCTTCGAACGGCCCGACCGCGTCCCCGTCATCCCGGCCATCGCCCATCGCTTCCTCGTCCCCCAGGTCGGGGTCCGGTTCCGCGATTACTACGCCGACCCGGAGACCATGCTGCGGACCCAGATCCTGGCCCAGAAGTGGCTCATGGAGAACGTCCGCACGGACGCCCACGCGATCACCGGACCGTGGACGGGGGCCTGGACGGATTTTCAGAACGCCTTCGAGGCCGGCAGCCTCGGCGTCGAGATCGTCTTCCCCGACGACGACATCCCCTGGGTCGGCCGCGGCTGGGTGGCCGGCGAGGCCGACCTGAGGCGGCTCGAGGCCATGGACTTCGTCCACTCCGGTCTCAACGCCCGCCAGACCGCCTACCGCCGGCGGATGATGGAGGTCGCGGACAAGTACCCCGTCCGCTTCCTCGGCGGCGAGGTCTTCCACCCCGGCGCCAACCCGTCCCTGACCCACACCTCGGACGGGCCGTTCGGCGTCGCCGGCGCCCTCATGGGCCCGACCGAGCTCTTCCTGGCCGTCAAGGAGCGGCCCGACTTCGTCCGCGAGCTCCTGCGCGTCGTCACGGACAAGCTCATCGAATGGCTCGACTTCTGCTGGGCCGAAGAGAAGCTCCCCGCGCCCAAGGACTTCGCCTGGACCGACGACCTGGCCGTGTCGCTCTCGGCCGCCGACTTCCGGGACGTCGTCCTGCCGTCCGAGAAGCGGCTGCGCTTCCACTTCGACGGCCGCCTCTCGCTCCACATGTGCGGCCGCAGCGACCACCTCTTGGAGATCTTCCGCGACGACCTGGCCATCCACGAGCTCCAGGGCTTCGGCTACGAGGTCGACCTCGACCGCATCGGCGAGGCCCTCGGCGGCCGGGTCGTCCTCCTCGGAAACGTCGATCCCCGGCTCATTCGCTCCGGGACGCCGGAGGATGTCCGGCGGGCCACCCGCCGGGTCCTCGATAAGCTGGCCCCGCGCGGCGGGCTCATCGTCCAGGACGGCAACAACGTCCCGCCGGGCTCCCCGCTCGCCAACATCAACGCCATGATGGAAGCGGCGGAGGCGTGGGGGCGTCCGTGATCGCGCGCGCCTTCCTGACCCGGCTCTGGGACCTGGCCAACGACGACCGCCCCGGCTTCCTCGTCGGCTACGCCGGGCCGCGGATCCGGGGCGGCGCGCCCGTCCGCAGCGCCCTGTTCTCGACCGAGGGCGAGGGGACCGTGCGCGAGCGGCTCCGGGACCCGGACAGGTTCCTGGCCGCCCAGCTGGCCGAGATCGAAGGGCAATCCATGCTCCGGGGCGACCTCGTCCCGGCCCTCTGCCCGACGCTCGGCGTCGTCGCCGTCCCCTCGGCCTTCGGCTGCGAGGTCGTCTGGTGGGAGAACGATTTCCCGGCCGTCCGGCCCCTCCCGGGCGACGCGCTGGCCCGCGTCCGGGACCTGCGCCGCCCGGGGCTCCGCGACGGGGAGCTCGGCCGCATCCTCGACCACACCCACGCCTTCCTGGAGCGGACGGGCGGGCGTGTGCCTATCCGTTTGGCCGACCTCCAGGGCCCGCTCGACAACGCCGCCCTTATCCTCGGCCACACGGCTTTTCTCGAGGCCCTGTTGACGGCGCCCGATGAAGTCCACCGCCTGCTCCAGCTCGTCACCGAGCTGACCATCGACTTCGCCAGGGCCCAGCGCGACCTCGTCAAGGCCGCGGGGGCCGAGTTCGTGCCGAGCGCCTTCCAGCCCTGGCTCCCCGACGGCCGGGGCATCTCCGTGGCCAACGACGTCGCCGTCATGCTCTCGCCGGAGCTCCACGACGCGTACGGCGTGCCCTACCTCGAATGGCTGGCGGACGCCTTCGGCGGCGTCTACGTCCACTCCTGCGGCGACTGGACCCACCTCTTCCCCAGCCTGGAGAAGGTCCGCGGCCTGCGCGGCCTCGAGTTCGGCGCGAGCGAAGCGGACTACCGGAAGGTCCTGGCCCGCTTCGGCGGCAAGACGGCGCTGGCCTGCCGCGTCGGCCTCCACCGCGACATCGCGTTCGCCGGCATGGCCGATTTCGTCCGGCGGATCGTTGCCGCCGCGCCGACGCCGCGCGGCCTCTTCGTCCACGTCGACATCACCAACGGGCTCGTGCCGTCCGATTGGCCGGAGACGGACCTCGACGAGATCTACGCCATCCTCGACGCGGGCAACCCGGCCTGGCCGGCGCCGGGCGGAGCCGGGAGGTCGGGACGATGAGCGACGGAAGCGCGCGGCCCGGGCCGGTCCCGGAGACGCACGACCCGATCGCGGCCGTGACCGGGTGGGCACTGACCGGCCCGCGACCGGCACGATCGGGGACACGTACCTCTGGTACATGTCCCCAGGAGTTGGTCCTGGAGCTGAGGA
>CAZFZU010000003.1:0-80852 GCA_964523615.1 uncultured Eubacteriales bacterium | reverse complement strand
TCGGGGACACGTACCTCTGGTACATGTCCCCAGGAGTTGGTCCTGGAGCTGAGGACCGCCGCCGGCCGCAGCGCCCGCATGATCGCCCAAGTCGTCTCGCCCGCGACCTGGAAGCTCACGCTCGTCCCCGACGGCGCCGAGCCGCCCCAGCCTACGCCCATGGTCGTCCCCCGCAAGCGGAAGCCGGTCCGCCTCACCGCCCGGGAGAACGACGGACGGCTCTCCGTCACCGGGCCCGAGCTCCGCCTTGAAGTCGGGCTCAAACCCTTCGACCTGCGCTTCGTCGACCGGCGCGGCCGGACCGTCCTGGCCGCGGCTCACACCGACGTCGACGGCCTGGGGCGCCCGGCCGTGCCCCCTCTCGGCGCCGGCCGCGGCCCCGGCGGGACGCCCTTCGTCACGGCCGCCTTCCGTCTCGCGCCGGGTGAGCGGCTCTATGGCCTGGGCGAGAAGTTCACCCGGCTCGACAAGGCGGGCGGGCGCTTCGTCTCCTGGACGGTCGACGCCCTGGGCTCGACGAGCGAGCGCTCCCACAAGAACGTGCCCTTCCTCTGGAGCGACCGAGGCTTCGGCCTCTTCGCCGACACGGGCGCCCGGATCGCCTGGGACCTCGGGGCGACATCGCTTTCGTCCTGGACCTTCCGGGCCGACGCGCCGGCCATCGACGTGTACATCTTCCACGGCCCCGGGCCGGCCCGCGTCCTGGAGGCGTTCACGGACCTGACGGGGCGGGCGCCCGCCGTCCCCGACTGGTCTTTCGGGCTGTGGCTGTCGTCGGGGGGCACCTACCGCGACCAGGCCGCGATCGAGGCCCTGCTCGACGGGATCGAGCGGCATCGCCTGCCCGCCTCGGTCGTCCATATCGATCCCTGGTGGATGCGCTGGCGGAGGTACTGCGATTTCGCCTGGGACCGCGAGGCCTTCCCCGATCCCGAGGGCCTCATCCGCCGCGTCCACGCCCTCGGCCTGAAGCTCTGCCTGTGGGAGCATCCCTACATCTCGATCGAGAGCCCGCTTTTCCGCGAGGCCGAGGCCAAAGGATATTTCCTGCGCCGGCCGGACGGCTCGACCTACGTCATCGACTACGGACTGTCGCTCGCCCCCCGGCCCGACGGCGTCGTCCGGCTGGGCGAGCCGGGAGCGACCTGGAACGCGCCGGTCGCCCTCATCGACCTGACCCGGCCCGAAGCCCGGGCCTGGTTCAAGGACCTCCACCGCCCGCTCCTGCGCATGGGGGTCGACGTCTTCAAGACCGATTTCGGCGAGGACGTGCCCGCCGACGCCGTGTTCCACGATGGGCGGACCGGGGCTGAGCTCCACAACCTCTATCCCCTGCTCTACAACGAAGCGGTCTTCGAAGTGACGGCCGAGGAGAAGGGGCGCGGGCTCGTCTGGGCCCGGTCCGGGACGGCCGGCAGCCAACGGCTCCCGGTCGTTTGGTCCGGCGATCCGGCCGCGGACTGGGACAGCCTGGCCGCCACCGTCCGCGGCGGGCTCTCGGCCGGGATGTCCGGCCTGGCCCTTTGGAGCCACGACATCGGCGGCTACCGCGGCCGTCCCGACCCCGAGCTCTACATCCGCTGGGCCCAGTTCGGCCTGTTCTCGTCCCACAGCCGGATGCACGGCGACTCGCCGCGCGAGCCCTGGCTGTTCGGCGCGGAGGCGCTGGCCATCGTCCGGCGTTACGTCGAGCTCCGCTATCGGCTCTTCCCCTATATCCGGAGCGCCGCCCTGGAGGCAAGGCGGACCGGGCTGCCGGTCCTGCGGGCCCTGCCGCTAGCTTTCCCTGACGATCCGAACGGCGCGGCCTGGGACCACGAATACCTGTTCGGGCCGGCGCTGCTCGTCGCCCCGGTCATCCGCCCCCTCCGCGAGCTCGGGCGGGCCGGCGGGCACCGGGACGGGCGGCCGGTCTTTCCTGTCTATCTGCCGCCGGGGGCGTGGATCGATGTCTGGACCGGGAAGGCCCATTTCGGCCCGGCCTTCGTCGAAACGCCGGCGCCGCTGCAGGCCATGCCGGTCTTCGTCCGGTCCGGCGCGGCCGTGCCGATGACGGGGAAATCTCGGCGCGTCCCGGAAAGCGCCGTCGACCCGCTCGAGGTCGCGGTCTTCCCGGCCGCTGGGCCGACGGAGAGCGTGCTTTACGAAGAAGACGGCCCGAGCCGTTTCGGGCTGGAGCCGGAGAAGGGCGGCCACCGGTTCGAGTGGACGGGGGCCGTCGCGCGCCGTATCGTCGTTCGCTCCGGGGCCGGGGCCCGAGCCCCTGTCCTCGCGGACATCTCCCCGAGGCGGTCCGAGAAGGGTTCGATACGCCTGGGGCTCGGCCCCTTGAGCGGGCCTGCCGTTATTTCCCGCCGTTGACGGCCCCGGAGCCCGCCGCGGCCGGCCGGGCCGTCCAGGTCCCGTTCGTGCGGTAGAGGATCGACTCGCCGAGGGCTTTGCGATAGGCCTCGTCGGGAACGCTGCTCACCTTGCCCTCGAGACGGAACCTCTCGTGCAGGGTTTTGAAGTCGTTGCCCAGGCCGACGTTCCGCAAGGCCAGGGTCTTGTCGAGGTCGTAGAAGACCTGGGCCTCGACGGTCACGGCCGTCAGCCCGTCGCCCTCGTGGACCCAGAAATAATTGACCGGATCCCCGACTTTGCGGATGGCCGCGTGGACGTCGGTCTTCGGGAACAGGATGTAGGCGGCCTCGGAGCCGGGGCCGATGTCGCCCCACCGGTAGGCCGGGCTATCTTGGGGCGAGCCGCCGGAGAGGCGGCCGCCCTCGAAGACGACGATACAACCGCGGGCGTACTCGTTGTTGACGCCGCCGAACACCAGATCCTTGGCGCCGTCGCCGTCGACGTCGCCCCGCCTGGCCTCCATCAGGTAGCCGGCGTTCCAGTATTCGCCTTCGAGCCGGCCGCGGGCGTCGAGCAGGGCCACCTGGCAGGGCCAATCGGGCTTGTGGAAGGAGACGACCAGGACCTCGAGGGCGCCGTCGTCGTCGTAGTCGTCGACATCGAAACCGAAGACGCGATACTCCCTGCGGAAAGAGCCCGCCTCCAGGGCCAGCTCGCGGCCGGCTCCGAACCGCCAGCGCTCGACGCCCCTGTCGTCGAAGCAGACGAGGTCGCCCTCGCCGTCTTCGGACCTCGTCTGGACGCTGAAGAGGGTCTCGACGCGGCCGTCGCCGTCGAGGTCCTTGAACATGACCCAGGGCCAGACGGCGTCGTAAGCGGGGCCGAGGGATTTCTTCTGGAAATGGTTCCCGTAGGAGTCTCGCGATTCGAGGTCGGCGCGCCGCGTATCGAACGGCCAGAGCTCGCGGCCCTTTTCGTTGAGGGCGATGAACCGCGGGCCCACGATATCGAAGCGGGACGGCACCGAGCTGCCGTGGAGGACGACGAGGACGACGACCGTCGCCAGGCCGAGGAGGGCCAGCAGACCGGCGATGATCCAGGGAAGCCGCGAGCGCTTGGCGGCGCCGTTCGTCCGGGCCGCCCCGTCGGCGGCGCGGGAGGCCAGCCAGGCGTCGATCTGGTCGCGGTAGGCGAAGACCTTGCCCTTGGAATCGCGGTCGAGGCGGTGGACGGGCAGGCCGTAGCGCTGCTCCCAGCGGACGCAGGTCCGGACGTCGCGGTCGAGGTAGGCGGCGATCTCCTTCCAGGAGGTCAGGATGTTCTCTTTTTTCCCGTTCGACGCCGTGCCCATCTTTTCTCTCCGCCTCTGGAAGTCGCTCATTATCGGGGAAAAAGGGCCGCCGGTCAAGGGGCGGAGGGTTCGGCGCCGGGCCCGGCTATTCGGCCGCGGCCTCGGCCATGGCGGCGACGTTGGCCGGCGGCACGTCGGGCAGGATGGCCTCGTGGCTGGGGCTGACGATGAGATGCGGCCCCAGGACGGCCTTGACCCGGCGGACCTCCCGCCGGACGTCCTCGGGGGTGCCGTGGGGCAGGACGCGCTGGGTGTCGACGCCGCCGAGGAAGGCGATCTTCCCGCCGAAGTCCCGGGCCAGGCGTTCGGCGTCCATGTGGGCGGCTTTGGCCTGAAGCGGGTGGAGGCAGTCGACGCCCGCGGCGACGAGCTTGGGGATGACCCGGTGGATGGAGCCGCAGGAGTGGAGGATGACCTGGTGGCCGCGGGCGTGGGCCTGGTCGGTGAGCTTCCGGAACCAGGGCAGGACGAAGCGGTCGAACAGGGCCGGCGAGATCATGAGGTCGAGCTGGGTGCCGAAGTCGTTGCCGAAGAAGAAGGCGTCGACGCGGTCGCCGGCGGCGTCGAAGAAGCGCTCGTTGGCGGCGTGGTAGAAGCCGCAGACGCGGTCGGTCGCGGCCGCGACGGCCTCGGGATGGGTGTGCATCTTGATGAAATAGGCGTCCATGCCGAAGAAGTCCATGAGGTCGTGGTAGAACGGCGTCCAGAACCCGGAGGCCCGGTAGTGGGGCCCGGCCGCGTCGAGGGCGGCGATCGTCTCAGTGAAGTCGAGGGCGGCCGGGTCGGGCCAGTCGAAGCGGTCGAGCTCGGCCGGGTCCTCGACCCCGGCCAGGGGCCCGGCCTGTCCGTGGCTGGACTTGGCCGCCTCCCAGTTCCAGTTGAAGATGCCCTTGGCCGCCGTCGACGGGAAGGTCGTCGCGGCGAACGAGGGCGAGATCCAGCGGAAGTCGTCGCCGAGCTTGCGGCGCAGGTCCTCCTCGGTCGCCGTGCCGAAGTAGCGGTGCAGGCCCGGCCAGCTCGCGGCGTGGGGGTTGCCGAGCCAGAAGCCGGTCCGGGGGGCCGGCCGCAGGGCGACGATCTCCCTGACGGTCTCGCGGGGCGTCATGGCCTCACCGGCAGCGCTCCATGAGCGACTCGACGTAGCGCCGCTCGTCGGCGGTCAGGCGCTCGCCCTTGAGGGCGAGGTAACGGCGGCAGGCGGCCAGGGCCTTGGCCTTGTCGCCCGCCTCGAGATAGGCCGCGGCCAGGTTGTAGACGGGCAGGTCGTAGGCGGGATCGAGCGCGGCGGCCTTCTCCCAGCTCGCGATGGCCCCGGCGGTGTCGCCGACGACGCGCAGGGCGCCGCCGAGGCCGTTGTGGACCGAGGCCAGCGTGGGATCGGTGGCCAGGGCGGCCTCGAAGTAGGGGAAAGCCCGCTTGACCGTGTCGCCGTTCTTGGTCCGCAGGCCCCAGTCGACGAGGAAATTGCCCATGTTGCCGTTGATGACCGCGTCGCCGGGGGCCAGGGCCAGGGCCGTCTCGAAATGCTCGCGGGCCCGGTCGAGGTCTCCTTTCTTCCAGTGGGCCTCGGCCAGGGAGCTCCAGACGTTGGGGTCGGCGTCGAACAGGGCCAGGGCCCGGCCGAGGACCTCGATGCCGGCGTCGAGGCGCCCCTGTTCGACGAGGGCGATGCCGTAGGCCGAGACGTTGGTGAAGTCGCCGGGCGCGGCCCGGACACCGCGGTCGAAGGCGTCGAGATAGAGGTCGATGCGGCCCTGGGCGAAGCGGAGCTCGGCCAGGCGGGCGTAGGCCCGGGCGTAACCGGGCCGGTCGCGGACGATCTCCTCGAGCAGAGCGGCGCTCTCTTCGGTCCGGCCGGCCGCGTCCAGGGCGTTGGCCCGGAGCATCTTCTGCTCGAACGGCAGGAGCGTCTTGAGGTCGTCGGCGGGACCATACGACGCCTTGGGCGCGACGGCCGGGCCGGCGACGTAGCCGAGGCTGCGCAATCGCTCGGCCGTCTCGCGGTCGGTCCGGCGGGCGGCCCGGGCGCCGGGCCGTGCGGCCTCGGCGGCGATGTGGCGGTCGAGAGCCCTCTTGAAGGGGGCCAGGTCGGCGCGCGGGGCCAGGTCGACGCGCTCGTCGAGATCCGTCTCCAGATCGTAGAGCTCGGGGATGGGCGAGTCGGAATATTTCTTGCCGCCGTCGATGATCCCGCGCAGAGGGGCCGCGCCGCGGTGGAGGGAGGCCTCGAGGGCTTCGAAGTAGATGGGCCTCGGACCGAGGCGGCGGCCCTCGAGGAGCGGCCGAAGGGAACGGCCGGAGAGGCCTTCGGGCGCGGCCAGGCCGAGCAGGTCGCAGGCCGTCGGGAAGAGGTCGACGTGGGAAACGAAGTCGCGGACGCGGGCCGGGGCGAGGGACGGGGCGGCGACGATGAGGGGGACCCGGAGGGTCGCGTTGTAGGCGAAGAAGCCGTGGGTCATCTCGCCGTGCTCGCCGAGGGACTCGCCGTGGTCGGCCGTCAGGACGACGACCGTGCGGCCGGTCTCGCCGCGGGATCCGATAGCGGCGAAGAGCTTGGCCAGCTCGGCGTCGGCGTAGGCCACTTCGCCCGAGTACGGATCGGCGGCGTAGCGGGAGGCGTAGGGCTCGGGCGGCGCGTAGGGGGCGTGGGGGTCGAAGACGTGGATCCAGACGAACCACTTGCCGGTCCGGCCGGCGAGCCAGTCGAGGGCCGCGGCGACGGTCTTGGCGGCCGGGCGCTCGGGGTAATCCATGGCGGCGGCGGCCCGGGCCGGGTAGCTGTCGTCATAGATGTCGAAGCCTTCATCGAGGCCGAAGCGGGCGTCGAGGGGGAAGGCGGAGACGAAGGCCCCGGTCTCGTAGCCGGCGGCCTTGAGCGTCTTGGCCAGGCCGGGGAACTCGCTCGGGACGACGGCGAGGCCGTTGTCGACGACGCCGTGGGCGGGCGAGGCGGCCCCGAGGAGGATGTTGGCGTGCGAGGGCAGGGTCAGGGGCGCATGGGAGAAGGCCCGCTCGAAGAGGACGCCGCGGGCGGCCAGGGCATCGATGGCGGGAGTGCGCGCGTGGGCGGCGCTGTAGCAGCTCAGCCGGTCGGGGCGGAGGGTATCGACGGTGACGAGGAGGAGGTTGGCGTCTGTTGCGACGGGAGCGGGGGGCTTGGCGGGAGAGGAGCAGGAGGCGAGGAGAGCCGCGAGCAGGAGGATAAGGAGCGCGGGCGACGGGAAAAGTCGGGCCGGGGCGGGGACGGCGAGGCGCTTCATGCGGGTCCGGCTTCATTAATAGAGGAAAGCGGGGGCGGGGTCAAGGCCGGCGGGCGCGTCCCCTCTTTCCAAAAGAGCGGAGATAAGTATGATGGGGGGAGCCGGGCGGCCGGACCGCCCCGCGAGGAGGCCCGATGAGAGCGAACTTGACGAGAATGGCTGCGGTGATGGCGCTGGCGGCGGTCGCGGCGCTGACCGGGACGGAAGCGTTCGCGGCGACGGCGGCGGCCGAGGTGACGGGACCGCCGGCCTCGATAAAGCCTGTGTATCTGTACAAGACGACCTTCATCCGGGCGGCCCAGGGCCGGCTCCCGGACCTCATCGCGCTCTGGAAGGAGCGGATGGCGGCGCTGGAGAAGGCGGGCGAGGTCGCTCCTTTCTGGTGGCGGCACACCCAGGGCGACCAGTGGGACCTCATGCTGTTGACGCCGATGGGGAGCTACGTCGAATACTATGCCAAGGCGCGCGCGGTCAAGAGGGCCAAGACGGCCGAGGCGGCCGGGATGAGCGAGGCGGCCTTCGCCAAGCGGCTCGACGCCTGCTCGTCATGGAAGGAAGACGTCTATGTGATGGGGCCGCCGCTCGAGTTCGTCCGCAAGGCTTTCGAGGGGACGGCCTACTACCACATCGAGATCATGGTCTCGCTGCCGGGCCGCCAGGAGGAGCTGTTCAAAGAGCGGGAGATGGAGAACGTCTACGGCGTCGCCGGCGGCCGCCCGTACAACATGATCTTCGTCCGCGAGTCGGGCGCGTCGTGGGACATCTTCACGCTCGGCTGCTACCGCGACCTCCAGCACTGGGCCGCGCCGAGCCCGCTGACCAAGGACGAGCGGGAGGCGGCGGCCAAGAAGGCGGGCTTCGCGGGCGCCGACGCCATCGGGCCCTACATGCGGACCCTCATCGACTTCCACCGCGACACGATGGGCGTGGCCATCAAGTGAAACCTGGGGACATGTCCTTTAGGTACGTGTCCCCGTTGGGGTGTTAGAGATGGGGACATGTACCTCGGGTACGTGTCCCCGCTGTGTGGATGGGGACATGGACCTTAGGTACGTGTCCCCGTCGGGGCGCTAGGCTTCTTCGATAAGCGCCGCTTCGCGCCAGGCGCCGTCGCGCTCGACGCGGACGGTCTTGATCTCGAACGGGGCGAACGACAGGGGGAAGGACAAGGGGACATGGACCTCGGGTACGTGTCCCCGGCTTGATCGGGGACATGGACCTTCGGTACGTGTCCCCGATCCGTCCGGCGCGCCGGGCCGCGCCACCCTTAATTCCGCCTTCGTCCTCTTGCCCACGGCTTCGTGCAGGCGGACGACGAGCGCCCAGCCGTCCGGCGACGGCTTGCAGGCCAGGAGGCGGACGGAGGCAGGACGGACCGAGAGGAAGGTCTCGACGGGCGGGACGAGCGTCGGGTCGTAGGGCAGGTGGGCGTAGACGAGCGGCGGCGCGGCCAGGTGGTCGGCCAGGCCGGGCATCATAGCCATGACCGCGGCGGGCGCGCCGGCCGTGACCAGGAGCCGGAACTCGTGGACGCCGATGTCGGCGAACTTCCATTGGGAACATGGACCCTGGGTACGTGTCCCCGTTTTGGTGGTACGTGTCCCCAAGTCGAAGCCGCGTTCGTGGCAATACGCGGAGCTGCGCAGGACGGACAGCCGCAGTTCGCCGTCCTCGAAGTCGAAACCGTGCTGGCCGGACGAAGCGATGCCGAGCGCCAAAGCGCCCTTCTTAGCCGGGGCAGTCCCTTTCGACGGGGCTCGCGTCTTCCCTGTCCGGCCCGAGGGCTCGCCCGCGACGACCAGCCAGCGGCCGTGGACGTGCTCCTCGCCGTCCGAGGGCCGGACGATGGCCCCGCCGGGGACCTCGGCGAGAAGCCCCGCGGCGGCGAGGCCGGTCGGGATGGCGAGCTTGAGCCGCCGGCGCTCCTCGTTCCAAACGACGCGGAACCGGAGCTCGAGCACGGGCCAGGACGGATAGGTCACGGCGTCGACGACGACCCGGCTCGAGCCGAAGACGCGGACCGACCGGGTGACGGTCCTGACGGGCCCGCGCTCCACGACGCGCGGGCGGCCCGCGAGCCTGAACCGGCCGGCGATATCGCGATAGCGGCCGAGGCCGGCGCCCCACGAGTCGCCCGTGTCCTCGACCGCGAGCGGCGCGAAGAGCGGTCCGGCGGGATACCGGCCGAAAGCGGCCAAGGCGGCGATCAGGCCGGAACGGGGATCGAGCCGGGCCGCGGGAACGACTGGAGCGGGACAGGGGACATGTCCCGTTGGTACGTGTCCCCGCTCATCCCTCACTTCGAAGGCCCTGAGCTCGTAGCGCGAGAGGCCGACGCCCGGCGGTTCGTCGACGAAGGCGATGCGGCGGCGCCAGTTGTTGAAGGGCAGGAGGGACTCGGGCTGCTCTTCCTGGCAAGGGACCTCGCGGCCGTCGGCCCGGAAGAGCCGCATCCGCCACAGCCCCTTCCAGAACGGCCGGTGGTCGGCCATGCATTCGAATTCGACCGGGACGCGCCGGAGGGACGGGTTTACGTGAAGGACCGTGACGGGCAGGGACGGCGAGCGGCGCGAGCCCCGGTTGAGTGCCGCGACGGCCCCGAGCGCGGCGTTGCGGGCCAGGTCCTCGGCCCGGCCGTACTGGGCCAGGGCGTCGCGCTCGGCCGGCTCGATGCAGGTGCCGGTCAGGATGTCGTGGAAATCGTTGAATAGGTGGAGCTTCCAGGCTCGGCGGAAGTCCGCCTCGGGGAATCCGGCGCCCGCCCGCCACCAGGCGGCGGCCGCGGCGGCCTCGGACCGGACGAGCCCGCCGAGGTCCTCGACGGCCCGGCGCTTGAGCCGCGAGAGCGAGGTGTAGCAGCCGGTGAAGACGCGCTGGAGGTCGCCCTCGTGGACGGGCGCGGCGGCGGCCGCGGCGGCGACGGCCTCGTAGAAGCGGTCGGGCGTGCTGTGGACGACCCGGACGCGCGTCTCGCGGGCCGTGAAGGCGTCGATCGTGGCCAGGTCGCGGCGGGTCGCTCCTCCCCCGTGGTTGCCGAGGCCCCAGAAGACGGGCACGTCGCGGCCCAGCTCGAGGGCCAGGGCCGCGCCGGCGCGCAGGCGCGCCTCGATGTTGTCGTGCTCGGTGTGGTAGAGGCCGACGGCGATGCGGTAGGCCGGGATCGTCGTGCCGTCGACGCCGCGCCAGCGGTAGAGATCGGCCGGGAGAGCCAGCTCGCCGGGCTGGGGGCGCATGTGGATATACATCTCGTAGCCGGCCCGGCGCAGGATCTGGGGTAGGCCGCCGCTGTGGCCGAAGGAATCGAAGTTGTAGGCGACGCGCGGGGCGGCGCCGAACGTCTCGCGGAAGTAGCGCCGGCCCTCGGCGATCGTCCGGACGAGGGACTCGGTGCCCGGCAGGTTGGCGTCGGGCTGGATGAACCAGCCGCCCGAGACCGCCCAGCGGCCGGCCGCGACCAGCCGGCGGATGTCGTCGAACAGGGCCGGGTCGAGGCGCTCGGCCCACTCGTAGAGGGCGGACTCGTTGTGGCAGAAGATGAGCGACGGGTGCTCGTCGAGGATGTCGACGGCGTTGCGGAAGGTCGCCAGCGCCTCCGACGCGCCCTCGTCCCACCGCCACTGCCAGACCGGATCGAGGTGCGCGTTACAGATCAAATGCACTTTAATGGGGGACATGATACCTATTTCCTATTTATTGACACGCGTGATCGGACCGGGGACATGTACCTTCGGTACGTGTCCCCCTTCATGCCCATGTCCCCTTTTTGGGGACACGTACCCGGGGTACATGTCCCCCATTTAAACCTCATCTTTACTGGGCAGGTTCTTGTACCAGGTGAAGTAGAGGACGACGGCCAGGGCGGCGGCCGCCGCGGCCCAGGCGCCGAGCTGCTTCCAGTTCCGCATGAACAGGTAGAACGGCAGGATGGCCAGCGAGAACTGGAAGGCGGCCGTGACGAAGCCGTTGAGGACGTCGATCCGGGGCATCTTGTCGTCGGCCGGCACCAGCCCGCGCCGGACGCACTCCCGCCGCACCGGCCCCCAGACGCCGAACGGCCGGACCTTGGCGTAGAACTTGACCAGAACCTCCATGTCGGCGGGCTCGGTCAGGAATGTGACGACGATCGTCGTCGCCAGGCACAGGCCCATGTCGAGGGCCAGCGAGGCCGCCGCGTGCAGGCCCTTGAGGAGGACGAGCCGGAGCGAGATGAGGACGGCCGACACGGCCATGCTCCAGACGAAGGCCCGGGCCCCGAACCGCCAGTAGTGCCAGCGCAGCGTCGCCGGCACCAGGATGACCGTGACCACGACGAAGACCATCATCTCCCAGGCCGTGACGATGTTGACGAAGGACAGCGAGAAGACGAAGCCGACCAGGACGGCCACGACCGAGGCCAGCTGGCCCAGCCGCACGAGCGTCCTCTGGCTCAGGTCCTTGGCGACGTAGCGCTTGACGAAGTCGTTGATGACGACCGAGCTGGTGACGTTGATCATGGCGCTGATCGTCGACATCAGGGCCGCCAGGAGCACGGCCATGAACAGGCCGCGCAGGCCGACCGGCATCTTGAGCAGGACGAGGGGCATGATCTTCTCGGCGTCGAAGGACGCCTCCGAGCCCAGGTAGAAGATGCCCAGGACCATGAAGGCCACGCCGATGACCCAGCGCAGGTTGTAGCCGACCGTCCACATCCCGGCCGCCATCTGGGCGTCGCGCGGCGACTTGGTCGTCAGGAAGAACTGGAAGTCCCAGACGTTGGGCCCGCTGAGGAGGCGGAAGACCATCCACAGGAAGCCCGCGGCCATGAGCGGGCCGAACAGGCCGAAATGCTGATACGCCGGCGAGGTCCCGGACGCGAACCCCGACCATAGCGTCCACGTCGGCGCCAGGCTGAACCAGCCGGGAGCCTTGTGGATGAAGGCCGTCGCGACCGGCTTGGCGAAGACCATGACCGCCAGGATGACCGCCCCGACGCCGATGAGGAGGGTCTGCAGGACGTCGGTCAGGATGACCCCGAAGAAGCCCCCGAGGGTCACGTACACCCCGACGACGGCCAGGACGATGAGCGTCGCTTCCCAGCGCGGCAGGGGCAGGAACTCCTCGGCGAACTTGCCCGTGCCGACGCTGATGAACATGAGGTTGCAGATCATCAGCACCAGCAGGAAGATGGCCGCCGCCAGCCGGGCCGCCTCGGCGTCCTTGCCCGTCCCGAAGCGGGTCTCGTTCCACTCGGCGAAGGTCATGACCCCGGAACGGCGAATGTACTTGGCCTGGAAGGCCATGTAGAAGCAGATGATGAACCAGCCCCAGAAGATGTGGGTGGCCCACATCGATTTCAGCCCGACGTAGAAGAGCAGGCCGATGAGCGACATCGTCCCGCCGATGTCGATGTAGCTCGAGCATCCCGACAGCCCCAGCATCCACCAGGGGACGTTGCGGTCGGCCAGGTAGAACGAGTCGAGCTTCTTGGTCGCCCGCCGGCGGACGAGGACGCCGACCATGGCCACGGCGGCCAGATAAACGGCGATGATGCCCAGGTCCAGGGGGTGGAGGTTCATGCCCCTTTCTATACCACCGCAAGGGCCGTAAGAAAAGGGGGAAGTGGGGCGAGAGTGACCGGGGTATGACCGGGGACATGTACCTTTGGTACGTGTCCCCATCTTGGCTGGGGGACATGTACGCTTCGTACGTGTCCCCATCCTGAGTGAGACATATCTCTTGGCTGGAGCGTCCGTTAGGACGAAAGGAACGAAGGGGACATGTACGCTTCGTACGTGTCCCCAAGCTGAAGAAAGGAAGAACGGGGACACGTACCAAGGGTACATGTCCCCCTCCGGAACATGCCTCGTTTCGCCCGCATCGTCTACCCCGGCGTCCCCCATCACATCACCCAACGCGGTAACCGCCGCCAGGCTGTCTTCTTCTCTGACGACGACAAAACGCTTTATCTTCGCCTTCTCTCGAAATGGGCGGACAAGACGGGGCTCGTCCTTTGGGCCTATTGCCTCATGGACAATCACGTCCATCATGTCGCCGTCCCGAAGCGGGAAGACAGCCTCGCCGTGACGTTCGGCGAAACCCATAAAGCCTACACGAGGATCATCAACGAGAGAGAAGGTTGGCGCGGTTTTCTCTGGCAAGGCCGGTTCGGCTCGTTCCCGATGGACGACCCCTACCTCTACCGGGCCATGCGTTACGACGAACTCAACCCGGTCAGGGCCAGTCTTGTCGAGGATCCCGCGGAGTATCGCTGGTCGAGCGCCAGGGCCCATGTGCTCGGCGCGCCCGATCCGATGCTCGGGAGGAATCCCCTCGGGATGAGCGGCCGGGAATGGGCGGCTTATCTCAAGGAAGGCCTCGTCGAATCAGAGGCGAAGTTGTTCAGGGAACATACCGCCCGGCTGACGCCGCTGGGGAGCGAGGATTTCCTTAGGAGGATCGGAGCTATTTAGAGAAGGGGACACGTACCTGAGGTACATGTCCCCATCTGACCCAAGGGTACATGTCCCCGTCTGACCGGGGACACGTACCGAAGCGGTACATGTCCCCAAGCTACCCCAAGCCACCCGTCCCCTACCGCGGCAAGCCGAATCGTGATAAAATGGCCCTTCAAAGAAGGATGGAGAATTATGCCTCAGCCTAAGATCAGGCCCGCCAAGAGCCTATTTTTCTGGATCGCCGCCGGGATCGTCATCATCACCCTGTGGAGCCTGATCCAGAACCCGTCCCTGGCCAAGAAGGACGTCCCCTTCTCCAAGTTCATGACCGAGGCCGAAGCCGGCCGCGTGGCCGAGGTCGTCGTCCAGGACAACCAGCTCCGGGGCGCCTTCACCGACGGCCAGGCCTTCAAGACCGTCATCCCCTCCGGCTACAACGACTTCATCAAGGCCCTGCGCGAGAAGAACCCCGAGGTCAACATCGTCGTCAAGGACTCCTCCCGCAGCCCCCTGTTCGCGCTCCTCCTGAGCTGGTTCCCGATCCTGCTCATGATCCTGTTCTGGGTCTTCATGATGCGCCAGATGCAGGCCGGCGGGAACAAGGCCATGTCCTTCGGCAAGAGCCGGGCCAAGCTCTTCTCCGGCCAGCAGAAGAAGCTGACCTTCAAGGACGTCGCCGGCGTCGAGGAGGCCGAGGAGGAGCTCGGCGAGATCATCGAGTTCCTCAAGGAGCCGCGCAAGTTCCAGCGCCTCGGCGGCCGCATCCCCAAGGGCGTCCTGCTCGTCGGGCCCCCGGGCACGGGCAAGACCCTGCTGGCCCGGGCCGTGGCCGGCGAGGCCGACGTGCCCTTCTTCTCCATCAGCGGCTCGGACTTCGTCGAGATGTTCGTCGGCGTCGGCGCCTCGCGCGTCCGCGACCTCTTCGACCAGGGCAAGAAGCACGCCCCCTGCCTCATCTTCATCGACGAGATCGACGCCGTCGGCCGCCAGCGCGGCGCCGGGCTCGGCGGCGGCCACGACGAGCGCGAGCAGACCCTCAACCAGCTCCTCGTCGAGATGGACGGCTTCGACTCCAACGAGGGCGTCATCCTCATCGCCGCGACCAACCGCCCCGACATCCTCGACAGCGCCCTGCTCCGCCCCGGCCGCTTCGACCGGCGCATCGTCGTCAACATGCCCGACGTCAAGGGCCGCGAGGACATCCTCGGCGTCCACGTCCGCAAGATCCCCCTGGCCACGGACGTCGACCTCAAGGTCCTGGCCCGCTCGACGCCCGGCTTCGCCGGCGCCGACCTGGCCAACCTCGTCAACGAGGCCGCCCTCATCGCCGCCCGCCTGGGCCAGGACAAGGTCCTGATGAAGGACATGGAGTACGCCAAGGACAAAGTCCTCATGGGCGTCGAGCGCAAGAGCATGATCATCAGCGACGAGGAGAAGAAGAACACGGCCTACCACGAGGCCGGCCACGCCCTGACGGCCGCCCTCATCCCCGAGGCCGACCCCATCCACAAGGTCACCATCATCCCGCGCGGGCTGGCCCTGGGCCTGACCCAGCAGCTGCCCCTCGACGACCGCTACACCTACACCAAGGAATACCTCCTGGCCCAGCTGTCCGTGCTCATGGCCGGGCGCGTGGCCGAGAACATGTTCCTCAACAAGACCACGACCGGCTCGGCCAACGACTTCGAGAAGGCCACCGAGATCGCCCGCAAGATGGTCTGCCAGTGGGGCATGTCCGAGCTCGGCCCGCTGACCTTCGGCGAGCGCGACGACCTCATCTTCCTCGGCCGCGACCTGGCCGTGAACAAGAACTTCAGCGAGAAGACCTCCGAGCACATCGACGAGGAGGTCAAGAAGATCATCATGAGCAGCTACGACCGGACCCGGGAGCTCATGGAGAAGAACAAGGACAAGCTGGTCCGCATCGCCGAGCTCCTGCTCGAAAAGGAAGCCGTCGGCTCCGAGGAGATCAACGCCATCGTCGACGGCAAGAAGGCCGCCCCCGAGGCGCCGGCGGCGCCGTCCGCCGCGCCCGCCGCGGAGACCCGGGAGAGCTGAGCCGGAGGAGGACCGGGACCATGAGCCGAGAGACGCGCCGCCTGGACATCGGGGGCCGCCGCCTCGAGCTCGGGGACCGGACCTGGCTCATGGGCATCGTCAACGTCACCCCCGATTCGTTCGCGGACGGCGGCCGGTACGCCGACCCCGCCCGGGCCGTCGCCCACGGACTCGCGCTCGTCGCCGAAGGCGCCGATATCGTCGACGTCGGTGGCGAGAGCACCCGCCCCGGCTCCCGGCCCGTGCCCGAGGCCGAGGAGAGCGCCCGCGTCGTCCCGGTCATCGCCGGACTGCGCCGGGAGAGCCGGGCCCTCATCTCCGTCGACACGACCAAAGCCGCCGTGGCCCGGGCCGCCCTGGACGCCGGGGCCGACATCGTCAACGACATCAGCGCCTTCCGCTTCGACCCGGCCATGGCCGGCGTCGTGGCCCGCTCCGGCGCGGCCGCCGTCCTCATGCACATGAAGGGCACGCCGGCGACGATGCAGGACGACCCCCGCTACGACGACCTCGTCGGCGAGATCGCCGCTTTCCTCGACGACCGCCTCCGCGTCGCCGAGGCGGCCGGCGTCCCCCGCGAGCGCCTGGCCGTCGATCCCGGCATCGGCTTCGGCAAGACCGTCGATCACAACCTCGAGATCCTGCGCCGCGCGGCCGACTTCCACGCCCTCGGCCGGCCCCTGCTCCTGGGCTTCTCGCGCAAGGCCTTCCTCGGCCGCGTCCTGGGCGGCCTCCCCCCCGAGGAGCGCCTCGAGGGGACCATCGCCGCCGCCGTCCTGGCCGTCGAGCGCGGCGCCCACATCCTGCGCGTCCACGACGTCGGGCCCGTGGCCAGGGCCGTCCGCGCCGCCGAGGCCGTCCTCGGCCAGGCCCCGTCCGGCCCGGCGGCCGCCGAAGGGAGGCCCGGCGATGTTCGCTGAGGCCTGGGCCGTCGTCCGCCAGATCACCGTCCTCGACGTCGTCGACATCCTCCTCATCGCCTTCATGATCTATTACATCGTCGTCCTCATTCGGGACACGAAAGCCTATCAGGCAGCCGCCGGGCTGGCCCTCATCGGCGCCCTCTACCTCCTGACGGTCTGGGGCCATCTCGGCGTCTCCAACCGCATCATCCGCTCGTTCATCAACTACGTCATCATCGCCATCATCGTCCTGTTCCAGGCCGAGATCCGCCGCTTCCTGACCGAGATCGGCTCGCGGACGTTCCGCAAGCCCCTGGCCCTGCGCTCGTTCCAGGAGAAGATCGACGACCTCTTCCAGGCTATCGACTTCCTGTCGCAGAAGAAGATCGGCGCCCTGATCGCCATCGAGAAGGAGATCTCGCTGTCGACCTACGCCGACCGCGGCGCCGAGGTCGACGCCGTGCTGAGCAAGAACCTCCTCGTGTCCATCTTCTACCCCCACTCGCCGCTCCACGACGGCGCCGTCGTCGTCAAGGGCGACCGCATCGTCGCGGCGGCCTGTCTGCTGCCCCTGCCGGCCGCCCACCGCCTGCGCAGCCCCTTCCAGACGCGGACCCGCCACCTGGCCGCCATCGGCCTGTCCGAGGAGACGGACGCGCCCGTCATCGTCATCTCCGAGGAGACCGGGACCGTGTCCCTGGCCATCAAGGGCCAGTTGGAGCGCTTCGCCGACAAGGAGGCCATGGAAAAGCGCCTCCTCGGCTACCTGAAGGACCGATGAGAAACACCGTCCGCAACCTGTTCGTCCGGGACTGGGAGCTGAAGCTCGTCTCGCTCCTGCTGGCCGTCGCCGTCTGGCTCCTGCTCGTCCCGGCCGAGAAGAAGTTCTCCGAGAAATCGCTGACCATCCCGCTCGAGACCCGCAATATCCCGGCCGGCCTGGAGATCGTCGAGCGCCCGGCGACGGCGATCGACGTCACCCTACGGGCCCCCGACCGGACCCTCGACGAGATCGGCCCGTCGGCCCTGGTCGCCCGCGTCGACCTCGACCGGGCCACCGTCCTGCAGCAGGAGTACCCGCTCAATCCCTCGATGATCGCCGTGCCGCCGGGGGCCGAGGTGGTCAAGATCTCGCCCGGCAAGGTGACCATCAAGCTAGAGCGGACGGCCGAGGCCACCCTCGACCTCCACCCGACGCTGCGGGGCCGGCCGGCCCCGGGCTACCGCATCGCCCGGACCGAGATCGAGCCGGCCAGCGTCGTCGTCCGCGGACCCGAGAGCCGGGTCCGGGCCAAGGAAGCGGCCTCGACGGCGCCCATCGACGTCACCGGATTGGCCGGCTCGACCGTCTTCACGGCCGACATCATCCTGCCCCGGCCCGAACTGCGGCTGGCCTCGCCGGAGACGAGCGCCCGCATCTCGGTCCTGGTCGAGCCCGATCCGGCCGTCGCCAAGAAAGCCCCGGTCCGGAAGAAATGAGCGCCCGCAAGAAGCTCTTCGGCACGGACGGCGTGCGGGCGGTCGCCGGGACGTTCCCCCTCGATCCTCCGACCATCTCCCGCCTCGGGTCGGCCCTGGTGGACCTGCTCGAGCGCAAGGGCCAGGGGGCGCGGATCCTGATCGGCCGCGACACCCGCGAGTCGGGCCCCTGGATGGAGCGGGCCCTGGCCCGCGGCGTCCGGGCGGCCGGCGGCGAGGTCGTCTCGGCCGGCGTCATCCCGACCTCGGCCGTCTCCTACCTGACCAAGACCCACGGCTTCGCGGCCGGGGCGGTCATCTCGGCCTCGCACAATCCCTTCCGGGACAACGGCATCAAGGTCTTTTCGCCGCTCGGGATCAAGATCCCCGACGAGTGGGAGCTCGAGATCGAGGCCGACGTCCTCGAGGGCCGGGGGCGGCTGCCCGGGCACGAGTTCGACGTCCCCTTCGATCCGCGCCTGGCCGGCGATTACGCCGACTACCTGGCCGGGCGGGTCCGCGTCGCGCGGCCTCCGGCCGGCTTTAGGGTCGTCGTCGACTGCGCCAACGGGGCCGGCTCGGCCGTGGCCCCGGGCCTCCTCGGCCGGCTGGGCTTCGCGGTCGAGGCCCTCAACGCGGCGCCCGACGGCGTCAACATCAACGCCGGCTGCGGCTCCCTCCATCCCGAGGGGCTGGCGGCGCGCGTCCGCGAGACGGGGGCGGCCCTCGGCGTCGCCTACGACGGGGACGCCGACCGGGCCCTGTGGGTGGACGGCGAGGGGCGCCTGCTCGGCGGCGACCACACCCTCTACGTCCAGGCCCTCCACATGAAAGAGGCCGGGCGCCTGCGGACGGGCTCCGTCGTGGCCACGACCATGAGCAACATGGGCCTCGAGCGGGCCCTCGAGGCGCGCGGCATCGGCCTCGTCCGGACCAAGGTCGGCGACAAGTACGTCCACGAGGAGATGGTCGCCCGCGGCGCCAACCTCGGCGGCGAGCAGTCGGGCCACACCATCTTCCTCGACGACCTGCCGACCGGGGACGGCCTGCTGACCTCGCTGCGGATGCTCGAGGTCCTGGCCGAGCGGGGCGGCACCCTGGCCGGCCTGGTCGAGGGCTTCGTCGAATACCCCCAGACGCTCGTCAACGTCCGGGTGCGCAAGAAACCGGACTTCGCCGACTACCCGGAGATCACGGCCGCCGTCGAGGTGGTCAAGGCCAGCGTCGGCCGCGAAGGGCGGATCGACCTCCGCTATTCCGGCACGGAGCCGCTGGCCCGGGTCATGGTCGAGGCCCGCGACCGGGCCACGGTCGACTCGTGCGCCCGGCTCGTCGCCGAGGCCGTCCGCCGGCACCTCGGCGAAAAACACTGATCCGTCACGGAGGGCGCCATGAGACTGGCCGTCAATATCGATCACTTCGCCACGCTGCGGGAGGCCCGGCGGGCCGCCGAGCCCGAGCCGGTGCTGGCGGCCCTGCTGGCCGAGCAGGCCGGGGCCCGCGGCATCGTCTGCCATATCCGGGCCGACCGGCGCCACATCAAGGAACGGGACCTGCGGGCCCTGCGCCAGGCCGTCAAGACCAAGCTCAACGTCGAGATGGCCGCGACCGAGGAGATGAAGCGCGTCGCCTTGGAGATCAAGCCCGACGTCGTGTCGCTCGTCCCCGAGCGGCCCGAGGAGCTGACGACGGAAGGCGGGCTCAAGGTCGCGGCCAACCGCAAGGCCCTCGGCCCGCACATCGAATCCCTCAAGGCGGCCGGAATCCGGACCAGCATCTTCATCGACACGAGCGTGGAGGAGATCACGGCGGCCCGGGAGATCGGCGTCGACCTCATCGAGATCAACACCGGCAAGTTCGCCGAACTGCCCGAGGGCCCGGCCCGCGACGAGGCCCTCGAGGCCGTCCGCCGGGCGGCCGTCCACGGCCGGTCGCTCGGGCTCGAGGTCCACGGCGGGCACGGGCTCGATTACCGGAACGTCGGGCCGATCGCGGCCATGCCCGAGATCGCCGAGCTCAGCATCGGCTTCGCCATCGTCGCCCGCGCGGCCATCGTCGGCATCGAGCGGGCCGTCATCGACATGCTCGCGCTGCTTTGACTGGGGGAATGGAGGGAGGGGAATGGGGGACACGTACCAAGGGGACATGTCCCCCATTCGTCTATCGCCTGCGCTCGACCGCGAACGCGGCTGCGGGGCGAGATCGTCCCGAGATCGGGCATGAGATCGGGGACATGTCCCCTTGGTACGTGTCCCCGCGTCTGGAGGCGCACATGGACATCCGGATCGACATCGACCGCCTGAAAGCCGACCTCGAGGACCTGGGCCGCATCGGCCGCGACGAGCGGGGCGGCGTCAGCCGGCCCTCGTTCAGCCCGGCCGACCTCGAGGCCCGGGCCTGGCTCAAGGGCAAGATCGAGGCGGCCGGCCTGTGCTACCGCCAGGACGGCGCGGGCAACCAGTTCGGCCGGCTCGAATGCGCCCCGCGCACGGTCATGGCCGGCTCCCACATCGACACCGTCCCGCACGGCGGCATGTTCGACGGCGCGGCCGGGGTCCTGGCCGCCCTCGAAGCCGTCCGCCGCGTCGCCGAGGAGAAGGTCCCGCTCACGAGAGCCCTCGAGGTCGCCTCGTTCACGGACGAGGAGGGCAACCTCGTCGGCGACTTCCTGGGCAGCCGGGCCTTCGTGGGACTGGCCGACGAGGCCGAGGTCCGCGGCGGCCGGACCTCGTTCGGCCTGCCGTTCGCGGAGATCCTGAAGAAGACGCCCTTCACGGCCGAGTCGATCCTCTCCGCCCACCGGTCGCGCCCCGACCTCGAGGCCTACCTCGAGCTCCACATCGAGCAGGGACCCGTGCTCGAGGACGAGGGTGTCCCCATCGGCATCGTCGAGCGCATCTCCGGCAAGCACTACCGCCAGTGCGCCTTCGTCGGCGAAGCGGGGCACGCCGGAACGATCCCCCTCGAGCTCCGCCGCGACGCCTTCCTGGGGCTGGCCGACTTCGCCCTCAAGGCGACCCAGCTCGTCGCGACCCGGCACTACGGCGCGATGCTGACCGTCGGCCGGGCCGCCCTCCATCCCGGCTCCTTCAGCGTCATTCCCGGCCGGGCCGATTTCACGTTGGAGTTCCGCAGCGCCGCGCCGGACGACCTGGCCGCCATCGAGCGCGAGATCTTCGCCCTGGCCGAGGACGTGGCCTCGACGCGCGGGCTCGCGTTCCACTCGCGGCTCGTCGACCGGACGACGCCGGTCGCGGTCGTGCCGCGGCTGGTGACGCTCCTCGAGGACGAGAGCCGGGCCCTCGGGATCCCCTCGATGCGGGTGACGAGCGGGGCCGGCCACGACGCCCAGATCCTGGCCGGGGTGTGCGACGCGGGCATGATCTTCGTGCCCTCGCCCGACGGCGTCAGCCACGCGCCCGAGGAACGGGTGAATTGGGACGACCTGGAGAAGGGCGCCAACGTCCTGCTGCGGGCCCTCGTCAAACTCGCCGCTTAGCGCACGCCGCGGCCGAAGACGACGACCTTGCGCTCGCCGATGAGCGGCCAGCCGTTCTTCCAGTCGTATTCCTCGTAACCTTCGGGCATGGGATTGACCCGGATGACGCAGGCGCCGCGGGCGCCGGCCCCGGCGTTGTGGTCGATGCGGCCGGAGAAGTCCCAGCCGTCGCTGTACGTCTTGGCGTTGACCGAGCGGTCCGGACGGCCCGGCCGCCGCGGGTCGCCCTTGAGCATCAGCTGGGGCTTGACCAGGCGGTAAGGCCCTTCCCCAGTCAACCGCCCCGTGTCCTTTTCGTAGGCCGCCGGGTCCATGAGCTTCCCGTCCCTCTCGTAGGCGAGAAGGAGCCAGGGATCGCCCGGGATCCTCCGGCCGTTCCTGACCCCCGGAGGGACCAGGGACGGCCGCTCGAGCAGGGCCATCTCGGGATCGGTGATGGCCAGAGGCGCGTCGTAATAGTAGCCCCGGGGGAACGGCGCGTTGATCTCCTCGAGGGCGTGGTCCGTGCTGTAGCCGTCGGGGGCGAAGACGGTGACGCCGGTGACGCCGGTCAGGTAGACCTTGGCCGCCGCCAGCAGGTCGATGATGCGGACGCCCGTATAGGTCGCGTACTCGTCGCGCCGCTGGGTGGTCTTGTTCATGAGCAGGAACTGGCTGTGGACCGGGAGGGCGCGGACCTCGTCCCAGCCGAGGACGACGACCGGGGCCTGGGGCAGCCCCGGGCGGCTGGCCGCGTCCCCCGGATTGCGGAGGCCGGCGGCCTCGATGCCGTTGGCCGTCCCGTCGCCGTCGGAGTCCCGGCCGTCGATGGCCGCGAAGGCCTCGAACGTCCGGCCGGCCTTTTTATAATCGAGCCCGTAGGCGTTGAGGGTGGCCTCGTAGCCCTTCGGCACGCCCGTCTTGTAGCGGGCGTTGGGGAAGACGATGAGGTGGCAGTAGCTGCAGGGGCTGACCTCCCGTTCGGTGTCCGTGCCGCGGACCCCGCCGCGGTGGCAGGTCTGGCAGTCGTCGAGGCGGGTCCCGGCGACGCCCGGGTACTGCCGGACGAAGCCGCGCATGTCGGCGTCGTTCTCGTGCCCGGCGTAGGCCCGGGACGTGACGGCGTCCTGGTTCGCCCGGGCGGCGAGCCGGCTCACGGTCCCGGCAAAGGCGACGATGAGAGTCAGCGCGGCGGCGATCCCGACGATCCTTGAGATCCGTTCCATTGTCCCCTCCAAAGGGAGGCATCATAACACAGATGTGATAGAATCGGAGCGAGGAACGAACCCATGAACGGATCCTTGAGAAGCCTATGGACGGCCGGGTTGGCCCTGCTCGTCGCGGGGACGGCCGCGGCCCAGGTCCCGGCCGTGTCGAGCCGCCGGGCCGCCGCGCCGGTCAAGGCCGACGGGGCTATCGGCGACTGGACCGGGACCGCGACCGTGCGCGAGGCCAGGTCCGGCGTCGAGTTCTCATTCCAGAACGACGGCGACCGTCTCTGGGTCCTGGCCGTCGTCAAGGACGCCAAGGCCCTCGAGTCCCTCGACTCGACCGGGTTGACCGTGCTGGCCGGGCCGGCCGGGCGCAAGAAGCCCGTCCGCGGCGTCCTCTTCCTCGTCCGGGCCCTGCCCCCGGAGAGCTACATCTATTGGCGCGAGAGCCAGGGCCGGCTGCTGACCGAGGACGACAAGCGGGCCATCCGCGAGGGCGGTCCGCGCGAGGACACCTTCGCCTTCGCCGTCGGCGCCCGCGGCAGCGTGCACGGCCCGCTCCGCCGCCTGAGCGACGCCGAGCCGCCGGGATTCGGCTTCTCCGGGGGGCCCGAGGGCGCCGTCTACGAGTTCGAGATCCCCTTGGCCTCGCCCGACCTCGTCCCCGGCGGCTTGGGCGTCAAGGCCGGCGAGAGCCTGCGCCTGGCTTTCGAATGGGGCGGCGCGGGCCGCAGGATCCTCGGCACCAAGGCCGCCCGCGTGACGCCGCCGGCCGAACAGGGCGGTCTCTTCGGCGTGGCCACCCCGGCCCAGGAGTTCCTCAACAGCTTCGATTCCCTGTCGCGGACCCGGCTGGAGACGCGGCGGTTCTCCTTCGCCGTCGAGCTGACTCTGGCGGGCGCGCGCTAGATGCCTCTGCGGATCGGCAGCGTCCCCGTCGAGTTCCCCGTCGGCCTGGGCGCCCTGGCCGGCTACAGCGATCTCCCCTACCGTCTCGTCTGCCGCTCCCTCGGCGCGCCCTACGCCATCACCGAGGCCATGCTCGACCGCCAGGTCCTGCTCGAGGGCAAGCTGCGCAAGCGCCTCATCCGCCTCGACCCGGCCGACCATCCGGTGGCCGGCCAGATCATGGGCATCGAACCCGAGACCATGGCCCAGGCCGCCCGCTCCCTCGACGCCATGGGCTTCGACGTCGTCGACCTCAACTTCGCCTGCCCCGTCCGCAAGGTCGTCTCGCACAAGCGCGGCGGCGCGCTCATGGACGATCCCGGACGGGCCCTGGCCACCGTGAGGGCCGTCCTCGACGCGGTCCCCGGCCGGCCGGTGACGCTCAAGCTGCGGCGGGCCTTCCGGGACGCCGACACGGCCCACGGGGCGTTCTGGACGATCGCCCGGGGCGCCTTCGAGGCCGGCGCGGCCGCCGTCGCCGTCCACGCCCGCACGGTCGAGCAGAAGTACACCGGCCGGGCCGACTGGTCCTTCCTGGCCGCCGTCAAGCGCGAGTTCCCCGACCGGACCATTCTGGGCTCGGGCGACGTGACCTCGCCCGCCGAGGCCCTGCGCATGCTGGCCGAGACCGGCGTCGACGGCGTCCTGGCGGCGCGCGGCGCCA
This sequence comes from uncultured Eubacteriales bacterium, assembly GCA_964523615.1. Taxonomy (GTDB): domain Bacteria; phylum Acidobacteriota; class Aminicenantia; order Aminicenantales; family Saccharicenantaceae; genus RBG-16-66-30. The sequence continues at coordinate 56,745 of CAZFZU010000003.1, read as the reverse complement.
TCGGCAACCCCTGGTTCTTCGCCCAGGCTCGCGACCTGGCCGCCGGCCGCCCGGCCCGCGTCCCGGACCTTGCCGAGCAACGCGAGGTCATCTATCGCCACTACGGCCTGGCCGCCGAGGCCTACGGCGCGGCGCGCGGGCTCAAGATGCTCCGCCACTTCAGCCTCCAGTACGCCAAGATGCATCCCCGCCGGACCGACCTCCGCAACGCTTTGGTCGCCGTCCGGACCGAGGACGAGTGGCGGTCCGTCATCGACCGGTTCTATTAAATGGGGCCGTTTCTATTTATTTTTTTCATCTTCGACCAAGATGAAGACAAGATGAACAAATAAAATAGAAACGGCCCCATTTTGGGTCGACTTTACAGGCCCGGGCCGATGTGCTATCACATCGGTTGCTCCGAGCCCGAGGCGCTACAGCCCCTTGGCCAGGCCCTCCGGCCGATAGGGAGGAGCGGGAAACGGCTCCTCCTTCCGTGCTCGAAAAGGAGACACCGTGCGCCGTCTTTCCCGGCCGACTCGCGGCCTCGCTAGGCCCGTCCTCTGGGCCGCGGCCCTCTCTCTCGCCTGCGCCGCGGCGCTTCTCCCGGCGAAGAGCGGGGACACATACCCGAGCGACAAGTCCCCTCTCACACCCCCCATCGCCGAGCGGACGCTGATGCTGGCGACGACGACGAGCGTCGACGCCACCGGCCTGCTCGACGTCCTGGCCGACGCTTTCTCCGCCGACACGGGCATCCGCCTCAAGTGGATCGCCGTCGGCACCGGCGCCGCCCTCAAGCAGGCCCGCGACGGCAACGCCGACGCCGTCATCGTCCACGCCCGCGCGCTCGAGGACGAGTTCGTCCGCTCGGGCTACGGGGTCAACCGCCGGGTCATCGCCCGCAACTTCTTTGTCGTCGTCGGCCCCTCCGACGACCCCGCCCGCGTCGCCGGCGCTGCCATGGCCGCCGAGGCCTTCGGCCGGATCAAAGCGGCCGGCCGCCCCTTCGTCAGCCGCGGCGACAACTCCGGCACCCACGCCCGCGAGCGGGACATCTGGTCTTCGGCCGGCGGCCCTCCCGCCGCCTACCTCGAGACGGGCCAGGGCATGGCCGAGACCCTGCGCGTCGCGGCCGAGAAACGCGCCTACACTCTGACCGACACGGCAACATTCCTCGCCCTCAAGGGCCTCGACGGCCTGGTCCCGCTCTTCGAGAGCGCCCCCGACCTCGAGAACGTCTACGCCGCGATCGCCGTCGATCCGGCCCGCGTCCCCGGCGCCCGCTACGCCGAGGCCATGGCCTTCATCGCCTTCCTGACCTCGCCCCGCGGCCAGACGCTCATCGGGGAGTTCCGCGGGAAAGCCGGGCGGCCCCTGTTCGAGCCTCTCGCCGCCGTCCCCGGGGTGGACCTCCTCAAATGATCCTCGGTGAGCTCCTCCAGGCGGTTTGGATCTCGCTCAAGACGAGCGGCCTGGCCGCCGTCGCCGCCAGCGCCCTGGCCGTGCCGGCCGCCCTGTTCCTGGCCGGCCGCGAGTTCCGCGGCAAGAAGCTCATCCTGGTCGTCAACCAGACCTGGATGGCCGCTCCGACCGTGGTCATCGGCCTTCTCTTCTATACTCTCCTCGGCCGGAGCGGCCCCTTCGGCCGCTTCGGGCTCCTCTACACCCAGGCGGCCATGACCATCGGACAGGTCTTCCTCATCCTGCCGCTCATCACGGGCTTCTCCTACACGGCCCTGCGACAGGTCGATCGGCGGGCCCGGACGACGGCCCTGACGCTCGGCGCCGACCGGCGCCAGGCCGGCTGGATCGTCCTGCGCGAGGCCCGTTTCCCGCTCCTGGTGGCCGTCCTGGCCGGCTTCGCCCGGGCCGTCTCCGAGGTCGGCATAGCCATGATGCTCGGCGGCAACATCCGCCACGCCACGCGGAACATCACGACCTCGATCGCCCTCGAGACCGCCAAGGGCGAGTTCGGCAACGGCGTCGCCCTCGGCCTCATCCTGCTGGCCGTCACGCTCGGCATCAACGCCCTGGTCCAGACGGGCCTAGGCGGCAAGGGCCGGGAGACCTGACGTGGACGCCCCGCTCTACAGGCTCGAGGACCTGGCCTTCTCCTATCCCGGGTCCGCCTTCACGCTCGCCGTCGAGGCGCTCGAGGTCCGGCCCGGCGAGGTCCTGGCCCTGGTCGGGCCGAACGGGGCCGGCAAATCGACCCTGCTCGGCCTCCTGGCCTTCCTCCTCAAGCCCGGCGCCGGCCGGCTCGAGTTCCGCGGCCGCGACCCCTGGGCGGACGGGAACGGCGCCCTCGCGGCCCGCCGCGACGCCGTCCTCGTCTCCCACCATCCCTATCTCTTCAAGGGCACCGTCGCCGATAACGTCGGGTTCGGCCTCAGGCTCCGCAAGGTCCCCGAGCCCGAACGGTCCGCCCGCGTCGAGGCGGCCCTGGCCCTCGTCGAGCTCGACGGCGGAGGCGGCCGGTCCGTCGCCGGCCTGAGCGCCGGACAGGCCCAGCGCGTGGCCTTGGCCCGGGCCCTGGCCCTGCGGCCGCGGGTCCTGCTGTTCGACGAGCCGACGGCCAATCTCGACGCCGGCCTGTCTCTGCGGACGGAGGCCCTCCTCCGCGAGGCCGGTCATTCCTGGGGCGCGACGGTCGTCTTTTCCACCCACAATTTCTCGCAGGCCTCCCGCCTGGCCGGCACCGTTCTCTATCTCTCGGAGGGGAGGCGCGTCGAATTCAGCCACGAGAACTGCTTCTGCGGCGTTGCCGCGACCGATGGCAGGACGAACTGGATCGAGCCCAAGCCGGGCGTCCGCATCGTCTGCGGCGGCCCCGTCGCGGGCCACGCGACCTGCGTCATCGATCCTGCCGACATCCGGCTCATACCGGCCGGGGACGGCGGGCCGGCCCCGGCCGGGCCGAACGTCTTCCGCGGCCGCGTGACCCGCATGGAAACGACCGGAGCGGCGACGGCCCTCGTCCGCGTCAGCGGCGACCTCGTCTTCAGGGCCGTCGTGCCGTTGGCCGAGCTCGGCCGGCTGGGCGTTTCCCTTTCCGGGGAGGTTCTGCTAAGATTCGAGCCGTCGTCCGTCGCGCTCGTCCCGGAACGGACGGCGGAAACCGGAAAGCTCCCATGATCGAATACGCCCAAGCCCGGTCCCTCGTCCTGGCCGCCGCCCGGGCGCTCCCGGCCGAGCTCGTGCCGCTGGCCGCGGCCCTCGGCCGGACCCTGGCCCGCGACATCGCCGCCCGCGAGCCCGTGCCCCCGTTCACCAAGGCGACCATGGACGGCTACGCCGTCCGCGCCGCCGACACGCGCCCGGCCGGCGCCGGTCCGGACGTCGCCGTCACGCTCGAGGTCCTCGAGGACCTGCCGGCGGGCCGGCGTTCGCGCCGCACCGTCGGACCCGGCCAGGCCGTCCGCATCATGACCGGGGCCCCCTTGCCGGCCGGGGCCGACGCCGTGGTCATGGTCGAGGACAGCGAGACGCGCGACGGCCGTGTCGTCCTGCGCCGCGCCGTCCGGCCCGGCGACAACATCGGCGCGGCCGGCGAGGACCTGGCCAAGGGCCAACGGGCCCTGGAGCGCGGCGCGGTCGTCGGACCGGCCGAGATCGCCGTGCTGGCCGCGACCGGCCGGGCCCGCGTCGCCGTCGCCCGCCGGCCGAAGGTAGCCGTCATCGCCACGGGCGACGAGATCGTCGAGCCCGGCGCGCCCAAGGGGCCCGGCCAGATCCGCAACGCCAACGGACCGGCCCTCGCGGCCATGGCCGCCGCGGCCGGCGCCGAGGCCGTCTACCTGGGCATCGCCCGCGACCGCGCCTCTTCCCTGCGCGCCAAGCTGGCCCGGGCCCGCGGCGCCGACGTCCTCGTCCTCTCCGGCGGCGTCTCCGTCGGCGACTACGACCTGGTCAAGGAGGAGCTCGAGGCCTTCGGCGTCAGATCCGTCTTCTGGCGGGTCCGCATCAAGCCCGGCAAGCCCGTCTTTTTCGGCCGGCGCGGCCGGCAGCTCGTCTTCGGCCTGCCCGGCAATCCGACCAGCGCCATGGTCACCTTCCTGCTCTTCGTCGGGCCGGCCCTGGACCGCCTGCTCGGCCGCGCCGCGACGGGCCCCCGCGCCGGAAGAGCCTTGCTCGCCGCGGACATCGCCCTCAAGCCGGGGCGCCTCCAGTTCCTGCGCGGCGTCCTCGAGGGCGACGGGCCCGCCCTGAAGGTCGCGCCCTATGCCGACCAGCGCAGCGGCGTCCTGCGGTCGATGGTCCGCGGCCGCGTCCTCATCGTCGTCCCGGCCGACGCCGCGCGCCTCGAGGCCGGCCGGGAGGTCGATATCCTGTACATGGACGGACGGTGAGCGCGATGGCCAAGCTCAGTCACGTGGACGGCCGGGGCAAGGCCAAGATGGTCGACGTCGGGGCCAAGGCCGTGACCCGGCGCGAGGCGGCCGCCTCGGCCTTCGTCAAGCTGGGGCCGGCCACCCTGCGGCTCGTCCGCCGGAACGCCCTGGCCAAGGGAGACGTCCTCAACACGGCCCGGCTGGCCGGCATCCAGGCGGCCAAGCGGGCCTTCGAGCTCATCCCCCTGGCCCACCCCATCCCGCTCGAGAGCGTCGCCGTCGACCTCGAGGTCCTGAAGACGGGCGTCCGCGTCCGCTGCCGCGTCGCCGCCGAGGCCAAGACGGGGGCCGAGATGGAGGCCCTGACCGGCGCGGCCGTGGCCGCTTTGACGGTCTACGACATGGTCAAGGCCGTCGAGCGCGGGGCCGTGATCGGCCGTCTGCGCCTCGAGTACAAGTCCGGCGGCAAGAGCGGGACCTTCCGGAGACGGCCGTGACCGCGCCCGCCGGTCCGGCCGGCGCCCTCGTCTCGGTCAACGTCAGCCGCGAGAAGGGCCAGGTCAAAACGCCCGTTCCCCGGGCCGCCCTCGCCGCCGGCCGGGGCCTCGAGGGCGACGCCCACCGGGATTTCGGCCACCGCCAGGTCTCCCTGCTTATGGCCGAGGACATCGAGGCCCAGCGGGAGAAGTGCGGCGGCGGCCCGGCCGCGGAAGCCATCAGGCCCGGCGCCTACGCCGAGAACCTGACGACGCGCGGCATCGACCTCGGCGGCCTGGCCATCGGCGACGAGCTGGCCGTGGGCGCCTCGGTCCGGCTCCGGGTCACCCAGATCGGCAAGGAATGCCACGCCCATTGCGCCGTCCAGCGCCTCACCGGCGAGTGCATCATGCCCGTCCGGGGCGTCTTTTGCGAGGTCGTCGAGGGCGGCCAGGTCCGCCCGGGAGACCGGATTGAGAAGCGGTAAGGTCCTCCGCGTCTCGGTCACGGACCGCTGCGACCTGCGCTGCGTCTACTGCATGCCGGAGTCGGGCGTCGCCCTCGTCCCGATGGGCGATTTGCTGACCTACGAGGAGATCGCCGCGGTGGCCCGGGCGGCCATGGCGGCCGGCGTCCGCCGGTTCCGGCTGACGGGCGGCGAGCCGCTGGCCCGCCGCGGTTTGGCCTCCCTGGTCCGGCTCTTGGCGGCGCTGGGCCCGGACGACCTGGCCCTGACGACCAACGGCCTGGGCCTGGCCGCAGCCGCGGCGGAGCTGAAGGCCGCCGGGCTCCGCCGGGTGACGGTCAGCCTGGACACGCTCAGGCCCGACCGCTTCGAGCGCATCACCCGCCGGCCGGGCCTCGACCGCGTGCTGGCCGGCATCGCGGCGGCCCGGGCGGCCGGGCTCGAGCCCCTCAAGGTCAACACCGTCGTCATCCGCGGCGTCAACGACGACGAGGTCCCCGACTTCGCGCGCTTCGCGGCGCGCGAGAGGCTCGAGCTGCGCTTCATCGAGCTCATGCCGACGAGCGGCTTGGGGGCCGACTGCAAGGAGCTCGGCGCCTGGCGGCCGGCCCTGTTCGTCAAGGGCGAGGAGGTCCGGGCCCGGATCGAGCGAGAGTTGGGACCGCTCGAGCGCCTGCCGGCCGACGGCGGCGTCGCCTCCGTCTACCGGCTCGGGGACGGGAGGACGCGGCTGGGCTTCATCGATCCGGTCTCGGAACCGTTCTGCGGGGGCTGCGAGCGCCTGCGGCTCGGGCCGGACGGACGGCTGCGGGTCTGCCTCTTCGACCGGGCGGGCATCGACCTCCGCCGCGTCCTCCGCGAGGGGGCGGACGGCCCGGCCGGCGTCCAAGCCGCCCTGCGGGCCGCCTTCGAGGCCAAGCGGACCTGGGAGCGCGGCCCGCTCGAGGGCCTGGCCGGCGACATGTTCCGGATCGGAGGGTGACCATGAAGGTCGGCATCCTGACGGTGAGCGACAAGGGCGCCCGGGGCGAGCGCGAGGACCGCAGCGGCCCGGCCATCCGGGAGATGATCGAGGCCGCCGGCGGAGAGGTCGTCCGGACGGCCATCGTCCCCGACGAGCCGGAGGACGTCCAGGCGACCCTGGTCGCCTGGTCGGACGAGGGCCTGGAGCTCGTCCTGACGACGGGCGGGACCGGCTTCAGCCCGCGCGACCGGACGCCGGAGGCGACCAAGGCCGTGATCGAGCGCGAGACGCCGGGCCTTCCCGAGGCCATGCGGCGGGCCGGGGCCGAGCGGACGCCGGCGGCCGTCCTCAGCCGGGCCGCGGCCGGCATCCGCAAGGCCACCCTCATCGTCAACCTGCCGGGGAGCGAGAGGGCGGTCCGGGAGAGCCTGGCCGTCATCCTCCCCGTCCTCGCCCACGGCCTCGACATCCTCCGGGGCCGGGCCTCCGAGTGTGGCGGCGGCCATGGTCACGGCCGTTAGGCCGCGTCCGTCGCCGGGCACCGACCGTCCGTTGTCCGGCGTGTTATAATGGACCCGCGCTCCGCCGGGGAGCCGCAGACAGCAGATCGAGAGAGGCCCAGCCATGAGCCGCACGTCCTTCCGCTTTCCCGTCGCCGTCACCTTCGCTCTGGCCGCCCTGGCGGCCGTCGCCGCGGCGCAAGACGTCGCGCCGGTCCCCCAGCACTTGACCGGGACGGTCAGCATCGAGGTCCCCGTCCGCGTCTTCAAGGGCGGCGCCTTCGTCGACGGCATCCCGCTCGGCGACTTCGAGGTCTACGAGAACGGCCGGCTCCAGACACTCGACGCCGTCTATCTCGTCAAGAAGGCCTTCGTCGAGCGGCGCGAGGAGGCCAAGGCCTACCGGCCCGACACGGGGCGCCACTTCTACCTGTTCTTCGAGATGACCGAGTACGACCCCCGCGTCCGGGAGGCCCTGTCCTTCTTCGTCCGAGAGGTCCTGGCCGAAGGCGACGAGCTCGTCATCGTCACCCCGCTCAAGACCTACCGCATGAAGTCCGACGTCCTGCGGGCCGCCGGCCGGGACGAGGTCTTCGAGAAGCTCATCGGCATCCTGCGGCGCGACATCCTCATCGGCAACACGGAGTACCGCGAGATCATCGACGAGATGACGGGCCTGGCCGCCACCATCGCCAGCGCCGTCAACGTCAACACCTCCGGCGCCACGACCCAGGCCATGGGCGAATCCTTCGGCTTCTCCGACTCCATCTTCGAGCTGAAGACCTCCATGGAGGAGCAGCTCCAGCTCTACGCCGTCACCCTGAGCCGCCTGGAGAACGTCCGCGACCTCGACCAGACCCGGGTCGACCGCCTGGCCGAGTATCTTCGCGAACAGACGGGGCAGAAGGAGGTTTTCCTCTTCTACCAGCGCGAGTTCATCCCCAAGATCGATCCCAGCGCCCTGACCGTCCTCATGAGCGCCTACAACCAGCGCCCCGACGTCATCCAGACGGTCAACACCGTGTTCGAGTTCTTCCGCCGCGAGGAGCCGGTCGACATCGAGCCGGTCAAGCGGGCCTACGCCGACGCGGGCGCCTCCGTGCACTTCCTCTACCTGACGCGGCCGGCGCCCCGGGTCCGCGGCGTGGTCATGGAGGAGCAGTCGGAGGACATCTTCGCCCCCTTCCGGGAGATGAGCCGGGCCACCGGCGGGTTCATGGCCTCGACGGCCAACGTCGAGGCGGCCATGAAGACGGCCGTGGCCGCCGCCGAGAACTACTACCTCCTCTACTACACGCCGAAGGACTACGCGGCCGACGGCGTCTTCCGGCAGATCACGGTCAAGGTCAAGGGCGGGGATTACCGCATCAGCCACCGGCAGGGCTACATCGCCGACTGAGGCGGGACGGGCTCACTCGTCGAGCGGGCCGGGCCGGAAGGCGCGGCCCTTCTTCTTCTCGCCGACGCGGCGCTTGTCGGCCAGCATCTTGTCCTTGGCCCGCTTGGAGCGCTTCCTCTTCTGGCGGCGGATCTTGGCGATGCGCTTCTCCTCCTCGCTCTCGCGCCCGCGGACGGCGGCCTCGATCTTGTCGGCCAGGATGCGGCGGGCGAAGAAGCGGTTGAGGGCCTGGGAGCGCTCCTGCTGGCACTTGACCTCGGTCCCGGTCGGCAGATGCTTGAGGTAGACGCAGGTCGCGACCTTGTTGACGTTCTGGCCGCCGTGGCCGCCCGAACGGATGAACTTCTCGAGGATGTCCTCTTCGCGGATGCCGAGGGCCTCCATCCGGTCCGCCAGGGCCTGCTCCTTCTCGGGTCCGACTCCGAACGTCGCCATGCCCCTATCCTAGCAAAAGGGCGGTAAAAAGGGGAATAGGTCTTGTGTCCCCGTTTTCCCTGGAATAAACTGGCCGGCGCGACGTCTAAGAAGACGGAGGTCCTCATGACACCGAAGCTCCGCGCTCTGGCCGCCCTCATCGCCCTGCCGCTCGCCCTGGCCGTCCCCGCCGCCGCCCAACCCGGGGGCGGGCCGCCCCGGGCCCCCAAGATCGACACGTCCAAGATGGTCTGGCCGCCCGCGGCCCCGGCCTCGGGCCCCCGGACGACGGCCGAGGCCACCGGCTACGCCGCGACCTCGACCTACGCCGACGTCCTGGCCTTCGTCCGCGACCTCCAGAAGCTCTCGCCGCTCGTCCGGGTCGAGACCCTGGCCATCTCGACCGAGGGCCGGGCCATCCCGCTCCTGGTCATCGGCAAGCCCGTGCCGCACGATCCCCTCCTCCTCCGCAACGACGAGCGGATCGTGGTCTATTTCCAGGCCAACATCCACGCCGGCGAGGTCGAGGGCAAGGAAGCCTCCCTCATGCTGGCCCGCGACATCCTGCTCGACCCCAAGCTGCCCTACCTCGACAAGGTCGTCCTCCTCGTCGCCCCGGTCTTCAACGCCGACGGCAACGACAAGATGGACCCCCGCAACCGCATGGGCCAGGACGGCCCCGAGAAGGGCTCGGGCGTGCGCCACAACGGCCAGAACCTCGACCTCAACCGCGACGGCATGAAGCTCGAGAGCCCCGAGATGCGCGGCCTCGTCCGCAACGTCCTCGGGCGCTGGGACCCGCTCCTCCTCGTCGACTGCCACACGACCGACGGCTCCATGCACGAGGAGCCGGTGACCTATTCCTGGGGCCTCTGCCCCAACGGCGACCCGCTCGTCCTCAAGTACGCCCGCGACACGATGCTCCCGGCCGTCGACGCGCGGCTCGAAAAAGCCTACGGGACCCTGTCGGTCCCCTACGGCGATCCCATGGACTTCGGGGACATCGAGAAGGGCTGGCGGACCTTCGGCCACCAGCCGCGGTACATGACCAACTACATCGGCCTGCGCAACCGCCTGTCCATCCTCGACGAGAACTACAACTACGCCGACTTCCGGACCCGCGTCGCCGGCAACTACAATCTCCTCAAGTCCATTCTCGACTACTGCGCCGGGCACGCCGCCGAGCTCCGCCGGCTCGTCGCCGAGGCCGACGCCCGGACCGTCCGGGCCGGCCTGGCCCCCGGCGAGGCCGACACCTTCGGCCTGGACGTCGACGTCCGGCCCCTGCCCGGCAAGCTGGCCATCCTCGGCTACGAGATGGAGGCCCCGCCGGCCCCCGCGCCCGGCGCCGCCCCGGCCCCGGCCGGGCCCTTTTCCCGGATGAGGGCGACGGACCGCCGCAAGACCTACAACGTGACCTATTACGCCGACTTCGTCGCTCCGCGCTCGGTCCGCCTGCCGTACGCCTACCTCGTCCCCCTGGCCGGGACCGAGGTCCGCGACAAGCTCCGCCAGCACGGCGTCGCCGTCGAGCGCCTGACGGCGCCCGTCTCCCTCGAGGTCGAGGCCTTCCGCATCAAGGAGATCAAGGGGGCCGAGCGGCTCTATCAGGGCCACCGGACCAACACGGTCAAGGGGGAATACGCCGTCGAGACGAGGGACTTTCCGGCCGGGACGCTCGTCGTCCGGCTGGCCCAGCCCCTGGGGCGGCTGGCCGCCTATCTGCTCGAGGCGGAAAGCGACGACGGGCTGCTGGTCTGGAATTTCTTCGACCGGGACATCGTCAGCCAGTGGGGGCGCGGGGCGCAGACCTACCCCGTTTACAAATTGAGGGCTCCCGCGAACCTGGCCTCCGAAAGCGTGGACTGATTACTTCTTCTTGCGTTTGGCCGAGACCAGGTACTTGCCGCAGTTCTCGCAGACGTAGATGTCGTTGGAGTCTTCCATGGCCGAATACATCTGGGTCGAGATGTTGATGTTGCAGCCCTGGCAAACCCCGTCGACGGCGTCGGCGACGGCGAAGCCGTAGCGCTCCATCAGGCGGTCGAAGCGGGAGACGAGGTCGCGGTCGAGCTCCTCCCGGATCATGACGGCCTGCTTCTGGAGCTCCTTCTGCTGGTCCTTGGTCGCCTTCTTCTTGCGGAGCTCGATCTCCTGGAGCTTCTTCAGCAGCCGGGCCCGGCTGACGATCTTCTCCTCGTGGACGAACTTGAATTCGATCCCCGAGAGGATGTCGTAGAGCTCGGCCTTGTCCTTGGCCGCCTGGATGCGGCAGCGGTTCTCGGCCCGGATGAGGAAGCGGGCCAGGCCGGCGAAGAGGTGGTTGAACAGGCCGGGCAGGGTCGGGTTCCAGACGACCAGGATGATCAGGTGGACCTTCTGCCCGTCGTGGGCGTCGAAATCGATGCCCTTGTCCGAGCGCCCGACGGCGACGGCGATCTCGCCTCCGGCGTCGACGCGGGCGTGCGGCAGGGCGACGCCCGAACCGATGGCCGTGGAGACGAGGTTCTCGCGGTCGATGATGCGGGTCAGCAGGAGCTTCTTGTTGTCGATGAGCTTCTGCTTGGCCAGGACGTCCAACAGCTCTTCGACGGCCTCGACCTTGTCTTTGCTTTTGAGGTCGAAGACGACCTGGGCGGGAGACAGGTAATCGGAAAAGCGTGATAGGCGCGGAGCGGTTTTATTCTCCATCGGCGACAGAGTCTATCATATCCGGGGCGAAAAGGCCAGCCTCAGCTTCCGCGCTTGAACGAGCTCGCCGGGACGAACTGGGGTAGGCCCTCGCGCTCCTGGAGGAGCCCGACGATGCCCTTGGCCCAGTCGATGATCTGGAGCGTGCCGCGGAGGTCCCAGTCGGGCTTCATCTCGTCGGAGACCTTGTGGTAGCCGTCCCGGCGGTACTCTTCGAACTTCCTCTGGACGAGGCCCTTGTCGGGGCCCTTGGCCACGACGCCCTGGCTCAGCCAGACGGCCGGGATGCCTTCCCGGGCGAACGAGATCTGGTCGGAGCGGTAGAAGAAGCCGAGCTCACCGTTGCGCTCCGGGGTGTAGCGCAGGCCGATGGCCTCGGCCGCCTCCCGGCAGACGGCATCGAGGTCGGAGTGGCGGGCCCCGATGGCGAAGACGTCCTCGGTCTCGCCCCAGACGTTGGTCATCTCGTAGTTGATGTCGGCCAGGACGGTCTCCTTCGGGAACGGCAGGTGGCGGGCGAAGTAGGCCGAGCCGAGGACGAGCTGCTCCTCGGCCGTCACGGCGACGAAGCAGAGGTCGTCCTTGAGCCGTTCGGGGCGCTGGGCGTAGAAGCCGGCCGTGGCCAGCAGGGCGGCCGAGGCCGAGCAGTTGTCGACGGCCCCGTTGTAGATCTGATCGCCCTCGAGCGACGCGTCCCGGCCGAAGTGGTCGTAGTGGGCCGAGAAGACGACGGTCCGCTTCCGGGCTTCCGGGTGCTTGGCCCGGACGATCCCGGCCACGTTGACCCCGTCGACCGTGCGGACAGTGCGGCTCTGGCGGACCATGGCCCGGAGCCCGAGCGGCACGGGAGCGAACTCCGGGGTCTCGGCCTTCTCGCGCAGGGCTCTGCGGTCGAGTTTGGCCGCGGCCAGGACGCGGTCGGCCGTCTCCCCGGCGATCCAGCCCTCGAACAGGAGCCGGCGGTCGCGGTCGGGATCGTAGAAGCTCTCGTTGCCCCAGGAGGCGCGCAGGACATCCCAGCCGTAGGCCGCGCCTTTGGCGTCGTGGATGATGAGGATGCCGGCCGCGCCGAGCTCGGTGGCCTTCTCGTACTTGTAGGGCCAGCGGCCGTAGTAGGTCATGTCCTCGCCGTCGAACAGGCCGCCCGGGCGGTTGCCGGGCTCGTTGATCTCGACGAGCAGGACCTTGCCGGCGACGTCGAGGCCTTTGAGGTCGTCCCACTGCCGTTCCGGCGCCTGGACGAGGTAGCCGGCGTAGACGAGCTCGCCCGAGGCCTCCGGCGGGACGTCCTCGCGCTCGGTCCGGACGACGAATTCGTCCCAGAGGACGGGCGCCAGGGCGACGCCCGGCCCGGCGATCTCGAGCGTCGCCCCGGGATCGGGCCTGGAGCCCTTGAGCGGGAAGGTTTGGCGGTAACTCGTCCCGAAGGCCGGGGCCAAGCCCATGGTCCGGAAGTAGTCCTCGTGATAGCGGGCGGCCAGCTCGATGCCGCGCGTCCCGACCGCCCGGCCCTCGAGCTGGTCGCTCGAGAGGTACCGGATGTGGGCGGCGATCTCGTCCACGGTGACGGGTTCCAGGCGGCCCCGGCGGCCCTGGCAGGCGGCCAGGACGAGGACCGCCGCGGCGGCGGCGAGAACGGCGATCCGAGTCCGGGTCAGGTCCATCGGTCCCTCCGCGTTAGCGTTCGATCACGATAGATTATATAACACAAAAACGGGGACACGTACCCCGGGGACATGTCCCCGACCGGACCCCTACCGAGGGTGATTGTCCCCGGCACGGAGGTTGACCGGCCCCGGCCTTTGGCCTACCATAGGGTCCTCGCCCCGCGCCCGGGGCGCGGAAGAAAGGAGTGCCCCATGTCCAAGGTCCATAGATTTGTCGCGGCCCTGGCCGTTCTGGCCCTCGTCCTGTTGCCCCTCTCGCTCCGGAGCCAGGCCCCCGAGGCCAAGGCCGAGCTGCCCGTCCTGGTCACGTCGTGCGGCCAGAGCATCGGCCCGACGACGATCAAGGTCGTCCTGCAGCGGCTGAAGATGGAGTACGACATCGATCCCCTGGCCACGCCCGAAACGCTCAAGGCCAAGCCCTACAAGTCGCTCATCATCACCATGGGCGCCAGCCTCAAGGGCATGGGCGCGGCCGGCATCGAGATCGAGGACGAGCTGGCCCGAGCGGCCGCCCTGGTCGCCGAGGCCAAGAAACTGGGTGTCAAGGTCATCGGCGCCCACATCGAGGGCATGAAGCGGCGCTCACAGGGCGCCGCCGCCGGCGACACGACCGACGAGCAGTCCATCGACGCCGTGGCCCCGAACGCGGCCATCCTCCTCGTCCTCAAGGAAGGCAATGCCGACGGCCGGTTCACGGCCATATCCCAGGCCAAGAAGGTCCCCCTCGTCGAGTTCGAGAAGACGACGGACCTCATCCCGACGCTGGAAAAGCTGTTCGCGAAGTAGCCCCAAGAGGGACAGTCCCCTTCGGGGACAGTCCCTATCTCTTTTTGAGCGTCACCAGGCCGACCTTTTCCTGGACGGTCAGCCACGCCTCGAGGTCGAGGAGGTCGATGGGGCCGAACTCGGCCGAGGCCGCGTCGCGGATGTCGAGGACCGAGCGCCGGCCGTCGATGAAGTTCCGCAGCTCCATCTCCGCGACCAGGATGGAGGGCGGGGCCTGGTAGGCGAGCTTGCGGAACTCCTCCCGCAACCCCCACATGGCCATCATGTCGCCCATCTTCTCCGTCCGGACCGGGACGACCCCGGCCAGCCGGACCTCGTCCTTGGTCGGGACGGGCTTGACCGCCGCGACGCCCAGCGCCCGCGAGCGAGCGGCGTAGAGGACGTCGAGCGTCCGGAGGTCGGAGGCCCGCCCGGCGTCGAGGCCGGCCAGGCGGCCCTCCAGGACGGCCCCGGCGGCCGCATCGGCGCCGGTGAAGAACCGGGTCGAGGCCAGGGCCTCCCTCTCCCGGGCGAAGGCCTGCTCCACGACGACCCGGGCCTCCTTGAAGGCCGGCGCGAGGGTCTTGGCGTCGGCGGCCAGGAGCAGGCGCTCGGCCCGGGCCCGATCGGCGCCCAGCCGGCCGCCCTGGCGGGCCGAGATCTCGGCCATCATCCGGACGGCCTCGGCCGGCCCGGCGTTGGCCAGGAACTCGGCCGCCGCGGCGCACATGGCCACGATGCGCTTGAGCTGGGTGGGATCGGACTTGTCGGGCGTGTCGCCGCTCGTGTGGTACCACTGGTCGGGCCAGACGATCATCAGGACGCTGGGGATGCGGACCGAGCCGTCGACGAAGACGTCGTGATCGCTGCCCGGGGAATAGCGTTCGACGAGGAAGTAGAACGGGTCGCGCGAGCCGGTCGGGGCCAGGACGCCGCCCGAACGCCAGCCATCCTCCTGGGCGTCGCGCTGGGAGTCGCCCATCCACTCGTAGTAGGCGGCCATGACGTCGTTGAGCCAGCTCGGCAGGGACCAGGGGGTCTGGTTGAGCCGGTTGTAGCTCTGGTTCTTGATCAGCCCCTCGCCGACCATGTCGAGGTTGATGTTGGCGAACATGCGCCGGCGGATGTCGGGATTGAGACGCAGGTAGGCCGAGGTGCCCGATATCTCGGGCACGAACAGGAACCGCACGGACCGCTTGAGCGTCGGGATCCGGCCCTCGTCGGCCAGCGTCTTCAAGACCCGGGCCGTCTCCAGGACGGCGGCGCAGCCCGAGGCGTTGTCGTTGGCCCCCTGCTTGGCCCAGCCCTCGTAGAGGTGGGCGGTGAAGACGAGCTCCTCGTCGGGCCGCTCGGTCCCCTTGATCAGGGCGACGGTCAGCTGGTCCTTGTAGTCGGGGACCTGCTGGGACTTGACGACGGCCCGGACGACGATCTTGCGGCCGCGCTCCAGGGCGTCGCGCAGCTCCTGGCCCCGCCGCTCGGAGACGACGAAACCGAACGTGGCCCGGTCGCCCGGCGCCGGGCGCAGGCCGCTCCAGCCGACCTCGTCGCGGTCGAACTCGGGATGGCTCGAGGACCAGCCGACCAGGCCGGCCGCGCCGTACTTCTGGACGCCCAGGCGGCGGGCGGCCTCGGGCGGCCCGTTGACCAGGAGGACCTTGCCGGCGACGTCCTTGCCCTCGTAGAACGACTCGCGGTTGCCCGGGCCGACGTAGACGAGCTCGGCCGTCGTGTCCGTCGTCGCGCTCCCCGAAGCCAGGCAGGCGGGGACCTCGTCGAGGTCGGCGATCTTGACGAGCTCCGGCTCGACCGTCCACAGCTCGGCCGCCTCGGCGTCCCAGGTCGTGCCGCCCGCCGTGGGCAGATCGACCGTCGCCGAGTCGGCCAGGCCGTACTCCCGGAGCTTGGCCAGGATATGGGCCGATTCGAAGTAGCCGGTCCGGTATTCTTCGGCCTCGCGGTTGCGGTTGACGGCGGTCAAGGCGATCTCGGTCTGGAGAGCCATCTCGCCCGAGGCCTCGTTGACGATGGCCCGCAGGACGGCGGGAGCGTTCGGGGCGGGCCGGGCGGGCGTGTCCTGGGCGACGCCGGGGACGAGCCCGGCCAGGGCCAGGGCGGCGGCGGGCGCGGCGAGAAACGCGAGGGGACGGATCTTCATGGGGCCTCCTGTGTCGGCGCGAAGGGACATTCTAAAGGACGGGGCGGCAAAAGCCAAGGTTGCATCCTCCGCCGGGGTATGCCCCCGGTCCGCCGTTGTGCTAGAATACCGCCGGGCCAAGGGACAAGGACAGGGAACGAAAGGAGACGGCCATGATCGCGACGGAAACCGCCAAGACGGTCCTGCTCGTGCTGTTCGGCCTGTGCGTCCTGTGGATCGTCGTCATCGTCGTCAAGAACGACATGCAGACGATCGTCCGGGCCCTGCTCGTGACGGCCGTCGTCGGGCTGGGCCTCTATTACGTCAACCAGACCAAGCTCGAGAAGCTGTCCTTCACGGCCGTCAAACAGGAGCTCTTCCCGGTCAAAGCCCGGGCCTACACCTTCCAAAAACGGGACGGCTTCGTCGCCGGGCGGTCCACCACGTCCTACATTTTCGACGATCCCGGGCCGCCGCTGTCGGTGGCCATGATCGAGGGCGGCAAGTACATGACCATCAAGGACCTGCGCACGGTCAACGTCATCCTCGAGTACATCGACTTGCCGCCCGTCGAAGAAGCCGTCTCGGAGCTGGCCGCCCTGACCGGGCGGTCCATCGACGCCGACAAGTTCCGCTGGGACGACTACGGGCCGGGCGTGCTCCTCGTCGAGAGGGGCATCTGCCGCGACATGACCTCGGCCCAGTCCTTCACCTGCATCGCCCGCATCACGGTCACGGCCCGCTGAGCGGCCGCGGCCGGACGGCCCGCGGGCCCGGCGCCTTGCTTTTCCCGGCCCGTTGTCCTAGAGTATCGCCTCGGCGCGTGAAAGGAGCTGGAGAGACATGAGCGCGACGGCGTCCGCCGCCCTGGTCCTGGCCGTCATGGCCGGCGCCTTCGTCGTCGCCAAGCTCCTTAAAATTTCGACCGAGCTGTCCCTTTTCGCGGCCGCCCTGGCCGGCGCCCTGGCCGGCGGGTACGGCGTCCCGTCCCGGCACATCGTCGAGGGCGCCTTCACCTACTTCGACATCGTCCTCATCTTCGTCACGGCCACCCTGTTCATGAACCTGCTCAAGGAATCGGGTGCGGCGGCCTTCGTCGTCCGGGCCATCCTGCGGCGTTTCCACCGCCGCAAGGTCCCGCTGTTCGTGCTCCTGACCCTGCTGCTCCTCGTCCCCGGCGGGCTGACCGGAGCCGGCAGCGTGACCGTCCTGATCATGGGCGGCATGGCGGCCACCATCCTCGGCACGATGGACATCCCGGGCCCCAAAGTGGCGGCCATCATCTTCGTCATCGCCGGGCTGAGCGCGGCCGCCCCGCCCGTCAACCTCTGGGCCATGCTGACGGCGGCAGGCGTCAACATGCCCTACGTCGGCTTCTTCCTGCCGCTCCTCGTCCCCTGCGTCGTCCTGGCCCTGCTGACCATCTTCATCCTGGGGGCCGGGGCCAAGCCCGTCGACCTGGCCAAAGCCATGGCCGAGCTGCCCGAGGCGCCGGCCCGCATGAGCTGGCTTCGGGTGGCCGTGCCCTTCCTCGTCTTTTTCCTCCTCGTCGCGGCCGGCCGCGTCTTCCCCTTCCATGTGCCCGTGCTGGGCCTGCCGCTCATGTTCGCCGCGGCGGCGGCCGCGGCCCTGGCCCTGTCGCCGGTCCGCCTCGACGTCTGGAAGATCTCCCGCGACACCGTCCACCAGCTCCTGCCTCTCGTCGGGACGCTGACCTGCGCTGGGATCCTGGTCCAGATCATGGCCCTGACCGGCGTCCGCGGCCTCATCGCCATCACCACGGTCACGCTGCCCGTGACCGTCGTCTTCCTGACCCTGTTCCTGACCCTGCCCGTGTCGGAGGCCGTCCTGATGTGGGGCGCGGCCCCCGTCCTGGGCGTGCCGCTCGTGCTCCTGTTCAACACCATCGGCCTCGATCCCGTCATCGCCCTGGCCGGGATGAGCGTCATCTGGCCCTTGGGCGACGCCATCCCGCCGACGGCCATCATCGGCCGGCTGACGACGTCGACCGTGGGGATGAAGGAGCCGTACGGGAAATTCCTTAAGGCCTGCCTCGTGCCGGCGGCGCTCATCGCCGTCGCCGGGACGCTCATGGTCGTCTTCAGCAAGAAGCTGGCCTTCCTGCAGGTGTTCTGACATGGCGACCGCGGTGACCGTCCTCTACTACCTCCTGACGGCCTTCGTCGCCGTCCTGCTCGTGGCCAACTTCCTGAAGCGCAAGGATTGGCAGGAGGAGGCCCTCTACATCATCGTCCTCATCCCCTTCCTGCTGCGCCTGCTGAGGCTCAAATGATCCGCAAGGCTGCCATCGCCGGGTTGGGCCTCGTCCTGGCCGTCTTGGCCGGGCTGAGCTTCCACCGCAGCCGGCACCTGCCCGAGCCCGTCGTGGCCGGCCCGGGCGTCGCGCGCGTGGCCAGCCTCGGGGACTATTTCGCGCCGGTCAAGGGCACGGTCAACGACGCCCACGTCTATATCCTGGAAGGGCGTGAGCCCGGCGGCACCGTGCTCCTCCTCGGCGGGACCCACGCGGAGGAGCCGGCCGGGCGGCTGGCCTCCTGGATCTTCGCCGAGAACGCCGAGCTCGTCCGGGGCCGCCTCCTCGTCGTCCTGACGGCCAACCGCAGCGGCTCGACGGCGACCCGGCTCGGCGGCGCCTATCCCCCCGACTTCACCATCCCGACGCCCTACGGCGGGCGGACCTTCCGCATGGGCGACCGCTGGTCCAATCCTCTCGACCAGTGGCCCGACCCCGAGGTCTACCTCCACTACCCGTCGCGCCAGCAGCTGGCCTACGTCGACATCCGCAACCTCAACCGGGCCTTCCCCGGGCGACCGAACGGCACCCTGACCGAGCGGACCGGCTACGCCATCACCGAGCTCATCCGGCGCGAGAAGGTCGACATCGCCATCGATTTCCACGAGGCCGAGCTGCAGTACCCCGTCATCAGCACCATCGTGGCCCACGAGAAGGGCGCCGACCTGGCCGCGGCGGCCTCCATGTTCATCAGCAGCGACGAGGGTTTCGCCATCGGCGTCGAGAACTCGCCCAAGGCCCTGCGCGGCCTGTCCCACCGCGAGATCGGCGACGCCACCGACGCCATCTCGCTCCTGCTCGAGGCCCCGGAGCCGTTCCTCGACGCCACGCGCGGCCGCACCGACCGGGCCCTCCTGCTCACCGGCCGGGACGAGTTCGTCGTCCGGGCCGGGAAGCGGGGGCTGCTGTTCGAGAAGATCGACGAGACGGGTTGGCCCATCGACGTCCGGGTCGGCCGGCACACCTCGACGGTGCTCCAGATCCTCGAGAACTGGACGGCCGACAAGCCGGACCAGGGCGTCGTCGTGGCGGGGGTCCCCCGCTACACCGAGGTCGTCGAGAAAGGCACGGGCGCCTTCCTCAAGGACCCCCGCGCGGCCGACCGCTCCCGCCTCTACTACGAGTGACGGCCGGGACGGCCCGGAGGCCGTCTCAGGCGGTCTTCTTGCCCTTGACGAACCCGACGATGGCCAGGATGACGGCCAGCGCCAACAGGATGCCCAGGACCAGGGTCGTCGATTTCTTGCTGGCGACCGTCTTGTCCAGGTTGGCGGCCAGGGCGTCCTTGTCGGCGGTCAGAGCGGCGAACTTACGGGCCTGCTCTTCGGCGGCGGCCATGAGTGAAGCCTCGGTCTGTTTCAGGGCGGCGATCTCGCCGTCCTTGGCGGTGATCTGGGCTTCCATCTCGGTCACCTGCTTCCTGAGGCCGGCGATGGCGCCGTTGAGGGAGCGGACCTTCTTCTGGTAGGACGCCTCGGTCTCCTTGCCGGCGGCCAGGGCCTTGTCGAGCTCGGCCTTCTGGGCCTCGAGCGCGGTCAGCTGGTCCTTGAGCGAGGCGGCCTTGGCCGAGAGCTGCTTGTTCTCGTTCTGGGCCCCGGCCAGCGCGCCCTGGGTGTCCTTGAGGCTCTTGTCGAGAGCGTCGCTCTTCTGGACGAGCTCGTCGATGCGGGCGTTGGCCTGGGCCAGCTGGGCGGCGCTCTCCTGTTCGACGCGCTGCAGGCGTTTCTTGGAGACGCAAGCGGGCGACAGGACGAGCAGGACGGCGAAGGCCGCGAGGCTCAGGACGGCGAGCGTTCTTTTGGACATGACTCCTCCCTCTTCGAAGATTTATCGCGCCATGCGGAACAGGGACGGGTCACGGGACAGGCCGGACCGGACGGGGCCATTATCGGCCCGTCGCGCCGCCCTTGTCAATCCCGAAAAAAGGGGCCGTTTCCGTTTTTTTTATTCATCTTATGAATGGAAGATGAAAAAAATAAATAGAAACGGCCCCATTTTAAGAGGACGGCCATGGCCAGGACATAGGCGATCGTCGGCGGGACGGGCGGGCGCGAGCCGCGGCCGGCCCGTCGGTAGAGGGGGCCGGCGCCCGGTTCGGGTAGTGGCCGGGGGTCCCAGGCGAGGCCGTAGCGCTCGCAGAGGCCCCGGATATTGAGCAGGTGGATGACGGGGACGCCCTCGGCGGCCATGGCCTGCAGGACGCCTCGCTCGCCCGGCGGCGGCACGAATACGCCGCCGGCCAAGCCCGGCCGGAGCTTCAGGACCTCGGCGTTAGTGCCGATATTGGCCGTCGAGCCGCCGATGTTGACGAAAGCCGCGATCCGTCGTCCCGCGGCGCGCTCTCGGTAGAGGGCCATGCGGCGGGCGACGTTGCGGGGCAGGTCCGGCTCCGCGAGGAAGGGCGCGTCCCCGGCCCGAAGCCGGGCCTCCAGCCCCGACCGCCCCGCGGGGTCCATGTCCCGGCCGACGTCCCCTTCCCCGCCGACGGACCGGGCCAAGGGCGCGGCGTCGTAGAGGCCCGCGTCCCGCAGACAGCCCTCCATCTCCAGCCAGCCGAAGCCCGGAACGTTGGCGCCCCATTGCGACGCGCCGAGCGAGGAGATGACGAGCGGCTCGAGTCCCAGGACCCGGGCCGCCGAGAGCGTCGCCACGATGAGGCCCGGGAACGAGCTCGAGGCCCCGACGGCCACGGCGTCGCCGCGCCGCGCCCCGGCCTCGCGCAGGAGGGCGACGGCGAGGGCGGCGAATTCGGGGTTCGTCGTCGTCCGCTTGGCCTCGAGCCGACCGGCCGAGGTCGTCACGGCGGAGCTTTCGACACCGATGAAGCCCGTGCCGTTCGGATCGGCGGCCGGGTCGATGGGGAAACCCCCGGCCAGGCGGCCGTCCCGGATGGCGGCCGTCGCCCGGACCATGAGCCGGGCGGCCTCGGTCATGTCCGCGCGGGTTGCCGGGTCCCGCCCGGGCAGGAGGAGCACGGCGGCGAGGTAGACGAGGCTCAACCCGGCCGCGGCATAGATCGCGGCGGCGCGGCGGCGCCCTGCCGGTCCCTTCACAACAGCGCCGCCAGCCGGGCCACGGCGTAGGTCAGGGTCGAGACGGCGGCCAGCGAGGCCAGCGTCGGCAGGGGCTTCTGCCGGGACAGGCTCGAGGCCAGGATACCGGGCACGATCCAGCCGATGACCCGCGTCTCGACCGGCCCGGCGAAGAGCCGGGGCGCGGCCAGGAGCCAGGCCTGCGACAGGACGGCGCCGACGAGGACGGCCAGGACGAACCGGCGCCGGCCGAACAGGATGAGCTGGCGCGAAAGGGCCCGGACGACGGCCCAGGCGGCGAGCGCGACGGCCAGGGTGGCCGCGACGCGAAGAGGCCGGTCGAGATAGAGGGCGAAGTAACCGGCGACGATGATGCCGCCGGGCGAGACGTCGGTGAGCTCGGCCCAGACCAGGGCCAGGACGAGTCCGATGAGCAGGGTCTCAACGATCATGGGCCTTCTCCCGGCCTTCCCAATGACGGGCGATGGCCTCGCCCAGGCCGACGTAATTCCCGAGCCCGACGACGACCGGTTCTCCGCCGGCCTCGGCCACGACGAGGTCCGTGAGAGCTTCGGGCGAAGCGGAGGACGAAGCCGTGAAGGCCGTCCCGCGGGACGCGTCGCGGCCCATGGCGCGGCGCAGGCGCCGCAGCGCCGGACGGGCCTGCGGGCCGGCCAGGACGACGGCGGCGAAATCCGCGAAGAAGCCATCGGCGGCCGCGCGGAGCCACTGCAGGGTCCGGTCGCCGCGGTCCTCGCGCAGGACGAGCAGCGCGGCCAGAGGCCGGTCTCCGAACCTCAGGCGGGCCCTCACGGCGGCCAGGGCGGCGGCCGACGACTCGGGCTCGTTGGCGGCGAAAAGCGAGACGCCCGTCGCGCGGCGCGGCGGGCGGCCGAAGAGCCCCTCCCAAACCTCGAGCCGGCCCGGATCGGGAGCGGCAGCGGCCATCCCCCGCTCCGCCGTCTCCCGGTCGACGCCCAGGGCGTCGCAGACGGCCAGGGCCAGGCGCCGGTTGGGCTCGAACTCGCCCAGCGGCAGGTCCTCCCCCGCCCGGCCGCGCCGGACGGGCCGCAGTCTGGCCCCGGCCCGAACGGCCGCCCGCTCGAATTCGGGCCGGACCTCTTCTTCGGGCACGAAGACGTCCGCCCCTTCGGCCACGGCCTCGGCCAGGGTCCGGGCGACGGCCGCCTTGTCCCGGCCCATGTCGTCGAGGTGGTCGAGCCGGGCGTTGGTCAGGGCCAGGGCGCCCGGCCGGAGGACGCGCCGCGATTCGGCGGCCAGGGTCTCCGCGCCGATGCTCATCATCTCGGCGACCAGGGTATCGGCGCCGAGCTCGGCGGCCAGGGCGACGAGCCGGACCTGCTCGCGGATAGAGGGCGGGCCGGCCCGGTCGATGTCGCGCTCGGAGCCGTCGGGCAGGATGAGCCGGGGCCGGGAGCCGGTCGTCTTGGCCAGGACGCGGGCGCCCGAGGCCCTCAGCCCGGCCGCGACGAGCCGGGTCACGCCGGACTTGCCGCGGGTCCCGGAGACGGCCACGCGACGCGGCACGCGGCGCAGTGCCCGCCCGTGGCGGACACGCTCGGCCAGCAGGTAGAGAAGGAGGGCGGCCAGCGCCGCGGTGAAAACGATCAGCTCGCGCGTCGTCGGTCTCCCGGGCCTTCCGGCGGGCGGCTACTTCTTCTTGGCGACGAGGGCCTCGATCTCCGCCTTGTAGGCCTCGAGGTCGGCGATCCCGAAAGTGACCTCCCGGCTGTGGGTCTCGAACTCGCCCAAGTACCGGTTGCCCGAGCCCTGGACGATCTTCCAGGAGTAGGGCTGGACGAAGGTGAAGGTGTACTTGATGAAGTACTTCTCGTACGGGTAGACCCAGACCTCGGCCCGGTTGGCGGCGACGTCCTCGTTGGACCGGTCGGTCGCCTGCATGAACTGGCTGGGCGTGCCGCTCGTCGCCCAGGCGGCGTTCTGGTCGACGTCGATCGAGGCCGGGCTGCCGTTGAGGAGGTAGACCCGGGAGCGGTCGGTGTTCCAGGGCTGCTGGTTGTTCTCTTTCCAGTAGTTCTTCTTGACGTACTCCAGCCGGGCGGCGAACGCGGCCCGGGCGTCGGCCGTGCGGACGGCCCAGAACAGCTCCTGGAAAGCCTGGCGGCCCGCTTCCGACATCTTGCGGTAGGCCTTCTTCTCGAAGTCCTGCATGATTACGTAGTGCTGGGTGTACCAGACGTCCTTTTTCGGGATGGCCGCGGCGACGCGGCCGGCCACGGACAGGACGGCGGCGGCGATCACGACGGCGGCGCGAAGGGATCTCGAATCGTTCACGGTGGGCCTCCCCGCGGGCATGGCGTTACGCTCTCAGTATAGGCGCCGGGGCGGGGGCCGTCAATCGCCGGGGGCGGTCCGGGCGGCTTGACAAACACGGGGGGCCGGACGGACAATGGGCGCGGAAAGGGTGAGGGAACGTTCGCCGTCCTGGAGGACCGATGCCGTTCGATGGCCCTTTCCGCACCGCCCCTTCCCGCCGCGCGGGAGGCATCCTCTCCCTGGCCGCCGTCCTCGTCGCGCTCGCCGCGCTGACGGCGCTGTCCGCCCCGGCCCTGCCTCAGTCCGCCCCGGCCGGCGCGCGCCAGGACCCGACCAAGCCGCCCCGGCACGAGGTCTCGGTCGTCCTCAAGCTCGTCCAGGTCTACGTCACCGATAAGAAAGGCCGGCCGGTCGAGGACCTGAGCCTGAGCGATTTCACGGTCACCGACGACGGCCAGCCGGTCGTCCTGACGGATTTCGAGAAGCACACCCTGGCCGAGGGCGCGCTCGCGGCGCCGGCGGGACCGGAGCCTGTCCCGGCCGACGCCGCCCGGAGCGAGGCCGCCGTCCCCGCCCCGTCCCGGAAGTTCTTCCTGTTCTTCGACTTCGCCTTCAACAACGGCCGCGGCGTGTTCAAGGCCCGCAAGGCCGCCCTGCACTTCCTCGACACCAAGGCCGGGCCTGGCGACGAGATCGGCGTCCTTTCCTACACCATGCTCAGGGGCGTCCGCGTCCACGAGTACCTGACCCGCGACCTGGCCAAGGTCCGCGAGGTCGTCGAGGGCATCGGCAGCAAGGACATCGCCGGCCGGGCCGCCGACCTCGAGCTCCAGTACTGGACCATGGCCCAGGAGCCTCTCGCCGGCGCCGGCGGGACGAGCGAGGACATGGTCAAGGCCGCGGCCGGACGCCCCGTCACCGATCCCATGAAGGACGCCCGCCAGGAGGCCAAGCGCCAGACTCAGATCTTCATCCTGCGGCTGACGGACCTGGCCCGGTCCCTGCGCTACGTCCCCGGCCAGAAGCACTTCCTGTTCTTCTCGACCGGCGTGCCCGCTTCGCTCATCTACGGCGGCCAATCGGGCAACCCGTCGTCGGGCCGGGACCGGTCCTCGTTCGACGCCGGCGACCGGGTCCTGCGGACCCAGAACGAGGACATGTACAAGGAGTTCGGCGCCTCCGACTGCGCCTTCTACGCCTTCGACACCCGGGCCTCGGCCAAGGAGACCGACCTGTTCGCTTACGACTCCATGACCTTCGAGTCGGGCGGGCGCGGCTTCCTGGGCGAGCAGGGCGTCTTCCAGGACTCCACGAACATCTTCCAGGACGACAAGACGACCGGACTCAATTCCCTGAAGCGGATCAGCGACATCACCGGCGGCCGCTACTACGCCAACATCAACATGTTCGAGCGCAACCTCGAACAAGTCCGGACGCTGACCGGCACGTACTACGTGCTCGGCTACGCCGCGACCGGGCGGGAGGACGGCCGCTTCCGCGAGGTCAAGGTCGCGGTGTCGCGCCCGGATTGCGAGGTCCGGGCCCAGTCGGGTTACTTCAATCCCAAGCCCTTCGCGGCCATGTCCAAAATGGAGAAGGAGCTCCACCTCTACGACCTGGCCCTCAACGAGCGGTCCCTGTCGCGGCTGCCGGTGTCCTTCCCGATGGCCGCGCTGGCCTTTGCGTCGGGAGAGGGCCTGGGCCTGCGGATCGTGGCCGGCCTGCCCGCCGCGGCCACCGAGCGGCTGACGGGCTCCAAGGTCGAGTTCGTCTCGCTCGTCTTCGACGCCAAGAACGACGTCCGCGACGTCCGCCGGGTCGAGATCGATCCCCGGGCCCGGCGGGGCAAGCCGCTGACCTTCCTCTCGGGCGTGGCCCTCGAGCCCGGCGACTACACCTGCCGCCTGGTCGTCCGGGACATGGAGACGGGCGCCAGTGCGGTCGGCTCCGTCCGGGCCTCGGTCCGGGAGCCGCAGGCGGCGACGGGTTTGAGGCTGGGGACGCCTCTTCTCCTCACCTCTTCGGGCGGCGGCGGCTATCTCGAAGCCGGCACGCCGAAGGGCCGGGCCCCGCTGGCCTGGCGGGACGCCTACGAATTCGACCGCTCGTTCCTGGCGCCGGCGGCCGGCCCGGTGCCGCGGCTGACGCCGCGCCTCGAGGTCCTGGTGCCCTACGCCGTGCCGGGCACGGCCGAGCCCGAGGTCGTCCTGACGGCCCGTCTCATCGACGCGAGCACGGGCGCCGCCGTCTCGGCCGGGGCGGCCCTCGTCGGCCGGGCGGCCCACGGGGCGTCGGAGACCCTGACCCTCGACCTACCCCTCGACGGCCTGCCGCCCGGCTCCTATCACCTCTACATCAACGCCGAGGACCGGGTCTCGGGGACCAAGGCCGGGACCCGGACGACGGTGACGATATCGGTCGATTGAACAGGGGGTAGAATGGAAAGCAAAAGATCCCAGGGAAGGGAAAAGTTAGGTTGATGCGTCGTTCCGGAGCGCGTTTTCTTGCCGCGGCCATCGTCTTCGGCGCGGCCGTCCTCGGCTCCGCCGGCACGACCGCCCCACAGCCCGGCCAGGACCCGGGAAAGCCCCTCCAACATGAGGTCTCCGTCACGGTCCGGCTCGTCCAGGTCTACGTCACCGACAAGTCCGGAACGCCGATCCAAGACCTGAGCAAAGAGGATTTCGTCGTCACCGACGACGGAGTTCCGGTGACCGTGACCGAGTTCGAGCGCCACGGCTCGGGAGCGCCCGCCGTTACAGAGAGCCCGGAAGCGGGGGCCGCGGCCGCCCCGGAGATCAAGGACCTGCTTTCGCGCAAATATTTCATTTTCTTCGACTTCGCCTTCAACAGCCCGATCGGGGCCATGGCCGCCGTCAAGGCGGCCCAGCACTTCATCGATACCGAGGCCTCTCCCGGGGACGAGGTGGCCGTGCTTTCCTATTCGTCGGCCAAGGGGCTCAAGGTCCATGAGTTCCTCACCACCGATCTGGCCAAGGCCCGTCAGGCGGTGGCCGGGATCAGCGCCAAGGAGATCTCCGGACGCGCCGAGGAGATCGAACGGGAGTACTGGGACCTCCGGGGATATACTAGTTCCGACACCAGCGATCCCTTCCTCAGAGGAGAAGTGCTGAGGACCGAGGCCGGCCGAAGGCAATCGAAGTACCAGGCCCAGGACTACCTGTCCACTCTGACGTCCTTGGCCAAGGCCATGCGGCTCGTCCCCGGAAGCAAGAGCTTCCTTCTCTTTTCGACGGGGATCCCGACCACTCTCGTCCAAGGCAATCCCGCCATCGCTCAAGGTACCGGGATGGCCCGAGGCGATCTGTCCCAACCGACTCAATTCTCCTACGACATGGGAGACCGGACCCTTCAGCCACTCTGGGAGGAGCTCCTCAGGGAATTCAGCGCTTCCGACTGTCCGTTCTTCGCTTTGGATACCCGGGAGGCGGCCAAGGACACCTCTCTCTTCGGGGCCGACAAGATGGTCCACGCGGGAAGCGCGACGATGACCGGATTCAAATCGGGGCTGCTCGGCACCGATACCACCAATCCGTTCGCGGACGACAAGGTCACCGGCATCGACACCCTGCGGGCGCTGTCAAAAAGGACGGGCGGCAAATACTATTCCAACATCGGCTCTTACGACAAGAACCTGGCCGCGGTCGGGGACCTCACCGGCGCCTTCTACGTCCTCGGCTACTATCCGGCCTCGGCGGAGGACGGCAAGTTCCACCGCGTCAAGGTCGAGGTCAAGCGCAAGGGGGCCCGGGTCATGGCCCCGTCGGGGTTCTACGATCCGAAGCCCTTCGCGTCCTACACCAAGCTTGAGAAGGACCTGCACCTGTTCGATCTGGCCCTCAACCAGCGAGCCGTCTCCCGCCTGCCGTTCGGCGTCCCGGTGACGACCCTCGCCTCCGGGGCGGCGAACGGCCCGGGCCTCCACGTCCTGGCCCGGGTCCCGGGCGAGGTCACCGCCCGGTTCACCGGCGGCACGGTCGAATACGTGTCCATCGTGTTCGACGACAATGGCGACATCCGGGATGTCCGCCGCGGGGAGATGGACGCGCGCGACGGCCGGGGCCGCGCCGTCGTCTTCGGGGCCTCGGTCGCGCTCGGTCCGGGCGACTACATTTGCCGCGTCGTCGTCAGGGACATGGACACGGGGCTCAGCGCCGTGGGCGCGGTCAAGGCCGCCGTGCGGGCGCCTCAGCCCCAAGGCCTGCGCCTCTGGACCCCGCTCATCCTGGCCGAAGAGGCCGGGACCGCGGGGATCGAGGCCCGGTCGGCCAAGGACCGCAAGACGCTCCCGTGGACGGAGATCTACGCCTATGACCGGAGCGCCTTCGCCCCAGCGGCGGGGAATATCCCCAGGACCGCGACGAGGATCCTGGCGGTCGTCCCCTACGCGGTCCCGGGGGCCGGCGAGACCGACCTCGTTCTGTCGGCGCGCCTCATCGACGCGGCCGGAGGCCGGGCTTTTCCCGTCAGCCCCGCCGTGATCGCCCGGACGGCCCATCCCACCGCCTCGGCGCTGACGCTGGAGATCCCCCTCGACGGCCTGCCGCCCGGCTCCTATCACCTCTACATCAACGCCGAGGACCGGGTCTCGGGGACCAAGGCCGGGACCCGGACGACGGTGACGATCGCGGCCGACTAGGACCCGCAAAAAGGCCCCCTCCGGCGGCCTGAGAAGCCGGGTTTTCCACAGGCTTGCCGAGCCCCTTGTCCGGCCCTCACTGGGCCAAGATACCAGCCAGAATCCAATTTATTGGATTAGTCCAAAATGCCGAAGGTCCCGTGGTCCATTCGGGCATTTAAGTTACACATTTTAAAGACACTTTGTGTGACCGCGTCTTGGCATGATAATTGCTATTAAAGAGGCCTGTTTGGACTATGAAAATGAATAAATTTTTTTACCGCGAGGAGGTGAGACCCGAAGGACGTTCACGTTTGGGATCTAGGAGGGCGGCCAGCGAGCCGCCCAGGGTTTAGGTTCTCGATATCTAGGAGGAATTTTTTTATGAAGAAACTCACGATCGCGATCCTCGTGCTGTTCATCGCCGGGACCGCCTTCGCCCAGCAGACCGCGACCTCCAAAATGGAGGGCAAGGTCCTCGACGCCACGGGCGCTCCGCTCCCCGGCGTCTCGGTCGAAGCGACGAGCCCGAAGATGGTCGGCAAGGCGACCGCCGTGACGGACGGGGACGGCACCTACCGCCTGTTCTCCCTTCCTTCCGGCACCTATGAGGTCGTCTTCTCTCTCCAGGGCTTCAAGACCCTCATCCGCCAGAACATCATCGTCCAGCTGTCCACCACGGTCACGCTGAACGTGACCCTGGACCAGGCGGCCATCGAGGAGCAGGTCACGGTCATCGGGCAGAGCCCGCTGATCGACGTCAAGAGCACGGTCAAGGGCCAGACCATGACCAAGGAAGTGTTCATGAGCCTGCCCCGCAGCCGCAACTTCGACGGCCTGCTGTCCACCGTTCCGGGCGTCCAGTACGAAGGCAACACCGGCGGCCTCTCGGTCGACGGCGCCACGGGCACCGAGAACATGTGGTACATGGACGGCACCGACATCACGCAGGGCCACATCGGCACCCGCGGCCAGTCCGCCGTCATGGAGATGGTCGAAGAGGTCAAGGTCACCGCGTCGGGCTACAACGCCGAGTTCGGCGGCTCGATGGGCGGCGTCGTCAACGTCATCACCCGCTCCGGCGGCAATGCGTTCCACGGCGACATCATGGCCTACTACAACGACAACAACATCCTGATGCAGGGCAAGTCCCGCGACTACCTGCGCTGGAGCCCCTACGACGACAACCTGGCCGAGTTCGTCAACGACGACGACCTGTACTGGGCCGGCGGCAAGAAGCGCGACGACTACAAGCGCTTCGAGGGCGTCTTCAACCTGGGCGGTTACATCATCAAGGACCGCCTGTGGTTCTTCGGTTCCTTCAACCCCCAGTACTACCGCACCTATGGCAGCCGCGGCTTCCTCTCCGACGACCCGCTCGTCGATCCCGAAGCCGATCCGAGCCTGAATAACGTCCCCTTCTACACCTTCTACCGGAAGGACTTCGTGTGGAACGGCCAGATGAAGCTGACCGCGGCCCCGTTCAAGGGCATGCGCATGTCGGCCTCCTTCGTCAACAACTATTCCAACTACCGCGGCGAGATCCCGAGCATCAACGGGACGAGCAGCAAGACCTACGGCGGCTGGGGCCTCAGCGCCTGGAACCGGGCCGGTTACGACTATCCTAACATGAGCGCGGCCGTCATGTTCGACTACAGCGCGAGCAACAACTTCCTCATCAGCGCCCGCGCCGGCTACGCCATGTCGAACACCAAGAACCAGCAGATCGGTAACGACTTCACCACGTACTACAACAACACCAGCAGCTACGTCTACGACGGCGTCATCGACGACGAACTGCTCTTCTACGCCGGCGCCATCAACTACTCCGGCAGCCGGACCGTTCTGCAGCGCCAGAAGATCGAGAAGTACTCCAGCAACGTCGACCTGTCCTACTACGTCAGCCTCGGCGGCGAACACGCCTGGAAGGCCGGCGCCCAGCTCATCCGCGACCAGGAAGACTACGCCAACTCGGCCGCCTATCCCATGGTCAACCTGTACTGGGACCGCAGCTGCTCCGCGCTGACGGCTTACGGCGTGCCCACCTTCCGCGGCACCTACGGCTACTACTACATCCGCGGCTCCTGGACCTCGCCCTACGGCTACCAGTGGGACATCTTCCGCAACAGCTGGGCCCTCTACCTCCAGGATTCCTGGACGATCGGCGGCCGGCTGACCATCAACGCGGGCGTCCGGACGGAATCCGAGTACATCCCGTCCTTCAACCCCGATTACCCCGGCAAGCCCATCAAGTTCGACTTCGACGAGAAGCTGGCCCCCCGCTTCGGCGTCGTCTACGACGTCTTCGGCGACTCCACCCTCAAGGTCTTCGGCAGCTTCGGCATCTACTACGACGTTATGAAGCTGTACCTGGCCGAGGGCTCCTACGGCGGCTTCAAGTGGAAAAGCGACTACTACACCCTCGACAATCCCAACTTCTACGAGATCGGCGACGAGTACCCGGCCGGTGACACCAGCGCCGGCGCCCAGGCCGACCAGGCCGCGGGCGGCACCTACATGGGCACGATCGACTACCGCGTGCCCTCCTTCGACACCACCGATCCCAACCTGAAGCCCGTGTCCCAGCGCGAGATCTCCTTCGGCGCCGAGAAGAAGCTGACCGAGGACCTGTCCCTGTCGGTCCGCCTCGTTCAGAAGCACCTCATCAACACCATCGAGGACATCGGCGTCGAGGACGTCGAGGCCGGCGGCGAGCTGTACTTCAACGCCAACCCCGGCAGCGACTGGATCCGCGCCAAGTTCGACGAGTTCGCGCCCGGCTTCTGGGAGCAGCCCAGGGCCAAGCGCGAGTACTACGGCATGAACGTCTCCCTCGAGAAGCGGTTCAGCCACAACTGGCAGGGCGGCCTCAACTACACCCTCAGCCGCGTCGAGGGCAACTACAGCGGCCTGTCCTCCTCCGACGAGAACGGCCGGAATTCCCCGAACGTCGAGCGCTTCTTCGACATGTGGTTCATGATGTACCGGCTCGACGGCACCCTGCTCGACGGCCCGCTCCCCCAGGACCGGACCCACTACTTCAAGGCCTACGGCTCCTACGCCTTCCCGTTCGGCCTCACGGTCGGCGTGGTCGGCTACGGCCGCAGCGGCCTTCCGGTCAGCACCCAGCTGAGCGTCCGCAATAGCTACATCTATCCCAACGGCTACGGCGACCTCGGCCGGCTGCCCTTCACCTTCTGGGGCGACATCTACCTCGAGTACGCCCTCAAGATCGCCGGCAAGTACAACGTGTCCCTGAACCTCCAGGTCAACAACTTCACCAACACCAAGACCTGGCAGGCCAAGAGCATCGCCCCCAACCGGACGACGATGGACATCTCCAACGAAGATTTCCTGGCTGGGAACTTCGATTGGCAGGCCGCTCTCGACACGCCCGGCGACCCCTTCTGGAAGAACACCGTGTTCAATCAGTACACCACCCGCTACGGGACCTGGACCGCCCGCTTCGGCGCCCGGTTCTCCTTCTAAGCAGCACCAGCACAAGCAGAAGCACGCCCGCCCCGGCGCAAGCCGGGGCGGGCTTTTTTTTGGCCCGCGGCCGGGGGACCGGGGAGACCGCGACAGGGGAAGATGGTCCTTGAAAAGAGGCGCCGGGACGTGTAAAGTCTCTGCCATGTATCGCAAGGCCGTCCCGCTCCTCTTCACCGCGTCCATCCTCGCGTTCGTCCCTGCCGTCCTCGGTCAGGCCGCCGCCGCGGCCCCGCCCCAAGCCTTCTTCCGGCCGCTGCGCGTCGAGCGCCCTCCCGTGATCGACGGCCGGATGGACGACGAGGCCTGGCGGGCCGCGCCGTCGGTCACGTTGGACAAGACCTTCATCCCCGACTTCGGCCGCGAAGCCAGCGAACGGACCACGGCCTACATGGCCTACGACGCCGAGGCCCTCTACTTCGCCTTCAAGTGCTTCGACCGTGAGCCGGACCGGATCAAGGCCTCCGTGGCCAACCGCGACACCATCCGGCCCGACGACTGGATCTGCATCAACCTCGACACCTTCAACGACCGGCAGTCCCTTTACGCTTTCTACGTCAACCCTCTCGGCATCCAGACCGACAGCCGCTTCGCCAGCAACGTCGAGGACTTCAGCGTCGACCTGGTCTGGTCGAGCGCCGGCCGGATCGACGCCGACGGCTACACGGTCGAGCTGGCCGTGCCTTTCAAGAGCATCCGTTACGCGGGCCGGAAGAGGGTCGAGATGTCCCTCTTCTTCGAGCGCTACATCTCGCGCCGGTCCGAACACACCTCCTACCCGGCCCTCGACCCGGCCCGGGGCTACTTCTTCCTGACCCAGATGATGCCCCTCGAGCTCGAGGACATCCGCCGCTACACCCTGCTCGAGGTCCTGCCGGCCGTCACCTACCGGGACGGCGCGGAACGCGTCGAGGGGGTCCTGGCCGGGGAGGCGGGCCAGGCCGACGGCCATCTGACGGCCAAACTCGGCCTGACCTCCCAGCTCATCCTCGACGCCACGGTCAATCCCGATTTCAGCCAGATCGAGGCGGACGCCGGGCAGGTCGACGTCAACCTCCGCTACGACCTCTTCTTCCCGGAGAAGCGGCCCTTCTTCCTCGAGGGCAGCGAGATGTTCAACCTGGCGGCCGCTTCGGACGCCGCGCCTTTCGTGGCCGCCGTCCACACCCGGACCATCGTCGATCCCCTCGTCGGCTTCAAGCTCTCGGGCAAGATCGGCAGGAAGGACACCGTGGCCTCCATCCTGGCCCTCGACGAGTCGCCGCGGGGAGATCCCTTCTTCGAGCCCGGCGGCGACGGCACGGCCGGCTTCGCCGTCCTGCGTTACAAGCGGGCCGTCGGCGCGGACGGCTACCTCGGGGCCATCTACACGGGCCGTGGGCTCGGCGGCGTCGCCAACCAGGTGGCCGGCGCCGACGGCCAGCTGCGGCTGTCGAAGTCGAGCCAGCTGGCCTTCCACGCCCTCGGTTCGTGGACGGGCCCCGGCGACGGAACGCCGGCCGCCAACGGCATCGCGGCCGGCGCCGCCTATCTGTTCGACACCCGCGACCTGGGCGTCAATATCTCGCTGTACGGGATATCCGAGGATTTCCGGACCGATGTCGGCTATCTGACGCGGTCCGGCGTGGCCGGCCTCGAGGCCTCGCTGGCGCGGCGGCTCTATCCGAAGAGCCGCTTCTGGCGCAAGTTGACCCCGACCGTCTATACCGGCGCCGTCAAGGACCTGCCGAGCGGCCTGTTCGAGACCAATGCCGGCCTCGGCCTGACCGTCCTCCTCGGCGGGAACACGACCGTGCAAGCCCTCGGCCGATACGCCACAGAGGTCTTCCTGGGCCGCCGGTTCGACACGGGCGGCGGCCAGGTCCAGGTCGTGAGCTATGTCACCAAACAGATTTCCCTGCGCGGCCTCTATTTCCGGGGCGCCTCCATCCGCTACGTCGCCGACCCCTATCAAGGCTACGGGAACAGGGCCACGGCCGGGCTGACCTACAAGCCCTCCGAGAAGCTCGACCTGACGGCCAGCCTGACCTACGCCGACTTCTTCCGAGAGTCGACCGGCGACAGGGAGTACGGTTACGCCATCTGGCGGGGGCGCCTGACCTACCAGGCCAACCGCTATCTCTTCTTCCGGGGCGTCGTCGAGTACAACGCCTACCGCCGGGAGATGCTGACCGATCTCCTGGCCTCCTTCACCTACATCCCGGGCACGGTCGTCCAGCTCGGCTACGGCTCGCTCCGGGACCGGACCGAGTGGTTCGAGGGCGCCTACCGGGACGCCGGCCGGTTCCTGGAGATGAAACGGGGCCTGTTCTTCAAGGCCTCCTACCTCTGGCGGCTGTGAGCCCGGCCGGGCCCTCTCCCCGGCCCGCCCTTGAAAAAAAGCCCCCGGGAAGGGATAATGGTCGTGGTCCGATCATTTGCAGGAGGCAGTCATGACATATCGGTCATCCGCGAAAGTCGCGGCCGGCGCCGCGATCCTCATCTTCACGGCCGGCCTGGCCCTGGCCCAGGCGGGCCGCGGCATCGCCCGCATGGGCGGCTCGGTCGTCGACAAGGCCGGCAAGCCCGTGGCTGAGGCCAAGATCACGGCCGTCTTCGACCAGCCGGGCGGCACGACCTTCGAAGCGACCACCGACAAGAAGGGCGACTGGGGCATCATGGGCGTCGGGACCGGCAGCTGGATCATCACGGCCAGCGCCAAGGGCTATCTCCCCGTCTCGACGAGCATACGCATCTCGCAGCTCGACAAGAACCCCAAGATCGTCCTCAAGCTCGAGCAGGAGGCCGCCGGCTCGGGTATCGTCCAGGACGAGGCCACCTTCCAGGTCCTCGAGGAGGGCAACGCCTTCTTCAAGGACGGCAAGTACGACACGGCCCTGATGATGTACGAGGAGTTCCTGTCCAAGAACCCCGGGGCCTACCAGGTCCTGCTGAACATCGGCGACTGCTACCGGGAGAAGGGCGAGTACGACACGGCCATCCAGAAGTACAACCAGCTCATCGAACAGTCCGGCACCGACTCGGCCATGGGCAAGAACATGGCCGCCAAGGGCCTGGCGGCCATCGGCCTGTGCTACCTGAAGCAGGGCAAGCTCGCCGAGTCCCAGGACTACTTCAAGAAGTCCATCGACATGGCCCCCCAGGACGAGAACCTGCCCTACAACGTGGCCGAGATCTATTTCTCCAACCAGCAGATCGACGACGCCATCCGCTACTTCGAGATGGCCAGCCAGATCAAGCCCGACTGGGCCGACCCCTACCTCCGCGTGGCCTTCGCCTACCTGAACAAGGGCGACAACGCCAAGGCCGCCGAGAACCTCGAGAAGTTCATCAAGCTCGAGCCCGAGACGGAGCGGACGGCCCAGGCCAAGGCCATTCTGGACGCCATCAAGAAGTAATCCCCGCTTACGCCGCACTCGAACCGCCGGCCGGGACCTCCCGGCCGGCCTTTTTTTTGCCCGAGAGAGGGGAACTCGGGCGTTTCTGTTACAATGGCCCCGACGGGAGGTGCCCATGCCGCGCAGAACCGATCTCGCCCGCGCCGCCGCGCTCATCGCCCTGATCGCCGCCGCCCTGGCCGTCCCAGCCTGCCGCCGCGGGCCCGAGCCCGCTCCCCCGCCTTCGGCCGCGGCCACGGCCGCGGACCTGGCCCTCAGGGAGACGACCGTCCGCAACGTCACCGACCGGACCATCGTCTACCGCGTCTATCCTGCCGGCCGCCCCGAGGCCATCGAGACGCGCGAGATCGCCCCGGACGCCGTCGACCGCTACCCCACCTCCGTGGCGCTCGAGGTCGAGTTCGCCACGGGCCAAAAGGACGCCGTCTACTCGCTCGATCCGGGCAGCCCCTATTCCTTCCGCTACGACGAGGGCGAGACGGTCGACCTCTTCCTCGGCTCGCATGGCCGGGACGACGCCGTCGACCTCGCCCCCTGGGTGCCGACGCCGGCCCCGGTCGTCGACCGGATGCTCGAGCTGGCCGCCCTGAACGGCACGGACGTCCTCTACGACATCGGCTGCGGCGACGGCCGCATCGTCATCACGGCCGCCCGGCGCTACGGCGCCCGGGGCGTGGGCATCGACATCGACCCGGCCATGGTCGCGGAGTCGGAGCGCAACGCCGCGGCCGCCGGGGTCGGCGACAAGGTCCGCTTCCTCTCTCTGGACGCGACCAAGGCCGACATCTCCGAGGCCACGGTCGTCAGCCTGTACCTGCTGCCCGAATCCAACGCCCTCATGAGGCCGATCCTCGAGACGCAGCTGAGGCCCAAGAGCCGGGTCGTCTGCCACAATTATTCCATCCCGGGCTGGGAAGCCAAGCAGAAGCTCGTGGAGACGGTCAAGGACGAGGACGGCGAGAACCACTACATCTACCTGTACATCCGCTGAAGGCCGGCCGGGGGGCCACGGTCAGCCCTTGCTGCCGCGGAGGTCGTCGACGGACTTGGCGATGCGGCGGGCCCGCGTCGCGGCCTGTTTGGCCTCCTCGATCCACAAGTTCCGTTCCCGCTGGTGGCTGAAGGACTGTTTGCGATAGATATCGAGGACCTTGCCCCGGCGGTAGGCGGCCTCGACGTCCGGGGCCAGGTCGACGACGCGCGGGGCCTCGTCGAGCTCGACGGTGACCTCGACCCGGTCGCCGGGACCTTTGCCCAGGGACTCGCGTATCTCCTTGAGAATGAGAAGGATGTGCTTGGGCATCCCCATCCGGACCATGGAGCCCCGGTAGGCGACGCCGTCGAAGGTCACCCGGACCGGGACCCGGCCTTTGACCCCGAAGAGCTTCTCGACGTCGTGGGGGAACGCGACGAAGGCCCCGCCGCCCTCGTGGGCGGCGATCGTGCCGGTGAACGCGACGCGGCCGGGGTTCTTGAAGGTCGGGCTCATGGGCGCTCTCCTTAAATGAAAAGCGGCGCCGCCGCGCGGGCGGCAGCGCCGCGGAGAAGACGGACCGGTCCGGGCGGTCAGAACGCGATGCCGATGGTGGCCGACCAGACGCCGTTCTTGAAGTCGGGCTCGACCTCGCCCTCGAAGGTGTTGATGACCTTCTGCAGGCCCAGGCTGTAGCGGACGTCGACCATGAAGTTCCGCCCCAGGTTCAGGCCGGCCCCGAAGATGGCGCCGTAGTCGTTGTTCTTGAGCAGGGCCTCGTCGAGGGGGATCTCCTCGCCGTCGCTCTCCAGCTTCTCCTTGAGCTTGAAGCCCACGGACGGGCCGGCGAAGACGAAGGGCTGGACGACCGGCGTGGGGATGCGCAGCTTGAGCAGCAGCGGGATCTCGATGTAGTCGGCGCTCAGCTTGTCCGTGTAGGAATCGTCGAGGGCCACGTAGGTGGCGCCCTTCATCGTGTACAGGACCTCGGACTGGATGGTGACGACGCGGCCGAAGTTGAAGGCCAGGAAGATGCCGCCCGTGAAGCCGACCCTGGATTTCAGGGTGGCCATGGGGTCGTCGGCGTCGGCGCCGGTCGGCTTGGCCATGTTGCCGCCGGCCTTGAGGCCGAACTGGACGCTGGCGGCGGCGGGCCGGGGCATGAGCAGCAGCCCGGCGAAGGCCGCGACCAGCAGGATCGTCGTGAGCTTTTTCATGGTGCCTCCTCTATTCTGCCATCTTAGCCGCCTCGGCCCGGGGCCGCAATCCCCGCAAGGGAGGAATTCGGGCGGTCAGCGGCCTCCCCCCGAGAGGTGAGGCCCGGCCCGCTCCCTCATCGCCGGGCCGGCCGGGGCCGGCGGATCAGAGCTCGACGAGTTTGAACTGGGCCTTGTCCTTGAGGGCCTTCAGGGTGTCCTGGACCAGGGTCCCGCGCTTGTCCTGCAGGAGCTTGGCCTCGAGGCCGGCCTTGGCCTCCTCGAACGTCCGGGTCTCCTTCTTGCGGTCGACGACCTGGATGATGTGGTAGCCGAAGGTCGTCTCGACCAGGCCGCTCAGCCCGCCGATGGGGATGGAGAACGAGGCGTCCTCGAAGGGCTTGACCATCTGCCCCTTGGGGAAGTTCTCGTACAGGCCGCCGTTGTCCTTCGAACCGGGGTCCTCGGAGTACTGCTTGGCCAGCGCGGCGAAGTCCTCGCCGGCCTGGGCCTTCGCCAGGACGGCCTCGGCCGCCTTGCGGACCTCGGCTTTCTCGTCATCGGTCTTATTCTGGGTCAGGAAGAGGATGTGCCGGACCGTGGCCGTCTGGTCGGTCCGGGCGGCCTCGTCGTAGGCGGCGCGGAGATCGGCTTCGTCCACCTTGAGGCCGGCCTCGTCGAGGCCCTTGAAATAGGCGTTGATGAGCAGGGTCTCGCCGACGCTCGTCTTGACGTGGTCGATGGAGATGTCGGCCTTCTTGAGCTCCTCCAGGAAATTGGCCTCGCCGCCGGCCTGGTCGTATTCGGACTTGAGGGCGGCCTCGAGCTCTCCGGCCGGCAGCACGGCCTTGGCCGCCTTGGCGGCGGCCAGCAGGAGCTTGCGCTCGCCGAGCGTCGCGGCGCCCTGCTCGAGGACCCGCTTCAGTTGGCCCGCGTCGAGCTGCTTGAGGCCTTCGGTCCGGGTGCCCAAGTTGTCGCGGATGGCCTGGATGACCTCGGCGGCCGTGATGGTGAAGCCCTTGGCTTGGACCATGACCGTTTTCTGGCCGGGGGCCAGGGCCGGCATCGTCTTGCCCAGCTCGACGGCCAGGTCGTAGGCGGGCGTGCCCTGCTTGAGGGTGAACTGTTCGGCCTTCGACGAGCAGCCGGCGACGGCCAGCGTCGAGGCCAGGATGATGGCGATGGCGTGTTTCATGTCGTTCTCCTTGGGCCGTGCGGACGGCCGCCATAGTTAACCATAACGGGCCGGTCAAGGCAAAGGAATTCTCGGGCCTGGACGGGTCAGGCCGGGACGATCCGGTGGACCTTCTTCTTGCCGGCCTTGAGCAGGAGATCCCCGCCCGGCCCCAGGTCACGGACCGTGATCAGGCGCTCGGTCGAGTCGACGCGCACGTCGTTGACGTAGAGCCCGCCCTGCTCGATCATCCGCTTGGCCTCCTTGCGCGAGGGGGTCAGGCCGACCTCGGTGAACAGTCCGGCCGGCGGGACGCCCGCCTCGAGCCGGGCCCGCGGCACGGCCGTCGTGGGCAGATCGGCCAAGTCGCCGGACGCGCCCGACGGACCGCCGAAAGCCGCCCCGGCGGCCTTGCGGGCCTTGTCGGCCTCGAGCTCCCCGTGGGTGATCTTGGTCGCCTCGTAGGCCAGGACCCGCTTGGCCTCGTTGAGGCCCGCGTCCTTGAGGCACTCCAGGCGCCGGACCTCGTCGAGCGGCAGCAGGGTGAAGATGCGCAGGAAGCGGCCGACGTCCCTATCGTCGCAGTTGACCCAGTACTGGTAGAAATCGTACGGGCTGAACTGGCCACCGTCGAGCCAGACGGCGCCCTGGGCCGTCTTGCCCATCTTGGCCCCGGTAGCCGTGGTCAGCAGGGGGAAGGTCAGGGCTTCGGCCGCGCCGCCCTCGACGCGGCGGATGAGGTCGATCCCGGCCAGGATGTTCCCCCACTGGTCGTCGCCGCCCATCTGCAGGGTGCAGCCGTACTTGCGGTAGAGGGTCAGGTAGTCGTAGGCCTGCAGGAGCTGGTAGTTGAACTCGATGAACGACAGGCCCTTCTCCAGGCGGAGCTTGTAGGCCTCGGCGGCCAGCATGCGGTTGACGCTGAAGTGCCGTCCGATGTCGCGCAGGAAGCCGATGTACGGGAGGGGCAGGAGCCAGTCGGCGTTGTCCACGGCGATGGCTGACTGCCCGTCGAAGTGGAGGTAGCGGGAGAGCTGGATGAGGATGGCCTGGCCTTGGGCCCGGATGGTGGCCTCGTCGAGCATCTGGCGCAGCTCGGTCCGGCCGCTGGGGTCGCCGACCATGGTCGTGCCGCCGCCGACGACGGCGATGGCCCGGTGGCCGGCTCGCCGCAGGTGGACCATGGCCATGATGGGCACCAAGCTGCCGGCGTGCAGGCTCGTGGCCGTGCTGTCGAAGCCGATGTAGAAGGTGGCCGGCCCGCCGCCCAGCATCTTGCGCACGGCCTCCTCGTCGGAGACCTGGGCGACGAAGCCGCGCTCCTTGAGCTCGTCGTAGACGTTGCCGCTCATGTCGCTCTCCCGGGGCGATGCGGGCCGGGCCCGCCGGCGCGCCCCGTCACTTCTTGAGGGTCAGCTCGATGACGTCGGAGTTGCCCTCGGCGTCGAACCAGCTGCCCTTGAGCACCTCCCCCTCCAGGGCCATCTCGAGCTTGATGAACATCACGTCGCCGCCCATGTCGAGGTCGAAGGCGCAGGTCACGCGGCCGTCCTTGAAGACGATGTCCCGCAGGGGCGTCTCGGCGATCATCCCGTCGGCGTCGCTGAGGACGCCGGAGTAACCCGCTTCCGTCCGGCCGAAGACGACGGTCAGCTCGAACCTCATGCCCGGGGAGAGGGCGTAGCCGGTCCAGGTGCCGAGGATGTCGGGCTTCCGGGCGGCCTGCCCGCCCAGGGCCGGGACCAGGGCCGCGGCGATCAAGAGAACGGCGGCGACAGACAGGGATCTTCTCATGACGGGGCTCCTTTCAGCGCCGGTGCGAGAGGGCAATGTACCAGATGGGGACGGCCCCTGTCCAGCCGCCGGGCGGTCCGTTCAGATCTGCCAGGCGTACCCGATCTTCAGGAAGAAGGTCCGGTCGGTCCGGGTCAGGCCGACGCGGTCCGGCCCCAGCCAGCTGTCGAAGACGCCGCCCAGGGAATTGTCGGAATACCCCAGGAACAGGACCGTCCGCGGATTGAGCTTGTAGGAGAACAGGAACTGGGTGAACAGGCCCCGGCTCCGCGAGTCCACGGGGAAGCCGTAGAGGGCGGGGTTCTGCTTCTGGTCGCCGTACTGGAGGATGGCCCGGACGAAGGAGCGGACGCTGAAGTTCCAGACGAGCTTGAGCTGGCTCAAGTTCGCGATGTAGACCGTCTCGCCTTGGTAGGACAGGCGCTCGTAGGCGTGGGCGGCCACCAGGTTGAGCCGCCGGAACATGTTGAGCGAGAGATTGGGACCGACCGAGAGACCCTGGGCCAGCCGGGCGTTGGCGTAATCGATGGTCTGCCCGGCCTGGGCCTGGAAGCCGGCCTGAGCCCCGTTGAAGGGGCGGATGCGGAACACGAGGTCGCCGTTGACGGCGTCGAAATACTGCCCGTCGTAGAAGGTGCGCGTGAAGTTGGCGTGGACGTTGACCACGCTCTCCAGGTCGCCCTGGTACATCAGGCCGAGGATCAGGCCGCGGTCGGTCAGCCGCCCGCCGTGGTCGTAGACGACCTCGCCGGCGACGCCGAGGCGGATGAGGTTGAACCAGTCCTTGGCCTTGCCCCAGAACTGGCGGAAGATCGTCGCGTTGCCCTGCCGGGTATCGACCCGCGGCACGAAACCGTAATCGGCCCGGAAGCCCGGGGACAGGTCCTGGTACGCCAGGGCGAAGATCCAATCCCGCGAGAAGTGCTGGAACTGGACGGTGGCGGCGTTGCCTCCGAAGCGGCCCTCGCGCTGGCCGTAGGCCTCGGCCACGGCGCCGGGATACTCGGTCTCCGAGTGCAGGAACTGGACGACGACCAAGTTCTTGCGGTCGAGCCGGAAGAAACCGTCCGCCCCGGCGACGTGGTTGCCGTAGTCGTTCCCCATCCGGCCGGTGTAGAGGACGCCCAGCGTCGAGGCCCGGCCGACGTCCTGGCGCAGGCGGAAGACGCCGCCCGTGGTCGACTGATCGAGGGAGCCCTGCATCGAGCCCTGGTTCGAAGGGAAGATGAGGTTGGTCATCTCGTCCTGGGCGGCGAAGACGCCCATGGCCGTGCGGCCGGACTTGCCGGTCAGCTTGGTCCCCCAGAGCGGATCGGCCACGGTCCGGGTGAAGACGGCCTGGAGCGGGGTCAGGAAGAAGTCGGCGCCCTCGAGGAAGAACGGGCGCTTCTCGGGATAGAACAGGGCGAAGCGGCGGTTGATCTCGAGCTGGGCGACGTCGGCCTCGACCTGGGAGAAATCGGGATTGACCGTGCCGTTGAGGATGAGGTTGGGCGTGATGCCCCACTTGGCGGTCAGCCCGTAGTCGTCCTTGATGTCGCCGCGGGCGAGGGAACCGTCGGGATAACCGCCCATGTCCATGGCATCGGTCCGGACGGCCGTGACGGTCGGCGTCAGCTCGATGTTCTGGCCGGGCACGACGCCCTCGAAACCGGTCAGCTTGTTGAACTGGCAGAGGATGCAGTTGACGTTCCGCGACCGGACGTGGGAGGTCATCCGGTGGCGCGTGGCGCGCGGCCAGGACCGCTCGGCCTCGAAGCCCCAGGTCTGGGGCCCGTCGGAGCGGCGGAAGCGGAGCTGGCCGAGCGGGATGGCCACTTCGACGGCCCAGCCCCAGTCCGTGATCTTCGCCGACGCCTTCCAGATGGCGTCCCAGGAGAAGTCCTCGTAGCCTTCGAGCTCGCTGAAGTTGGCGTCGGCCTGGACGCCCATGGGATTGACCCGGAACTGGAAGCCGCGCCGCTCGTCGTTGAAGGAGTCGACCATGAAGCTGACGTGGTCGTCCATGATGAGGGTGTCGGTGTCGTCGCGGTCCATGAGGTGGGCCCGGATCTTCCCCGGCTCGGGATCGAAGCAGCGGAAAGCGACGTAGAGGTTGTGGAGGTCGTAAGTAACGAGGCATTCGGTGTCCACGGGGGACGGGATGTTGTCGCCGGGCTGCCATTCGAACGGCAGGGGGATCTTCGGTGCGGCCGTCCAGGCCTCCTCGTCGAGGACGCCGTCGACCCTGATCGGTGTCGCGGCCTTGGGGACGTCGAAGCGGGCCGACTCGACCCGCTCCGGCTTGGCCGGGGCCTGAACTTGGGGCGGAGCGGCCGCGGCGGCAGCGGTGAAGAGACAGAGGAGGGCTGAGAGCAGGGCCGTCACGGCCCGGGGTGCTTTGATCATGGCTGTTCCTTGGATGGCATTCCCCGACAACTAAAGAATACTCCGCCGGGCCGGGAAAGGTTGACAGACGTCCGTCAGACCCGGGTCCGGGTGATCTTGGCCACCAGGGCCGAGGTGGGGTCGGGGCAGCGGACGTACTCGGTGGTCACGCCGTCGGGATCGATGACCTTCTCGTAGGGCGTGCCTTCGTAACGCCAGGGCAGGTTGACCCCGTTCTCGAGCAGGCGCACGAACTCGTTGAGGCTGGCCCGGAGCCACGGACAGAGCTTGCCCCAATCGGCGGGGTAGGCGAAGGTGTCGCCTTTCTTGTGGCACCAGGTGTCCTCGCGGGCCTCGAAGATCTCGATGTCGATCCGGTACCTCTTGCGCGAGGGGGGCGGCGGAGGCGGCGGCGGAACGGCCTGTTTGGCCTTGTCCTGCCCGGAAGCCAGGGATCCCGAGGCCACGAAAGCGGCGGCGGCGCAGCTAGCCTTGCCCATGAAATCGCGACGGTCCATGAGGGGGGCTCCTTTCTTCGGAACTGTTCCCATTATTGCATAGAACATGCCAAGGGCGTCCCCGCCCGGAGGGCTTTTCCGGGGCTGTAAAGGATATTACAATGGCGTCAACGGGCTTTACCCGGCGGGAGGCCTAAACGACGTCCCGGGCACGGACGAATTCTCGGGTGAGAGGAGCCCGGGGGTGAGGGCCGGCCCGTGCCGGCGGAGGAGGCTCTATGACGCGGTCCATCGGGATCACGCTCCTGGCCGGCGCCGTCGGCCTCGCGGCCGCCTGCGCCGCGGCCGGCGTCCGCGCTCCCGTCCGTCCCGACCCGGCCGCCGCGGCCGCGGCCCGGATGGCCGAGGCCGACGCCCTCTTCTCGGCCGGCCATTTCAACGCCCTCAAGGACGCCGCCCGGATCTACGCGGAGCTCGCGGAAGCCTCCCCGGCGATGCCGGGGGCGGCCGAAAAGCGCCTCCGGGCGGCCATCGCCCTCGGCCTGAGGGCGAAAGAGCTGGGCTTGGCGCCGGGCGCGCCGGAGCTCGACCCCGGTCCCCTCGACGCCCGAGAGCCGGCCCTCGAGCGATACGGGCTCTGGCTCGAGCTCCTGGCCGGCCTGCCCGTCAAGATCAAGGGCAATCCGGGCCTCGACCGGATCGGCGGCCGGGACCTCGACGCCCAGCTCGACTGGATCAACGCCCGGATCGCCGACATCGACCGGGGGCTTGAGGCAGAGGCCAAGGTCGACGACCTCGCCGTCGCCCTCCGCCTGGCCCTGCGGACCGCGTTCGGCTATAAGTTCACGGACGCGTTCGACCCAAAAACGGCCGTGGCCCTCCACCCGGCTTCGCGGCTCGTCGCGTTCCAGGCGGCCCTCTCGCCGGCTTACGATTTCGACGCCCTCGAAAAGCTCCTGGCGTCGGACCCGGGCTTCGCCGAGGTCCACCACTACCTCGGCGAGGCGGCCCTGCTTTCAGGAAAGCTGCTGACGGCCGAGAAGCACTATCTCGAAGCGGACGGGCGCGTCCCCGGATCGCTCTCCGTCCTCATCTCGCTGGCCAAGGTCGCTTTCCAGATGGAGGAGCCCGAGGCCTGTCTCGAATGGAACGAGAAGGCCCTGGCCCTCCTCCCGATCTACCGAGACGCCCTTCTCGGCAAGGGCCTGGCCCTCGGTTACCTCGGCCGGAACGAGGAGGCCCTGGCCGTCCTCAGCCGGCTCCTCGAGCTCGGCACCTATTACATGGGCGAAGGCCATTACTGGTCGGCCTGGAACCTCCACGAGCTCGGCCGGCTCGAGGAGGCCCGGCGGGAGGTCGAGGCGGCCAAGGTCTTCCTCGTCGGCGTCCCCGACGTCGCGACGCTCTCCGGCATCGTCGCCTACAAGCAGGGCCGGCTCGACGACGCCGAGCGCGACCTGCGCCAGGCCCTCGATCTCGCGCCCGAGGACGCCGACGCCGCCTTCCACCTCGGGCGGCTCTACGCCGACCGCAAGGACTGGCTGAACTCGGGCATCTACTTCTCCGGGGCGGCCGGGTCCTTCGAGGACCGGGAGCGGGCCCTGGAGAAGAAGATCGGTGAGATCGAGGCCTCGGATATGGCGCTCGAGCGGCGCAACCGCCTGGTCATCCGCAAGAAGGTCCAGGTCCTGGCCGTCCAGGCGACCAAGGCCACGGCCCAGTACAACGGCGCCGCCGGGTACCACAACGCGGGCTCGCTCGAACGGGCCCTCGACCTGGCCCGGCTGTCGGCCGCCCATCCCGCTTTCGCCGACAAGGCCGCCGAGCTCATCAAGCTCATCCTCGAGCGCTGACGGGCGGGCCCGCCGCCGCGGGCGGCCATTTTCCCCTCGAGGAGGCCCGAAAAAGTTGTATAATGGGTCTCCGAGAAAGAAGGGACCATGCCCGACGACACCGTGACCACCCTCAG
This sequence comes from uncultured Eubacteriales bacterium, assembly GCA_964523615.1. Lineage (GTDB taxonomy): Bacteria > Acidobacteriota > Aminicenantia > Aminicenantales > Saccharicenantaceae > RBG-16-66-30. The sequence goes on along the minus strand of CAZFZU010000003.1, from coordinate 11,851 downwards.
CCGCCTCTTCCTCCGTTCCTGCCGGACCTTTAAGAAGCCCGACCGGATGCTCTTCAAGGCCGGGACCGATTGGACCCGGATCTCCACGGACGAGGTCGAGGCCTGTGTCCGACGCCTGTCGCTCGGCTTCCGCGAGCTCGGCCTCGGGCCGGGCGACCGGCTGGCCATCCTGTCCGAGAACCGGCCGGAGTGGGTCATGGCCGACCTCGCCACCCTGTCCGCCGGGGCCGTCACCGTGCCCATCTACACCTCGCTCCTGCCCGAGCAGATCCGCTTCCTCCTCGAGGACTCCGGGACGCGGATCGTCGTCTGCTCCGACCTCGACCTGTGGCGCAAGGTCGAGGCCGTTCGGGCCGGGCTGCCGGCGCTCGAGCGGGTCATCGTCGTCGATGGCGATCCCCCGGCCGGCACCCACGCCCTGTCGGACGTCGTCGAGATGGGCCGGCGGGCCGAAGAGGCCGATCCGGGCGCGTTCGAAAGGGCGGCCGAAGCCGTCCGGCCGGAGGACCTGGCCTCCATCATCTACACCTCGGGAACGACGGGCGTCCCCAAGGGCGTCATGCTCAGCCACGCCAATTTCGTCAGCAACGTCCTGTCGCTGGCCGCCTTCATCGATTTCAACGACACCGACCTCGGCCTGTCGTTCCTGCCCCTGTCCCACGTCCTGGAGCGGACGGCGACGTTCTTCCTGTTCCACGTCGGCGCTTCCATGGCGTACGCCGAGAGCATCGAGGCCGTGGCCACGAACATGGTCGAGGTCCGGCCGACGATCATCGTCAGCGTGCCCCGGCTGTTCGAGAAGATCTACACCCGGATCATGGACATGGTCATGGCCGGGTCCCGCGTCAAGCGGGCCATCTTCGTCTGGGCCCTGGCGACGGGCAAGAAGCACGCGGCCAAGACGATCGCCCGGGAGCCCGTGCCGGCCCACCTGGCCGTCAAGCACGGGCTGGCCCGGCGGCTCGTCTTCGGCAAGATCCTGGCCAAGACGGGCGGCCGCATCCGCTACGCCATCTGCGGCGGCGCCCCCCTGTCGAGGGACATCGCCGAGTTCTTCTACGCCATCGGCCTGCGCATCATGCCGGGCTACGGGCTGACGGAGACCTCGCCCGTCCTCACCGGCAGCACGCCCGAGCGGGTCCGCTTCGGGAGCGCCGGCGTGCCCATCCCGGGCGTCGACCTGCGCCTGGCCGATGACGGCGAGATCCTGGCCCGCGGGCCCAACGTCATGATGGGCTACTACAGGAACGAGGCCGACACGCGCGAGGTCCTCAGGGACGGCTGGCTGGCCACCGGCGACATCGGCCGCTTCGACGAGGACGGCTTCCTGTACATCACGGACCGCAAGAAGGACATCATCGTCACTTCGGGCGGCAAGAACGTCGCCCCCCAGCCCATCGAGGGCCTGGTCCAGGCCAGCCCGTACATCACGAGCGCCGTCGTCGTCGGCAGCAGCCGCAAGTTCATCTCGGCCCTGGTCGTGCCCGACTTCGGCAAGCTCGAGGCCCTGGCCAAGGCCAAGGGCTGGGCCTTCGCGGACCGGGCGGCCCTGTGCCGCCGGCCCGAGGTGGCCGCCTTCCTGCTCGAGGAGGCCAACCGCATGACGCCGGGCTTGGCGTCCTACGAGCGGATCAAGAAGGTCGCGGTCCTCGACCGCGAGTTCGAGCTCGACGCCGGCGAGGTCACTCCGACCCTGAAGGTCCGGCGGACGATCGTCGAGCAGAAATACGCCGCCCTCATCGACGGCCTCTACCGCGACTGACGGCCGCGGACTGCGTCACCGCCCGGCGCCGGGCCTCGGGCCCGTCCCCGTCCCGTTCTCCCGGGCGTTCGTCCGTCCCGCGGTTGGGCCGATTGCTATTCCAGGCCCGGATGGGGTAAATGATAGGGAACGCAAGGCGCTTCGGAGGAGGAACGGCATGAGAGATCGAGCGAGGATCGGATCGACGGCGGTCTTGGCGGCCGCGCTCCTCCTGCTGGGCCCCCGGAACGTTCCCGGAGCGCCGCAGGACGTTCTCGAGGGTTTCGCGCGTTCGTCCGGGCCCGGCCCGGCGAGGACGATAGACCGGGCGCCGGTCGAATACCGGGGCCGTTTCAGCGGCTACACGAACTACTGGCAGACGGCGGCCTGGTCGTGGGCCCAGCACGGCAACCTCTTCCTGATGGGACGGCCCGATGTCGAGTCGGCCATCGCCCAGAACAAGGCCGACATCGCCGAGGAGCTGGGCCTCGCCGGTCTCGCCGTCGACGAGGGCTTCCTCGGCGCCTGGCTCGAGCGCCCCGCGGCCGAACTCGCGGACCCCTCGGACGAGGCCCTGGCGCGGGCCCTAGCGAAGGGCGATGTCCTCGTCTGGGCCGATCCCGCGGGCCCGCTGGCCGCCCGGCTGCGGCTCAAAGCCCCCGGCTTCCCCTGGGCGGGGGGCGCCATCGGCAGCCACCAATCCCGAGCGTCCGGCTACCGGGAGGTCTTGGCCTTCACGCTCGCCCGCGACGGGCGGCGCCTGTTCGCCGTCCTGGCCGGAGAGGGACGGGACCGGCGGCGGCTCAAGGACCTCCTGGCCGGCCTGAGAGACGTCGTCGACCGCTTCGACCTCCATCGCGGCTGGTTCGGAACGGGAACGCTCCTTCACAGCGTCACCTGCCATCCGGGCCACCCGCTCGAGGTCATCGGGCAGGGATTGGACCAGGGCAACGATTGGTTCACCTTCAGCGGTTACATGGATTTCCTGATGCGGGAGCAGCTCCCCGAATGGCTGGGGAAAGTGGGACTGGACATCCCGGTCGACGTCGGCACGGGCAAGGCCACGCACAGCCTGGGTACGGTCGGCTACGGGCTGAAAAGCTACGAGGGCTTCAAGATCCAGGACATGCCGACCGAGGAGGAGTGGATCGCGTTCGTCAAGGACCGGGGCGGTCACGTCTTCCGGCCGGTCTGGGCGCCGGACTGCGACAAGTTCGAATACGACGGCCAGATCGCCATCGACGGCAACAAGGAACAGATCGACACCGAGGACGTGCCTTTCATCCTCCAGACAGGCCTCGTCAAGGACGAAGCCCCGGCTTGCATGGTCCTCTTCGCGGAAAAGGGACGGCGCTGGACCCGGGACGAGATGTGGCGGGCCATCATGGGCCGGCGGGCCGTCGGCATCCTGCCGCAAGGACGGATGATGGGGCCGAAGCCGTTCCGGAGCGCCCTTCAGCTGCTCCTGCTCGACCGCGCCTATCTCGAGAGAGCGTTCGGGGACGTCGTTCAACTCGACGTGGATCTCAGCCGTTACGGATTGACGGTCGTGCCGTCGAATCGGACCGGCTCGGCTTTCCCGGCGGCGCTCGAAGTCCGGACAGGGCCGGAGCTCGAGGCCGTATTCGAGGGCACATCGAACACGGCTGTCCGGTCGACAAAGGGAACGATCGAGATCCCCTTGGAGCCCGGCCGGGGATCCTGGGCCTATGGATTCAGGATCCAGCCGACGGCCGCGGCCATGGGCAAGGCCAACCCCATCCTGGTCGAACTGAAGTGGAAAGGCGGCATAAAACGGACCATGTCCGTGCTCGACCTGCCGCCGGCCGTGTCCGTCCACAAGCTGCTCTACGGGCGGGCCCCGGAGATCGTCTATCCCGTTTCCATTCACAACTTTACGGATGGAAGATCATATCCCGTCGAGGTCAAGGTCTACGCCAAAGACAAGCTCGGGACGCCGGTACTGGCCACGGCCCTGACCGGGACGGCGCCGACAGGCGAGCACCAGGCCCTCGAGTTCAAGCTGCCGCTCCGGCCGGGCTCTTATGTCGTCAAAACGACGGCCCTCGGCGTCACGGCCGAGACCCAGCTGGGGGTCGGCGAGCCCGCGGGCGCGGTCAGCGTGACGTCCGTGGATCTCGACGGCGACGGGATCATGGAGTACCGGCTCGAGAACGACAAGGTCAAGGTGACGCTGCTCGCGATCGGGGCCCGGGTCATCGAGTATATCGTCAAAGAGAAGAACGACAACGTCCTGTTCAAGCTCTGGCCGGAGAAGGAATACTCGGACCGGCGGCCCTTCCGCGAGCGGGGCTTCTATCCCTACGGCGGCTTCGAGGACTTCCTGGGCCAGGCCTCGATCGAGACGCACAAGGTCTACGACGCGGAGATCGTCCAGAACGGCGGGACGGCGGCGGCGGTCCGCATGACGGCCGACTACTACGGCAACCGGCTGGAGAAGGTCTTCACCCTCGACGGCGCCTCTCCCCTGCTCGAGGTCCGCTTCGCCATCGATTTCATCAACCCGGAGCTGAACATGCTCGGCCCGCAGCCCATCCTGGCCTTGGGCGAGAAGCATGGGCCCGAGGACGTCTTCGTCGTCCCGGCCAAGACCGGGCGCGAAGAGGTCCGGATGCGGCCGGAGGAGTATTTCGGCCGGGTCTTCTTCCTGAAGGAGGGCTGGAACGCCGGGCGGGACACGGTCGAGGACGTCTCGTTCGTCGGGGCCTTCCCCGTGAGCGAGCCCGAGTTCCTGCACATGTGGATGAACCACCCGTCCAACGGCGAGTCGGCCCACTACTACGCCGAGTTCCAGCCCTGGGTGCCCATTTTCCAGAAGACGGTCCGCTACTTTTCCTATTATATGTGGGCCGCGGCGGGGCCGTGGGAGAGCGGGCTCGACGAGCTGCGCCGGCGCAACCTCGTCACGGCGGCGAAGTGAGCCGGAGGACGGCCCGGATCAGCCCCGGGCCGCCTTGATCTTCTTCGAAGCGGCCTTGAGCTGCTTGAGCTTGCCGGACTGCCCCGCCTTGATGGGGTTCCAGACCGTGCACAGGTGGCCGAGGACCTTGTCCCCGGGCACGGCCAGCGACTGGTCGATGAACCGGTTGACGGCCTCGACGTTCTTGAAGCTCGTCGGCAGGACCCGGAAGCCCTTGTCGGCGAAGATCTTGGGCGAGGGGAATATGGACTTCGGAGCGGTCTGGCGCGGGTACTTCGGCTCGTAGTGCCAGTCGCACATGACGATGTCCTTGGGGATCATGTCGATGGCCTTGTCCGTGCCGTTCATGGACGCTTCCCACAGGCCGTAGCCCGTGGCTTGGCCGTCGAGGAGGCGGTCGGCCCACATCATCATCTCCTTGCCCCGCTTGCGGACGATGTGGTCGTAGGCGTCGTCGACGGCCCGGGCGAAGATCTCGGCCGTGGTCTTGCCGCCGCAGCGGGGGCAGTCGGCGTCGGCGATGATGAAGACCTCGTCCATGCCGACGTGGAGGGCGTCGGCCTCGAAGGCGTCGAGAAGCTCGTCGTAGAGGTCGTTGACGATCGGCGGGAGGTCCGGGTGGAGGGGGCACCAGCTGCGGCAGTAGAAGTCGGTGCCCCAGGGGTCCTGGCCCTTGTTGCCGGGGTACTTGTTCGGGGTCTCGTCGAGTTGGGGGTACTTGACGAGGAGAGGGAAGGTCTTCTCGGCCCAGGACTGGTGGCCGAGGCTCTGGAACTGCGGCACGACGCGGATGCCGCGGGAGCGGCAGGCGGCGAGCAGGGCCTTGACGGTCTCCTTCTTGACCGGGTTATCCATCCGGAGCTCGGGATGGGAGGCGTAATCGTACCAGTAGTCGACCTCGACGATGAGGAGGTTCACGCCGCGCTTGGCCAAGGCCGGGACCTCGCCGATGAGGGTCCGGGCGTCGGCGTCGGTCTCGGTGATGGCGTGCATGCCCAGGACGAGCGGCCTGGGCGCGGCGGCGGGGACCGTCGCGGCCGGCTTGGGCGCGCAGGACGCGAGTATGAGGACGGCGGCCAGGGCGACCGGGAGCACGGACCGGAAAGGTCTGTTCATCGCGGGACCTCCTTCGGGGAGCTGGGCTCCAGGATAGTACGGCGCCGCGGGATTGGCAAGCACGAGGCCGAGCCGGGAGGCGGCATGTCCAAGGGGTCCGTGCCCCAGAGCTCACCGTCGGCGGCGGTCCTATTTCCCTCGGCCCCGATTCTTGATAGAGTTGGTCGACGGAGTTGAAGGAAGACGCACCAGAAAAGGAGTCCCGACCATGCGCGCAAGATCCCTCTTCGTTCCCATTCTGCTGATCGCCCTCACGATGGCTTGGACGGCGGCCTGCAAGAAAGCCGAGGCGCCGGCGGCGCCCGCCGCGGCCGAGCCCGCCTGGACCCCGCTGTTCGCCGCCGACCTCTCCGACGCCGAGTTCCCGGCCGGCGTCTGGACCGTCACGGACGGCGTCATCACCGCCTCGGAGGACCAGGCGCTCTGGACCAAGAAGGACTACGAGAACTTCGTCCTGGACCTCGAGTTCATGACCGCGCCGGGGACGAACAGCGGCGTCATCGTCTATTGCTCGGATATGGCCGACTGGATCCCCAACTCGGTCGAGGTCCAGATCGCCGACGACTTCGCCGAGGAGTGGGCCAAGCAGCCGGCCACCTGGCACTGCGGCGCGATCTTCGGACATCTGGCCCCGGCGAAGAGCGCCGTCAAGCCGGCCGGGGAATGGAACCACTTTACCGTCACCTGCGCAGGAAAGAGGATCGCGGTCGAGCTCAACGGCGAGAAGGTCACGGACATGGACATGAGCCTGTGGACGTCGGCCAAGATCAACCCCGACGGCAGCGAGATCCCGGCCTGGCTGAGCCGGCCCAAGGCGGAGCTGGCGACCAGGGGGCGGATCGGCTTCCAGGGCAAGCACGCCGGGGCGCCGATCTACTTCCGGAACATCCGCATCAGGCCCGCGAGCTGATCGTCCGGGCTCGGCGGCAGTTTCAGTTTTTTGGGGTCAAAAACAGCGTTTTTGGCCCCTATTTTGGCCCCGAAAGAGACCTAAGTTTCTGATTTATAAAGATAATTCTGGGGTCTGACCCCAACTGCCCCAGGCTGAACCCTCGAGATCTGAGAATTCCCCGCCCCGCGGAGCGTCTCCTCATATGGACCGAGATCATTCCCACGATAGGAGGGCAGGGATGTTCAAGAAAAAGACGCCGGTCTTGCCGAGACTGCCGTACCCCACACGCACGATCGGCATGGGCCCGGAGACGTTCGAGGAGTATCTCATCCCCGAGAGGGAGAAGGCCGGTGTTCTCGACGCTTTCTATCCGTTCGAACCGGTTCCCGGCCTCGACGAGAGGATGTTCGACCTGCATGAAGAAAAGGAATTCCGGGTCGGGGATTTCCGCGTCATCCGCGGCAAGGTCATGGACCTTCTCGTCAGTCCCTATTTCCTGGATAGCGGCGGGACGGTCATCGATTGGATGCCCTCCGGCTTCCGGCCGGGAGAGACGCTGGCACGACGGGTCCGGGGGGAATCGTATTCCATCATCACCGTTTCCCTGGGGCCCCGCCCGAGCTGCCACTGAAGCAGCCCGAGTCCCCTACCGTTCCTTCGTCAAGTCACGAAGGAATCGGCGGGCGGCGCGGGAACGGGCGGCGGCGCCGGAGGCGGATTCCCACTGGTAGAGCTTCAGGTCGATCCGGCCGCCGGGGCCGACCGCGACACCCTCGGCGACGAGACGCTTCTTCTGTTCATCGAATCCGCCACGGGGACACGTACCGGGCGTACATGTCCCCCGGCCGCGGCCGCGGGGCAGGGAGATCGTCCCCCGGCCCCCGATGACCCGGTGCCAAGGCAGACTGGCCGCGTCCGACGAGGAGTGGAGGATCCAGGCCACACCCCGGGCCGCGCCGTCGCGCCCGGCCAGGGCGGCGACCTGGCCGTAGGTCACGACCCGGCCGCGGGGGACGGAGCGGAGGACACGCTTGACCTCGCGGGTGAAGGGTGTTTCGGAAGGGGCGGCCATGTTCGGACCTCCCCTATTGTAAAGCAAACGGCTCGGAAAGAAAGAGGGACAGTCCCCCGCCGGAAAGAAGAAAGAGGGATAGTCCCCTGTGGGGACAGTCCCTGCTCAGGGCGCCTTATTTGGTCAGGGTGATGGAGCCGTTGGTCGTGCTGAGCTCGATGGATAGCCCGCCCTGCCCGATCCTGGCCTCGACGTGGCGCTTCGACTGGCGCAGGGCTTTGAGCGTGACCGGGAAATCCACCGTGATGTGGCCGTTCGTCGTGTGGGCCGAGAGGTCGGCGTTGAGCGTCTCGGGCGACAGGAAGGACACGGTGATGGAGCCGTTGGTCGTACCGGCCTCCAGCCCGCCCTTGACGGCGATGCCCTCCAGGCGGATGTTCCCGTTGGTCGTGCCGGCGTCGACGCGGCCCTCGAACCGGCTGATGCGCACGGACCCGTTCGTCGTCGAGGCCTCGAGCTCGCCCGAGCCGTCCTCGACCGTGACGGAGCCGTTGGTCGTGCCCACGTCGGCCCGGGCGAAGGGGCCCCGGACCTCGACGCCGCCGTTGACGGTCCCGACCTCGTCCAGAACGACGCCCTCGGGGACGCGGACCTCGAAGTCGACGCTGACCCTGGCCCGGCGCGGGAACTTGGGCCAGATGGCCTTGACCTGGACGCCGCCGGCGACCTCCTCGACCCGGATCTCGACCTTGTCCAGTTCTTCCTCGCTCCGGCGGCTGGACTTGACGGCCTTGATCTCGACCTGGGCCTCTTTCCAAGTCGTCACCCGGACGTCGCCGTTGACGTTCTCGAGGGAGAAGCGCTCACCGGACTTGAGGGGCAGGGTCTTCGAGAAATCCTCCCGGTGCTCGGCCATGGCGAAGGCGCAGGACACGGCCAGGAGGACGAGGGCGACGGTCAGGGCGATGAGGACCTTGATCTTGGGCACGGGAAACCTCCTAGAGAACGGCGATCATAAAGGTAGACGGACGGGCGGCGGGAAAGGTTCCCTAGAGGAGGCCCATGAGCTTCTTGGCGCCGTCGAGGGTCTCGCGGGCGACGCCCCGGGCCCGCTCCGCCCCCTGGCGGAGGGCCTCCCGGACCCGGTCGGGCTCGGCCGCCAGGGCCCGGCGCCGCTCGCGGATGGGGTCGAGCACGGCCATCAGGTTGCGGTGGAAGATCTTCTTGCAGTCGATGCAGCCGATGGTCGCGCCGCGGCAACCGGCCGCGATCTCCGCCCGCTCGGCCTCGGGCGTCACCAGGGCGTGGTAGCTGTAGATATTGCAGCGGCCGGGCTCGCCCGGGTCGCTGCGGCGCTTGCGGGCCTCGTCGGTCTTGGCCGGCCGGAGCTTGTCCCAGATGGCCTCGGGCTCCTCGGTGACCCCGATGGCGTTGCCGAGCGATTTGCTCATCTTGGCCGCGCCGTCGAGGCCCATGACCCGGGCGCCGCGGCCGATGAGCGTCGCCGGCTCGGGGAAATAATCGCCGAAGCGGCCGTTGAAGCGGCGGGCGATCTCGCGGGTGATCTCGAGGTGCTGGGCCTGGTCCTCGCCGACCGGCACGGCGTCGGCCTTGTAGACGAGGATGTCGGCGGCCTGGAGGATGGGGTAGTTGAGCAGGCCGGCCGTGACGTTCTCGCGCTCCTGCTCGGACTTCTCCTTGAACTGGGTCATCCGGTTGAGCTCGCCGAGGGGCGTGACGCAGTTGAGGAGCCAGCACAGCTCGGTGTGCTCGGGGACGTGGCTCTGGACGAAGAGCGTGCACCGGCCCGGATCGAGGCCGGCGGCCATGTTGTCGAGCACGGCGTCCCAGATCCGCTGCGGCAGGAGCTTCGGGTCGTAGGTCACGGTGATGGCGTGGAGGTCGACGATGGTGAAGAAGCAGTCGTACTCGTCCATCAGCCGGACCCAGTTCTCGATGGCGCCGAAGTAATTGCCGATGTGGATGGTGCCGCTCGGCTGGATGCCGCTCAGGATGCGTTTGCGGGAGCTCATGTCCGGACCTCTTTTCGGGGCTATTGTATCGGCGTCGGCCGGCGGGGTCAAACGAGGGCCAGGAACTCGGCCAGGACCATGGCCGTGGCGCCCCAGATCTTGTGCCCCTCGTAGACGTAGAACGGGACATCGTGGTCCTGGCCGCCGTAATGCCGGGTCTCTCGGCCGAGGCAGGCCGTGTCCGCCAGATGGTCGACGGGAGGCTCGATGACCTCGGCCACCTCCTCGGGCTGGAGCCGGAAGGCGAGCGGCCCGGGGACCGAGGCCACGACGGGGTAGACGCAATAGTTGCTGTTGGGGATATAGAGGGGGGTCAGCCGGCCCAGGACGCGGACCGCGCCGAGGTCGAGGCCCAGCTCCTCGGCCGCCTCGCGCAGGGCCGTGGCCTCGACGGATTCGCCCGGGTGCTGCTCCCCTCCCGGCAGGGAGATCTGGCCTCTATGGTGGTTGACGCGCTCGGTCCGCCGCGTCAGGAGGAGGCGGAGACGGCCGTCCTTGGGATAGAGCAGGATGAGGACGCCGGCCTTGCGGCTGGTGTCCTCGACTTCGAAATAGGCCTTGTGGCCGGTCCGCGGCTCGGGGGCCATGCGGAGCTGGGCCGGGATGCCGGGGAGCGGGGCCCACAGGCCCTTCTCGATCCGGGCCAGCAGCGCGGACGGCTCCATGCGGGGCTCGCGGGACCGGGGCCTAGCGGCCCCGGCCGGCCAGGAGCTTCTCGATCTCGTCGATCTCCTTGGGCACGTCCTTGGTCAGGACCTCGCAGCCGGTCTTGGTGATGAGGACGGTGTCCTCGATGCGGACCCCGAAGCCCTTCTCCGGATAATAGAGGGCCGGCTCGATGGCGAAGACCATGCCCTCCTTGAGGACGCCGCCGAGCGGGACGTCGTGGACGCACAGGCCGACGCCGTGGCCGAAGCCGCCGGTGAGGCCGCGCGGGTCGATGCCTTTGGCTTTCATCGCCGCGGCCACCTCGTCGCGGACGGACTGGGGCGTCGCGCCCGGCCGGTAGGCGGCGATGCAGGCCTTCTGGACCTCGAGGACGACGGCGTAGACCTCCCGCTGCTCGGGGGTGAACCGGCCCGAGGCCGGCCAGGTCCGGGTGATGTCCATGGCCAGATGGTCGAGGTCGGCCCCGAAGTCCATGAGCACGACCTCGCCCGCCCCGACGCGGCGGGCGTTCTTCTCGTAGTGGAAGATGCAGGAATTGGGGCCCGAGCCGACGATGGGGGCGTAGGCGGCGCCGGTGGCCCCGCCTTTCAGGGCGACGGCCATGGCCGCGGCCTCGAGCTCGTACTCGAAGACGCCGGGGCGCGTGGCCAGCATGGCCTGACGGACGCCTTCGGCCGAGAGGCGGCCGTTGCGGCGCATGATCTCGATCTCCTCGGGCGTCTTGACGGCCCGCAGGGCGTCGATGGCTGGGGCGATGTCGGCGAGGGCCATCTGCGGGTAGCGCTGGCGGAGCTTCTCGAGCCGGTACTGGTCGACCGACAGCTGGTCGTTGTAGTGGCTGCGGGACCTGCGCCCGTCCATCAAGGCCGTCTCGGAGCGGGCGTCGTCGAGGGTGTCGCGCGGCGAAAGCCGGACGTAGAGCTTGCCGGCCCCCCGGCCGGTCAGGCGGGCCAGGAACTCGTCGAGGTCGCCCACGGCCAGGACGTCGGTGAACCCGGCCTTGGCCTTGGCCCCGGCGTCCTCGAGCAGGCCGGGGCCGTCGTATTGGATCTCGCGCGCCGAGCGCTGGGGCAGGAACAGATAGGCCCCGGGGCGGCCGAAGGGGACCAGGACCAGCACGCCCCCCAGGTCGTCGTTGCCGGTGAAGTAGAAGTAGTCGTTGTCCTGGCGGAAGTGGGTGCCCGCGGGCACGGCGGCGTCGCCGAACAGGACGACGGCGCCGTCCTTGACCTGGGCCATGAGGGCGGCCCGGCGGCGGGCGAACTCCTCGGGCGTGTAGCCGGTCCTCTGGGCCAGGAGGGGCGCGGCGAAAAGGACGGCCAGCAGGACGGCGGCGAAGATGCGGGACGGGATCCGGGGCTGTCTCATGGCGGGTTCCTCAGGCCTTGCCCAGGACCATGGCCAGCAGGGCCATGCGGACGTACAGGCCGTATTCCATCTGGCGGAA
>CAZFZU010000002.1:26838-107356 GCA_964523615.1 uncultured Eubacteriales bacterium | reverse complement strand
TGACCCGCCAGGGGTTGTTCAAGCTGCTCAAGAAGCACGGCCTCGAGACCCGGCCCCGCGCCTCTTTATAACCCGCCCGGCTTGTGCTACATTCGCGGCATGGCCGATCAACCCGACGAACCCCACGTCTTTTCGGTCGTCTGCCCCTGCTGCGAGGCCACGGTCTGGATCGACGGCGAGTCCCGGGCGGTCCTGCGGTCGGAGAAGGCCAAGAAAAAGAAGGGCTCGCTCGACGACCTCCTGGTCCACGAGCACAAGCGGCAGAGCGAGTTCGACCGCAAGTTCGAGGCCTCGTTCGAGCTGCAGAAGGAAAAGCACCACAAGGCCGACGAGCTCTTCCACAAGGCCCTCGAGAAGGCCGAAAAAGGAGAGGGCGAGGGCGACGACGAGGGCCGGGACTAGCTGCCGGCCTGGGTCTCGTCCTCCCGGACCTTGGGGGCCATGGTCCAGCCCGTGAACCCGAACAGGACCAGTATCCCGACCGACAGATAGTTCATGAAGGCCCAAGGCAGGTAGGCGAAGGTCGACACGCCCAGGGTCCCGGTGATGTAGACGCCGGCCATGCTCCAGGGGATGAGCGGCACGATGATGGCTCCGCTCTCCTCGATGATCCGCGACAGGTTCTTGGCCGCCAGGCCCTTCTTTTTGAAGGCGGGAGCCAGGAGGTCGGCCGGCAGGATCATCGACAGGTAGGAGCTGCCGGTGATCATGGCCGACAGGACGGCCGCGCCGACCGTCGTCAGGACCAGGCTCCAAACGCGCCGGGTGAAGCCCATGACCTTGTCCAGGATGACCGCCAGGCAGCCCGTGGCCTGCATGATGCCGCCGTAGGAGAAGGCGGTGAAGGCGATGAGCTGGGTTTCCATCATGCTCATCATGCCGCCCTTGGCCAGGAGGGTGTCGACGGCCGCGACGCCCGTCCGGGCCGGCAGCCCCGTGTTCATGGCCGTGGCCACGACCGTGAGCGGGACCTTCTGGACGAGGACGGCCAGCGCGGCGGCCGTGAGCGACGACAGGACCATGGCCGGGATGGTCGGCTTCTTGGCGACGGCGAAATAGAAGATGACGGCCATGGGCAGGAGCAGGAGCGCGTTGAACCGGAAGTTCGCCCTGAGAGTCGTCAGGATGAGGTCGAGGGTCTCCGAGCGGGCGGCGGCGGCGCCGTACTTCAGTCCGGCCAGGACGTAGATAGCCAAGCCGGCCAGCCAGGCCGGCCCGGCCGACCAGACCATGTGCTTGATGTGGTCGAAGAGATTGGACCCGGAGACGACCGTGGCCAGGTTGGGGATGTCGGAGAGGGGCGACATCTTGTCCCCGAAGTAGGCCCCGGCGACGACGGCGCCGGCGGCCGGGCCGAGCGGGATGCCGAGGCCCGCCGCGATGCCCATGAAGGCCACGCCGATCGTGCCGACGGTACCCCACGACGTGCCGCAGGCCAGGGCCACGACCGACGAGACCAGGCAGGCCGTGGCCAGGAAGAACTTGGGCGAGATGAGCTTCAACCCGTAGTAGATGACCATGGGAATGGTGCCGCTGGCCATCCAGGAGCCGATGAGCAGGCCGACCGAGAGCATGATCAGGATGGCCGGCAGGGCTTTACGGATGCTCTCGACGATGCCCCGCTCCATGTCGGCCCACTTGAACCCGAGCAGCAGGCCGAGGAACGCGGTGACGGCCGCCGCGGCGACCAGGAGGATCTGGGCCTTGATCTTGTAGACGCCGTAGCCGACGCCGAGGAGCAGGGCCATGGCCACGAGTGGGACGAGGGCGACGGCGAACGAGGGCCGGCGGCCCGACGCGGGGACCGGGGCGGGCGCGGGCGCTCTCTTGTCGTCCATGCGTTCTCCGTCAGGCGCCGAACGTGCCGCGGACCGCGAGCCGCCCCCCGGCCATCATCCGCCGGCCGCGGGCGAAGACCTCGCTCAGGGCGAAATCCCCGTCGAGGACGATGAGGTCGGCGTCCGCGCCGGCCGCGACGCGGCCCTTCCGGGCGAGCTTGTAGAAATCCGCGGCGTTGGTCGCGAAGACGCAGGCGGCCGCCTCGACCGGCAGGACCCCCCGGCGCAGGAGGTCGGTGAGCTTGAGGAACAGGTCCCGCTCCTTGGCGATGGTCAGCCCGACCAGGCGGCCGGCCTCGTCGAAGACGGGCATGCTCCCGTTGCCGTCCGAGCTGGCCATCAAGCGGGTCAGGGGAAGTCCCTTGGCCCGGAACGCGGCCAGGACGTCCTCGAACGGGACCTCGGGATCGGGCGGCGCCGGCTCGGCCCCGACGGTCACGTCGACGGAGCCCCCGGCCGCCACCCACTCCAGGGCCTCGGCGAAGAGCCGGGGATTGCGGGCGGCATGGGTCGGGACGACTTGGGTCGCCGGGATCTCCGTCTCCCGGACCAGCCGGAACAGGAGCTCCAGGCCCCGCGTGCCGTCGCCGAGGTGGAGGTGGAGCACTCCGGCCTTGCCGCCGAGCATGCCGCCGACCCGGCACTCGGCCGCGAGGCGCGCGATCTCGTCGAAAGAGGGCTGGGAGGAGCGATGGTCGCTGACGGCGATCTCGCCGGCCCCGACGACCTTGTCGATGAGGACGAGGTCGGAGCGGACGCTCCCGGTCAGGGTCTTGACGGGGACTTCGTAGGACCCGGAATAGATGTAGGTCGACACGCCCTCGATCTCCAGGGCCCGGGCCTTGGCCAGGAGCGAGGTCATGTGGCGGGTGACGCCGTCGGTCCCCAGGCAGCCGATGACCGTCGTGACCCCGCTCGCGACGATGTCCTCGACCCGGATCTCGGGAGCCCGCGTGGCCGGCCCGCCCTCGCCGCCGCCGCCGAGGATGTGGACGTGCGGGTCGATGAGCCCGGGCAGGACACGCCGGCCGGCCGCGTCGACGACCTCGGCCTCGAGACCGTCGAGCCGGACCCGTCCCGGCTCGGCCACCGCCGCGATGACCCCTCCGGCGATCAGGACGTCCCGGCGGCCGAGCGGCTCGGGAGCGAAGACCTCTCCGTCGCGGACCAGGGTGAACATGGGCGCCTCCTCGAGCGGGTCAGGGGGCTAACTTAGCACGCCCGCGGGGCCGGCGCAAGCCGTCCGGGGCCCCTCCGGCCCCTTTGAAATCCGGGGGCCCTTTGATAGAATAACGGTCCGATCATGCCGACCTACGAGCAGGAATTCGAGTACCTGCGCCCGTTCATCGACCGGGCCACGCGCCTGTTCGTATTCCCCAAGAAGATCGACCTGCGGGGGGCCGAGAACTTCGTCCGGGAAGGCCCCAACGTCATCATCGGCAACCACAGCGGCAGCTACAAGGACGTCGCCGTCCTGCTCCGGACGGCGCCCCGGATGATCTATTTCACGGCCAACCGGATGATCTTCACCCGCGAGAGCGCCAGCGAGCTCGTGCGGACCCACCTCCACCGCCACATGGGCAAGTTCGGCGGCCTCGTCCATTTCATCCTCAAGCCGGTCTACGCCTTCCTGGTCAGTTTCATCTCCGGGCACATCGCCCGGATCGGCAGCATCCCCGTCGACCTCTACGGCAGCCGGCGGGCCTCCGTGCTGGCCTGCCAGGACTACCTGCGCCAGGGCCGGGCCGTCATCGCCCTCCAGGGCCGCGGCCGGGTCGTGCCCTCGGACCCCCACCCCTACATCGCCGGGTTCCGGCGGGGGGTCTCGATCATGGCCTACAACCTCTATAAGGAGAGCGGGCTGGCCGTGCCCGTGACGCCCCTGTCCATCTTCGGGACGCACATCATGTGGGGCGTGCCGGCGACCATCAAGGTCAACGTCGGCCCGCCCCTCTATATCCGGGACCATTGGACCGGCGAAGAGGTCTCGACCGTCGAGGCCTTCCGGGCGGCCCTCGAACGGACCGTGGCCGGCCTGTTCCGCGAAAGCCTGAGCTGGTGAGCCGGCCGCGCGCCGGCGAGGAGGGACCCATGGCACTCGAAGGCATGCTGATCGCTAGGGGAGAGAAGGACCTGCTCCTTCTTCCGAAGATGGCCAACCGCCACGGCCTGGTGGCCGGCGCGACGGGAACCGGCAAGACGGTCACTCTCCAGGTCATGGCCGAGCGCTTCAGCCGCCTCGGCGTACCCGTCTTCATGGCCGACGTCAAGGGCGACCTGGCCGGGGTCAGCCAGCCGGGCCTGGCCCATCCGAAGATCGCGGAGCGCGTCGCCAAGCTCAAGCTCGGCGACTACCCGTTCGAGGGCAGTCCGGTGACGCTGTGGGACATCTTCGGCGAACAGGGCCACCCCGTGCGGACGACCGTGTCGGACATGGGGCCGCTCCTCCTCTCGCGCCTGCTCAACCTCAACGACGTCCAGAGCGGCGTCATGAGCGTTCTCTTCCGCATCGCCGACGACTCCGGGCTCCACCTCCTCGACTTCAAGGACCTCCGGGCCCTGGCCCAGTACGCCGGGGACCACGCCGAGGAGTTCGAGACGGAATACGGCCGCATCTCCCCGGCCAGCATCGGGACGATCCAGCGGAACCTGCTGACGCTCGACGACCAGGGCGCCGACATGTTCTTCGGCGAGCCGGACCTCGACCTCGACGACCTCATGCAGACGGACGCGAACGGCCGGGGCCTGATCAACATCCTGGCCGCCGACAAGCTGATGCTGATGCCCCGGGCCTACGCGACCTTCCTGCTCTGGCTCATGGCCGAGCTCTTCGAGCGTCTGCCCGAGGTCGGCGACGTGGAGAAGCCGCGCCTGGTCTTCTTCTTCGACGAGGCCCATCTCCTGTTCGCCGACGCCCCCCAGGTCCTGATGGAGAAGATCGAGCAGGTCGTCCGGCTCATCCGGTCGAAGGGCGTCGGCGTCTATTTCGTCACCCAGAACCCCCTCGACATCCCCGACGTCGTCCTCGGCCAGCTCGGCAACCGCGTCCAGCACGCCCTGCGGGCCTTCACGCCCCGTGACCAGAGGGCGGTCCGGGCGGCCGCCGAGACATTCCGGCAGAACCCCAAGATCGATGTCGCGACCGAGATCACCCAGCTCGGCACGGGCGAGGCCCTGGTCTCGTTCCTCGACGAGAAGGGCCAGCCGGGCGTCGTCGAGAGGGCCTTCGTCCTGCCGCCGCACAGCCGCATCGGCGTCATCGCCCCGTCCGAGCGCCAAGCCCTCGTCCGGGGCTCGGTCGTCTACGGCCACTACGAACAGGCCGTCGACCGCGAGTCCGCCTACGAGATGCTCAAGGCCAGGGCCGAGCGGGCGGCCGCCGAGGCCCAGGCCGCGGAGGCCCGGGCCCAGGCGGAGGCCCAGGCCCGTCAGCAAGCTCCCTACGGATATCCCTATCCCCCGGCGCCCCAGGGGCGGGGCCGGGCGTCCTACCCCCAGCCGCCGGCGCCGCGGCGCACCACGGGCCGGTCCAAGGACACCCTGCTCGAGGCCATGGCCAAGAGCGCGGCCCGGTCGGTCGGCACGAACCTCGGCCGGCAGATCCTGCGCGGCGTCCTGGGCTCGATACTCGGCGGCAAGCGCTAGGCGTGATATAATCCCCCCGCTTTGAGAGCCCCCATGCTCGTCGGCAATCCCCATCGAGGACGGTGAACCATGTTCAAGGGACATCCCAAGGGTCTGTTCGTGGCTTTCTTCGCCAACATGGGCGAACGGTTCGGCTTCTACACGATGATCTCGATCTTCGTCCTGTTCATGCAGGCCAAGTACGGCATGTCCGCGGCCGCGGCGGGCTCCCTGTACGCGACCTTCCTGGTCGGCGTCTACATCTTCCCCCTGCTCGGCGGCTTCCTGGCCGACCGCTTCCTCGGCTACGGGCGGACGATCGGCTTGGGGCTCATCGTCATGTTCCTCGGCTACGTCCTGCTGGCCCTGCCGACGATGATGAACACGGGCTTCGCCCTGGTCGTCATCGCCCTGACCGTCGTGGCCCTGGGCACGGGCCTGTTCAAGGGCAACCTCCAGGCCGTCGTCGGCAATCTCTACGACGATCCCAAGTACGCGTCCATGAGGGACCGGGCCTTCAACATCTTCTACATGGGCATCAACATCGGGGCCATGTTCGCCCCGTCGGCCTCCATGGCCGTGACCAACTGGATCATGGGCAAGTCCGGCCTGCTCTACGACGCCCGCATCCCGGCCCTGGCCAACGATTTCCTGAAGAGCAAGCTCGACGACGCCGCGTCCTTCCTGGCCCTGGCCCAGGGGCAGGACGCCTCGGTCACGCTGGACACCCTGGGCGCCTTCGCCACGCGCTACATCAACACCCTGAGCAAGTCCTACCACCTCGGTTTCGGCGTGGCCTGCCTCAGCCTGATCATCTCCATGGCCGTGTTCTGGGGCTTCCGCAAGCACTACAAGACGGCCGCCCTGACCGAGCGCCAGAAGGCCAAGTCCGAGGCCCTCAAGTCCCAGGTCGTCGAGATGTCCCGCGCGGAGACCCGCGAGCGCCTCATCGCCCTGGGCCTGGTCTTCTTCGTCGTCATCTTCTTCTGGATGGCCTTCCACCAGAGCGCCGTGACCCTGACCTACTTCGCCCGCGACTACACGGTGCCGAGCGTCGGGCAGGCGACCTACCTGCTCTTCGACATGGTCGGCCTGCTGCCGGCCTTCCTGTCCATCCTCGGCCTGGTGTTCCTGCTGAAGAAAGGCTCGAGCGGCCTGGCCCGCCTCCTCGGAGGCGCGGCGTTCGCCGGCTTCGGCGTCCTGACCTACCTCCGCTACAGCGGGTACGCGGCGACCAACCCCTTCCAGCCGCAGATGTTCCAGCACTTCAATCCGTTCTTCATCGTCGTCCTGACGCCTCTCGTGGTGGCCTTCTTCGCCCGCCTCAACGCCAAGGGCAAGGAGCCCTCGGCGCCGCGCAAGATCGGCATCGGCATGCTGACCACGGCCGCGGCCTACGCCATCCTGATCGTCGGCTCGCTGAGCCTGCTCAGCCCCAAGGCCCTGGGCGGCCAGGTCGCGCCCGCGAGCTCCCAGGTCACCGTCTGGTGGCTCATCTCGACCTATTTCATGCTCACCGTGGCCGAGCTCTTCCTCAGCCCGATCGGCATCTCCTTCGTCTCCAAGGTCGCCCCGCCGAAGTACAAGGGCTCGATGCAGGGCGGTTGGTTCGCGGCCACGGCCATCGGCAATTCGCTCGTCGGCGTGACGGCGTTCTTCTGGGAACGCCTGCCTCTCTCGGTCGTGTGGGCGATCCTGGCCGGGGCCTGCGTCCTGTCGGCCGCCTTCATTTTCGCCATCATGAAGCGGCTCGAAAAGGTGGCCAAGGCCTAGCCTGACTTATTCATCAAAACGCCCTTTTTTTCTCTTTCTCCTTTAGGGCGTTTTTACCCTCCGGGCGAACCGATCCGGCCCCATCTGCTTCGTTCTCGGAGTTCGCAGTACCAAAGAGTACAGCTTCACCCCTCGGGCCTCGCATCTGGGGCCGCCTCGATTCGTGAATAAGCCAGGCCTAGAGAATCGCCTTTTTCTTCTCGAGATAGTAGAGGTAGTTCGCGTAGGTCACGTCCGGCGGGACGCGGTGGTCGACGCACGGCAGGTAGCCGCCGCGGGCCACGAGCGGCCGGAGCTTCTCGAGTTCCCTATCGATGGCCTCCCTCCCGGCGATGAGGGCCATCTTGTCCACGCCGCCGAGGAGGAGCACGTCGTTCCCGTAGTCCCGCCGCAACTTCCAGGGGTCCGTGTGGAGGGCCTCGATGGGGAACATGACGTTGATACCGCCCCGCAGCCACCCCGGCACGAGCTCGTAGATGCGACCGTCGCAGTCGAGGACGTTGGCGAAGATGCCTTTGGCCTCGAGCGCGTCCGTGATGCGCTTGTAGCGGGGCACCATGAGCTCCTCGAAGAGCTTGGGGGACATGAGCGGGCCGTGGTTGTAGCACATGTCCTCCCACCACCAGGCCACGTCGACGGCCCCGCCGCCCGGGATGTGCCGCTCGATGAGGGCCAGGTCCATGAGGGTGATGTGCTCCATCATCTCCTCGACCCAGTCCCGGTCCGTCATCAGGGCGATGGACAGGTTCTCGAGGCCCATCCAGTCCCGCAGCCAGCCGTAGAGCGAGCCGCAGTGGAAGAGGATGGGCATGCCGGCGGCGTGGGCGGCCGCGACGGCCGCCGCGACGTCGCCGGCGCGGCCGGGCGCTCCGGGGTCGAGCCGCTCGTCCCGCAGGCGCTCCCAATCGGCCCAGGTCTCGACGGCGAACTTGAGGAAATGGGGCATCGAGGAGTCGTAATCGAGCATCTCGGTCAGGGCCCCCTCCTTGGTCCGGACCAGGCGGCGGCCGTCCCGGACCTCGAGGGTCTCCTCCTCGAAGGCCGGGAAGAGGCCGCGGTGGACGGGGACTTCGGGGATGATCTCCAAGCCCTCCAGTCCGAGGTGGCGCTCGACGTCGCGGTTGGTCCGGCATTCCCGCGGCAGGCCCTGCTCGTGCCAGACGGCGATGGTCTTGTCCCAGTAGCCGAACTCCATGTCGGGGACCCGGTCCGGCTTCTCCCAGCGGAAGACCCTGTTCCAGCGCTCGCGGACGGTCATCATGCCGGGGATGATATCCCGGGGCCCCGCCGGGCGTCAATCCGCCTTCTTCCCCACGTTGAAATGACCCCGGGCCTGTAATAGAATGGGGGACACCCGGCTCCAGGAGAGCGAGATGACCCGACGAACGGTCCGCGTGAGGTTCCTTGCCCTGGCCCTGTCCGCCCTGGCCCTCGGGGCCGCCTGCGTCCGGAAGGACGTAGGCCCCGTCGTCGCCGTGGGCGCGGAGGCCACCTGGCACGAGCGGGCCGCCGCGGCCGAGGTCCGGCGCTACCTCTACGTGCGGACCGGCCGCCTGCCCGGGCTCCGCGAGGTCCGCTCCCTGGCCCGCGTTCCCGCCGGTGCCGTCGTCGTCCTCGAGAAGGGCGGTCCGCTCGCGCTCGCGTCCGCCGGGCAGGAGGGGACCGCGCCGCTCGACGCCCTCGGCCCCGAGGACTACCGGCTCGCGGCCCTGTCCCGCGGCTCCGGCCGCGCCCTCCTCGTCGCCGGAGGCGGCGGCCCGGCCGTCCTCTACGGCGCCTACCGCTTCGCCGAGACGCTCGGCGTCCGCTTTTCGCTCGAAGGGGACGTCGTCCCCGACGGGACGGTCGCGGCGCCGTCGCTCGACCTCGACGAGACCGGCCGCCCCCTGTTCGCCGTTCGGGGCATCCAGCCCTTCCACGACTTTCCCGAGGGGCCCGACTGGTGGACCCGCGAGAACTACAAGGCCGTCCTGGGCCAGCTGCCCAAGCTGCGGATGAACTTCTTCGGACTGCACACCTACCCCGAGAATCCCAACCGGGTCTTCGGGGCCACGCCCAACGCGGAGCCGACCGTCTGGATCGGCCGGGCCGAAGACTTCCGTCCGGACGGGACGGTCCTGGCCGCCTATCCGGCCAGCTATCAGAACACGGCCCGCGGCAACTGGGGTTACGAAGCCAAGAAGACCGGCGACTTCCACTTCGGCGCGAGCCGGCTGTTCGAGCGCGACGACTTCGGCAACGACGTCATGGATGGCCTGGCCCCCGATCCCGCGACTCCGGAAGCCGCCGTCGCCGTCTTCGACCGGGCCGCCGCCGTCTTCCGGGACGCCTTCTCGCTGGCCCGCCGCCTGGGCGTCAAGACCTGCGTCGGCACGGAGACGCCCTTGACGGTGCCCGTCGAGGTCCGCGGCCGCCTGGCCGCCGCCGGCCGCGATCCCAAGGACCCGGCCGTGGTCAAGGACCTCTACAAGGCCATGTTCGGCCGCATCGCCGCGGCCTATCCCGTCGACTACTACTGGTTCTGGACGACCGAGGGCTGGACTTGGGACGACGCCTCGCCGGAGGCCGTCGCCGCCGTGACCACCGACCTGGCCATGGCCGTCGAGGCCTGGCGCGAGGCCACGCCGCCCTTTCGCCTGGCCACCTGCGGCTGGGTCCTCGGCCCGCCCTCCAACCGGACCCTCTTCGACCAGGTCCTGCCCAAGGACGTGGCCCTGAGCACGATCAACCGCGAGGTCGGCAAGGCCCCCGTCGACCCGGGCTTCGCCCGCGTCGCCGGCCGCTCCCTGTGGGCCATCCCCTGGATGGAGGACGACCCGGCCCTGACCTCACCCCAGCTCTGGGCCGGCCGGATGCGCCGGGACGCCGCCGACGCCCTCCGCTACGGCTGCGACGGCCTGCTCGGCATCCACTGGCGGACGCGCGCTCTCTCGGCCAACGTCCTGGCCTTGGCCAGAGCGGCCTGGGAGCAGCCCTGGAACACGCTTGCCAAGAGCCTGGCCGAGGAGACCGGGCCCGTCACCGGCGAGCCCGTGAGCTTCGCCGGACGCGCCGTCGCCGGGGCCGGGCGCCTGGCCCCCGTCTTCGCCGACGTCCGCGACCGTGTCTTCGGCTACCGCCTCGAGGTGCCCAACGGGACCTACGCGGTGACCCTGCAGTTCGTCGAGGGCCAGATCGACCGGGCCCGCGGCCGGGTCTTCGACGTCCTCGTCCAGGGCCGCCGCGTTCTCGAGAACGTCGACATCTTCGCCGCGGCCGGCCGGTTCCGGGCCCTCGAGCGGCGCGTCGAGGGCGTCGCCGTCGCCGACGGACGTCTCACGATCGACTTCGCCGACCGCATCCATTACCCGGCCCTGGCCGGGCTCGTCGTCGAGGGACCGGGCTTCGTCCGCAAGATCAACTGCGGCGGGCCGGCCGTGCTCGATTACGAGGCCGACGCGCCGCCGACGGCCCGCCACCTCCCGGCCCTCGACCTCTACGAGGACTGGGCCCGGGCCCAGTTCGGCCCCGAGGCCGGACCCGAGGCCGCCGCCGTCTTCGCCGCGGCCGACGGCCGCCATCCCGTGCCGGTCACCTGGATCGGCGGGCCCGGCAACATCCAGCCGGATCCCCGGCCGTGGGACGAGGTCGCCCCGTCCTACGCCTTCGTCGACGCCCTGGCCGCCGTCGGGGCCAAGGTCGCCGGCCCGGCCAACCGGGAGCGGTTCGAATACTGGTTGGCCCAGTTCCGCTACATGCGCGAGGTGGCCCGCTTCAACGGCCTGTGGGCCGTCTATAACACCTCCGTGGCCAAGGCCAAGGCGGCCGGGAGCGAGGCCGCCCGCCGCGAGGTTCTGACGTCCGAGGCCCTGCCGGTGCGGATCGAGATGGCCGCCTCGCTCAAGCGCGTCTTCGCCGATCTCCTGGCTACCGTGAGCACGACGGGCGAGCTCGGGACCGTCGCCAACTGGGAACAGCACCTTCTGCCCGGCTCCTGGGAGCGGCCGGAGGCGGAGCTGGCCGCCCTGCTCGGGACCGAGCTCCCGGCCGAAGCCCGGCTGTCGCAGGACTACGACGGGCCTCCGCGGCTCGTCGTGCCGGCCGTGCGGACCTCGCTCGAGGCCGGCGAGGCCCTCTCGCTCAAAGCCCTGGTCTTGGCCCGGGCCGAGGCCGGCGAAGTCGCCCTGTTCTGGCGAGAGATGGGCCGGGGCGAGTTCGCCCGGGTCCCCTTCGGGCACGTCGCCCGGGGCGTCTACGAGGTCCGCCTGCCGGCCCCGGCGGGCGACATCGAGTACTACGTCGAGGCCGCCGCGGACGGCCGGACCGTCCGCTTCCCCGTCACGGCCCCCGAGCGGGCCCAGACCGTCGTCGTCCTGCCGGGGGTGAAATGAGCCGGACCGTCTCCCTTCCCAAGAGGTTCCGGGCCCCGGAGGTCGTCGGCGTCCTCGACGAGGTCCGGCGCCTGGAGGTCGGGGAGACCCTTGTCCTCGACTTCGACCAGGTCGAAGAGTTCGACGGCTCGACCTTAGCTTTTCTTGGCTATGTCGGCAAAGAGGTCCCCGGGGTCTCCGTCACCGGCGTTCCCGAGCCCCTCGTCCGGGCCCGCGAGGCGCTCGCGTGCCCGCCCGACACGGTCTGGCCGGCCAAGCCCGCCGCGCCGGCCGGCCCGGGCCGCCCCGGCCGCTTCTTCCGGGCCTACGCCGAGCGCTTCCTCGGTCACGCCCGCGACCTGGGCCGGTTCCTGGCCATGCTCGGCGACGAGGTCTTCCACATCGGCGTCTATCTGCGCGAGCGCAAGGGCGTCTATCCGGGCGAGACCTGGAACCAGATGTACTTCATGGGCTACCAGTCGTACCCCATCGTCTGCCTGCTCCTGTTCCTGGTCGGCGTGACCATCTCCATCACCTCGGCCGAGCAGCTCCGGGTCTTCGGGGCCGACGTCTTCATCGCCGACATCATCGGCTACGCCATGCTCCGGGAGCTCGTGCCGCTCATGGCCGGGGTCATCCTGGCCGGCAAGGTCGGCGCGGCCGTGACCGCCGAATTGGCCAGCATGACCGTGCTCGAGGAGGTCGACGCCCTGCGGACGATGGGCCTGGTCCCGGAGAAGTTCCTCATGGTGCCCCGGCTCCTGGCCATCACCCTGGTCGTGCCGCTCCTGGTGGCCATGGCCGACGTGGCCGGCATCCTCGGCGGCATGGTCGTGGCCCGGATCACCTTCGGCATGCTGCCGGCGGCCTTCCTGGACCAGATGGTCAACACGGTCGGCTGGGTCGATTTCGCCTGGGGGCTCGTCAAGACGGTCGTCTTCGGCTGGGCCGTGGTCGTGGGGGCCGGCTTCAAGGGCCTGACCGTCGGCCGCAGCGCCGAGGAGGTCGGCCGGGCCACGACGGAATCCGTCGTCCTGTCCATCACCCTGATCATCGTCCTCGACTGCATCTTCGCTTTCGTGATCTATTGACCATGGACATCATCCGCGCGCACGGTCTCACGGTCGGCTACGGGAAGGAGCCCGTCCTCGAAGGGCTGGACTTCGGCGTCCCGGAGGGGCTGATCACGGTCGTCCTGGGCGTCAGCGGCTCGGGCAAGTCGACCCTGCTCAAGACCCTGGCCGGGCTCCTGCCGCCCCTCGGCGGCGCGTTCGACTTCGCCGGAGCGCCGGTCGATTACCGTTCCGAACGGTCCCTGGGGACCCTCTACGAGCGCATCGGCGTCCTCTACCAGGGCGGGGCCCTGCTCAACGGGCTGAGCCTCTACGAGAACGTCGCCCTGCCCATCCGCATGCACTATCCGGGGATCCCCGAAGCCGTGGTCCGCGACATGGTCTATGCCGGACTGGCCCAGGTCGAGATGGCCGACGCCGCGGCGAAAACCCCCGCCGAGCTCTCCGGGGGCATGCGCAAGCGCGGCGCCCTGGCCCGGGCCCTGGCCATGGACCCGGACGTCGTCTTCTGCGACGAGCCGTCGTCGGGGCTGGACCCCATCACGTCGTCGCTCCTCGACGACCTCCTCCTGCGGCTCAAGGAGACCTTCGGGACGACCCTGGTCGTCGTCACCCACGAGCTGCGCTCCATCGAGCGCATCGCCGACCGGGTCCTGGTCCTCCACGAGGGCCGTCTCCACCACGCCGGCGCGGCCGCCGGGCTGGCCGGCTCGGCCGACCCCTTCATCCGGACATTCTTCCTCAAGAGGGACAGCCATGATGACGCATGAGCAAAAGACCCGGCTGGGGATCTTCCTGTCGATCGCCACGGTCGTCTTCATCGCCGTGGCCGGCTTCTTCATCCTGCCCAAGCTGCGCGATCCCGGGACGGAATTCATGGTCCGGTTCAAGGACACCTCGGTCCACGGGCTGGCCGTCGGCTCGCCCGTCAAGTACCGCGGCGTCGAGGTCGGGCGGGTGACGTTCATCGAGGTCACCCGGACGGACCTCGACAGCGTCGACGTCGGGCTCAAGATCCGGCCCGAGCTGGTCGTCAAGACCGACATGCAAGCCGTCCTCGTCTACATCGGGCTGACCGGCCAGAAGTACATCGAGCTCAGCGGCGGCACGCCCGGGGCCGCCAACCTCAAGGCCCACGGCGAGATCCCGACCGGCCGGGGCCTGGGCGAGAGGGCCGACGATATCGTCAACAACGTCGAGACGACGGCCAAGCGCATCACGGAGTTGCTGGCGCCCGAGAACATCGAGCGCTTCTCGGCCTTCCTGGAGAACGCCGAGAAGAGCTCGGCCTCGGTCTCGGGCCTGCTCGAGTCCCGCCGGGCCTCGCTCGAGAACACCCTGCTCAGCCTGGAAAAGGCCTCGGCCGAGTTCGCCCGGGCGACCGAGAAGTTCGTGCCTCTGACGGACGACCTGAGCCGCCTCGTCCGGACGGTCGAGGCCAACTCCGAGCGGACCCTGGGCAACGTCGCCGACCGCTTCTCGGCCGAGGAGCTGGGACAGGTCCTCAAGGACGTCCGGTCCTTCCTCGACACGGCCTCGGTGACCATGAAGAAGGTCGAGGGCGTCCTCCTCGAACAGCAGACGGAGCTCACCCGGACCTTCGCCAGTCTCGGCGTGGCCATCGAGAACCTGGCCCGCTTCTCGCGCGAGATCGCCGAGGAGCCGTCGGCCATTCTGCGGACACGAAAGGACAAGAAATGATGAGGAAACACGCCCTGGCCCTGGCGGCCGTCATCCTGATCGCCGGCTGCTTCTCGACGCCGGCCAAGCGTTATTTCCAGATCGTCCCCATCGACCGCAGCCCCGAGCCGCACGCCCGGGTGGAACGGATGCTGTACATCGAGCCCGTCCGCGTCGATCCCCTCTACGACGACTTCCGGGTCATCTACCGGGTCTCGCCCTTCGAGCTCAAGTACTACTCCCATGCCTTTTGGGCCAAGAAGCCCGATGCCCTCTTCCGCGAGGCCATCAGCGACTACCTCGGCCGCAAGGAGGGCTTCCCCCGGGTCACGATGGACGTTCTCCAGGGCGATCCCCAGGTCGTCCTGCGCGCCAGCGTCCGGCTGCTCGAGGAGATCGACGAGCCCAACGCCTGGTTCGGCCGGCTGGCCATGGACTTGGAGTTCCTCGAGTTCAAGACCGGCCGGAGCCTTCTCAAGCACACCTTCGACCGGCGCAAAGCCCTGGGCGCGCGCAAGGTCCAGTTCCTGCCGGCGGTCCTGTCCAGCATCCTGGTCGAGGAGCTCGACGTCGTCATGGGCAAGCTGGCCGGGGCCCTGGCCGGGAACTAGGTCGGACCGTCCCTAGGACGCCGTCAGCCAGCCCCGCTCGATCTCCTCGAGCGTCCGTCCTTTGGTCTCCGGCAGCCGGAAGGCCATGAACACGAAGGCCAGGGCGCACATGGCCGCGTACAGCCAGAAGGCCGTCGAGGGATGGGAGCGGTCCGAGAGGACCGGGAAGGTCAGGGTCACGGCGAAGTCGGCCAGCCACAGGACGACCGTGGCCAGGCCCATGGCCGCGCCGCGGACCTTGATGGGGAAGATCTCGGCCATGACCACCCAGACGAGCGGGCCCATGGCCGAGGCGAAGAAGGCGATGTAGAACAGGATGACGACGAGCAGGGCCGAGGCCGGCAGGACGGGGAAGCGGAAGGCGGCCCCGATGAGGACGAGGGAGACGCCCATGCCGGCCGTGGCCGCGAGCAGGAGCGGCCGACGCCCGACCCGGTCGGCGAGCAGGATGGCCACGACCGTGAACAGCAGGTTGACCAGCCCGACGACCGTGGACTGCCCGATGGCCGACATCCGCTCGAAGCCGGCGCCCTCGAAGATCCGCGGCGCGTAGTAGAGGATGGCGTTGATGCCGGTGACCTGCTGAAAGACGGCCAGGACCACGGCCAGGACGAGGGGCCGCCGGAAGGCCGGCCGGAAGACCTCGCGGAAGGAGCCCGACTCCAGGGCCAGAGCCGCCCGGATATCGCGGATGCCCGCCTCGGCGGCCTCGGGCGTGTCGGCCCGGGCCAGAACGGTCCGGGCCTCGGCCTCGCGCCCGTTCTTGACCAGCCAGCGCGGGCTCTCCGGCACGCCGAGGAGGAGCAGGAAGAAGGCCACGGAAGGGACGGCGCCCATGGCGTACATCCAGCGCCAGTTGTCGGGGCCGGCCCCGGCGAAAGCCCAGTTGACGAAGTAGGCCAGCAGGATGCCGGTGACGATGGCCAGCTGGTTGACCGAGACGAGGGCGCCGCGGGCCCGGGCCGGGGCGATCTCGGCGATGTAGAGAGGCGACAGGACGGCCGCCGAGCCGATGCCCAGGCCGCCGACGAAGCGGAAGGCCATGAACTGGGCCAGCGTCCGGGGCAGGGCGCAGCCGGCCGCCGAGATGAGGAAGAGGACGGCCGAGACGAGCATGAAGCGGCGCCGGCCGATGCGGTCGCTGACCGGCCCGGCCAGCCCGGCGCCGAACATGCAGCCGATGAGGACGACGGCCACCGTCCAGCCCTCCTGGAGCGCGTCGAGGGCGAAACGCTCCTTCATATAGCGGGTCGCACCGGCGACGATGGCCGTGTCGAAGCCGAAGATGAGGCCGCCGAGGGCGGCGATCAACGTGACGGAGACGACGTAGAAGGTCGTTTTTTTCATTCGCCCCCTAAAACGGGGACACGTACTCGCGCGATGGGGACATGTACCGGGTACGTGTCCCCCTGTTGTGCGGACATGTCCCCCTTTCCCATATGTCACGCTTCCCTCGTCTGGGCACAGGGGCCTAGCCCCGTCCGTTGAATTCGCCCACGGCCTCGAACATGGCCGCGATATTGGCGATGGGGACGTTGGCCTGGATGTTGTGGACGGTGTTGAAGACGAAGCCGCCGTCGCGGCCGAGGACCTCGCAGCGCTCCAGGACCTCGGCCCGGACCGCCTCCGGCGTCCCGAAAGCCAGGGTCCTCTGGGTGTCGACGCCGCCGCCCCAGAAGACGAGGTCCCGGCCGAACTCCGCCTTGAGCCGGCGGGCGTCCATCCCGGCGGCCGAGAGCTGGACGGGATTGAGGATGTCGAAGCCGCTGTCGATGAAGGAGGGGATCAGGGCGGCCACGGCGCCGCAGGAGTGCTTGAACGACTTCCAGCCGGTGTGCGCGTGGATCCAGTCGTTGATACGCCTGTAATAGGGCAAGTAGAGCTCGCGGAAGGCGTCCACCGAGCAGAAGGTCGACTGTTGGGTCCCGAAGTCCGTGCCGCAGACGAAGGCGGCCTGGACCTGGTCGCCGACCCGCTCGTGGATCCTGGCCAGGTTGCGGAGGGCCATCTCGGTCTGGCCCTCGAAGACCTTGTGGACATAGGGGCGGCGGGTCAGGGTGGAGACGTACCACTCCTCGATGTCGCGGATGCCCCTGGGGTGCTTGAGCTGGGGGCCGGGGACGAGGGCGATGTCGCCGAGGGCCGTGCCGCCGAAGCTGGCGATGACGCCGCGGCCGGTCGCGCCGGCCCGGCGGCTCTCCCGCTCCCAGTGGTCCAGGGTGGCCTCGTCGATGGGCCCGAACTCCTGGAGGTTGTCGGCGGGATCGAGCTTCGCCTCGTCGATGGGGTCCTGGCGGACGATGGTGTCGAAGAAGAAGCCATTCTTGGGCAGGCGCCCGGACGGTCGGGCGGAGCGGTCGCCTTCGGGGAAGACCAGCGTATCGCCGTTCGCGTCCTTGGTCGTCACGAAATTCCCCGACATGAGGACCTCGGTCCCGTCGTCCATGCGCCAGGGCGTCCAGTTCTCGTTGCGGTAGCCGAACATGGTGTTGGGGCCGTAGGCGCCCTCGACGTCGATGCCGAGAACGGTCTGGAGGTCGTCGTCGAGCCAGCCCAGCATCTGGTAGGGCTCGTGGACCTTGACCAGGCGCTCCTCGAGCCCGTAATGGCGCCGCAGGCCGATGACGCACTTGACGTGCATGCCGGTCACGGCCGTGCCGTTGAAGTCGACGGGGACGCGATCGGGCGCCCGGTGGGCGAGCGCGGCGGCCAGGCGTTCTCGGCCGGTCATCGGCATGGCGGGCCTCCTCGTGTCGGCCCCCAGATTACCCGTTTCACCGGGCCAATGCAACCTGAAGGGGGACATGTCCCTCAGGGACGTGTCCCCCCTTATTCCGACTTGATGAACGTCCCGGCCCGGTACTCGCGGAAGGCCGTCTGGAGCTCCTCCTGGGTGTTCATGACGATGGGGCCGCGCCAGGCGATGGGCTCGCCGAGTGGGCGGCCCGACACGAGCAGGAAGCGGACCGGCGAGGCCGCGGTGGTCACCCGGACCCGCCCGCCGTCGCCGAACAGGATGATCGCGTGCTCGCCCTGGACGGGCCGGGTCTCCAGGTCGAAGTAGCTGGCCGGCTCGACGTCGTAGGACGAGGGCCCGGCGGCGTCCGAGAAGCAGCCCTCGCCCTCGAAGACGTAAGCGATGACGGTGTGACCGGGCGCCGTCGGGTGGACGAACGCCGTCCCCGCGGGCATGGCCACGTCGAGGTACTCGGGCTCGATGACGATGTCGCGGACCGGGCCGCTGACGCCGGCGACCGTGCCGCAGATGACCTTGGCCGTGACGCCTCCGGGCAGGGCGGCTTCGGGGATGTCGGCTTCCTTCACGTCGCGGTAGCGCGGGGCCATCATCTTCTGCGAGGCGGGCAGGTTGGCCCAGAGCTGAAAGCCGCCCATGCGGCCGTCCGGACCGCCCTTGGGCATCTCCTGGTGGACGATGCCGCTGCCGGCCGTCATCCATTGGACGTCGCCCGGGCCGATGACGCCGCTGTTGCCCATGCTGTCGCCGTGCTCGGCCGTGCCGCGGACCATGTAGGTGATGGTCTCGATGCCGCGGTGGGGGTGCCAGGGGAAGCCGGGCAGGTACTTGTCCGGGTCGTCCTGGCGGAAGTCGTCGAACATCAAAAAGGGATCGAAGAGCGGGACCTCGCGGAAGCCGAAGCCGCGGCGCAGGTGGACACCGGCCCCTTCGAGCGTCGGCTGGCTGACGAGGACCTTACGGATGGCGCGGGTCTTGTCCATGGGCCCCTCCTGTCCCCCGTATTCTACCACGGGACACGGGGGCTGCGACCCCCGGGGACATGTCCCCCTCGTCGTCCCCCGCCTAGACGGCCGGCGGGCCGTCGCCGCCGCGGCGGCTGACGCCGCGCATGAGCAGGAACACGGGGAAGCCCACGGCGAAGAAGACCGCCCCGTAGAGGGCCTCGCGGGTCTGGGTGGCCAGGACGTTCCCGGCCACGGCCAGCATGACGGCGATGAAGACGAGCGGCAGGACGGGGTAGAGGGGGACCCGGTAGCCGTCGTAGGCCTCGCCCGCGAGCCGGGCCTTGCGCCGCAGGACGAAGACCGAGGACGAGACGATGGCCAGGGTGATGGTGTCGAGGAACATGACGTAGTTGACGATGTTCT
The DNA here is from genome assembly GCA_964523615.1 of uncultured Eubacteriales bacterium. Taxonomy (GTDB): domain Bacteria; phylum Acidobacteriota; class Aminicenantia; order Aminicenantales; family Saccharicenantaceae; genus RBG-16-66-30. The sequence goes on along the minus strand of CAZFZU010000002.1, from coordinate 88,283 downwards.
CGAACTGCCGCAGCAGGAAGATGGAGACCAGGATGATGGCCCCCAGGAAGAGCAGCCCGAACTCCTGGGTCTGGGTCCTGGCGTTGACCTTGCGGAAGACGGCCGGCAGGGTCCGGTCCTCGGCCATCGAGTAGTAGACGCGCGGGATCTGCATCAGGGTGACGTTGAGGAAGCCCATGGCCGAGAGGAAGATGGCCAGGGAGACGACCAGGTGCCCCGTCCCGCCCATGGTCGCCCGGGCCGTCTCGGCGGCCACGAGCTTGGCCGCGGCGATGCCGGGCACGCCCAAGACCTTGACGTAGGCGGCGTTGATGGTCAGGTAGCAGGCCAGGACGACGAGGATGCCGAAGAACACGGCTCGCGGCACGTTGCGCCGGGCGTCGCGGACGTCGGCCCCGAAGTTGATCGTGTTCTGGTAGCCGCCGTAGGCGTAGAACACGTAGATGAAGGCCACGCCGAGGGCGAAGAACCAGGGCCGGTCGAGCGGCAGGGCAGCCGGGCCTTCCGGGGCCCGCTTCGACAGGAAGGCCGCCGCGGCCAGGACGCCGATCATGACGACCTTGAGGACGCTGAGGACGTTCTGGGCCCAGGCGCCCGTCTTGATGCCGAGGTAGTTGACGGCCAGGAGCCCGAGGATGAGCACGACGGCGGTGAGCTCGGTCCGCAGCACCGTCGGCGCGGCGCCGGGGAACAGGACGGGCGTCAGGTACTCGGCCCCGATGAGGGCCACGCCGGCCGCGCCCGCCCCGTTGAGGATGACGACGTTGGTCCAGTTGAGCATGAAGGCCAGGCCGGAGCCGTAGCTCTCGGCCACGACCTTGTAATAGCTGCCCGGCTTGGCGAAGCGGCCGCCGATCTCGGCGAAGGTCAGGGCCCCGATCAGGCTGACCAGTCCGCCGAGGCCCCAGGCGGCGTAAAAGAGCGTCGGCGTCTTGGCGGCCGCGGCGACCATGGCCGGGGTCCGGAAGATGCCGATGCCGATGATGAGGCTGACGACGATCATGGTCGCGTCGAAGGTGGTCAGCTTGGCCTTGATGGACATGGGCTCTCCTTAGCGGGCGGCGGGGGCGAGGCCGGCCCGGGCCGGGTCCTCGGCCAGGATCTCGTCCAGGACGGAAACGAAGAGATCCGCGTCCTCGTCCGTGAAGCAGAGGGGCGGGCGGACCTTGAGGACGTTGTGGAGGGGGCCGTCCGTGCCGGTCAGGATGCCCCGCTCGCGCAGGCGCTCGACGACATAAGCGGCTTCCGCCGCCGCCGGCTCGAGGGTCCGGCGGTCGCGGACGAGCTCGATCCCCAGGAACAGGCCCGAGCCGCGGACGTCGCCGACGATGAGGTGCCGTTCCGCCAGCCGCCGGAGCCCGGCGATGAAGTGTTCGCCGACCCGCAGGGCCCGCTCCTGAAGGCCCTCTTCGGCCATGACGTCGAGAACGGCCAGGCCCGCGGCGCAGGCCACGGGATTGCCGCCGAAGGTGCTGAAGAACTCCATGCCGTTGGCGAAGGAGGCCGCGACGGCCTCGGTCGTCACGACGGCCGCCAGCGGGAAGCCGTTGCCGATGGGCTTGCCGAGGACGACGATGTCCGGGACGACGTCCTGCGTCTCGAAGCCCCAGAACCGCGTGCCCAGGCGGCCGAAGCCGACCTGGACCTCATCCGCGATGCACAGGCCCCCGGCCGCCCGGACGTGGCGGTAGGCCTCGCGGAGGTAGCCGGGCGGCAGGACGATCTGCCCGGCGACGCTGGGCAGGGTCTCGGCGATGAAGGCGGCCGGCCCGCCCCGGGGGGCGACCTCTTCGGCCAGGAGCCGACCGACGGCCGCGGCGTATTTCGGCCCGGCCTCGGGATCGTCGCGCTTGAACGGGCCGCGGTAGTCGTCGGGGAGAGGCGCGACGTGGACCCAGGGCTTGCGGCCGCGCCCGCCGGGCCCGTCGAACTTGTAAGGGCTGAGGTCGACGAGACCGGTCGTGTGGCCGTGGTAGGCCGACTCCAGGACGACGACGTCCTCGCGGCCGGCGTGCGTCCGGGCCAGGCGCAGGGACAGCTCGTTGGCCTCGCTGGCCGAGTTGAGGATGTAGGCGACACGGAGGGGCCCGGGCATCAGGGCCGTGAGCCGGGCCGCGTAGCGGACGAGGTTGTCGTGGAGATAGCGGGTGTTCGTGTTGAGCAGGCCCATCTGCTCCTGCACGGCCCGGACGACGCGGGGATGGCTGTGGCCGACGAGGGGGACGTTGTTGTAGGCGTCGAGGTAGGCCCGCCCCATGTCGTCATAGAGATGCCGCATCCAGCCGCGGACGATCTTGAGGGGCTCGCTGTAGGAGACGCTGAGACTCGGCCCGATGTGGGCGCGCCGCGCGGCCAGGGTCTCGGATATGTCCGGCTCGGGCCGGGGGAAGCGGTCGGCCGGGATGCCGAGAATGAGGTTGGGGTCGGGGGAGAGGCCCGTCCAGAGCGATCGCCGGCCGGGCGCGGCGACGCCGGGGAAGCCCGCGTCGAGGCCCAGGAGGTCGAGAACGATCTGGACGTGGACGTGCGGCCACCAGTCACCGTTCCGCGGCGGGGCGCCGACGGCGGCGAAGGCCTCGCCGGCCCGGATCGTCCGCCCCGGCGCCAGACCGGCGACCGACGCCGCATCGAGGTGTCCGTAGAGCGTGAAGAAGGGCTCGCCGGCCGGGGTCTCGTGGCGCAGGATGACGAGCGGCCCATAGTCCTTGGGCGCGGCGTTCTCGGCGACGACATGGACCGCGCCGTCGAGGGGGGCGCGCACGGCGCTCCCCGGCGGGACGCTCAAGTCGATGCCGAGATGGACGGTCCGCCTCTCCGCGGCACGGCCCGCGCCGGCCGCGAACGCGCCGGTCGTGTAGACGGCCCGGGCCTCGTCGTAGCGGCCGACGCCGATGACGGCCCCGGCCTCGGCCAGGACGCGGGAGACCGTTTCCGTGAGGCGCGGTGTCTCGAGCCCTGCTGGATCGGCGCCGAGCGTCCGGCTGCCGACCGAGAGGTCCAGGACGGCGACGGGGGCCGTCCGCGGATCGCGGTCGAGGACGGGCGCGAAGGAACCGCGCCGCTCCCCGAGCCAGCGGACGACGGCCGGCCCGTGGGGCGCGGGCGGCAGGCCGCAGGCGTCGCGATAGGCGCAATGGGCCAGGCGGGGCGGGACCCGGTCGAAGGCCTCCATTGCGGCCCATGCCGGGGCTTCGCTGACCGTGAGGTAGGGGTCGTCCGGCTCGGCGGCGGAGCGGCAGGCGGAGTTGACGACGCTGACCGCAAGGCGCGTCCGGATCAGGACGTCGAGGACGGCCAATTCCTCGTCCATGAGCGGGAGGACGCGGTGATAGGCCCCGACGAGCGGCCGGACGGCCTCGAGCGGGTCAGGGTCGCCGAACGAGACGTAGGCCGCGGCCACGGCGGCCTCCGCGACGGTCACGGTCTCGATCATGTCGCCGAAGTCGATGAGGCCGGACAGGCGGGCCGGCCGCCCCGGCTCGACCCTGACGAGGACGTTGTGCTCGTTGGCGTCGCCGTAGACGACGCTCCGCCGCAGGCGGGGCAGGGCCGGCGCGGCCTCGGCGTCGTAGCGGTCCAGGACCCTTTCGACCAGGGCCCGGCGCCGCGGGTCGGCGATGAGGCCGATATGGCCGCGAACCCATCCGGCCTTGGCCAGGTCCCATTTGAGCTCGCGGCGGGCGGCGGGGTGGGCGAAACCGGCCAGGGCCAGGTCGAGGCGGGCCAGGGCGGCGCCGAGCTCGGCGAGAAGCTCCGGCGTCACCGGCCGCAGGCCGGCCAGCGGGCGCCCGTCGAGGTAGGAGAGCATCCAGACGAAGCGCGGCGCGCCGTCGGCGAGCGCGGCAGTCGCGGAGGGGCGCCCGTCGAGGCCGGGGACGACGCGCGGGACCGGCAGCCCGGGCGCGCGCTCGGCGATGGCCGCCAGGGCCGCGCACTGCATGTCGACGAAGCCGGGGTCGCGCATTGGGTGCATGACCTTGAGGACCCGGACCTCGCCCGCCGCGGTGTCGAGCCGGAAGTTGTCGTCGTATTCGCTGGGAAGGGGGCGGGCCGTCGCCTCGAGGCCGAAGAGGTCGCGGGCCAGCCGGACGGCGTCGGTCGCGGCGGCCCGGGTCCGGGGGTGCCCGCCGATGTCCATGGCGTCCCTCTAACGGGCGCGGACGGCCCGCTCGACGCGCTCCAAGGCTTCGCGGAGGACGGACCGGGGACAGCCGAAATTGACGCGGACGAAGCCGGCCGCTTCCTCGCCGAACATCCGCCCGTCGCTGAAGAAGACCCGGGCGCGCTTGAGGAAGAAGTCGCCGAGGGCCTCGGGCGCGAGGCCCAGGCCGCGGCAGTCGAGGAGGGCCAGGTAGGTCCCCTCGGGCCGGACGAGCTTGATCTCGGGCAGGCGCTCGGCCAGGAAGCGCTCGATGAGGTCGACGTTGGCCGCGAGGTAGGGCAGGAGCTCGTCGAGCCAGGCCTCGCCGTAGCGGTAGGCGGCCTCGAAAGCGACGATGCCGAGGGCGTTCCCCAGGTCGAAGCCCGAGCGCTCCTTCTCATCCTCGAATTTCTTCAGCAGGTCGGGATTGGGGACGGCCACGACGGCCGTGCTCAGCCCGGCGATGTTGAAGGTCTTGCTCGGCGCGAGACAGGTGATCGTCTGCTGGGCCAGCTCCGGCTGGAGCGCGGCGAAGACGTGGTGGCGGCGGCCGGGGTAGACGAGATCGTGGTGGATCTCGTCGGAGACGACGACGAGGTCGCGCTCGACGGCGATGCGGCCGAGGGCCTCGAGCTCCTCGCGGTCCCAGACCCGGCCGACGGGATTGTGGGGGGAGCACAGGATGAGCAGCCGGCCGGCGGCGTCGATCTTGGTCCGCAGGTCGTCGAGGTCCATCGTATAGCGCCGGCCGTCGAAGCGGAGCGGGTTGCGGACGACGCGGCGCCCGTTGTTCTCGATGGCGTAGTAGAAGGGATGATAGACCGGCGGCTGGACGATGACCGGGTCGCCCGGCTTCGTCAGGGCCCGGACGATGAAGTTCAGGGCCGGCACCAGGCCCGGCGTCATGGTCAGCCAGCCCGGCTCGGCGGGCCAGCCGTGGCGCCGTCGCAGCCATCCGGCCGCGGCCTCGAAGAACGACGGCGGCGTCTCCGGATAGCCGAAGACGCCGTGCCCGACGCGGCGCGCCAGGGCCTCGACGACGGCCGGCGGGGCCTCGAAGTCCATGTCGGCCACCCACATGGGGATGGCGTCGGGGACACCGAGGTCCCGGCGGGGATGGACCCACTTCATGGACTCTGTCGCGGTCCGGTCGATGATCTTGTCAAATGGGGACATGATACCTATTTCCCCATTTCCCATGATCTCTTTGGGTTCACGCACGTCAGTACCTCGTCATCTCAGTTCTCTCGTTCCGCCCGCGTCCCTGCCGGGGTCCCGGGAAATAGGGAAATAGGTATCATGTCCCCCATTAAATGAGGAACTTGCCGTTCCTGGCGATGACCTTGCCCTTGGCCGTGATGGTGACCTTGTCGACCAGGGCGTCGAAGTGGAACCTGCTCTTGTTCCGGCCGATGCCGTACGAGTCGCCGATGGCGAAGTGGACCGTGCCGAAGGCCTTCTCGGCCTCGAGCATGTTGGGCGAGATGCGGGCGCCCTTGTTGGTGCCGATGCCGAACTCGCCGATCATCCGGGCCGTCGGGTCGTCGCCGACCGTTTTGATGACCTCGGCGATGCCGGCGCCCTTGTGGGCGACGAGGCGGCCCTTCTCGAAGACCATCTCGCCGGGGCCCAGCTTGTCGTCGATGAGGCCGATGACGACCTTGCCCGTGAAGGTCTCCTCGACCGGGCAGGTGAAGCATTCGCCGGCCGGCAGGTTGCCGTGGACGCCCTTCTTGGCGATGTCGCCGACGTCCTCGTGCCAGTCGCGGCCCGCGACGCTGAAGGCGATCTCGGTCCCGGCCGCGTTGGTGACGACGATCTCGCCGGCGTCCTTGACGGCCCGGACGACCTTCCTGGTGAAGGCGGCCATCTCCGAGAAGTCGATGGCCACCAGCCGCTCCATCATGTCCCGGGTGATGCCGGGCATCATGCAGATGCGGCCGTGCTTCTGGCCCTCGGCGACCATGAAGCCGCGGAAGGGCTTCTCGGGGAAGCGGCCCTCGAGGAGGTAGGTCGTGGCCGAGGCCCCGGCGATGAGCTCCTTGAACTGCCGGGTCGGCTCCGTGATCGGCCGCAGGGTCTCGGTCATCAGGTAGGTCGTGACCTCGGCGCCGGCCTTCTTGGCGTGGAAAGCCAGGGCCTCGGCGATCTCCAGCTTGGGCGTGTCGGTCACGAGAAGGTACTTCTCGCCGGGTTTGAGCCGGAGGGCCTGGTTGACGGCCCGGTCGGCGGCGGCGTAGAGCTTGTTGGCTTTCATGGTCTTCCCTCCGTGTCCTTATTTCGTCCGCCGGGCGTCGAAGTAGACGAACGCCCCGAGCAGGATGAAGGCGACGAGGCTGACGACCTGGCCGAGGCCCGAGAACCAGCCCGCCGCGGCCCCGTCGACCCAGCGCCCGTTCTCCAGGACCATGGACACGCCGAGGCTGATGTGGCGGTCGAGGCCGGCCAGCTTGAGCAGGGCCAGGACGATGCCCATGAGGGCCCCGCCGGCGATGAACCCGGAAGAGATGAGCGTGCCGCGGTTGACCCGCCGCTCGGCCAGGTCCTTGTCCTTGGTCGACTTCCGGACGAGGTGCGACAGGAAGCCGCCGACGAGGAGCGGCGTCGTCAGGGGCAGGGGCAGGTACATGCCCAGGGCGAAGGCCAGCGGAGGGACCTTGGCCAGCTCGGCCGTCAGGGCGACCGAGGCCCCGATGGCGTACAGGAGCCAGGTCACGGGCTCGCGCGACATCATCGACTTGATGACCGTGGCCATGAGATTGGCCTGCGGGGCGGCCAGGGCCCCGCTCTGGAAGGAGAAGGCCTTGTCGAGGATGGCGATGGCCACGCCGACGGTCAGGGCCGAGACCAGGATGCCGGCGAACTTGAAGCGCTCCTGGTTGCGCGGCGTCGCCCCGAGCCAGTAGCCGATCTTGAGGTCGGTGATGAACGAGCCCGAGACCGACAGGGCCGTGCAGACGACGGCCCCGATGAGCAGGGCCACGGCCATGCCGTCCGTGCCCGACAGCCCGGCCCCGAGCAGCAGGACGCTCGACAGGATGATCGTGATCAGGGTCATGCCCGAGACGGGATTGGTCCCGACGATGGCGATGGCGTTGGCGGCGACCGTGGTGAACAGGAACGACAGGAGCAGGCAGACCAGGACGCCGATGACGGCCAGCTTGACGTTGGAGATCCACAGGAAATAGAGGAACAGGCCCGCGGACACGGCCAGGAGGCCCAGGATGATGGTCCGCATGTCGAGGTCGCGGTCGGTCCGGGGCGCCGCCGCGGCGCCCTCCCGCCGGCCCTTGAAGATCTGCCGGAAGCCGAGCGAGAACGACCGGACCATGACCGGCATGGACTTGATGATGCCCAGGACGCCGGCCATGAAGATGGCCCCGATGCCGATGTTGCGGACGTAGGTGGCGAAGATCTGCGTCTCGCTCATCTCTACGATGGGCACCGTGCCCGGATAGACCAGGCCGGGGACGTGCCGGCCGAGGAACCAGATGGCCGGGATGAAGGCGAAATGGGACAGCAGGCCGCCGGCGACGATGACGGCGTTGTAGCGCAGGCCGATGACGTAGCCGAGGCCGAGGAAGGCCGACAGGGCGTCGAGCTTGAGGACCATCTTGGTCTTGACGGCCAGGCTGTCCATGAAGGGCAGGAAGCGGAAGTCGATGAGCTCGTTCCACAGGCGGACGCCGATGGCCAGGAACTCGTAGGCGCCGCTGACGACGAGGCCCAGGATGAGGGCCCCGGCCTGGCGGCCGCCCGACTCGCCCGAGACCAGGATCTCGGTCGTGGCCGTGGCCTCGGGGAAGGGCAGCTTGCCGTGCTGCTCGACGCAGAAGTAGCGCCGGAGCGGCGTCAGGAACAGGACGCCCAGGGCGCCGCCGAGGAAGGTCGACAGGAAGATCTTGACGACGTCCGTGGGCAGGCCGAGGATGTAGAGGGCCGGGATGGTGAAGATGGCCCCGGCCACCAGGGCCCCGGAAGCGGCTCCGATGGACTGCAGGATGACGTTCTCGAGGATGGTGCTCTTGCGCTTGTAGAGATAGCCGATGCCCACGGCCAGGATGGCCACGGGAATGGCCGCCTCGGGCACGGTGCCGACCTTGAGGCCCAGGTAGGCGATGGAGAAAGTGAAGAACACGGACATGACCAGACCCCAGACGACCGAGCGGACGGTCGCTTCGGGCACGTCGGCCCCGGCCGGGACGTAGGGCGTGTAGGTCTTGCCGGGCGGGAGCTCCTGATACGCTTCGGGGGGCAGAGAGGTCCGGGTCGTCTCCATCGACGTCTCCTTTCGCGGTCGGTTCTATCGGACGGAACGCGGGCTGAGAGACTCGGCTATTTCCCGTACCTCGCCAGGATGTCGTTGTTGATCCGGACGAAGGCGTCGTAATCGATGCGGACCTTCTTGTCCTCGCGGGCCTTGGCCATGTAGGAGCTCAGGAACTTGTTCTGCTTCTGCTCGAGCAGGCTGTCCCGCTCCGCGGCCTTGACCTTGTCGAACTCCTCGCGGGAGGCTTCTTTGCGCTCGAGGACGCGGAAGACGGCGAAGCCCTCGTCGACGGCCGCGGGTGCGCTGACCTGCTGGAGCGGCGCCCCGAAGACGAGGGCGTCGATCTCGGGCCGCTCGCCGACGAGGCTCAGGTACTGCTCCTTCTTGTGGGTCTCGACGAGCTTGTACTCGAGCCCGTGCTTGGCGGCCTCGGCGTTCCAGTCGGCCTTGAGCGCGGCGACGGCCTCGACCAACCGGGCCCGGGCCCGGTCCTTCTTGAGGGCGTCGAGGGCGTCCTTCTCGACCTCGGCCCGGACCTCCTCGAACTTGGCCGGCCGCTCGGGCTCGACGGCCTTGAGCTCGGCCAGGGCCTGGCCGGCGAAAACGAAGATGGGCGCCGATAGGCCCTTGACCTCGAGGCCGAAAAGGGCCTCGCTGACGGCGCCGGACGTGTCGACGTCGCCGAGCGGGTCGCCCTTCTTCACGGCCCCCGTCGAGGCGGGCTTGAGGCCCTCCTTCTGGGCGGCCACGTCGAGGCTCTTCTCGCGGCGGGCCAGCTTCTCCAGCCGCTGGACCTTCTCGGCCACCAGGGCCCGGGCCTTCTCGTCCGTGAGCAGGCCCTTGATGGTGGCGCTGACCTCGGCCAGGGGCTTGATCTCGGCCGCGGCCTTCTCGGTGACCTTGAGCACGGCCGCGCCGGTCTCGGTCTCGACGACGCCGGAGACGCCGCCCGCCTCGAGGCCGGCCACGGCCCCGGTCTCTTCGGCCGTCAGGGACCGCCAGTCGAACAGGCCCCAGTCGCCGCCCGTGGCGGCCTTGTCGTCCTTGGACTTGGCCCGGGCCAGGGCCGCGAAGTCCTCCCCGCCGGCCGCCCGCGCTTGGATGTCGCGGGCCTCGGCCAGGACGGCGTCCTTGTCGGCCGCGGTGTAGGGGAGCCAGACCCGGCTGACCCGGACCTTGTCGGGCTCCTGGAACTGGGCCTGGTTGTCGCGGTAGTAGGTCTCGATCTCGGCGTCCTTGACCGCGATCTCCTTCTTGAGGTCCTCGGTCCGGACGACGACGTAATCGGCCGTCCGCTTCTCGGGGACGCGGTAGGCGGCGGGGTCCTTGTCGAAGCGGGCCCGCAGGTCCGCCTCGGAGGGCGTCGCGGCGACCTCGGTCTTGGCCGTCTCGGCGACCAGGTACTCGACCTTGGCCGAGTCGTTCTGCTTCCGGTAGGCCTCCCAGACCTCCTCGTCGGTGACGAAGATGCCCGCCGTCAGGAGCCGGACGACCTTGCCGACGACGACGTCCTGGCGCAGCCGGCGCTCGAAATCGGCCAGGGGGATGCGGTTGTCGTCGAGGACCCGCTTGTAGAGCTCGAAACCGACGAACTTGCCGTCGATCTGGAAGGCCGGGTACGACAGGATGCGGTCCCGGACCTCGGCGTCGGTCGCCTTCAGGCCCATGTCCGCGGCGATCTTGAGGAGCAGGTGGCGCTGGACGATCCGCTCCAGGACCTGCTGGGGCAGGCCCAGCTGCTGGATGAGGTCGGCGTTGATCTCGCCGCCGAACTGCTTCTTGATGGCCTCGAGCTGGTCGCGGAGGTCCTGGAAGTATTCGTCGGCCACGATGCGGTCCCCGCCGACCGTGGCCAGGGTGTCGGCCCGGTCGGCCCCGCCGATGCCGCCGCCGCCGGCGCCCCAGATGGCGAAGATGGCGATGATGAAGGTGGCGACGATGAGCCACAGGATGGGCTTGAGCGACTTGACGTTCCGTCTCAGGGATTTCAGCATGGGTTCACCTCGAACGGCGTCGCCGCTCTTCGTCGAAAAGGGGACGCAGTCTGTTGTAGGTCGTCTCCAGGTCCTCGATGAAGACCCGGGTGGCCCCGACGAGGGGCATGAAGTTGGCGTCGCCCGTCCAGCGGGGGACGACGTGGAGATGGTAGTGCCCGGCGACGCCGGCCCCGGCGCTGCGGCCGAGGTTCATCCCGGCGTTGAAGCCCTGGGGGCCGTAGGCGGCGCCCAGGACCGCCAGGGCCGTCCGCAGGAGGTCGGCCAGCTCGCCCCTCTCGCCGGGGCGGGAGGCGACGAAGTCGGCCACGTGGCGCCGCGGAGCGATCATCAGGTGGCCCGGCGTGTAGGGGTACTTGTTGAGCATGACGATGTTGGCCCGGCCGCGGTAGAGGACGCCGGCGCCGCGGTCGTCGCGGCCCCGGGCGGCCCGGCAGAAGACGCAGCCGTCCTCCGCTCCGGCCCGCCGGACGTAGTCGGCCCTCCAGGGGGCGGCGAGGTAGCGCATTACGAGTTGATCAGCTCCTTGAGGAGCTTGCTGGGCTTGAAGTACAGGACCTTCTTCGGCGGGACCTTGACCGGCTCGCCCGTCCGCGGGTTGCGGCCGGCCCGCGAGGTCCGCTTGCGGAAACGGAAGCTGCCGAAGCCGCGGATCTCGATCTCCTCGCCCCGGAGGATGGCCTCGCGGATGGTCTCGAAGAACAGGTTGACGCCTTCCTCGGCTTCCTGCTTCGGGATGCTCAGCTCCTGGGAGATCTTGTTGATCAGGTCGGCTTTAATCACGGGGGTCCTCCTTCCGGGTTCCCTTCTTCGGGGCCTTGAGGCCCTTGAGCTGGTCCTTCATGATGTCGCCGAGGGTCATGCGGTCGTTCTGCGACTCCATGAAGCGCTGGAAGTCCTGCTTCTCCAGGTCGTAGACGGCCTGCTTGAAGCTCAGGGAGATCTTCTTGGCCTTGGGGTTCATCTTGACGATCTTGGCGTTGCGCTCGTCGCCGACGGCGAAAGCGTCCGACGGCTTCTCGAGCTTCTTCTCGTCGAGCTCGGCCGTGAAGACGACGCCCTCGATGCCCGGGACGATCTCGACGAAGGCGCCGAAGTCGGTCAGGCGGACGATCTTGACCTTGACCACGTCGCCGGTCTTCTGGCGGGTGAAGAACTCCTCCCAGATGTCGCCCTCGAGCTGCTTCATGCCCAGGGAGACCTTCTGCTTGTCGACGTCGATGTTGAGGACCAGGACCTCGACCTCCTGGCCGACCTGGAGCTTCTCGGACGGGTGCTTGACCTTCTCCCAGCTGATGTCGGAGATGTGGACGAGGCCCTCGATGCCCTTCTCGACCTCGACGAAGGCGCCGAAATCGGTCAGGCTGGTGACGACGCCGGCGACCCGGGAGCCGATGCCGTGCTTCTGGCGGAAGGTCTCCAGGGGATGGGCCGAGGCCTGCTTGAGGCCGAGGGAGATGCGCTTGGTCGTCGGATTGACGTCCAGGATGTTGACGACGACCTCCTGCCCGGGGCTGAGGACCTTCTTGGGGTGGACGAGCTTGCGCGACCAGGTCAGGTCGGAGATGTGGACCAGGCCCTCGACGCCCTTCTCGAGCTCGACGAAGGCGCCGAAGTCGGTCAGGCTGGTGACCTTGCCCTCGATCCGCTGGCCGGCCTGGTACTTCTCGGCGATGTTGGCCCAGGGGTCGGGCGAGAGCTGCTTGAGGCCGAGCGAGATGCGCCCCTCGCGCTCGTTGAAATCGAGGACGACGACCTCGACCTCCTGGCCGACGGCCAGGTGCTCGGAGGGGTGGACGTTCTTGCCCCAGGAGATGTCGGAGACGTGGAGGAGGCCCTCGATGCCGCCGAGGTCGACGAAGGCGCCGAAGTTGGTCAGGGACTTGACGTGGCCGGAGACCCTGGCCCCCTTGGCCAGGTTGCCGAAGACCCGCTTCTTGGTCTTCTCCCGCTCTTCATGGAGGACGAGCTTGCGCGACAGGACGGCGTTCTCGGTCTTGCGGTCGAACTTGATGACCCGGAAGTCGAGGGTCTGGCCGATGAGGCCGGAGGCGTCCTTGACCGGGCGGATGTCGACGTGGGACTCGGGCAGGAAGGCCGGCAGGCCGACGTCGACGTTGAAGCCGCCCTTGGTCCGCTCGACGACCCGGCCGGTCACGGTCAGGCCGTGGGCGAAGGCCCGGTCCAGGTCCTCGATGGCGCGCAGGCCGTCGGCCCGCTTCTTGGACAGGACGAGGTAGCCGTCCTTGAGATCGGTCTTTTCGAGCATGGTGTCGATCTCGGCGCCCGGCTCCAGGGCCTCGAGGGCCTCGGGATCGGTGAACTCCTCGTTGGCGATCATGCCCTCGGTCTTGAACCCGACGTCGACGAGGACGTGGGTCGGGGTCCGCTTGATGACGCGCCCCTTGAGGACCTTCCCCATCGAGATGTCCTTGGTGCTGTACTCGTAGCGGTCGAGAAGCTGTTCGTAGTCCTCCGACGACATGGGGTTGTCGCGTTCGGGCTGCTTGGTCGGCTCGGTCATGGCGCAATGCTCCTGAAAAGGTGATTCGGAGACGTCCCGTCCTCAGGGGGCCGGAAAAGACGCTTCATACTATCCGAGAATGTCCTCCGTGTCAACTCTAAGTCGAGGTCCCGTCTACACTTAGCGGTCAGGCGTCGACGGCCTTCTCCTCCTCGAGGATCTTGGCGATCTCCGTCTCGGAAGGCAGGTCCTCGAGGCTGTCGAGGCCGAGGTAGAGCAGGAACTCCTCGGAGGTCCGGTAGACGAGGGGATTGCCGGGGGCCTTCTTGCGGCCGACGATCTTGATGAGCTTCTTCTCGAGCAGGGTCTTCAGCGCCCCCGTCGAGTCGACGCCCCGGATGGCCGAGATCTCGGCCTGGGTCACGGGCTGGCGGTAGGCGATGGCGGCCAGGGTCTCGAGGCCGGCCGACGACAGGCGGTTCTTGCGCTCGATCTGGAGGAGCTTGCGGACCTCGCGGTCGTGGTCCGGCTTGGTCTTGAACAGCCAGCCGCCGCCGGTGCGGACGATCTGGATGCCCCGGCCGCCGGAGGCGTAGTCGGCGACCAGGGCCTCGACGGCGGCCTCGATGTCGGCCGCGGGGACGCCTTCGAGGACGGCCTGGAGGGCGGCCGGGGTGGCCGGCTCCTGGGAGACGAAGATGAGGGCTTCGACGAGGGTCTTGAGGTCAGTCATGGCTTTCCGTCCTGCGGGCGTCCTTGCGGAGCCAGACCCGGATGGTCTGGAAGAGCTCGTCCTGGACGGCCACGGCCACCCGGGACTTGACCAGCTCGAGGACGCAGAAGAAGGAGACCAGGGCCTCCTCGAGCGTTTCGTGGGCCTCGAAGTAGGCGAGGAAATCGAACATCCCCTTGTCGTGGAGGAGCGTCACCAGCTCCTTCATCTTGACCTCGACCGAGACGTCCCGGCCGCGGATGATCCGGGTGTCGTCGGCGGCCCGGCGCCGCATCATCCGGAAGAAGGATTCGGCCAGGTCGAACAGGGACAGTTCGACCGGCTCGAGGTCGCTCTCGCCCGACAGGGGCGGGATGAAGTCCCGCTTCCACTGCAGGATCTGGACGTCCTCGCGCTCGCGGAGCAGAGAGCAGGCCGCCTTGACCTTCTCGTACTCGACGAGCCGGTCGACCAGGACCCGGCGGGGGTCCTCGCCCTCGGCCAGGTCGGTCTCCCGGGGCAGGAGCATCTGGGACTTGATGTAGATCAGCAGGGCCGCGATGAACAGGAACTCGGCCTCGCGGTCGAGGTTGATCTCGGACTTGCGCTCGAGGTAGCCGAGGTAGTCCCGGGTGATGGCGGCGATGGGGATGTCGTGGATGTCGATCTTCTTCTTGCGGATGAGGAACAGGAGGAGGTCGAGCGGGCCCTCGAAGACGTCCAGGCGGACCTGGTAGCCGTCGCCGGGCTCGGCCGCGACAGGCGGGACGGGGGCCTCGTCGGCGGGAGTGACGTCGGGGACGGTCTCGGTCATGCTAGCTGAAAAGCCTGAGGATGAGGTTCTGGACCGGCGAGAAGATCAGGTTCAGGACGCCGCTGTACATGATGGCCAGGAGGATGAGGAAGCCGTAGGGCCTCAGCCGCTCGTACTGCTCCGCGGCCCGACCGCTCAGCAGGCCGGCCAGGATGCCGCTGCCGTCGAGGGGCGGAACGGGGATGAGGTTGAAGACCGCCAGGGAGATGTTGATCAGGGCCGTGAACAGCAGGATGACGCTCAATCCTTCGAGCGGCTTCGAGAGGGCGGCCAGGTCCGTGACGCGGGCCCCGAAGAGCCGCAGGACGCGGAACAGGAGGACGGCGGCCCCCGCCGTCAGGATGTTGGCGATGGGCCCGGCGAAAGAGATCCACAGGCCGCCTTTTTTCGCGTGCCGAAGGTTGTAGGGATTGTAGGGGACGGGCTTGGCCCAGCCGAACACGGGCATCTTGAACAGGATGAGGATGAGCGGGAAGATGACCGTGCCGATGGGGTCGATGTGGACCAGCGGGTTGAGGGAGGCCCGGCCCAGGGCGGCGGCCGTGGGATCGCCCATCCTGTTCGCCGTCCAGGCGTGGGCGGCTTCGTGCACGGTGATGGCGAAGAGGATGACGAAGACCTGGACGAGGATCAGACGGATATCCATGGGTAAAAGAGCATCATTTATAGCACAGATCGGGCCGGCCGTAAACAGCCGCCCGGCCGTTCAGCGAGCGAAGGACGGTTCGCGGTAGACCTCGCGGCCGTCGAGGAGGGTCAGGAGGACCCGGATCTCCGAAAGGCCCTGGGGCGGCACGGCGAAGGGATCGCGGTCGAGGACGACGAGGTCGGCGGCTTTGCCGGGCTCGAGCGGGCCGCGCGCCGCCTCCTCGCGGGCCAGCCAGGCCCCGTTCACGGTGTAGGCCCGGAGCATGGTCTCGAGATCGGCCCGCTCCTCGGGGATCCAGGGCTCGCCGGGCGGGTCGTCCGGCGAGCGCCGGGTCAGGGCGACCTCGATGGCCTCCAAGGGGTCCAGGGACGACACGGACCAGTCGCTGCCGCCGACGAGGGCGGCCCCGGTCGCGGCGACGCTCGCGATCGGGTAGAGCCAGCGCGAGCGGGCCGGCCCGAGGATGGGCAGGGTCAGGTCCGTGATGTAGGGATCGGCGTAGGCCCACAGGGCCTGGAAGTTGGCCGCCGCGCCGAGCTTCCGGAAGCGCGGGATGTCGGCCGGGTCGACGAGCTCGAGGTGGGCGATGTGATGGCGCATGTCCCGGAAGCCGTTGGCCCGCCCGGCCGCCTCGAAGGCGTCGAGGGACATGCGCACGGCCCGGTCGCCGATGGCGTGGACGTGGACCTGGAAGCCGGCCCGGTCGAGGGCCACGGCCAGGCGGTCGAAGGCCTCGGGCTCGAGGAGGGGCGTGCCCCGGTCGCCCGGACGGTCGACGTAGGGCTCGAGGAGAGCGGCCGTGTGGGGCTCCATGACCCCGTCGGCGAAGATCTTGGCCGCGGTGGCCTTGAGCCGCGTCCCGGCGTATCGCCGGCGCAGCCCCGTCAGGCGCGCCGCTTCCGAAGTTCCTCGGCCGGTATCGACGTGGAGGGAGGCCAGGACCCGGACGGAGAGCTCCCCGGACCGGTCCAGGGCGGCGTAGGCGTCGAGCAGGTCGGGCCCGGCGCTGGCCTCGACGATGGCGACGATGCCGTGGCGGTTGGCGAGGGCGAGGCCGGCCCGCAATCCTCTAATATAGTCTTCAGGGCGCAGCGGGGGGACGAGGCGTTCGACCAGGCCGGCGGCGCTCTCCCGGAGCGTTCCCGTCGGCTCGCCCGTGGCCGGGTCGCGCTCGATGCGGCCGCCCTCAGGGTCGGGGGTGGCCCGGGTGACGCCGGCCAGGGCCAGGGCCCGCGAGTTGGCCCAGGCCGAATGGCCGTCGGCCGAATCGAGGACGGCCGGGCGGTCGGGGACCAGGGCGTCGAGGTCCTCCTTCCTCGGGTTGGCCTGGGGGAAGAGGGGCAGGTCCCAGCCGCCGCCGGTCACCCAGGGCAGCTCCGGATGGGCCGAAGCGTATTCCCGGACGCGGCCGAAGACCGCCTCTTTCGTGGCCAGCCCGGCGACGTTGCAGGCCAGAAGCTCGACGCCGCCCGTGACCAGGTGGATGTGGGAGTCCCGGAAGGCCGGCAGGACCGCCCGTCCGCCGAGGTCCACGACCCGTGTCGCCGGCCCTTGGAAGCGGCGGACGCCCGCGGCGTCGCCGACGTAGACGACGCGTCCGCCGGCCACGGCGAGGGCCTCGGCCCTCGGCCGGGCCGCCGACAGGGTGCGGACCGTGCCGCCGGTCAGGACGAGGTCGGCCGGGGAGTCCCCCGGACGGCCGCCGCAGGCGAGGGCGGCCAGCAGGGCGGCGGCGAGCGTTACGAGGGCGAGGGGCTTTTTCATCGGCGTCTCCGTCGGGGCTCAGGTCCCGGGCTCGGGTTCCGGTACGCCGCGCAGGCGGCGGTCCATGGCGGCCGCGGCGACCCGGGCGTCGCCCATGGCCAGGATGACGGTCGCCCCGCCCCGGACGATGTCGCCGCCGGCATAGACGCCCGGCAGGGAGGTGGCCATCGTCCGCGCGTCGACCACGATCGTGCCCCATTTGCCGACCTCCAGGCCGGGGGTCGTCTGGGGGATGAGCGGATTGGGGCTCTGGCCGATGGCGCAGACGACGAGGTCGACCTCGGTCGTGAATTCCGAACCGGGGACGGGCACGGGCCGGCGGCGGCCCGAGGCGTCGGGCTCGCCGAGCTCCATGCGCAGGCACTCCATGGCCCGGACCCGGCCGCGCTCGTCGCCGATGTAGCGCGTCGGCACCGTCAGGAAGTGGAACCGGATGCCCTCCTCCTCGGCGTGGTGGACCTCCTCGATGCGGGCCGGCATCTCGGCCCGGGAGCGGCGGTAGACGATGAGGGCCTCCTCGGCCCCCAGGCGTTTGGCCGTGCGGACGGAGTCCATGGCCACGTTGCCGCCGCCGACGACCACGGCCCGGCGGCCCGGCGACACCGGGGTGTCGTAGCGGGGAAAGTCGTAGGCCCGCATGAGGTTGACGCGGGTCAGGTACTCGTTGGCCGAATAGACGCCGACCAGGTTCTCGCCGGGGATGTCCATGAAGTTGGGCAGGCCGGCCCCGGTCCCGATGAACACGGCCCCGTAACCGTCGGCGAAGAGGTCCTCGACGGTGGCCGTCTTGCCGACGATGAAGTTCATCCGGAACGCGACGCCGAGCCGCTCGAGGTAGGCCACCTCGGCCACCAGGATGCTCTTGGGCAGGCGGAACTCGGGGATGCCGTAGACGAGCACGCCGCCGGGCTCGTGCAGGGCCTCGAAGACCGTGACCTCGTGGCCGCGGCGGGCCAGCTCCCCGGCCACGGTCAGGCCGGCCGGGCCGGCGCCGACGACGGCGGCCTTGCGGCCCGAGGGCGGGGCGCAGGCGGGGAAGACCGAGCCGCCCTCGAGACGCTCGAAGTCGGAGACGAAACGCTCCAGGTTGCCGATGGCCACGGCCACGCCCGTGGCCTTGCGGAGGTGGCAGGTCTCCTCGCACTGCGTCTCCTGCGGGCAGACCCGGCCGCAGACGGCCGGCAGGCTGTTGGCCTCGCGGACCTTGGCCGCCGCGGCCGCGAACTCGCCCCTCTCCACGAGCTTGACGAAGCTGGGGATGTCGATGCGCACGGGGCAGCCGGTGACGCAGGCGGGCTTGGCGCAGTCCAGGCAGCGCCGGGCCTCGAGCATGGCCTCTTCGGGGCCGAGCCCGAGGTTGACCTCGGCGAAGTCCTTGTTGCGTTCGCCGGCCGCGCGCTCGGGCATCGTCCGGCGCCCGATCTTCATGCGGTCCTTGACCGGGACCGCGCGGCGGAGCTCCTTACGCCAGCCCTTCTCGAACTCGGCCAGGATCTCGGCCGCCAGGGCGGGAGGGAGGGGCGGGCGGTCGCTCACGGGAACCTCTCCTCTTCCCAAGCGCAGACGGACCGGATCTCGTCGTCGAAGTAGGCCTTGCGGCGGGCGTAGAGCTCGTTCCAGTCGACGAGGTGGCCGTCGAAATCCGGGCCGTCGACGCAGGCGAACCGGGTTTTGCCGCCCACGGTGACCCGGCAGGCGCCGCACATGCCCGTCCCGTCGACCATGACGGGATTGAGGCTGACGACCGTGGGGACGCCCGCCGGCCGCGTCGCCTCGGCGACGCTGGACATGAGGTAGGTGCAGCCGGCGGCGACGACCCGGGCCACCGGTTCCCGCTCCAGGACCTCCCGGACCTGCCGGGGGACGAAGGCGCAGTCGCCGCTGAGCCCGTCCCGCGAGGAGACGAGGATCTCGTCGGCGACGGCGGCGAGCCGGTCGCGCCAGTAGAAGAGGTAGTCGGCCTTGACGTCGACGAGGACGATGACGCGGCGGCCGGCTTCCTTATAGGCCCTGGCCAGGGGATGGATGGCGGCGATGCCGTAGCACCCGCCGACGGACAGGACGGTGCCGGAGCCGCCCAGGTCCGAGGGCCGGCCGAGAGGACCGGCGAAGATGGGCAGGCTGTCGCCGCTCCCGAGCAGGGCCAGCTTGCGGGTCGACGTGCCCACGGCCATGAACACGACCGTGACCGTGCCGCGGCCGGGGTCCCAGTCGGCGATGGTCAGGGGGACGCGCTCGCCCCGGGCGTCGGGCATGACGATGACGAACTGCCCCGGCCGGCACTTGCGAGCGATCTCCGGGGCCTCGACCTCGAGGAGGTGGATGTTGGGGACCAGCCGTTCCCGGCGCACGACGCGGGGCATTACCGGGCCCTCCTCATCTTGGCGTAGCTCCGGCTCGCGGTGAGCGGATCGTAGCCGCGGAGGACGTCCGCCCTCCCCGCGTCGGGCGCCGGCCGGGCCCCGGCCGGCGTCCGCGGCGGCTTGTTCGGACGGACCTCGCGGAGGAAGAACTCGTCCCCGGACGCGGCCGGATCGTACCCCTCCAGGGCGGGGACGCGGCGGCGGATCTCCGCCAGCAGGGCGTCGCAGTCCCGGGGCATCCGGCCGGGGAGGCCCATCCTGTCGGCCAGCGCGGCCAGGACGTCCCGGTCGGGACGGGCCGAGCCGGGAGCGGGGACGGCCGGGCCGTAGGTCCGGACCCGGCCTTCCGTGCTGACCCAGGTCCCGCCGGCCTCGGCGAACGCGGCCGCGGGCAGGACGACGTCGGCCTTTTCCGCTTGGGGCGTCCAATGGGTGTCCACGCAGACGAGGAAACCCGGGCCTCCCCGCCCGAGGTCGGGGGCGGGCGCGGCCAGGACGAGAGCGTCGAAGGCGCCTGCGGCGAGCCGGGCCCGGACGCTCGAGCCATCCGTCCCGTACGGGGGACGTCCGAGAGCGCGCTCGAGCTCGTGGACGCCGCGGCCATTGGCCGTGCGGCCGAGAGGGAAAAGCCGGGCGCCCGTCCGTCCGGCGATCGTCCAGAGATCCTCGAGGGCGTCCAGGCCTCGGGGGCCGGCGGCCGCCGCGGCGTCGAACAGGATGATCGTCGGTCCGTCGGCCGGCAGGGCCCGGGCGATCCTGTCCGGTCCCGCCTCGGGATCGAGGACCGTGGCCGCCGCGCCGACGGGGCCGGCGGGGACCCGTCCGGCCGCGAATAAGCGGGCGCCGGCGCGGACGGCCCGGACGACCTCGAGCCAAGCGAGGGGATGGTCGTCCGGAAGATTGAGCCGCCAGGCCAGGACGGCTTTTGCGGCGCCGATCGAGGACAGCCGCCCGGTCGCCGGGATGCGCAGGCCCCGCTCGGCTTCGAGGGCATCGAGCCGCTGCCAGATGGCCGCGGCCGGCGAGGCTTCGACGGCCTCCGTCGAGAGCGTCCGCCGCCCGAACTCGAGATAGGCGAAGGCGTCCTCGAGGGCCGCCTGCGACGGGTAGAGGAGCGCCCGTTTCTCCGGGGCGGCGGCCGAGAGCCCCCGCGCGGCCCGGTCGACGGCCTCTTCAAAGGGGACAGGCGCGAGCCGGCCGTCCTCGCGGACGTGGGCCTCCCGGATCCGGCCGGGGCCCGATAGCGCGCCGCGGACCAGGAAGCGGCCCTTGACGCAGCCCTGCCCGCCGTTGGGCGGCCCTTCGGCGGGCCGCGCGGCCAGCACTTCGCCGTCCCTCGTCCGGAGCTCGAGGCGGCAGCCCTGGCCGCAGAACGGGCAGACGACCGTCGCGGCGCCTGTGGGCCGGGGCAGGGCCCGGGCCGCCCGTTCGACCAGGGCCGCCGTGGGGCAGGCGTCGACGCAGGCCCCGCAGAACCGGCAGCCCGAGTCGAGGAGCGAGCGGTCGAACGGGGTGCCGACCAGCGTCCGGTCGCCGCGATGGACGAAGGACAGGACGGCGGCGCCGCGGACCTCCTCGCAGATCCGGACGCACCGGCCGCAGAGGATGCAGAGGTTGTCGTCCCGGTCGAAGAAGGGATCGTCGCGCCGGACCTCGCGGCCCCGGTAGACGGCGGGGACGTCGATACGGTCCAAGCCGACCTCTTCGACCACTCGCTGCAGCTCGCAGTCGCCGTTCGCGGGACAGAGGACGCAACCGGTGACCTCGCCGACCTTGCGGATGGTCGATTTGAGGTCCTCGCAGGACGGCTTCTCGGCGCAGACCAGGCACGCGTAGGGGTGGGAGGCCAGGATGAGCTCGAGGACCTTCCTGCGCAGGGCCAGGACCTCGGGAGTCCGGGTCCGGACGACCTGGCCGTCCTCGGCGGGAGTGGCGCAGGACGGGACCGGATCGCGGCGGCCATCGACCTCGACGAGGCAGACGCGGCAGCCGGCGAAGGGGACGAGGTCCCGGTGGTCGCAGAGCGACGGGATGGCGATGCCCGCGCCGCGCGCGGCCTCGAGCACGGTCTGCCCCTCCCGGCAAACGACCTCGCGCTCGTCGATGAGGAGCTTCATCGTCCCGCTCCGGTGCCGGGATCCGGCGAGGTCTTGACGACGGCCCTGACCTTGGCCGGGCAGACGGACAGGCACAGGCCGCACTTGATGCAGGCGGCCTCGTCGATGACGTGGGTCTTCTTGAGCTCCCCGGCGATGGCCCCCGCCGGGCAGGCCTTCTTGCAGAGGAGGCAGCCGACGCACTTGGCCGGGTCGATGGCGAAGGCGATGAGGTCCTTGCAGACGAGGGCCGGGCAGCGCTTGTCGCGGACGTGGGCCTCGTACTCGTCGCGGAAATAGCGCAGGGTCGTCAGGACGGGGTTGGGCGCCGTCTGGCCGAGCCCGCAGAGGGAGCCCCGCCGGACCGTGCCGGCCAGGTCCTCGAGGCGGGCGATGTCGGCCGGCTCGCCGCGGCCGGACGTGATCTTGGCCAGGAGGCGGGCCATCTCGCCCGTCCCGACCCGGCAGGGGGAGCACTTGCCGCAGGATTCCTCCTCGGCGAAGCGGAGGAAGTACAGGGCGATGTCCACCATGCAGGTGTCCTCGTCCATGACGATCATGCCGCCCGAGCCCATCATGCTCCCGGCCGCCTTCAGGCTCTCGTAATCGACGGGCAGGTCGAGCAGGGCCTTGGGAACGCAGCCGCCGGAAGGCCCGCCGATCTGGACGGCTTTGAAGTCCCGCCCGCCGGGAACGCCGCCGCCGATGCCGTAGACGATCTCCCGCAAGGTGATGCCCATCGGGACCTCGACCAGCCCCGTGTGGGCGATCTTGCCGACGAGCGAGAAGATCTTCGTGCCCTTGCTCCCGGCCGTGCCGAGGCCGGCGAACCAAGCCGCCCCGCGGCGGACGATCGAGGGCACGTTGGCCCAGGTCTCGACGTTGTTGATGACCGTGGGCAGGCCCCAGAGGCCCCGCTGGGCGGGATAGGGCGGACGTTGGCGGGGGTAGGCCCGGCCGCCCTCGATGGAGGCCATCAGGGCCGTCTCCTCGCCCGAAACGAAGGCCCCGGCGCCGCGGACGATCTCGAGGTCGAAGTCGAAGCCCGTGCCGAGGATGTCCGTGCCCAGGAGACCGTAGGCCCGGGCCTGGTCGAGGGCCCGTCCGACGCGCTCGACGGCCAAAGGATACTCGTTGCGGATATAGAGGAAGCCGTGGGAGGCGCCGACGGCCCGGGCTCCGATGATCATGCCCTCGATGACGGCGTGGGGATCGGACTCGAGCACGGAGCGGTCCATGAAAGCCCCGGGATCCCCCTCGTCGCCGTTGCAGACGACATATTTGGGGTCGCCCGGGGCGCGGCGCGTGGCCTGCCACTTGATGCCGGTGGGAAAGCCCGCCCCGCCCCGGCCGCGCAGGCCCGCGGCCGCGATCTCGGCGATGATGCCGTCCGGGGTCATTTCGGACAGGGCTTTGGCCGCGGCGGCGTAGCCGTCCGCGGCGATGGCCTCGTCGATCCGCTCCGGGTCGATGCGCCCCCGGTTGCGCAGGACGACGAGCCGCTGGTGCTTGAAGAACCCGATGTCCTTCATCAGGGGGACCGGCTCGGCCTCCCCGGGCGGCGTGTACATCAGCCGCCGGACCGGACGGCCTTTGACGAAGTGCTCCTCGACGAGCTCGGGGACGTCGGCCGGGGCCAGGCGCTGGTAGAAGACGCCGTCGGGCCGGACGAGGACGACCGGACCCCGCTCGCAGAAGCCCTGGCAGCCCGTGGCGACGACCTCGACCTGGCCTTCGAGCCCGCGGCGGCGGACCTCGGCCTCGAGGGCGCGGCGGACCTCGAAAGAGCCGCCGGAGACGCAACCCGTCCCGGCGCAGACGAGGATGTGGGCCCGGGCGGTCGTCAAGCGGCCTCGTCCTCTTCGACGGCGTCCAGCATGGCCACGGCTTTGGCCTCGGTCATTCGGCCGTGGAAACGCCCGTCGACGACGGCCAGGGGAGCCAAGGCGCAGGCGCCAAGACAGTTGACCCGCTCGAGGGTGAAGCGCCCGTCCGCCGTCGTCCCGCCCGCGGGGACGCCGAGCGTCCGCTCGAGCTGCTCCAGGACGGCCGCGGCTCCCCGGACGTGGCAGGCCGTGCCCAGACAGACCGTGCAGGTGTGCCGGCCCCGGGGCGCGAGGCGAAAAGAGCGGTAGAAGGTAGCCACGCCATAGACGCGGGCCAGCGGTACGCCGAGCGCGGCGGAGACGTGCTCGAGGGCTTCGGGGGGGAGCCAGCCGGAGCGCTCCTGGATCTCCTGGAGGACGCGGATCAGGGCCCGTCTCTGCCCCCGGACCGCGCCGGTCAGGGCCTCGAGTTCGCTCGCGTTTGGCCGCACGGCGGCATTTTATGCTTTCGGTCCGCCGGGCGCAAGGCGGCGCCGGGCTTCAGAGCACGGGCAGGTAGCGGCGGATCTCGTGGTCGCTGACCTGCTTCTCGAACTCGCCCGAGACGTTGCGGGCGTACTCTTCGACCTCTTTGAGCTTGTTGGCGACGAGCGTGTCGAAGATGTGGTCCCCCAGCGCCTCCTTGACCACGGCGCTCTTCTCCATGACCCGGACGGCTTCTTCGAGGTCGCGGGGCAGGACCCGGATCTCGAACTTCTTCTGCCGGGAGCCGCTCATGCGGTAGATGTTCTCTTCGACCGGGTCGACGAGCTCGTACTTTTTCCGAATGCCCTCGGCCCCGGCGGCCAGCATGACCGCGAAGGCCAGATAGATGTTGCAGGCCGGGTCGGCGGCCCGGAGCTCGATGCGCGTGGCCCGCTCCTTGCCCGGCTGGTACTCGGGGACGCGGATGTAGGCCGAGCGGTTCTTCTGGCCCCAGGCGACGTAGACGGGGGCCTCGTAGCCCTCGATGAGGCGCTTGTAGGAGTTGACCCATTGGCTGAGGACGGCCGAGATCTCCCGGGCGTGGGTCATCAGTCCGGCCATGTAGCGCTGGGCCAGGAGCGACAGGTGGTACGGCCCGTTCTTGTCGAAGAACAGGTTCCGGCCCCCCCGCCAGAGGGATTGGTGGACGTGCATGCCGCTGCCGTTCTGGCCGTTGACGGGTTTGGGCATGAACGTCGCGTAAAGGCCGTGCATGCGGCAGACCTTCTTGACCATGTAGCGGAAGATCATGGCCGTGTCGGCCATATCGACGGCGTCGAGGTAACGGAGGTCGATCTCGTGCTGGCTGTGGGCGGCCTCGTGGTGGTCGTACTCCGTGGCGATGCCCATGCGGTGGAGGAGGAGCTGGATCTCCTTGCGGACCTCGCCGTGGCGGCCGCTGAAGAAGTATCCGCCGGTGTCGGTCGGGACCGGGGCCTCGCTCGAGGGGAAGATGAAGAACTCGAGCTCGGGCCCGCATTTGAGGTCGTCGACGCCCATCTCCCGGCGGGCCCGGCCCAGGACCCGCTTCAGGGCGGCCCGGCTGTCTCCGGCGTAGACCGAGCCGCCGGGCGTCAGGATGTCGCCGAACATGACGGCCTCGCGCCAGCGGACGTCGGGGGAGAAGCCCTGGTAGGTCCAGGGCAGGACCCGGAAGGTCCGGGGATCGGGCTTGATGACGAGGTCGGACTCCTCGATGCGGACGAAGCCGGCGATGGAGGAGCCGTCGAAGCCCTTGCCCTCGTTGAAGGCGGCCTCGAGCTCCGAAGCCGGGATGGTGAAGTCCATCTGCCGGCCCAGGATGTCGGGGAAGATCAGCCGGACGAAGGGGATCTCGTTGGCCGGGTCGCGGATGACGGCCAGGACGTCCTTCTCGTCCCTCGTCCCGAACGCCTTGAAGGTCTTGGTTCTCGCCTCTGGGGCCATGGTCCCTCCTCGCCGCCCGGGCGGCCGGGCACGCTATGATGTCAGATAATTAAGACCAAAAGACGACGATTGTCAATATATAAAAAAAATATATTTACATATGGAACTAATTGTTGTAATAAATAGGATAATTGGAGGCGCCGCCCATGATCGACGAGCTGGACAGGAAGATCATCCGGGTCCTCAACGCCAACGCCCGCAAGAGCTTCCGCGAGGTGGCCAAGGAGGTCGGCACCTCGGTCACGGCGGTCATCCACACGGTCAAGAAGCTCGAGGCCGCCGGGGCCATCCGGGGCTACGTCCCCGTCGTCGACCCGGAGCACTTCGGCTTCGGCCTGGCCGCCGTCGTCGCCGTGCGCATCTCCAAGGGCCGGCTCATCGAGACCCAGAAGCGGATCGCCCAGGACCCCCACGTGGCCGCCGTCTACGACGTCACCGGCGACTGGGACGCCTTCATCGTCGGCCGTTTCACCGGGCGCGAGGACCTCAACGGCTTCGTCAAGGGCCTCCTGGCCATCCCGCACGTCGACCGGACCGTCACCCACCTGGTCCTCAACGTGGTCAAGGAGGAGCCCCGCCTGCCCCTCTGAGCCGTTCCCGTTCTTGACAGAATCGCCGGTTGTGCCATAATCGGACTCCCGTTACGCGCGAAGGAGAAGGCGATGGTCAAGACAGCTCATTCCCCCGTCGGCCGCCATTACATCGTCGAGGCCTCGGGCTGCGACCCCAAGATCATCGGCAGCGTCGAGAAGGTCCAGCAGATCCTCGTCCGGGCCGCCGAGATCGCCGGCGCCCACGTCTGGTCCATCTCCTTCAGCAAGTTCCCCCCCGCCGGGGTCAGCGGGGTCGTCGTCATCTCCGAGTCGCACATCTCGACCCACACCTGGCCGGAACAGGGCTACGCCGCCCTGGACATCTACACCTGCGGGGCCACGACCAAGCCCGACAAGGCCGTCATCTACGCCATCGAGGAGTTCGGGGCCGAGACCTCGCACATCACCGAGATCACCCGCGGCATCGACGAGGGGGACGCCGTCTTCTACCACAGCTTCATCACCTGGGAGGAGCGGCTCAAGAAGCCCGGTCCGAAGAAGGACCGCGACAAGGACAAGGACTAGGGGCCGTCCGTGGTCGTCGAGTTCAGCGTCGTTCCCGTCGGCGGGGCGGAGGAGCTGGCCGGGCCGATCGCCCGCATCCTCGACCTCGTCGACCGCTCGGGCCTGCCCTACCGGCTGACGGCCATGGGGACCATCGTCGAGGGGAGCTGGGACGAGGTCCTCGGCCTGGTCCGGCTGTGCCACGAGACCGTGCGCGGCGAGAAGACCCGCGTCCTGACCCACATCGCCATCGACGACCGGCCGTCGGCCGCCGGCCGCATCGAGGGCAAGGTCCGCGACGTCGAGGCCGTCCTGGGCCGGCGTCTCAAGACCTGATCATCCCGGCGTAAAGCAATTTTACACCCTTGCCCCGACGCTCTCCGTCCGTCCTTCCGACAGGGACGACCGGCGCCGGCCCTTGGCATGAAATCGGCTTTAACGGGGGCAGGGATGATCGTGATGCTATAATAAGGAGAGCCGTGAGAACAGCGCTCATCGGGATCCTCCTCAGCCTCACCGTGGTGGCCGGCCCCGTCTCGGGGCAGGCGGTCGCGGATAACCCCACGGAGTCCGCCGCCGTCTTCGTCGAGCGCCTCCGGGCCGCCCTGCAGTCGGGCGACCGCCCCGCCTATCTGGGGGGATTCCCCGAGGAGGACAGGGCCGGCGAGAGCGCCCGTTTGGATGTTTACTCGGGCGAGCTGGCCATGACGGGGCTGATCCTGCGGACGGTCGGGGTCCGGACGGACGGCGCGGACGCCGCCCGGGCCTTCGTCCAGGCCTACTTCGAGAACGACTACTCGGCCCTCATCGAGGCCTGGACGCTCTCCCTCGAGCGCCGCGGCGGCGCCTGGCGGGTGTCCGGCCGCGAGGTCACGGGCAACCCGACCCGCCTGTTCAAGGTCCGCGTCCCCGGCGAACGGGCCGCGCGGGCCCGGCGGGTGGAGATCGGCCACGCCGATATCCGGGCCGTCTTCGAGGACGCCGCCGTCTTTTACGACAACATCCCCGGGCTCGACACCGCCCTCGTCGTCGTCGGCCGGGGCCGGGTCTCCTTCACGCCCAGCGACGCCAACGAGAAGCATCAGCTCGAGCTCCTCTACAAACGGGACCGCATCGAGAGCGAGATCGAATCCCTGTACGTCCGCTGCTCCCCCAGCTTCTTCGCCTCGCGGCTCCGGATCGAGGCCGCGCCCGGGGGCCCGGACGTCTCCGCGGCCGAGCGGGACAAGGCCGCCGCGGTCTTCGCCCGCAACTATCCCCGGGCCTTCACCATCGAGAGCTCCATCGGCGGCGGCCTCCTGTCCTTCCTGCCCCAGGGGGACGAGGCCGGCCTGAGCTTCAAGCTCCGGCGGGGCGCCGAGATGGCTTACATCTTCTCGCCCTTCGCCGACGACGAGGTCAGCCTCTACGACCAGGCTAAAGAGCGCATCGTCTGCCTCTACACCCCGCGGGAGCCGGACGAGGGCCCGCCGCTCAAGCGGATGGTCCTGACCTTCGACGAGAAGTTCGACGTCGCGACCTATTCGCTCGACCTGAGCTACACCCCGTCCAGCTCCTACCTCTCGGCCCGGGCCCGGATCGAGGTCGTGCCCCGGGTCGACGCCCTGGACACGCTCAAGCTCCGCTTCAATCCCGACCTCGAGATCCTCAAGATCACCGACGCCCTGGACCGGGAGCTGTTCTACACCCAGGACCGGGTCCGCCGGACGCTCTACATCCATCTGGTCGAGCCGCCCGCGGGGCGGGATCCGGTGCCCGTCGAGGTCTTCTACCGCGGCGTTATGAAGCCGGCCAGCCCGACGACCGACGTCGTCGCCCAGACGGGGGCCGGAGGCGGCAGCATCCGCGTCCGCCCCCGGTACGAGACCTACTTCTATTCCCACGCCGGCCACTGGTATCCCGGCCCGATCGAGGAGGACTACTTCCTGGCCCGGCTGACCCTGGTCGTCCCGCCCGGCTACGAATGCGTGGCCAACGGCGAACTCGTCGCCCGGGGCCGGCGCGAGGACCTGGACGACGCCGTGGCCATCGAGAAGGCCGGCAGCTCCGTCTTCACCTTCGTCTCCCGGGCGCCCCTGAAGTACATGTCGTTCATCGTCGGCAAGTTCGGCCCGGAACGGAAGCGGCCCGGGGCCGTGCCCCTGTCCGCCTTCGTCTCGACCGAGGTCATGGACACCCGGCCCGGCCTGCTCGACCAAGCCGCCGACATCCTGGATTTCTACGGCCGGGCCTTCGGCCCCTACCCCTACGAGAAGCTGGGCGTCGTCCTCCGGCTGTGGCCGGCCGCCGGCGGGCACAGCCCGGCCTCGTTCATCGTCATCAACGACCTGCCCTGGTTCGGCGACTCGGGCTTCCCCTCGCCTGTCGACACGCCCGTCGACCTCTCGGGCTGGGACGAGTACTTTTTGGCCCACGAGATCGCCCACCAGTGGTGGGGGCAGGGCGTGTCGTTCGGCACGCACAAGGACCAGTGGCTGAGCGAAGGCCTGGCCCAGTTCGCCTCGGCGTCCTACCTGCGCCACCGCTACGGGGAGGCGGCCTACGCGGCCATCCTGCGGAAGTTCTCCCGCTGGACGGCCCGCAAGTCCGGCCGCGGCCCCATCCTGATGGGCTCGCGGCTGAGCTACTTCGATTACGAGGCCTACCAGGCCGTCGTCTACGACAAGGCCGCCCTGGCCCTGTTCATGCTCCAGGACCTCCTCGGCCGGGAGGCCTTCGAGGCCGGGCTGCGGGCGTTCTTCGAGAGGAAGAAGTTCGGCCCGGCCCGCACGGCCGACTTCGTCGCGGCCATGGAGTCGGCCTCGGGCCGCGACCTGCGCCCCTTCTTCGCCGGCTGGTTCGAGGACTGGCGGCTGCCCGACGTCCGGACGTCCTGGACGGAGACGACCGTCCCGGAGGGCGTCCGCGTCGACTTCCGGGTCACCCAGCTCGCCGGGACGTTCGTCTTCCCCCTCTGGATCGAGACGCGCCGAGGGACCGAGACGCGCCGGCACCTGGTCGTCGTCGACGAGACGGTCGAGCGCTTCTCCCTGGTCCTGCCGCGCAAGCCGGACCGCGTCGTCGTCAACCCCGAGCGGGCCGTGCCCGGCAAATTCGACTAGGACGGGAAGGCGCCCGTATCGATCTTCAGGCGCTTGATCATCTCGTTGAGCGTCGTCGGCTTGACCCCGAGAAGGTGGGCGGCCTTGTTCTGGACGCCCTTCGTCTTCCGCAGGGCGGCCAGGATGACCTTCTTCTGGAAGGCCTGGGTCCGCTCGCGCAGGTCCAGCGATTCCTCGGAGGCGATGAGGGCCTCGTCGTCGACGGCCCCCTCGCGCAGCAGGAACGGCGGCAGGGCGTCCCGGGTGATGACCTTGGAGCGGGACAGGACGACGGCCCGCTCGACGAGGTTCTCGAGCTCGCGGACGTTGCCCGGCCAGGAGTGGGCGTCGAGGATGCCGTAGACGTCGTCGCTGACCCCCTCGACCTCCTTGCGGTTCTCCCGGGCGTAGACCTCGACGAAGTGGCGGACGAGCGGGGGGATGTCCTCCTTGCGCTCGCGCAGGGGCGGGATCTCGATCTTGATGACGTTGAGGCGGTAGAAGAGGTCCTTGCGGAAGGTCTTCTGGGCGATGAGCTCCTCGATGTCCGTGTTCGTGGCGGCCAGGATGCGGACGTCGACCTTGATCGTCTGGGTCCCGCCGAGGCGCATGAACTCCTTCTCCTGCATGACCCGCAGGAGCTTGGCCTGGGTCTCCAGGTTGACGGAGGAGATCTCGTCGAAGAAGATGGTCCCCTTGTCGGCCGCCTCGAACAGCCCTTTCTTCAGGGCCACGGCGCCGGTGAAGGCGCCCTTGACGTGGCCGAACAGGTGGCTCTCGAGGAGATCGGGCGGCAGCGAGCCGCTGTTGACCGTGACGAACGGGGCCTCGGCCCGGTTCGAGCTGGAGTGGATGGCCCGGGCCACGAGCTCCTTGCCGGTGCCGCTCTCGCCCTGGAGGAGGATGGTGCTGCGCGTCGGCGCGGCGGCCCGGACGAGGTCGAAGACCCGGCGCATGGCCTCGCTCTTGCCGATG
The DNA here is from genome assembly GCA_964523615.1 of uncultured Eubacteriales bacterium. GTDB lineage: Bacteria > Acidobacteriota > Aminicenantia > Aminicenantales > Saccharicenantaceae > RBG-16-66-30. Next base: position 58,088 of record CAZFZU010000002.1, on the reverse strand, counting down.
ATGCGGGCGAAGTCGAAGCGCTGGCGGAGCTCGTCCTTGAGCCGGGCGTTCTCGTCCTGGAGGCGCTTGCGCTCGACGGCCTTCTCGAGGGCCATGAGCAGGTCGTCGTGCTTGAACGGCTTCTGGACGTAGTCCAGGGCCCCGATCTTCATGGCCTGGATGGCCGAGTCGACAGAGCCGTAGGCCGTGATGATGATGACCGGGGCCAGAGGATCGACGCGCTTGATGCGCCGCAGGACCTCGAGGCCGTCCAGGCCCGGCATGAGCAGGTCGAGCAGGGTCGTGTCGAACGAGCGGGAGGGGTACTTCTCCAGGGCCTCCTCGCCCGAGGCCGAGAGCTCGACCTCGTAGCCCTCCGAGGCCAGCAGCTGGCCCAGGACGTCGCGGATGACCGGCTCGTCGTCGATGATGTGGATGATGCCCTTGCTGTCCATGGTCACGTCCTCGGGGCCGGCGTCGCGGCGCCGCGCGAGCCGTCGCGGCCCGCCGGCAGGGTGATGGTGAAGGTCGAGCCCCGCCCGGGCTCGCTGTGGACCTCGATGTGGCCGTCGTGCTCCTTGACGATGGCGTAGCTGATCGACAGCCCCAGCCCGGTGCCCTTGCCGACGCCCTTGGTCGTGAAGAAGGGATCGAAGATGCGCGACAGGTGCTCCGGCCGGATGCCCGTGCCCGTGTCCGAGATGCGGACGACCGCGGCCCCGTCCTCGGAGGCCAGGCGGATGCCCAGCTCGCCGCCCTTGGGCATGGCGTCGAGGGCGTTGAGGATGACGTTGATGAAGACCTGTTGGAGCCGCTCGCCCTGGGCGTACACGCCGGGGACGGGCGCCAGGTCGAGGGCCAGGCGGATGTTCATGGTCTTGAGCTTGTAGTCGATGAGCGACAGGATCTCCTCCAGGCTCTGCTTGAGGTCGACGCGCTGGAAGGAGGCGTCCGACGGGCTGCGGGCGAAGGTCAGGAGGTTCTTGACGATCTTGGCCACCCGGTCCGTCTGGGCCTCGACCTTCTCCAGGATCTGGGCGTAGTGGGGGTCGGCCAGCTTCTTCTGGAGCATCTGGATGTAGCTCGAGATGCCCGTCAGCGGGGTGTTGATCTCGTGGGCCACGCCGGCCGAGAGCAGGCCGATGGAGGCCAGCTTCTCCGACGTCAGCAGCTGCTGCTGGAGGCGGATCTTGTCCGTGACGTCCTCGAAGACGATGATCGTGCCGTAGGCCCGCAGGGCGTTGTCGAACAGCGGCGTGCGGGCGATGTCGAAGACCCGCTTCTGGCCGCCGCCGACCTCGACGGCGATCTCGCTGAGGAGGCGGAAATCGGGCTCGCCCTCCTGGGGGAAGACGGCCTCGTAGGTGGCCGGACCGAGGACGTCCCGCAGCTTGCGACCCAGGGCCGCCTCCCGGCGGACCAGGACCTGGTCCTCGAGGATCCGGTTCCAGCCCGTGACGACGCCCTGCTCGTCGACGACCGAGACCCCGACGGTCAGGCTCTCGATGATGTTCTCGCTGTAGTCCTTGAGCCGCTGCATCTCCATGGCCCGGACGGTCTCGCGGCCGTACAGGTCGGCGTTCTCCAGGGCCAGGGCGGCCGAGCCGGAGATCGTCGTCAGCAGCTCCCAGTCCTCGCGCGACAGGAAGGACCCGTCCACCTTCCGGCCCATGGCCAGGCAGCCGATGACCTTGTCCTCGATGCGGAGGGGCAGGATGTGGGAGAACCCGAGCTCGCCCAGGCGCTCCCAGGCGGCCCGGGCCGGCTCCGATTCCGAGGCCGTGACGAAGGCCAGGGTATCGCGGCCCTGGACCGCCGCGGCCAGCCAATCGTCGAGCTCGATCGCCCGGGGCAGGTCCGGCCCGTCCCCCCGGGCCTTGAGGACCCGGAAGGACATCCGGCCGGACTCGTCGGCCAGGAGGAGGGCCAGGCGCTTCAAGCTCAGGGCGTTGGAGATGGCCTCGAGGAGGGAGGCGGCCAGCTTCTCCAGGTCCCGCTCCCGGCTGAGGTCGCGAGTGATCGAGAGCAGCGTCTTGCGGTACTCGTAGCTCCTCTTATAGATGGCCCGGTCGAGCAGCCCTTGGAAGAGGCGTTTCAGCGGCGTGAACAGCGTCGCCCCCAGGACGATGGCCACCGTGCCGAGGACCACGGCGTTGAGCCGGTTCTCCGAGAACAGCCGGGTCCGCGAGCTGACGAAGAGATAGACGGACGCGAGGACGAAGAAGGAGAAGGTCAGCGTGGCCGCTTTTTTGAGGAAGACCTCGATGTCGACCAGCCGGTAGCGGGAGATGGAGTAGGAGAAGACCAGGGGGATGAGCGTCTGCAGGAGGACCGTCAGCTCGGCCCCCGAGGACGGCCGCCCGCCGAGGACGAATGGCACGACGTAAAAAGCCGTGAACGGCAGGACGCCGAAGCCCAGCCCGTAGACGATGATGCGCAGCTGCTTCTTGACCAGGACGTTCGGGGCCCGGCGGGTGCTGTGGGCCAGGATGGCCAGGGTGACCAGGGCGAAGACGGCGAAGTGCAGGAGGTCGAGGCGTTCGAGGCCGTCGTGCATGCGCAGGACGGAGGCCTCGGTCCGCCCGTCCGGGAAGGGGAGGTGGAGGCGGACGCGGGCCAGCAGGAGGAACGCGGCCGGGGCGTACAGGAGCGGCAGCGTGTCGGAGCGGCGCTTGAGGAAGGCCTTGCGCAGGGGGAAGATCATGAAGAAATGCAGGAGCAGGGGGGGGAAGGCCAGGAAGCCCAGCTTGTCGAGCCCGTAGAAGGCCAGGTCGAAGCCCCGCATCTCCCCCGTCGGCGAGAGCATCATGAAGCCGGAAAAGGCCAGGGCCAGGAGGTAGAAGAAGACGTACGGCAGGGACATCTGGCCCCGCGAGTTGAACAGGACGATGAGGGCCAGGGTCAGGGTCATGACGCCGACGGCGACGAGATAGTAATAGACGGGATTGACGGCCTTCTTGCGGGGGTAGAAGGTCGGGTAGATCTGCATCCCTTCCTTGCTGATCTGGTAGGTGACGCTCTGGTCGGTGGCCGCAGCCTGCCACAGGCTGCGGAGGACGTCGGTCTGCGTCCGGACGGGGACCTTGTTGATGGCCGTGAGAACGTCCCCCTTGCGGATGCCGGCCCGGAGGAAGGCCTCGCTCGAGGGGTCGACCCGGATGGCCCGCAGGCCGCCCTCCGCGGCCTTCCAGGTGATGCCGTCGGTGACGTCGCGCCAGGTCGCCTTGCGGGCGACGTTGGCGGCGCCGAGGGCCAGCAGGACCAGGGCCGCGGCGAGCACGAGGGCGTAGGACTTCTTCATCTTCATCCAAAAAATTGAATCCGGACCATAAAAAAAATACCCCTAGTCGAGGATGTGCCGGGAGCCGGCCCTGACCGCCCAGGGCACGGGACCCTGGTTGAGGATCCGCCGCGCCGCCGGGTCTTCCTTGATGCCCAGCGGGTCGGTACCGCGGAAGAACGTGCTCATGTAGTCGAAGCTGGGCCGTTGGACGTCCTGGGGAGGCGGTTCCTGCGCAGCGGGAGAGGGGCCGGTCTGGGCGGCGCCGGCGCCGCTGAGGAGCATCAGGGCCACCCCGGCCAGCGCCCCCGAAAAAGCCTTCGCGCTTCTCGTCACGGCCCCATAGTTATTCTTTCTGCCCCGGTTTGTCAATACGGCCAGGGGCCTCCGGGCCGGGCCGGGCCGCGGGGCGCCGCGGGAGCGCGGCGGGCCACCGGACGATTGACAATATTTGCGCCCTGGAATAGATTAGGACCGACTAAATCTAGCGGAAAATCGCCAAAATGCCGTACTACCTCTGCCGGCTCGCCGGCGAGGACGGCCGGGTCCAACGCCGGTCCGTCCTGGCCCAATCGGCGGCCGAGTGCCGGAAGACCTTCGAAGGCGAAGGCGTCCTGGTCCTATCCGTCCACAGGGACTGGAACCGGCTCGGCAACCTGGGGCTGAAGATCGGGCGCAAGGTCAAGGACCGGGACGTCATCCTGTTCAACCAGGAGCTCGTGGCCATGATCAAGGCCGGCTACCCGATCCTCAAGAGCCTCGAGTCCATTTCCGGCCGGGTCAAGAACGTCCATCTGCGCGAGATCCTCATCGACGTCGCCGCCGAGGTCAAGCGGGGCAAGGCCCTGTCGGAGGCCTTCCAGCCCTACGAGGCCGTCTTCTCGCCGGTCTACACGGCCAGCCTGATGGCCGGGGAGAAGGGCGGCAACCTGGCGGCCTCGCTCGGCCGCTACATCCAGTACACCAAAATGGTCACCCAGACCCGGGCCCGGATCCGCTCGGCCATGACCTACCCGACGGTCCTCATCGTCTTCTCCTTCATTCTCGTCGGCATCCTCATCAACTTCGTCATCCCCAAGTTCGCCGAGTTCTACCAGAGCTACGCGACCGAGCTGCCGCGGATCACCCGGATCATCATGGGCCTGGCCACCGGACTGTCCCGCTACTGGTTCGTCTTCGCGGCGCTCCTGGCCGCGGCGGTCCTGGCCTTCCTCCGCCTGAGGCGCCGCCCGGACTTCCGCTACCACGCGGACCGGCTCAAGCTCAAGGTCCCGTTCGGCCGGACGGTCTGGCACGAGTCGGGCGTCAGCCTCTTCAGCCGGACCCTAGGACTGCTGCTCGAGGCCGGCATCTCCCTCATCCAGGCCATCGGCATCGCCATCCAGGCCGTGCCCAACGCCTGGCTGGTCCGGCGCATGGCGGACGTCCCCGACCACATCCGCAACGGCGAAGGGCTGTCGGACTCCCTGGCCGGGACGGGCGCCTTCCCGCCCCTGGCCCTGGACATGGTCCGCATCGGCGAGAGCTCGGCCAACCTCCAGGGCATGCTCGGCGACATGGCCGACTTCTACGACGAGAGGGTTCGTGGTAAAATCGAGACACTGGTCACCCTCATCGAGCCCGTGGTCATCATCGTGATGGGACTGGTGGTGGCGGCGATGCTCCTGTCGGTGTACATTCCGATCTTCAACATCATCCGGATCGCCCGGTGAGGGCGGGGGAGGCGAGAGACGTGAGCAGGGAACGCGGCGCGGCGGGCGGCGAGGACCGGGACGTCCGGGCCCTGGCCGAGCGCTACCGCGTGCCCTACATCGACCTCGAGGCCGAGCACCTCGACCGCGAGCTCATCCAGTCCTTTCCCGTCGAGTTCATCCATCGCCTGTCCTTCGTCCCCCTGGGCGAGTCCGGCGGGGTCATGAAGATCGCCGTGGCCGATCCCTCCGACATCGCCTCCATCGACGCCGTCGAGGCCTTCCTCGGCCGGAAGGTCAAGGTCTACGCCGCCTCGAAGCGGGCCATCCTGGAGGCCCTGCGCAAGAGCGAGACGGCCATGCAGGTCCTGCGGGACGCGACCGAGGGCTTCGTCACCCAGGTCGTCGAGCGCGAGAGCGGCGAGGAAGAGGACGTCATCTCCATCGAGAAGCTGGCCGACCAGGACGGCTCGATCATCAAGCTCGTCAACACCATCATCTTCACGGCCGTCCAGAAGCGGGCCAGCGACGTCCACATCGAGTCCAAGGACGACGATGTCAAGATCAAGTTCCGCATCGACGGCGTCCTCGGCGAGGCCATGGAGGCCATCGACAAGAAGTTCCAGTCGCCCATCATCTCCCGCATCAAGGTCATGTCCGACCTCGACATCGCCGAGCGCCGCGTCCCCCAGGACGGCCGCTTCCGGCTCAAGATCAAGGACAAGACCATCGACTTCCGCGTCTCCATCATGCCCTGCATCTACGGCGAGGACGCCGTCATCCGCATCCTCGACAAGGAGATGATCACCCAGGCCATCCGCGAGCTCCGGCTCGACGTCCTGGGCTTCTCGGACGAGATCCTGCGGAAGTTCCGCAAGTACATCGCCCAGCCCTACGGCATGGTCCTGGTCACGGGGCCGACGGGCAGCGGCAAGACGACCTCGCTCTACGCCGCCCTGACCGAGATCCGTTCGCCCGAGGACAAGATCGTGACCATCGAGGACCCCGTCGAGTACCAGGTCGACGGCATCACCCAGATCCCGGTCAACGAGAAGAAGGGCCTGACCTTCGCCCGCGGCCTGCGCTCCATCCTCCGCCACGACCCGGACAAGATCATGGTCGGCGAGATCCGCGACCCCGAGACGGCCCAGATCGCCATCCAGTCGGCCCTGACCGGCCATCTCGTCTTCACCACGGTCCACGCCAACAACGTCTTCGACGTCATCGGGCGCTTCCTGCACATGCAGGTCGACCCCTACAGCTTCATCTCGGCCCTCAACTGCATCCTGGCCCAGCGGCTGGTCCGGGTCCTCTGCCCGGTCTGCAAGGTCCCCGTCCGCTACGCCCCCCCCGTCCTGGCCGAGTCGGGGCTCGACCCGGCCCGCCACGCCGAGACCGTCTTCTACGAGCCCAAGGGCTGCGCCGACTGCAATTTCACCGGCTATCAGGGACGGACGGCCATCGCCGAGATCCTCGAGCTCTCCGATCCCATCCGCGAGCTCATCCTCGAGAAGCGGCCCCTGTCCGAGGTCAAGAAGCGGGCCAAGGCCGAAGGCATGGTCTTCCTGCGCCAGGTCGGCATGGACAAGGTCCTGGCCGGGGTGACCGGGCTCAAGGACCTCAACAAAGTGACCTTCGTGGAGTGACGCGTGAGCCTCGCCGAACGGATCCGGGACCACTACACGGAGCGCCTCCTCGCCGACGCCGTCTTCCAGGTCGCCCCCGGCCACCTCAGCGGCCTGCGCGTCTCCCGGGCCGACGGCTCGGTCAAGGCCGGCTTCGTCCTGCCCTTCCGCGCCCGCCCCGTGGCCCCGTCGTTCGACCGCCCCAACGTGTCCGACCCGGCCGCCCTCGAGGAGGCCATCGCCCAGGCCAAGAAGAGCCTCCGCCTGTCCTCCGGGACGGCCGCCCTGCTCGTCCCCGAGGCCTCGGTCCGGGTCTTCGTCCTGAACGTCGACTCCTTCCCCGGCTCGGGCAAGGAGCGCGACGCCTTCATCCGCTGGCGCGTCGGCAAGATGATGCCGGTCATCCCCGATGACGCCCGGATCGACTACGCCGCCACCGCCGGCCGGGGCCCCCGCCAGGTCATCGTGGCCATGGCCCGGCAGGTCGTCGTCTGGGAGTACGAGGCCCTGTTCGAGAAGGCCGGGCTCAGGCCCGTGGCCGTCACCGCGCCCTCGCTGGCCCTGGCCAACGTCGTCCGGCGCGGCGGTCCGGCCTCCGGCCTGCTCCTCAACCTCGAGGAGGAGACGCTGACCCTGCTGGCCCTGTCCGGCGCCGGCTGGACGCTCTACCGCCAGAAGGACGTCGGCTCGCCCGCCGGGACGGGCGCGGACGAGCGGGCCGAGACCATCGTCCGTGAAGCGGAGAACACCCTCCGTTTCCTCGAGGACAAGGAGCGGGCGGGCGTCGACCGGATCTGGTTCCGATCGTCCCTGGCCGCGGAATGGCCGGCCCTGGCCGCGCGGCTGAAGGAACGGATCCCCCTGCCGGTCATGCCCGTCGAATACGACGCCCCCGAGGTCTGGACGGAGGCCCACCGGGCCGTCCTGGCCCCGCTCGTGGGACAGGTGCAGCGATGAGCGGCGGCGCGCTCGACCTGAACCTGGCCACGCGGCCGCTCCGCAACCGGCGCCTTTACGCCGCGGCCGTCCGCGTCCTGGCCGGTCTGGCCGTCGCCGCGGCCGCCCTGGCGGCATTCTCGTTCCTCAAGTACGGCGCGGAGGCCTCGCGGCTCCGGGCCGTCCGGGCCGAGAGCGCCCGGGCCCAGGACGAGGCCGCCCGCGAGGACAAGCGCCTGACGGCCGATATCCGCCAGGCCGAGCGGACCAACCGGGCCCGCATCGACCTCGTCAACGGCATCATCTTCAGGAAATCCTACTCCTGGACCGGGCTGCTGACCGAGCTCGAGAAGGCCCTGCCGGGGCCCAGCTACCTCACGGCCCTGACCCCGAGCTTCAAGTCCGACGGGGCCGTGGCCATGAACCTGCGGGTGACCTCGCGGAGCCTGGAGGACCTGCTGGCCTTCATCGACGGTCTGGCGGGCCGCGGCTTCAAGGACATCCAGGTCTTCGGCGAGACCCGGAGCGATGACGGCCGGCTCATCACGGAGATATCGCTGACCCATGAACGCGCTCTTTGACCTGTTCGACGACGCGGAGCGGCGGGCGCTCGTCCGCCTGGCCGTGGCCGCCGTCGCGGCCGTGGCCGTGGCCCTCGTCCTGTTCGTGCGCCTCCGGGGCGGCCTGGAGCGGGAGCGGACCGCCTCCGTGCACGCCCGCGAATCCGCCCAGCGGGCCGTCAAGTCGCGCGACGAGGCCCGGGCCGAGTGGAAGCGCTGGGAGGACGCCGGGCGGGACCTGGCCCAGCTGCGGACGGGCGCCTTCTACGACGAGGCCGCCGGCGTCCAGGTCCTGCGCCAGGACCTCCAGAAGATCTTCGCCCAGGCCGGCACGTCCATCACCGACCTCGACTACGGCTACTCCGACATGGAGAAGGAGAAGGTCCGCAAGACCCTCGTCTCCTTCACCTACACCGGGACGTACGCGGGGCTGAAGAAGCTCCTGGCCGTCCTCGAGGCCTTTCCCAAGTTCCTGGTCATCGAGAAGGTCGAGTTCCCCCGGACGGGCTCGGGCGGCGAGCGCCTGAGCGCCAAGCTCACCCTGGCGGGCTACTATGGGATATAGAACGATGACGCGGCTCGCGGCGGCCGTCCTCTGCGGCGGCCTGGCCGTCCTCGCGGCGGGCCAGGACGCCCCGGCCCCGAAGCCGCTCGTCCGGCTGGACCTCCTCGTCCTCGGCCCCGGCGAGGTCCCGCCCCCCGTGCGCGACATCTTCCGGCCCCGGGCCGCCGCCGCCGCGGCCGCCGTCCGGACCGGCGGGCCGTCCGTCCGTCCCGCTCCCGGCGGCCCGGCCGCCGCGCCGGCCCCGGCCTTCGCCCTGAACATCTCCTACCTCGGATCGATCAAGTCCGGCGGCCGCGTCATCGGCCTGGTCCTGCGCGGCGGACAGACGCTGGACGTCGGCGAGGGCGACGAGATCGCGCCCGGTTACAAGGTCGTGGGCGTCACGGCCGAAGCCATCGTCGTCGAGGGACCGAACGGCGAGAGAAAGACGTTCGCCAAGCAAGGAGACCGGCCATGAAGAAGACCGCCTTCATCCTCGTCCTGGCCCTGGCCGTCGGCGCCTGCCGGACGATCAGCCTCGACTACCAGCAGGGCCTCAAGGCCGAGCTGAACAAGAACTACGACGAGGCCATCCAGGCCTACCAGAAGGCGGCCCTGTCCCATCCCAACGACTCCGCCTACCGCCTGGCCCTGTTCCGGGCCCGGGCCTCGGCCACCCTGTACTTCCTCCAGCAGGCCCGGACCCTGGTCGCCCAGAACAAGCGCAAGGAGGCCGAGGTCAATTACCGCAAGGCCCTCCTGTTCGATCCCCAGAACTTCCAGGCCTCCCGCGAGCTCCAGGCCCTGCTGTCCCCGCCGGAGAAGAAGGACAAGAACGGGGACAAGCTCGAGGGGCCGGTCCGGCTCAAGGGCACGGCCGAGCCGCTCAACCTGAGCTTCCGCAACGAGGTCTCCCTGCGCTCCATCTTCCAGACCCTGGGCCGCCTGGCCGGCGTCAACTTCCTCTACGACGACACCTTCCGCGACACCAACCTGGCCATCGACCTGACCGGCAAGGACCTCCAGCAGGCCGTCAACTTCCTGTGCGTGGCCAGCAAGAACTTCTCCCGCGTCATCGACGAGCGGACGGTCATCATCGTTCCCGACAACGTCCAGAAGCGGATGCAGTACGAGCTCAACGCCATCAAGACCTTCTACCTCTCCAACATCGACGCGGCCGACGTCCAGATGCGCCTGACCTCGCTCGTCAAGACCCAGTACAAGGTCCCGACCATCCAGGTCGACAAGAACCTCAACACGGTCACCATCCGGGACACGCCCCAGGCCGTGGCCCTGGCCGAGAAGATCCTCCGCCAGTGGGACAAGGCCAAGGGCGAGGTCCTCATCGACATCGAGATCATGGAGGTCGACCGGATCCGGGAGAAGAACCTGGGCATCGACCTCAGCCAGGGCGCCCTGGCCGGGGCCCTCATCCCCGAGAGCGGCGTCGACAGCGACGGCTTCTTCAAGCTCCAGGGGCTCGATCTCGGGAACCTGGCCAATTACCAGATCACCGTGCCGACGGCCATCGCCGCCATCCTGGCCACGGACTCCGACACCAAGATCATCGCCCAGCCCAAGATCCGCGGGGTGGCCGGCGAGAAGCTGGAGTACGTCGTCGGCCAGAAGGTGCCCATCGTCAATTCGACCTTCGCGGCCATCGCCGCCGGCGGCCTGTCGACCCAGCCCATCGTCAATTACAACCTCCAGGACATCGGCATCACCATCAAGATGACCCCCCGCGTCCACCTCGAGGGCGAGGTGACGCTCGAGATCGAGCTCGAGGTCTCGTCGATCGCCGGAGAGGGCACGGCCGGCATCCCCATCATCGCCAACCGCTCGGTCAAGAACACGGTCCGGCTCAAGGACGGCGAGACGAACCTCCTGGCCGGGCTCCTGCGCGACGAGGAGCGGCGCTCGGTCGGCGGCATCACCGGCCTCAAGGACCTGCCGCTCTTGGGCCAGCTCTTCTCCGCGACCAAGAAGCAGATCGAGCAGACCGACCTGGTCATGACCATCACCCCGCACATCATCCGCCCGGTCGAGATCAGCGAGGAGGACCTCAAGCCCCTGTGGGTCGATCCCGACAACCTGTCCGGCGTGACCGGAGCGGGCGGGGCGGCCGGGGCGGTCCGGTCCGACCTGCGGGACGAGGCCGGCGCGGGCGGGGAGGCGGCCGAGCCCGAAGACACCGGGGCCAGCTCGATCTTCCTGTCCCCGGCCAGCTTCGAGGCCCCGCGGGGCCGCGAGTTCCGCATGAACGTCGAGCTCCAGAGCGACGCCGAGATCGGCAACGCCTCGCTCGTCCTGTCCTTCGATCCCCGCATCCTCCAGCTCAAGGACGTCCTCGAGGGCACCGGGCTGCGGCAGATGGGCGACAAGGCCCCCTTCTCCAAGTACATCAGCGGCGGCACGTGCACCATCGGCTTCTCCACGCCGCCCGGCGGGCGGGGCTTCAAGGGCCGCGGCGTCGTCGCCGTCCTGGTGTTCTCGTCGCTCGAGCCGGGCCAGGCCTCGCTGGGCTTCACCAGCGCGACGGCCGGAGGCCCGATGGGCCAGGCCGTCCTGCTGCAGACGGGCGAGGCCAGCGTCAACGTCCGCTAGCCCCATGGTCGTCGTCCTGTCCGGGCCGGTCCACGGCGGCAAGACGACCTTTCTCGAACGGGCCCTGTCGCGCTGGCGGGCCCGCGGCCGGGCCTGCGACGGCTTCCTCAGCGTCGCCGCCGCGGGCGCGGACGGTGCCCGGGCCTACGACCTGGTCGAGATCGCCGGCGGCCGCCGGCGAGCCTACCTGCGCCGGGGCGGCGACCCGGATGCCGAACGCGTCGGCCCCTACGTCTTCGTCCCCGAGGCCCTCGAACGGGCCCGGGCCATCCTCCGCGGCGCCGTGCCGGCCGGGCTTCTCGTCGTCGACGAGGCCGGTCCCCTCGAGCTCGAGGGCCGCGGCCTGTGGCCGGCCTTGAAGGAAGCGGCGGCCCGGCCGGGGCCGACCGTGGTCGTGGCCCGCGAAGAGTGCGCGGCCGCCGTCGCCGCGGCCCTCGGCCCCGCACCGGTCCCCGTCGTCGACATCCGCGAGCCGGGGGCGGCGGAACGCCTGGACGGCCTTCTCTTCGGGCCGGGGAACGCATCGTGACGGTCCGGGTCAAGCTCTTCGCCTACTTCCGCGAGGTCTTCGGCGGCCGCGAGCGGGACCTCGAGCTGGCCCCGGCCGCCACCGTCGCCGACGCGCTGGACCGGCTCGCCGACACGCCCGTCCGCCGCCGCGAGCTCTTCGACGGCGCCGTCCTCAAGCCCCACCTCGTCGTCATGCTCAACGGCGCGCCCATCGGCTCCCTGCGGGGAGCCGAGACGCCGCTCTCGCCTGGCGACACCTTGGCCGTCTTCCCGCTCGTCGGCGGCGGTTGAGCCGCCGCAGGCGTTGCGGGCTATCCGGCGTTCTGCTATCTTAGGCGCTGACCATGAGCGAATCCCCCATCCCGGGCTACCACGGCCGCGTCCTCGTCGCCGACCTGACGCGCGGCGAGGTCCGGACCGTGCCGCTCGACGCCGAGGACGCCCTCGACTACCTCGGCGGCCGCGGCCTGGCCACGCGCATCCTCTACGATACCGTCGATCCCGCCTGCGACCCGCTCGGCCCCGATAACGCCTTCGTCGTCGCCGCCTCGCCCCTCGTCGGCACCAACGCCCCGACCGCCGGCCGCGGCCACATGGTCTTCAAGTCCCCGCTCACGGGCGTGCTGGGGACCTCGAATTCCGGCGGCACCTGGGGGGCGGCCTTCAAGTCGGCCGGCTACGACGCCCTGGTCGTCAAGGGCGCCTCGCCGAGCCCGGTCATGCTCGACATCTCGCCCGGAAAGTCCGAGCTTCTGCCGGCCGACGGGCTCTGGGGAAAGACCATCCCCGAGACGAACGACGAGCTGGCCGCCGTCTCCCGGCCGGGCGAGCCGGCCCGGGTCCTGTGCATCGGACCGGCGGGGGAGAACCTGGTCCTTTACGCCGACGTCGCCAACGACCGCAACCGCGTCTACGGCCGCTGCGGCCCGGGCGCCGTGTGGGGCAGCAAAAAGCTCAAGGCGGTCCGCGTCCGGGGCCGGGAGAAGATCGCCGTCGCCGACCCCGAGAAATACCGGTCCGGCTTCGACCAGGCCCACTACCTCATGAAGCAGGCGCCGGTGACCAAGCGGCTCATGCGCGACCTGGGCACGGCCGGGCTGGTCGAGCTCATCAACCTCATCGCCATGCTGCCTCACGAGAACTTCAGGGACTGCGTCCACCGTGACGAGGACGTCGACCGCATCTCGGGCGAGACCCTGGCCCGGACGCTCCTCGAGAAGGCCGGGGCCTGCTACCTCTGCCCCATCGGCTGCCAGCGGCATACCCGGGTCGCCGGCCGCGACGGCCGCGAGGAGCGTGGCGAGGGCCCCGAGTACGAAACGACCGTTCTGATGGGGCCTCTCTGCGGTATCTACGACCTGCCGGCCATCACCCGGGCCAACTACCGGGCCAACGAGTACGGGCTGGACACCATGAGCTACGGCGGCACGCTGGCCTGCGCCATGGAGCTGCGCCAGGCCGGCGCCATCGGCCCCGGCGAGACCGGCGGCCTGGCCCTGACCTTCGGGGACGCCGAGGCCCTCGAGACCCTGGTGGCGCTGACGGCGCGCCGGGAGGGTATCGGGGCCGAGCTGGCCGAGGGCGCCTGGCGATTGGCCGCCCGTCGCGGCCGGCCCGAGCTGGCTATGACGGTCAAGAAGCTCGAGATCCCCGCCTACGATCCGCGGGCCTCCTACACCCAGGCCCTCGGCTACATGACCTCGCCGACCGGGGCCTGCCATCTGCGCGGCGGCTACGCCGTCTCCCTGGCCTTCTTCGGAGGGGCCAAGGAGATCCCGCGCTTCAGCCTGCTGCAGTCGCCGATCGCCATCCGCAACATGCAGAACCTGGGCATCCTCCAGGACAGCCTCGGCGTCTGCCGCTTCACCGGCTACGCCTTCGGCTCCGATCCCTGGGCCCGGATGGTCGCCGGCGTCACCGGCCGGGACTTCTCGGTGGCCCGGCTCGAGGAGATCGAGAACCGCGTCGCCGCGCTCGAGCGCCTGTTCAACATCGAGGCCGGCGCGGTGGCCGCTGACGACGCCCTGCCCGCCCGCTTCGCCGACGTCCCCATCGTCGTCGAGGGCAAAGAGCGGACGGTCTCCCGCGCGGACCAGGAGCGGATGAGGCGCGATTACTACCGGGTCCGCGGCTGGGACGAGGACGGCCGGCCTTCGGCCGGGCTCCTCCGGGCCCTGCGGATCAAGGAGGCCCGGCGATGAGCGGACCGAAGTGGCGGGCCGACGAGGCCCTCTTCCGGGAGTTCCGGGCCCTGGGCCGGGCCTCGCTCGCGGCCGATCTCCAGGACAGCCACAGCGGCAACATGGCCGTCCGCCTTCACGGCGAGGACGGCGAGGACGAGATCGTCATCACGGCCACGGGCTCGCAGAAGGGCGACCTCGAGCCGAGCCAGATCTGCCATCTCTCGGCCGCGGGGACCGACTACGGCTACTACAAGGCCTCCTCGGAGACCGACATCCACGCCCGCATCCTGTCCCTGCCCGGCGTCCGGGCCTCGATGCACGCCCACCTCAAGGACCTCATCCTGGCCACCCTCGACGACGCGCCCAAGCCGGCCCGGCCGCCGGACTTCGCGCCCGTCGACCCCCTGGCCTACCACGCGCTGGGCCCGTCCCTGCCGGTCGACTGGTTCGCCGTGCCCAGCGGCTCGCCCGAGCTCACCCGGACCATCCCCGAGCGCCTGGCCGTCCATCCCCTGACGGTCATCTTCGGGCACGGGGCCATGGCCAAGGGCCGGACGCTCCGCGAGGCCTTCCACCGGCTCTGCGTCGGCAACTACGCGGGCAGCGTCGTCCTGGCCATGGAGCGGCTCGGCGTCGACGTCGCCGCGGTCCGGCGGGCCGTGGCGGCCGACCCGGCCCGGGCCTTCGCCGCGCCGCCCCCGGCTTACGAGGCCGAGGGCGACGACCGCTCGGACTTCCGGGAGGAGGAGGAGATCCTGCGCGAGTTCGTCAAGGCCGGGCACCGCGTCTTCGAATCACGCCTCTCGCCCTTCCACACCGGGTCGATGTCGGTCCGGGGCGTCGACGCCATGCTCTACGCGCCCAAGGCCTCGATGCCCCGCGACATCGGTGGCCCCCTCCTGCGGGTGCCCCTGGCGGCCGGCCCGGCCGACGACGCCGAGATCGCCATGCACAAGGCCATTTACGAAGCCAGCGACTTCCAGACCGTCATGCACGCCCATGTGGCCGAGGCCGAGGCCTGCGCCCATTACGTCTATCCCGGCGAGACCGCGCCGGCCGACCGCATCATCCCCATCGACGCCGAGGGCTCGTTCCTCTACCTGGTCATCCCGGTCCTGCCGCCCGAGGCCGGGGTCGGGGAGATCGTCCGGCGGCTCCACGATTACAAGATGGTCGTCGTCAGAGGCGGCGGCGTCTGGGCGGTCGGGGCCCAATCGCTGTCGGAGGTCCTCCACCACCCGTCCTCGCTGCGGGAGATCTGCCTCTACCGCGTCGGGGCCGTCGCCCGCGGCCTCGACCTCCGGCGCATGGAGCCGGCCAAGGCCCGCCGCTGGTGACCGGGCGGCCCGCCGCGCCGCCCTCACCCCTTCCCCCCTCGAGGGGCGAGGCGTCACCATCCAAAATCACCCCCAAAGGGCATTGTCCCGGCCGGAGGCCGGAGTATCCTGGTCGCGAACGAGGCTCCGCCGCGGATAGAACGACCATGAATCGCACTCTCCAGGACGAACCCGGCCCGACCGGACCGCTCGGCCGGTTCGGCCCGCGCAAGGTCCGGACGAAGATGCTCCTGCTCTTCGGCCTGCTCATGCTCGGGTACGTCGCCGTGACCCACCTCCTCTATGGGCGCCACGGCGCCATCGTCGGCGTCAGCCTGGCCGCGCTGGCCCTCGGCGTGCTCTTCGCCTTCGGGCTGTCCCGCGAGGTCGTCCGGCCCCTCGTCCAGATGACCCGGACCGCGGAGCGCGTCGCCGAGGGCGACCTGAGCCAGCGGGCCCGCGTCTACGGGCGGGACGAGGCCGGCCTGCTGGCCCGGACCCTGAACGGCATGCTCGACAGCCTGGAGGGCCGGCGCCAGGGCCTCGAGGAGCGCGTCCGGACCCTCGAGGAGGAGGCGTCCCGGAAGGCCGTCGAGGCGGACAAGGACGCCGCCGAGCGGCTCCGGCTCGAGAAGGAGCTGCGCCTGGCCCGGGTCGAGATCGACCAGTTCGTCGACCGCCGGACCGAAGAGCTGGCCCGGGCCAACGACGAGCTCCACGGCAAGGTCCTCGAGACGCGTCGCTCCGAGGACCACCTCCAGAGCACGCTCGACCGGATGGAGGGCTCTCTCGAGGGCACGTTCAAGGCCATGGCCATGACGCTCGAGCTGCGGGACCCCTACATGGCCGGGCACCAGACCCGGGTCTCGGGCCTGGCCGTGGCCATCGCCCGCGAGATGAACCTGCCCTGGGAGAAGATCGAGGGGCTCCGCTTCGCCGGCCTCATCCACGACATCGGCAAGATCTCGGCCCCGGCCGAGATCATGGCCAAGCCCTGCCGGCTGACCAAGTCCGAGTTCCAGCTGGTCAAGGACCATCCCCGGGTCGGCTACGACATGATCAAGGACATCGCCTTCCCCTGGCCCGTCGCCCACATCATCCTCCAGCACCACGAGCGGATGGACGGCTCGGGCTATCCCGACGGCCTCGTCGGGGACGCCATCATGGTCGAGGCCCGGGTCCTGGCCGTGGCCGACGTCGTCGAGGCCCTCTGCTCGCTGCGGCCGTACCGGCCGGCCCTCGGCCTGGAAAAGGGCCTCGACGAGGTCCGCAAGGGCCGCGGCATCCGCTACGACGCCCGGGTCGTCGACGCCTGCGTCAAGGTCTTCCGCGACGGACGGTTCGCCTTCCGCAGGGAGCCGCAGACGGCCCTGTACCAGTGACGGCCCGGCCGGGCCGCCGCCCCGCTCGTTGACTTGGGGGGTCTATTCGGCTAGAATCTCTCCACCCTGGCGGCGTAGCTCAGTTGGTCAGAGCATGCGGCTCATATCCGCAGTGTCGGGGGTTCAAATCCCTCCGCCGCCATTTCTCCCGGCCCTTGGATCCATGAACCGAGCCCGACAATGACATCGCCCCGGAAGCCGGACCGCGTCTACCGGGCCTTCCGGACGGCCGCCCTGGGAGGGCTCGTCGTCCCCGGCGACCGCGTCCTGGCCGCCGTGTCGGGCGGCGCCGACTCGGTGGCCCTGGCCGCGCTCCTCCTGAGGCTCCGCGACGAGATGCCGCTCGAGGTCCGGCTGGCCCACTTCGACCATCGCCTGCGGCCGGAGTCCGGAGAGGACGCTCGATTCGTCGAAGGCCTGGCCCGCCGCTGGACCGTGCCGCTGGCGACGGGCTCGGCCGACGTCCGGGCCCAAGCCGCCCGGAAGAAGCTCAACCTGGAGGAGGCCGGCCGCGACCTCCGCTATCGATTCTTGCGGCGGGCCGCCGCCGCGGCCGGGGCGACCAAGATCGCCACCGGCCACACCCTGACCGACCAGGCCGAGACCGTCCTCATGCGCCTGATGCGCGGCACGGGACTGCTCGGACTGGGCGGCATCCCCCCCGTCTCTCCCGGACCGCCGTGCCCGGTCGTGCGGCCGCTCTTGGGGATCGCCGGGCCCGATCTGAGGGACTGGTTGGCCGTCGAAGGGCTGCCCTTCCGCGAGGACGCTTCCAACCGCGATCTCCGCTTCCTTCGCAACCGCGTCCGGGCCGAGCTCCTGCCCGAGCTCGAGCGCCGCTACGAGCCGCGCGTCGCCGCCCACCTGGCCCGGTTGGCCGGGCTGGCCCGGGAGGACGAGGCCCTCCTCGAGGGCTTCGTCCGCGAGCTCGCCGACGAGTTCATCGCCGGCGCCGGGAGAAAGGCCTCTCTC
Organism: uncultured Eubacteriales bacterium; assembly: GCA_964523615.1. Lineage (GTDB taxonomy): Bacteria > Acidobacteriota > Aminicenantia > Aminicenantales > Saccharicenantaceae > RBG-16-66-30. The sequence continues at coordinate 40,506 of CAZFZU010000002.1, read as the reverse complement.
GACCTCAAGACCCTGCCCCTCCTCTGGCCGGCCTTGGCCCGGCGCGTCGCCCGGGAGTTCCTCGGCCGGGTCGCCGGCGGCCTGCGGGACGTCTCATTCGACGACGTCGCGGCCTCCCTCGCGCTCGGCGAGGGCCGGGAGATCTCCCTCCGCAAAGGACTCGTCCTGCGCCGCGAGAGGGGGAGGCTCGGGCTGAAGCGCCCGTCCGCAGCCCCGGCCCGCTCCTACGAGCTCCGCTGGGACGGCCGCGCGGACCTGGAGATCGGGCCCGCCGGCCTCGTCCTGTCGGGGGCGTTCGAGACGCGGGCTCTCGTCCGCCGCTCCCTCCGCGGCGACGACCGTCGCCTGGCCCGCTTCGACGCCGGGCGGCTGACCTTTCCCCTCGTCGTCCGCGGCCGGCGGCCGGGCGACGCCTACCGCCCGCTCGGCGCGCCGGGCCGCAAGAAGCTCAAGGAGGCCCTGCGGGCCAGGGCCGTCCCGGCGGCCGAGCGCGACCGGCTGCCCGTCCTCCTGTCCCGCGGCCGGATCGTCTGGGCGCCGGGATTGCCGGTCGGGGAGGCGTTCAAGGTGACGGGAGACACGACGGAGATCTTCGTCGTCCGGGTGAGAAAGCGGCGGGCCGCCCTGGGCTAGCGCTTGTAGAGCGACAGATAGGCCCCGACGATGCGCTCGCCCCAGAGCAGGGCGACGAACGCGGCCGGGGCCAGGAAGGTGCCGAAGGGCAGGGCGAACTGGAGGTCGCGGCCCTTGCGCCTGATGAGATAGAGGCCGACCAGGGCGCCCATGAGCGAGCCCAGGATGAGGACGAGCAGCGTCCTCAGGGGCCCGAGGAAGGCGCCGACCATGAGCATCATGGTCACGTCGCCCATGCCCAAGCCCTCCTTCTTCCGGACGAGGTAATAAACGCCGTAGACGATGAGGAGGAATCCCGCGCCGACGACGGCACCGAGCAGGGCGCTCCGAAAGGTCAGGTCGTCACGGACGAAGGCGTAGGCCAGGGCCAGGACGAGCCCGGGCATGGTCACGGCGTTGGGCAGCACCTGGTGGTAATAATCGATGAAGCCGAGGACGACGAGGGCGCTCGTGAACAGGCAGCCGGCGACGAACGGCAGGCCCAGCTCGCGACCGGAATGGTAGTACACCAGGACGAAGCCGGCGGCGGTCAGGGCCTCGACGGCCGGATAGACGGGGGAGATGGGCCGGCGGCAGCTGCGGCACTTGCCGCCGAGCCAGAGGTACGACAGGACCGGGACGTTGTCGTAGGGCTTGATGCGGGCGCCGCAGCCGGGGCAGGCCGAGGGCGGGCGCGACAGGTTCAAGCCGCGCGGCAGGCGGTAGATGACGACGTTGAAGAAGCTGCCGAGGACGAGCCCGGCCACGGCCACGAAGACGACGGTCAGCGTTTCCATGGGCTGATGGCGGTCCGGACCCGGCCGGCGGCCGGATCGTAGACGTAGTCCCGGCCGTCGAGGTCCTTGGGGACCTCGGCGACGAGCCCCGACCGGACGAGCGCCTCCAGGTCGGCCGGGAAGCGGCCGAAGCGCCCGCGGTAGGCCTCGGCCGCGGCCTCCAGGGCCGCGCTGTCGATGGACGACTTGACGTTGTAGAGGTGGTTCGAGGCGATCCTGCGGGTCCGCTCGTCGGGCGCCCGCTTGTAGATGTCGAGCCAGGTCTCCCAGGCGGTCTTGAGGTCGCCCTGCTTGAACATGGCGTTGGCCCGCAGGCGCTCGACGAAGTCGGGGGCGCCGGGGATGCGCATCGTCCGCTCGAAATAGCTCTCGGCCAGGGCGTAATCCTTGAGGGTCATCAGGGCGATGTGGCCGGCGTTGAAGGGATAGATCCACTGGTCGGGATTGTTGGCCGCGCCGCGGTCGAGGATGGCGAAGGCCGAGCGGACGAGGTTCGACGACTGGACGGCGTCGCGGCGGCGGTCGCGGGCGATCCGGGCCTCCTGGACGGCGATGAGCGAGCCGATGTCGTAGGGGTCCTGGTAGCGGGGGTCGAGCTCGTTGATGATGGCGAAGATGTGGTCGAGGTGGTCGAAGCGGTCGTCGATCGTCGGCGTGCTGTAGTATTGGATGGCCCAGAGATAGAGCAGGTCGGCGGCCAGCGACCGGTAGCCGAAGGTCGCGAAGCGCAGGAACTTGCCCGAGGGCACGTAGATGATGGACGAGCCGGGGACCTGGCTCCGGACGACCCGGTCGGTCGCGCCCTTGAGGGCCGCCAGGCCGGCCCCCGAGGCCAGAAGAAGGGCCAGGAGCAGGGCCGTCGATCCCTTCCGGAACAGGGGCGTTTTCATGAACGCGCCCGCCGGCCCTGCGCCGGGGCATTCACGAGCCGAGGCGGCTGCAGATGCGAGGCGTCAAAGGGTGAAGCTGTACTCGGAGTACTGCGAGCCCTTTGCAACGAAGCAGATGCGGCCGGATCGGCTTGCCCGAAGGGTGAAAACGCCGCTCTGGGCTTTTCTGGGCGTGCGGAGGACGGCGGCGTTTTCATGAATGCCTAGATGAAGTCGCGGCGTCGGAAAACGAGGACGGCCAGGCCGAGGACGAAGGCCGTGTAGCAGACGCCGTAGAGGAACGACGAGAGGAAGATGGCCGGCGGGATGGGCAGGCCGTGGACGACCTCCGTCTTGAAGTTGAAGTTCTCGAGGTCGGGCAGGACCGCGTAGAGGACCTTGACCAGCGTCCGGCCGGCGCCCGGGCCCATCTTCTTGAGGATCAGCTCGAGGCCCCAGGACAGGTGCCCGATGAGGGTGAAGGCCAGGGCGAAGAGCGAGCTCAGGATGGGCGTCGAGAAGGAGGAGAACAGGACGGCCACGGCCGTGATCAGGACGAGCTCGAGGAAGATGTAGGCCACGGCCACGAGGAGGGAGGCCTCGACGCGGCCGGTGTGGGCCCAGACGAGGGCCAGGAAGATGGCCGTCATGGCCGCGGTCATGATCAGGAGGGTCAGGACCAGGCCCAGGAACTTGCCCAGGATGAACTCGGCCCGGTGGAGCGGCTTGGCGAGCAGGGTGAAGATGGTCTTCTTGTCGATCTCCTTGTAGACCAGGCCGGTCCCGATGAGGATGGCCATGAGGATGCCGAAGCCCGAGATCGAGGCCAGCCCGACGTCCTTGACGATCTTAGCCCGGTCGCCGACCGTCAGCACGGCCAGGACCCGGGAGCCGGCGATGCCGAGCGCGGCGAAGAAGAACAGGAGGTACAGGACCCGGTCCCGCTTGGCCTCCTTGAAGGTGATGCCGGCGATGGCCGCGATCTTCATGTCCGTGTCACCGTTTCGACGAAGATGTCCTCCAGGGTCTCTGTCCGCGGGCTGAGGGCGACGAGACGGCCGCGGCGCTCGCGGACGCGATCGAGGACCGCGGCGATCCGGGCCTCCTCGAAGACCCTGAGCCAGACCCGGCCGCCCTGGGCGGAGACGCTCTCGCCGAGGCCGGCGAAGGCCTCGGCCGGGACCCCGTCCACGGTCACTTCGGTGAACAGGACCTTCTCGGAGACGAGGTCGCTGAGGAGGCCCTCCTTGACGATGCGGCCGCCGACGACGATGGCGACGCGGTCGCAGATCATCTCGATGTCCTGGAGGATGTGCGAGGTGAAGAAGACGGTCTTGCCCTCGTCCTTGAAGCGGACGATGATGTCCCGGATCTCCTTGCGCCCGAGCGGGTCCATGCCGCCGAGGGGCTCGTCGAGGATGACCAGCTTGGGATCGTTGACGAGGGCCTGGGCCAGCCCGGCCCGCTGGAGCATGCCCCGGGAGTACTTGCGCAGGGGCAGGTCGGCCGCCCGCTCGAGGCCGACGAGCGCGAGCAGGCGGGCGATCCGCTCCTCCTTGGTCCCGCGGGCCAGGCCGAACAGGTCGGCCGTGAAGGCCAGGAACTCGCGGGCCGTCAGGTAGTCGTAGAAATAGGGGTTCTCGGGCAGGAAGCCGAGCGACGCGCGGGAGCGGGGAGACAGGGAAGAGCGGCCGAAGATCTCGGCCGTCCCGGCGTCGGGCCGGATCAGGCCGAGCAAGCACTTGATGGTCGTCGTCTTGCCGGCGCCGTTCGGGCCGAGGTAGCCGAAGATCTCTCCCTCGCGCACGGCCAGGCTGATGCCCCGGAGGACGGGCCGGGTCTTGGGGATGAAACCGAGCCGGAAGCTCTTCTCGAGGTCCCGGATGCGGATGGCGTCGGACATCGCTCCCTATTGTATGGAAGGGGGACGGATTGTCAACCGCCGTCTCGGGCCGGGGGCCGCCGTCCTCGGGGGCGGGTCCCCCCGGGCGATGAGGAACGGGCCGGTATCTCATCCCCGGAATCACCCCGCCCGGCGATTGTCCCCGGGAGCGGCCCATGGGACGATGGCCCCGGTCGCGGCTTCGCCGCCGCGGCCGCCTCGCGAGAGGCGGTGCCAAGGTTCCGAAAAGGGAGAGGGAGGATCTCTCTCCCCGGCTTTTTCCCCCTCGTCCTCTTTGGGGACGAGTCTTGTTCGGGTATAATCGGGGTCAGCAACCGACGAGGAGGTCGACGATGTCCGATTTCGGCGGGGCCGCCAAGCCGCTATCCGAGAATCCCGACTACAAGATCGCCGTCCTGGGCGTGCCGTTCGACGAGAAGTCGAGCTATCTCCGCGGCGCCGCGGCCGGACCGGCCGCCGTCCGGGCCGTCTCCACAGGCAAGTGCTATTGCGGCTGGACGGAGCTCGGGGTCAACCTCGAGGAGGACACCGTTCTCGTCGACCTCGGCGACGTCGACACCTCGGGCGACATGGACAAGTCCTTCGCCCTCGTCGAGAAGGGAGTAGCGGCCATCCTGGACAAAGGCGCCGTGCCGGTCGTGCTCGGCGGCGACCACTCCATCACCTATCCCGTCCTCAAGGCCTTCGGCCGCCGCTTCAAGCCTCTCGACGTCCTCCACTTCGACGCCCACCCGGACCTCTACGACGACCTCTACGGCGACCGCCTGTCGCACGCCTGCCCCTTCGCCCGCGTCGTCGAGGACGGCCTGGCCGCCGGCGTGGTCCAGGTCGGGGTGCGGGCCGTCACGGCCGACCACCGGGCCCGGGCCCTCAAGCACGGCGTCCGCATGATCGAGATGAAGGACATCCAGGACCCCCTCCATCTGCGCTTCGCCAACCCCGTCTACATCTCCTTCGACATGGACGCCCTCGACCCGGCCTTCGCCCCCGGCGTCTCCCACCACGAGCCGGGCGGCCTGTCGACGCGCCAAGCCGTCCAGATCATCCAATCGCTGAAGGGGAGGATCGTCGGCTTGGACATCGTCGAGCTCAATCCCTCGCGCGATCCTTCGGGCATCACCGCGGCGGCCGCCTTCAAGATCTTCAAAGAGACCGCCGGCCGCATCGTCCGCGCGGCCTGAACGCGCCACCGCCGGCTCGGCCCGCGACGGATATCCCTGATGAGATGTTCCCCGGGGAGGGGAAGTGCGGGCTGTTGTCAGCAAAAGGGGGGTTGATGATGGGAACCAAAAAGGTGGGGGCTTTCCCCAGCCCGCTCAAGAAAGCCATCATCAGTATATCATACAGCGGGCCGATGTAAAGCGAAATTTTAAAAAAATTTTTTTAACTTCCCGCCGTCGTCCAAGCTATTGAACTTTCATCGCCTTAGGCACAGAATGGAGACGACGTCAATTCGCTCCCGGAGGGACCATGGACCCCAAGGCCGAAGCCAAGAAGGTCGAGATCAAGGTCGACGAGGCCGTCGCTCTCGGCCAATACGCCAGCCTCGCCGCCATCCGCCATTCGCGCGAGGAGTTCCTGTTCGATTTCGCCTTTCTCTTCCCGGACGGGCCTTACGGCAAGCTCGTCTCCCGCGTCATCGTCAGCCCGGCCCACGCCAAGCGCTTCCTCGAAGCCCTGCAGGCGAACATCAAGCGCTACGAGGACGCCTACGGGACGATCGTGCCCTCGGACCTGCCGCCCACGGTCGATTTCATCCAGTGACGCCGCGTTCCCGCCTGTCGCGGTCTTGACATCAGGCGGGAATTTCTATATTAGTTGAACCAGATCGACAGGAGTATTATCATCTCACTGGGCTTTTCAGCGCTGGGCAAAGGTCCATCGGGAACCGTCGTCGGGAGGAGGTATAGATGAGCCGCAAACGGGTCTTCGCCCTGCTGGCCGTCTCCCTGCTCGTCCTGGCGCCGGCCGCCCGCAGCTCGGGGTTCCTCATCTACGAGCACGGCGCGGCGGCCATGGCCATGGCCGGGGCCTTCACCAGCCTGGCCAAGGACCCCTCGGCGGCCTGGCACAACCCGGCCGGCCTGGCCTTCCTCGACGGGACCCGGATCATGGGCGGGGCGACTTTCATCGTCCCCTCCGGCTCGGCGGCCTTCCCCGATTACCCCGGCGCGCCGAGATACGACCAGGTCCACAAGCTCTTCTATCCGCCCAACCTCTACCTCTCCCACAAGGTCTCGGACCGCGTCGCGGTCGGCCTCGGGGTCACTTCGCCCTTCGGCCTGGGCATCGAGTGGCCCGAGCCGGAGAGCTTCCCCTGGCGTTTTCTGGGCACCAAGAGCGACATGGTCACTTTCAATGTCAATCCCACCGTCGCCGTGAAGCTCTCCGAGCGCTTCTCGCTCGGCGCCGGCGTCTCGTTCGTCTTCTCGAAGCTGACCCAATCCCAGGTCCAGCTCATGCCCATGGGCGAGACCCTCGTCGAGGTCCCGGCCGAGGCCGACGTCGACGGCTCCGCTTTCGCCTTCAACGCCGGGGCCCTCTACCGGGGCGCCGGCTTCCGCGTCGGCCTGAGCTACCGCAGCCGCTTCACCCTGGACTACTCCGGATCGATCACGCTCGACGTGCCGGTCTACGAGACCCCCTTCGAGGGCACCGGGGCGACGAGCTTCCGCTTCCCCGACATCATGACCCTGGGCCTGTCCTTCGATCTGACCAAGAAGCTCGTCTGGGCGGTGGACCTCCACTATTTCCTGTGGAGCGTCTACGACGGCTACACCTTCCACATCGAGGTGCCGGACCTGGCCCTGGCCGAGGACATCGTCGTGCCGACGCTGTGGAAGGACTCCTGGATCGCCCGGACCGGCCTCGAGTACCTGGCCACCGACCGCCTGGCCCTGAGGGCCGGCTTCGCCTACGACCGCACGCCCCAGCCGGCGGCGACCATGGACTCGGGCCTGCCGGACGCGAACCGGACGGCGTTCACGGCCGGTTTCGGCTACACGCTCGGCAAGGTCACGCTCGACTTCGCTTACCAGTACGAGAACTTCCACGAAAGGACGAGCGCCCGTCCCGAGATCTTCCAGGGCACGTTCGACACGCGGGCCCATCTCTTCGGCGTCAACCTGGGCTACAAGTTCTGACGACACATAAAAATCTTCATCGGAGGTAACGGACATGGCTTACGAATTCAAGAACTCCAAGGGCGTCAGCTACTTCCTCCATTCCAAGGAAGTGTTGCTGAAGGGCGGGCGCAAGCAGACCATCTACTTCTTCGCCCGCGACGTCCGTCCCGGCGCTCTCGACGCCGTCCCGGCCGCCTACACCGTCCAGGAGACGGCCAAGACCGGGATGCCCATCCTCAAGAAGAAGTAAGGCCTCGAGCCGTCCGCGAGACCGGGGGCCCGGCCCCCGGCGGGAACGGGGGACCATCTTCGCGCCCTGCCCGAAGGTGGTTCCCCCCTTTTTATGCGGCGGTCCCTTTGACCGTCCTTTCTCTTCCAAGGTATACTGGGCCCATGAAACCCGTCACCCCCCAGTTCCTCGCCGCCGTCCTCTGCCTGGGCTTGGCTTTCGCGGCCTGCGACCGGACCCCGTCCGGGGCGCCCGGCCCGGGAGGGGAGAAGGCCCTTCGCGTCGCCGTCATCCCCAAAGGCACGACCCACGAGTTCTGGAAATCCATCCACGCCGGAGCGGCCCGGGCCGCCCGCGAGCTCGGCGTCCAGATCTTCTGGAAGGGCCCGCAGAAGGAGGACGACCGGGCCCAGCAGATCACGGTCGTCGAGGACTTCATCAGCCGCGGCGTCGACGGCATCGTCCTGGCGCCCCTCGACGACCGGGCCCTGGTGCGGCCGGTCGCCGACGCCGTCCGGGAGGGCATCCCGGTCGTCGTCATCGACTCCGGCCTGCAGGGCGAGGACTACGTCAGCTATGTGGCCACGGACAACTACAAGGGCGGCGTCCTGGCGGCCCGCCGGCTGGGCGAGCTGCTCGGCGGCAAGGGCCGGATCTTCCTCATCCGCTACCAGGAGGGCTCGGCCAGCACGACCCAGCGTGAGGCGGGTTTCCGCGACACCGTGACCAAGGAGTTCCCCGGCCTGACCCTCCTCGTCCAGGACCAGTACGCCGGGGCCACGACGGAGACGGCCTACCAGCTGGCCGAGAACCTCCTCGGCCGCTTCCCCGACGTCGACGGGGTCTTCACGCCCAACGAGTCGAGCACGTTCGGCATGCTCCGGGCCCTCCAGGAGTCCGGGCTGGCCGGCCGGGTCCCGTTCGTCGGCTTCGACAGCTCGCCCAAGCTCATCCAGGGCCTGCGCGACGGCCACCTGCGCGGCCTCGTCCTCCAGAACCCGGTCCAGATGGGCTACCTCGGGGTCAAGACCGTCGTCGCCCGCCTCAGGGGGGAGACGGTCGCCAAGGTCATCGACACGGGCGTCGCCCTGGCCACCTCGGACAATATGGACTCGCCCGACATCCGGGCCCTGCTCTCGCCGGACCTCTCCACGATCGACGACCGATGAGCCCCGCGCCGGCCGGCCCGCCCGTCCTCCGCATGACCGGCGTGAGCCGGAGCTTCGGCGCCACCCGGGCCCTCGACGGCGTCACCTTCGAGCTCGCCCGGGGCGAGGTCCACGCCCTCATCGGCGAGAACGGGGCCGGCAAGAGCACGCTGATGAAGGTCCTCAGCGGCGCCCTGGCCCCCGACGCCGGGCGGATGGAGATCGACGGCCGCCCCTACGCCCCGGCCGGGCCGGCCGACGGGCTCCGCCACGGCGTGTCCATGATCTACCAGGAGCTCAACCTGGCCCCGCATCTGACCGTGGCCGAGAACATCATGCTCGGCCGCGAGCGCCACGCGGCGGGCTGGCTCGACCGGGCGGCCATGGGCCGGGAGGTCCGCCAGGTCCTCGAGCTCGTCCGCCACCCCGAGATCTCGCCCGACGTCCCCGTGGGCGAGCTCAGCGTCGGCGCGCGCCAGCTCGTCGAGATCGCCCGGGCCCTGGCCGGGCGGCCCCGCATCCTGGTCATGGACGAGCCGACGAGCTCGCTCTCGCACGAGGACAGCCTGCGCCTGTTCGAGATCGTCCGCGGCCTCCGGGACCAGGACGTCGGCGTCGTCTACATCAGCCACTTCCTGGAGGAGATCCAGCGCGTGGCCGACTCCTACACGGTCCTGCGCGACGGGCGGAGCGTCGGTTCGGGGAGGATGGCCGAGGCCCGCCTCGACGACCTCATCCGGCTCATGGTCGGCCGGGATTTCACCGAGCTCTTCCCGCGCGTCCCCCACGCCGTCGGGCCGCCCGTCCTGGCCGCGGACCGCCTCAAAGGCCGGTCCATGGCCGCCCCGGTCGGCCTGACCCTGGCCCGGGGGGAGATCCTGGGCCTGGCCGGGCTCATCGGCTCGGGCCGGACCGAGCTGCTGCGGACGATCTTCGGCCTCGACGAGGTCGAGGGCGGCGCCGTCGTCGTCTCCGGGGCCGAGCTCGCCGGCCGGCGGCCGTGGGCCCGCATCCGCGGCGGCCTCGGCCTCCTCAGCGAGGACCGGCAGTCCGAGGGCCTGGCCCTGGGCCTGTCCGTGGCCGACAACATGACCCTGAGCGACCTCCGCCCCTATCGCCGGCGCGGCCTCCTCGGCCTCCGGGGCCGCGACCGCGCCGTCGGCGGCTGGATCGAACGGCTGGCCGTCAAGGCCAAGGGCCCGGGGCAGAAGGCAGGCGACCTGTCCGGCGGCAACCAGCAGAAGGTCGCCCTGGCCCGGCTGCTCCACCAGAAGGCCTCTGTCCTCCTGCTCGACGAGCCGACCCGGGGCATCGACGTCGTCAGCAAGAGCCAGATCTACGAGTGGATCGGCGGACTGGCCCGCGAGGGCAAGGCCGTCCTGTTCGTCAGCTCCTATCTGCCCGAGCTCCTCGGCATCTGCGACCGCATCGCCGTCTTCCACCGGGGGGCCCTCGTCGAGGACAGGCCCGCGGCCGCGTGGGACGCCGCCGCCCTGATGGCCGCGGCCACCGTGGGCCGGGCCTCGACCGGGACCCCGGCCGGACAAAGGAACCCGTCATGAGCCGTCCGTCTCGCGCCCGCCTCGGCCGGGCCCTCAACTTTTTCGGCCCTTTCATCGGCCTGCTCCTGGTCATCGCCCTGTTCGCCCTCATCCCGGAGGTCCAGGGCCGGTTCCTGCGGGCCGCCAATTTCAAGAGCGTCGCCACCCAATCGGTCATCGTGGCCCTGGGGGCCCTGGGCATGACCCTGGTCATCATCGGCGGCGGCATCGACCTCTCGGCGGCCTCGAACATCGCCCTGGCCAGCGTCATCACGGCCTACGCCGTCAACGCCGGCGCCGCGCCCGCCGTCGCCGTCCTCCTCGGGGTCCTGACGGGCGGGCTGGTCGGCTTCCTCAACGGGGGTCTGGTGACGCGCCTGCGGCTCGTCCCGTTCATCGTCACCATGGGCATGATGGGCATCGCCCGCGGCGCGGCCAAGTGGATCGCCGGCAACCAGAAGATCGACGCCCCCATGACCTGGATCAACGACCTCATGTCCCGGAGCCCCGAGCCGGCCTGGCTGCTGCTCGCGCCCGGGGTCTGGATCGTCGTCCTGTTCGCCGTGGTCCTGGCCGTGCTGCTCAAACGGACCGTCTTCGGCCGCCACGTCTTCGCCGTCGGGTCGAACGAGGCCACGGCCCGGCTGTGCGGCATCCGCACCGACCGGGTCAAGGTCCTCGTCTACACCTTGTCGGGCCTGTTCTGCGGCCTCAGCGGCGTCATGGAGCTGTCCCGGCTCACGGTCGGCGACCCGACCGTGGCCGTGGGCCTGGAGCTCGACATCATCGCCGCCGTCGTCATCGGCGGCGGCAGCCTCAGCGGCGGCGAGGGCAGCGTCCTGGGCACCATGGTCGGCGTCCTGATCATGTCGTTCCTCCGCAACGGCTGCACGATGATGGGCTGGCCGAACTACATCCAGGAGATCATCATCGGGTCCATCATCGTCGTCGCCGTGGCCCTCGACCGTCTCCGCCACCGTGACCGCTGAGGCCCGGCCGGCGGCCCCGCAAAGGACTTCCGCGGGCAGGCGTCTAAACTAGCGTGACACCCAAGGAGGTCCCCATGAGAACACGCATCATCCGCGCGACGGGCTCGGCGGCCGTCCTGGCCTTGGCCGCCGCCCTCGCCCTGCCCGTCCTGTCCCTGGCCCAGGAAGCTCCCCCGGCCCGGCCCGAGCGTCCGGCCCGTCTTTTGGCCCGTCAGGCCCTCGACCTGACCCCCGAGCAGGCGAAGGCGCTGGCCGAGTTCCGCCGGGCCAGGAGCGAGGAGCGGCGGGCCTTCCGCGAGGAAATGGCCAAGGTCCGCGGCGAGATGCGCGGGCTGATGGCCGATCCGGAGGCCAACAAGGCCAAGCTCGAAGGCCTCATCGACCGCGCCGCCCGCCTCCGGGCGGAGCGCGAGAAGGCCGCCCTCGGCCACCGGGCCGAGAGAGACCGCCTCTTCACTCCCGAACAGCGGGAAAAGCTCAGGGCCTTCCGCGAGAACCGGGAGGCCAGGCGGGAATTCGTCCGCGGCCGGGCCCTGCGGGCCCCCGGGCGGGCTTGGCGGGGGGCGTTCCGGGACCGGGCCCTGCGCCACCGGCCGTTCGGCCCCGGCCGCTGGATCCGCTGAACGGCGGCGACGATACCTGATCGAACGGGGCGTGCGCCTGAGGGTGCACGCCCCTTTTTTATCTCCTGGCGTCCTCTTATAAGGACAGCCGTGCAGGGCGGAAAACGAGCCTTTTCCCCTGGGGAACAGGCTGGCACGATAGTTGCTTATAAAAAGGGTGGAAGGAGAAAGACGATGAACAAGAAAACGACCCGAACGGCCCTTCTGGCGGCCGCATTCATCGTTTCGCTCCCCTTCGGCCTCATGGCCCAGGACGAAGGGTACTACGCTTACAGCTACGCCCGCTTGAGCTACGTCAACGGCGCCGTCCACGTCCAGAGGACGGCCGACCTGGGCTACGAGAAAGGCGAGGTCAACCTGGCCCTCGTCAAGGGCGACCGGCTGGGGACGGAGTCCGGCCAGGCCGAGGTCCACTTCGGCCGGCGGAACTATCTCCGGCTGGCCGATTTCACCAAGGTCGAGTTCGCCGCCCTGCCCACCGAGGGTCAGGAGCTCATCAAGCTCCACTTGACCGAGGGCAGCGCCTTCCTCAGGATCAGCCGCCTCGCGCTCGAGAAGGGCGTCGAGGTCCATACGCCCGACGCGTCCTTCTATGTCCTCGAAGAGGGCCTGTACCGCTTCGACGTCGCCCTCGACCGGGACACCCGGGCCTCCGTCCGCGAGGGCAGTCTCGAGGCCGCGTCCGAGGACGGCTCCGTCCTGGTCCGCTACGGCGAGGAGGTGACGGCCGCCGACGGCCGGCTCCTCGGCGAGCCCGTGTCCGCCTCGGCCCGAGGGGACGCCTTCGACGAATGGAACGGCTCCCGCGACAGCCAGCTCTCCGCCCGCGGCGGGCAGCGCTACCTGCCCTCGGAGATCGAGGAATACGAGGAAGAGCTCGACCAGAACGGGCAATGGGTCTACGAGCGGCCCTACGGCAACGTCTGGGTCCCGAACGTGTCCTATTACGACGACTGGCGGCCTTACACCTACGGCCGCTGGGTCTGGTACCCCGTCATCGGCTGGACCTGGGTGTCCTCCGAGCCCTGGGGCTGGTCGGTCTACCACTACGGCCGCTGGCACTGGCGCTTCGGCCTGGGCTGGTACTGGATCCCCCGGCACCATTGGGGCCCCGCCTGGGTGCACTGGTGGCACGGCCGCGACCACATCGGCTGGTGCCCGCTGACCTGGTACAACCGGCCCGGCTACTTCGTCGGGAACCGCTTCTACGACCGTTACGACGATCGTTACTTCTCGGCCCATAACCGGGCCATGACCGTCGTCCGGCGCGACCATCTCCAGGCCCGCGACCTCGTCCGCCGCCGCGTCGGCGGCGACGAGCTGGCCCGCATCGACCGCGTAACGCTCCGGGCCGAGCAGCCCACTCTCCGTCCGGCCGTCGACCGCACCGGGCCCGAAGCCCGGGCCGCCCAGAGGGCTTTCGCCGTCCGGCCCGGCTCCCGCACCGAGGTCCGCTCGGTCGCGCCCTCGAATGCCCTGTCGCCCTCCCGGATGCGGCAAGCCGGCGGCGGGACCGCGGTCCGCTCCCGCGAGCGCGACGAGTCCCGGTCCGCGGAAGGCCGCGGCGCCGTGGCCCGGCCGTCCGTCACGGAACGGGGGACCGCCCCCCGGACCATCCGGGCCTATCCGAGCCAGGGGACCGCGGGTGAACGGACCGGCGGCGGATCCGCCGACCGCCGCGGCTCCCTGTCCTCCCCCGCGCGCCGGACCGAGGCCGAGGGCGCCGGCAACGGCGCCCGGGTCGCTCCCCGGTCCCAGGACCGGTCCCAGGACCGGGCCCCGGCCGCGCCCCGGACGACCGTCGAGCGGGACGCTTCGAAGACCCGCACGGT
>CAZFZU010000002.1:0-26738 GCA_964523615.1 uncultured Eubacteriales bacterium | reverse complement strand
CCCCGGCCGCGCCCCGGACGACCGTCGAGCGGGACGCTTCGAAGACCCGCACGGTCGAGAAGAAGTCCGGCGACGCCGCGCCCCCCAAGTCGGGGACCATCAAGAACGACCGCACTTCCGCCCGGTCCGGATCGTCCTCCGGGAGGTCTCAAAGTCGGACCTACGCCTCCCGAAGCGCCGTCACGCGCCCCTCATCGCGGCTGAGCGCGTCCCCGTCCGCTTCGACGCGGACCCCGGCGACGGTCGCCCGGCCGTCGTCATCGGCCCGGTCGGGGTCCTCCTACGCCCGGCCGGGCTCGTCCGGTTCTTCGTCCGGCCGGTCCGTGAGCGCTCCCCGGTCCTCGCCTTCATCGGGGCGTTCTTATAGCGCGCCCCGGTCGTCCGGCTCCTCGTCGGGGCGGGCGGTGAGCGCCCCCCGCTCGGGCTCTTCTTCCGGCCGCTCTTACGCCGCGCCGCGATCGGGCGGTTCTTCCGGCCGGTCGGTGAGCGCCCCAAAGTCCTCGGGCTCCTCGGGGCGGTCCGTGAGCGCCCCCCGCTCGAGCGGCTCGTCCTCTGGAAGGTCGTCCTCGTCCGGCCGGTCCGGCTCGTCGTCCCCCCGGTCCTCCGGGTCCTCGTCCAAGTCCGGGAGCGTCAAGCGCAAAGGCTGAGCCTTACCTCCTTTTCTTCTCCGATAGGCCGGAGCGCCGCCGCTCCGGCCCCTTCTTTTTTCTTTACTTTTCGGGGACGGAGTGGTATAAACTACTCCTTGTCCGGAGGCCGATCCCGGGCGCTCGTTCGACACATGGAGGTAGGTCCAATGCGTTCCACCAAGACGACCGGAATACTGATCCTTAGCCTGGCCGTGCTCATCGCCCTCGCCGGCGCCACGGCCTGTGAGAAGAAGGCCGAGACCGCCGCCGCGGAGGTCCAGCAGGCCGTGACCGAGTTCGAAGGCACGGTCCGGGCCGCGCTCGGCCGCTACATGTACCTGTCGACGGCCTCGGGCTTCGACATCGTCCTGCCCGGCTTCGACGCCGCCCCCATGGTCGGCAAGACCGTCAAGGTCAAGGGCAACCTGCTCGTCGATCATCCGCCGGTCTTCCTGGCCGACACGCTCGAGAGCGGCGGCCAGACCGTCTACACCCGGAGCGCCGAGTTCCAGGCCGAGGATTTCGTCGAGATGAAGGCCCGCGAGGCCGTCCCGGCCCTGGCCATCACCGGCACCGGCAAGGCCGATGAGTGGGAAGGCAAGCCCCAGGGCAAGGTCTTCGGCAAGCTCCAGAAGGGCGACGCGAACGTCATCGTCCTCTCGGACGCCAAGGGCAAGGAGTTCGCCAAGATCGTCGTCGACTCCGTCAGCGTCTACTCGAACTACTACATCCAGAAGCTGCGCCTGTTCGACTCGTTCTGGTTCTACCTGAACATCAAGGACAGCGTGGACGCCAAGGTCCGCAACCGGACCAAGGAGCTCTTCCGCGCCGACGTCATCGGCGTCGGGCTCTTCTGATCGTCCCCTAGAAAGCCAAGTCAGGGACGGCTCTTCGGAGCCGTCCCTTTTTTATTTCAGGGAGCTGATGAGGGCCGCGAGCCCGTCCTCGACGGGCTCGGGGAGATCGACGGCGAGGACCCGGCGGCCCTTCTCGGCCAGGGCCAGCTCGTCGCCCCGGGCCTGGGCCCGGAAGAGGCCGGCGAAGTCCCGGGCCGGACGGGCGATGCCGGGGAGCTCGGGGATGGCGACTTCGGGCAGGCCCGAGGCCGTGAGCAGGAGAAAGAGCCCGCGGTTCGCGTCGCCCTTGTGGAGCTGCCCCGTCGAGTGGAGATAGCGCGGGCCGAAGCCGATCGTCACAGGCAGGCCGGTCCGCGACGCCAAGCGATCCCGGAGGGCGGCCAGCCCCGACTCGACCTCGGGACGCGGCGGGAGGAATGCCAGGATGGCCAGGTAATCCCCGGCCCGTCCGCCCTCGAGGAACCGGCCCAGGGCTTCGCCGGTCCCCGGATCGCCGGCCTCGAGCGGACCGGCCGCCGGACCGGCGCCGGCGGCCAGGACCTCCCGCGTCCGGCGCTTGGTCGATTCGACGTCGGGCTGGTCGAAGGGATTGATCCCCAGAACGCGTCCGGCCACGGCCGTGGCGAACTCCCATAGGAAGGATTGGCCGCCGAGGTCGTACGGATCGTCGAAGGCCAGCCGGAGCCGGGGGAGCCCGGCGCCAGAGTCCGCCCGGGCGCTCCCGATCTCGACGAGGACGCGGCCGGGGCCGGGCCCATACGCCGCCTCGGGGTCCGTCTCGACGACCGGGAGGATGCCCCGGCCCTCCTTGCCCGTGCTCTCGGCGACGAGCTGTTCGAGCCAGGCGGCGAAGGGGACGAGACGGGGCGGGACGAGCAGAACGAGCTTGTCCCGGCCGGCGCGCGCCGCCGCGCCCAGGAACGCGCCGAGGAGGGCGCCGGGATTTTCCGCGGCGGCTTCGGCCCGGCACGCGGCGGCCGTTCCCCGCGCCGACGCGAGGAGGCGTCCGAGATCGATCCCCATGAGCGCGGCCGGCAGGAACCCGAAGGCCGACAGGGCCGAGAAGCGCCCTCCGATGTCGGGCCGCCCCGAAAAGATCCGCCGAAAGCCGAGAGAGCCGGCCAGTCCTTCGAGAGGACTGCCCGGGTCGGTGACGGCCACGAACCGCTTCCCGGCCTCGGACCGGCCGAGGGCCCGGACCGACCGGTCGTAGAAGAAGGACAGGAGCGCGACCAGCTCGGCCGTCGAGCCGGACTTCGAGGAGACCAGGAAAAGCGTCCGCCCGGGGTCCAGGCGGGCGGCCGCCGCGGCCACCGCGCCGGGCTCGGTCGTGTCGAGGACCTCGAGCGCGAGACTTCCGGGCGCTGCGGGGAAGAGGCGGGCGAACACGTCGGGGGCCAAGCTCGAGCCGCCCATGCCCAGGACCGCGGCCCGGTCCAGGCCCTCGCCGCGGAGGGAGGCGGCGAACGCTTCCATGGCCGGGACGTCCGGGACCGCCGCTTCGGGCGCGTCGAGCCAGCCGAGGCGGTTGGATATCTCCCTGTCCTCGGGCTTCCAGACGGTCCAGTCCCGGTCCCAGACGCGGCGGACGACGGCATCCCCGTCGAGGCCCGCCAGGGCGGCCTCGAAGGCGGGACCGAGGTCACCCGGCTCGACGGACTGGAAGACGCGATGTTCGGAAATGGCCATGGCCGGCTCCCTTCGGGTCGATGGGATTATATCAGCCTTGCGGCCGGCCGATAAAGCCGCTTGATTATTTCCGGCGGATTCACGAAGATAGGGGCCGTCCCCGCGGGGACCATCGCCATCCCGGAGGCCCGCCCATGACCGACGCCGCGACCGCCGCCCCGGTGGGGTTCTTCCACCCGACCCGGCCGATCTACCGCTTCGTCAACCTGCTCTTCATCTCCTCCCTGACCTTCGGGAGCTACTTCGCCTACGACATCATCGGGGCCATCGCCCCGTCGCTCATCGAAGGGCTCAACGCCAGCCGGGCCACCGTGGGCGCGTTCAACACGATGTACAGCGTCGCGGCCATCCTGGTCCTCCTCTTCGCCGGCGTGCTCATCGACCGGCTGGGGACGCGCAAGGCCGGCATCATCTTTTCCTCCCTCGTCCTCGCCGGCGCGATCATCGTCTGGCAGGCCAAGAGCATCCCGCTGATGTTCCTGGGGCGCTTCATCTTCGGGGCCGGCTCAGAGCCCCTGGTCGTGGCCCAGAGCGCCATGCTGGCCCGCTGGTTCAAGAACAAGGAGCTGGCCCTGTCGTTCGGCGTGGCCCTGACCGTGAGCCGGATCGGCTCGCTCTTCGCCCTCAGCAACGGCGAGCTCATCACGAGATACTTCGGCAGCTTCCGCAACGCGCTCCTGTTCGCGGCGGCCGCCTGCGTCATCTCCCTCATCGGCAATATCTTCTATATCATCATGGACAAGCGCGGCGAGAAGGCCCTCAACCTGCGGGACGAGAGCGCCGGCGACAAGATCGTCTTCCGGGACGTCAAGGAGTTCAAGCCGACCTTCTGGTTCGTGACCGGGCTGTGCTTCACCTTCTACGCGGCCATCTTCCCCTTCCAGAGCCTGTCGACCGACTTCTTCCACACGAAATGGGGCATCGCCCGGGCCGCCGAGGCCGGCGGGGGCTTCCTGTCCCAGGTCTTCAACAACCTCCTCCACCTCTTCACGACGGCCGGGGGGGTCACCAGCATCATCATCTTCTCGTCGATGGTCCTGGCCCCGTTCGCCGGCCGGCTCATCGACCGGGTCGGGAAGAGGGCCCACTTCATGATCGCCGGCTCGCTGATGCTCATCCCGTGCCACCTGGCCATGGGTCTGACCTCGATCTATCCGGCCTACCCCATGGTCCTGCTCGGCTTCGCCTTCGTCCTGGTCCCGGCGGCCCTGTGGCCGTCCGTGCCGCTCATCGTCCGCTCGGAGCGGGTCGGGACGGCCTTCGGGCTGATGACGGCCATCCAGAACATCGGCCTGGGGCTCTTCCCGCTCCTCAACGGCCTGCTCAGGGACAAGACGGGGGACTACGTCGCCAGCCAGGTCATGTTCGCCAGCCTGGGCCTGGTCGGGCTGGCCTTCGCCCTGCTGCTCAAGAGGGCCGACCGCCGCGAGGGCGGGGTACTCGAGAGGCCGCAGAAGGCCAAGGTCTGAGGCGAATCGAAAAGAATAAGGGGAGAAGCGAACTTCTCCCCGGCCGAAGCATCCCTATTAAAACAGGTAAATCGCCGAGTTCGGGATTACTTGCCCTTCTCGGCCTTGCTCTTCTTCCGCATGTCGGCCGCGTGGGCGCGCTTGTAGGTCTGGATGTCGACGAAGCGCCCCTTGGCGTCGCGCACGGCGTAGAGCTTGGTGCCCTTCGAGCTGCGGTGGGTGGTCCTTTTCTGAGGCATGTGCCCTCCTTACGGATTATGGCCCTGTGATGACGGTCCCATCGGTTTCGTCCGCCACGCTCTCAGTCTAACCCCGGTCTCCGGGCGTGTCAATGGCGCGATTCTGCTATAATGCCCGTCCCATGATCGACACCGTCATCTCCGACCTCGGCCGCGTCGTCCTGTGGTTCGATAACGCCGTCTTCCTCCGCAAGCTGGCGGCTCGGGCCGGCCGGCCCTTCGAGGAGGTCAAGGCCGCCGTCCACGGCGACCTCGGGCTCATCCGCGCCTTCGACGGCGGAGCGGTGACCCCGGCCGGATTCCTGCAGCGGGTGACCGCGGCCGTCGGGGCCTCGCTCGCGTACGACGACTTCTACGCGATCTACAACGACATATTCACGCCCAACGGGCCGGCGATCGACGTCCTCGGCCGGGTCAAGCGGGCCGGCTACCGGACGCTGCTCCTCTCCAACACCGACCCGGAGCGCTTCGCCTTCGTCCGGCGCCGCTTCCCGGAGGTCCTGTTCTTCGACGGCTATGTCCTGTCGTACGAGATCAAGCTCCTCAAGCCCGACCCGGCCATCTACCGGGCCGCGGTCCGCCAAGCCGGCGCCGAGCCCGGCCGGTGCGTCTTCATCGACGACATGGAGGAGAACGTCGAGGGCGCCAGAGCCGCGGGTCTGGCCGGCATCCTCTACCGGCCGGAGACGGACCTCGAAGGCGAGCTGAAGAAGCTGGGGCTGCGCTTCTAAATCGGGGACATGATACCTATTTCCCATTTTCCGAAAAATAGGAAATAGGTATCATGTCCCCCTATTAGCCGAGGACTTGGACCCGGACGCGGCGCGTCCGCGGGCCGTCGAACTCGCAGAAGAAGATCCCCTGCCACGTCCCGAGCGCGAGCGTCCCGCCCTCCACGATCAACGTCGCGGACGAACCGACCAGGGCGGCCTTGATGTGGGCCGGCGAGTTGCCTTCGCCGTGGGCGTAGGGGAGCCCGTCGGGGACCAGCCGCCGCAGGGCCGCGGCCAGATCGGTCCGGACGTCGGGGTCGGCGTTCTCGTTGACCGTGACGCCGGCCGTGGTGTGGGGCACGGCCACGACGCACAGGCCTTCCCGGACCCCCGAAGCCGCCACGATACGGCCGACCTCGGCCGTCAGGTCGACGAATTCCTCCTTGGCCCGGGTCCTGATCTCGATGGTATTCATCGGCACCTCAATAACTTAAAAAAAAGTCGTGAAAGGCCTTGACAAGCCTCCGAACCGGGGTGTAGAGTCTCCTCGGAAAATACAAGATTTGGTATTTTCCGTGCAAGAGCCACACAAGATATGGGATAGAGCCGCAAGGCTTTTCTTTTTGGCCATGGTTTCGGGAAGGGTTGATTGTAGCACGTCGCCTGAGCGAATCCCAGGCTTGTGAGGCCACGCGTCGAACGGAGGAGGGAACAAATGGTCAGCGCGGTCGGCAGGATCAAGAAGCGGGACGGGACGATCTCCGATTTCAACCAGGACAAGATCACCAACGCCATCCACAAGGCCATGAAGTCCGAGGGCATCACGGACATGGCCGTGGCCAAGACCGCCTCGGACATCGTCTGCTTCATGATCGAGGAGAAGTTCGGCGGCTACACCATCCCCTCGGTCGAGCAGATCCAGGACATCGTCGAGATGGTCCTCATGAAGCAGGGCTATCTCGATGTGGCCAAGGCCTACATCCTCTACCGCGAGAAGCACAAAGGCATCCGCGAGGCCAAAAAGATCGGCCTCAACCTCGAGCGCCTGGTCAAGGACTACCTCAGCAACGCCGACTGGAAGATCCGCGAGAACTCCAACGAGGGCGTCCAGTCGTTCGCCGGCCTCAACGCCCGCGTCTCCGGCGAGGTCCTGTCGAACTTCGCCCTCAACCAGATCTACACCGAGCGGGCCAAGAGGGCCCACGAGACCGGCGAGTTCCACATCCACGACCTGAGCTACCCCATCGTCGGCTACTGCGCCGGCTGGTCGCTCGAGAACCTCATCCGCAAGGGCTTCGGCCACGTCCCCAACCAGGTCCACTCCAATCCCGCCAAGCACCTCGACACCCTGACCCTGCACATGGTCAACTACATCGGGACCATGCAGGCCGAGTTCGCCGGGGCCCAGGCCTTCTCCAGCGTCGACACCCTGCTGGCCCCCTTCGTCCGCCACGACAACCTCAGCTACGAGGACGTCAAGCAGGACATGCAGAAGCTCATCTTCGGGCTCAACGTCCCCTGCCGCTGGGGCTGGCAGACGCCCTTCTCCAACCTGACCTTCGACTGGACCATCCCCGAGGACATGAAGAACAAGAAGGCCGTCGTCGGCGGCGTCGAGCTCGACACCTGTTACGGCGACTACCAGAAGGAGGTCGACTGGATCAACCAGGCCTTCCTCGAGATCATGATCGAGGGCGACCTCAAGGGCCGGGTCTTCACCTTCCCCATCCCGACCTACAATCTGAGCAACGCGTTCGACTGGGATTCGCCCAAGGCCAAGCTCCTCTTCGACGCCACGGCCAAGTACGGCATCCCGTACTTCCAGAACTACATCGGCACGAACATGAACCCCGGCGACATCCGGGCCATGTGCTGCCGGCTCAACCTCGACCAGCGCGAGCTCATGCGCCGCCCGGGCAGCATCTGGGGCCCCGGCGACTCGACCGGCTCCATCGGCGTCGTGACCATCAACCTCAACCGGTCCGCCTTCGAAGCCTCCTCGAAGGAGGACTTCTTCGCCCGGCTCAAAGAGCTCATGACCGTCGCCAAGGGCACCCTCGAGACCAAGCGCGAGATCGTCAACAACATGCTCGAGAAGGGCATGATGCCCTACACCAAGGTCTACCTGGGCCATTTCGAGAACCACTTCTCGACCATCGGCATCTGCGGCATGCACGAGGCCTCGATGAACTTCCTCAAGCAGGGCATCGGCACGCCCGAGGGCCGCGAGTTCGCCAAGGAGACGCTCTTGTTCATGCGCGGCGTCCTGCGCGAGTTCCAGGAGGAGACCGGCCACCTCTACAACCTCGAGGCCACCCCGGCCGAGTCGACGGCCTACCGGCTGGCCCGGCTGGATCGCCAGAAGTATCCCCGGATCTACACCTCGGGCACCGAGAAGCACCCCTATCTGACCAACTCGACCCAGCTCAACGTCGACGCCACCCGGGATATCTTCGAGGCCATCCAGCACCAGGGCGAGATCCAGTCCCTGTACACGGGCGGGACCATCTTCCACGCCTTCCTGCCCGAGGCCATCGACGGCGAGACCTGCAAGAAGCTCGTCCAGCGCATCGCCCAGACCAAGCTGCCCTACTTCTCCATTACCCCGACCTTCAGCGTCTGCATGAGCCACGGCTATCTCCGGGGCCGGCACCAGCAGTGCCCCGACTGCGGCGACGAGACCGAGGTCTACAGCCGCATCGTCGGCTACATGCGGCCGGTCCGGACGTGGAACGACGGCAAGCAGCAGGAGTTCGAGGACCGCCGGACTTACGACAAGATCGCCTGAGACCCGGGCATTTCGCGAACGAGGATGTGACGTCATGGATTACCTGCTCTTTACCTATCCCAATTGCCTCAAGTGCGAGGCCCTCAAGAAGAAGCTGGCCGAGGCCGGCACGGCCTACCAGGAGTTCGGCCTGACCTCGCCCCCCGGCAAGGCCAAGATCCGCGAGTTCATCAACGTCATCAAGCGGGACGAGTCCGGCGCCGTCAAGCTGCCCACGCTCATCGCCCACACCCAGGGGATCGTCCGGGCCGTCATCAACACGGCCGAGGAGTTCGAGGATTGGTCGAGATCAAAGGCCTAGAGAAGTTCTCCAGCCGCGACTTCCCCGGCCACATCTCCTCGACGGTCTTCTTCGGCGGCTGCACCTTCCGCTGCCCCTACTGCCACAACGCCCAGCTCGTCCTCGAGCCCGAGACCATCCCGACCATGGCCGCCGACGGCTTCCTGTCCTACCTCGACGGCCGCAAGGGCTGGCTCGAGGCCGTCTGCCTGACCGGCGGGGAGCCCCTCCTCCACGAGGACCTCGAGGACGTCATCCGGGTCGTCCGGGAGCGGGGCCTGCTGGTCAAGCTCGACACCAACGGCTCGTTCCCCGACCGGCTCGAGGCCCTGCTCGGGCTGGGCCTGCTCGATCGCGTGGCCATGGACGTCAAGGCCCCGCTCGAGCGCTACCGCGAGGTCACCCGATCGGCCATCGACCTGGAGAAGATCGTCCGCAGCGTCGACCTCGTCCGGGGCTCGGGGCTGCCGTACCTGTTCCGGACGACGGTCGTGCCCGGGTTCGTCGGCAAGGACGACGTCGTCCGCGTCGGCGAGTGGCTCGAGGGGGCCGAGAGATACGCCGTCCAGCAGTTCACGCCCCAGACGACGATCGACCCCGCCTTCCTGGCCGTCAAGCCGTTCGGGCGGGCCGAGCTCGAGGACATCGCGGCCGCGGCCCGGCCCTTCTTCGGCGAGGTCCTCGTCGAAGCGCCCTAGAGGAGACCGCCATGGACCTGAAGGTCAAGCGAATCCACCCCGACGCCAAGCTGCCCGTCTACGGCCACCCCGGCGACGCCGGCCTGGACCTCTACGCGGTGGTCGATCGCGACCTCGCCCCGGGCGAGGTCTTCGCCGTCCCGACCGGCATCCAGATCGCCGTGCCGGCCGGCCACGTCGGCCTGGTCTGGGACAAGAGCGGCATCTCGCTCAAGGGCGTCCACCGCCTGGCCGGGGTCGTCGACGCCGGCTACCGCGGCGAGGTCCAGGTCGTCCTCATCAACCTCGGCGAGGCGCCGTTCGCGGTCAAGAAGGGCATGAAGATCGCCCAGCTCCTCGTCCAGACGGTCGCGGCCGTCACCGTGGTCGAGTCGGACTCGCTCGACGACACCTCCCGCGGCCAGGGCGGCTTCGGCTCGACCGGCCTGTTCTGAGCGCTCACCGCCCCGTTTTGTGATAAGATGCCCCGGACGCCTTTCCCGAGGATACGGCCATGAATCGCAACTCCCTGACGTTCGCTCTCGCCGCCGCCCTGCTGGCCGCCGCGGCGTCGGCCCCCCAGGCCGCCGCCCAGGACAAGCCGGCCGCCGGGCCGGCGCCGCGCCTCAAGCTCATCTTCGTCGAGCGCTTCCGGATCGAGGCCTGGGACAACGCCGTGTCCCTCGACGACGCGGCCGCAGACGCCATGGCCTACACCCGCAACCGGACGACCCTGGGCCTCGATTGGAAGCCGCTCGCGAACCTCGAGGTCCTCGGCAAGGTGACCAACGAGTTCCGCGTCTATCTGGCCCCCAAGGACCGGCCGTTCGGCTGGCACGAGCTGTTCCTCGACAATGTGTTCGTCAAATGGACCATCCCCGGCCGGGTCCCCTTCACGGTCACGGCCGGCCGCCAGGACATCAACCTCGGCGAGGGCTTCGTCGTCGCCGACGGCACGCCCGGGGACGGCTCGCGGTCCTACTATTTCAACGCCCTGCGCGTCGACGCCGGCCTGGCCGAGGGCCACACGCTGACGGCCTTCGCCCACGCGACGCGGGCCACGGACCGCTATCTGCCGGTCGTCCACCCCAAGCCCCAAGCCCTGGCCGAACAGCCCGAGGCCGCCCTGGCCCTCTACTACACCGGGGCCTTCGGCAAGGCCAGGCTCGACGCCTACGCCGTCCGCAAGACGACCGAAGCGACCGAGGCCTGGCCCGTACCGACCCGGACCGAGACGTTCGGGGCCCGGCTCGTCGCCCCGCTCGCCAAGCCGTTGGCCTTCACCGCGGAAGCCGCCTGGCAGGGCGGCCGCAACGGCCAAGCGGGCCGCGCGGCCTACGGCGCCATCTCCCATCTCGACTGGGACCTGGCCGGGACCCTGCCGCTCCTCAAGTCGTTCGTCCTCGGCGGCATCCTCCTCAGCGGCGACGACCCGGCCACGGCCCGCGCCGAGGGCTGGGACCCCATCTTCAGCCGCTGGCCGAAGTGGAGCGAGAGCTTCGTCTACACCTACACCCGCGAGAGCCGTTCGGCCTATTGGAGCAACCTGGCCTCCGTCTACGCCCAGCTGGCCTTCGACTTCGGCGCCCGCTCGGACGGCCATCTCATGGTCATGCCGATGGGGGGCGGCCGGGCCGCCGCGGTGGGCGCGTTCCCCGGCGGGACTGGCCGCTATCGGGGCACGCTCCTCCGGGGCCGGCTCAATTACAAGGTCAGCAAATACCTGACGGGCCGGTTCATCTGGGAGCGCTTCCGGCCCGGGAGCTTCTATTTCGCCGGCGCCTCGAGTTCCAACTGGCTCCAGTTCGAGATGATCTTCCGCTATTAGCGGAAGAGGCTGAGGAGCGGGGTCGAGGCGAACGAGACGATCATCCCGATCGTCCCGGCCTCGGCCGGCGGCGTCCCCGTGAAGGCCAGCCCGAGGCACGTCCCCAAGCCCAGCGCAGCCGAGCCGATGGCCCCGAACTTGGTGGCCCGCTTGCCGATCAGCCCCCAGACGAACGGCCCCAGGAAGAACGAGCCGATGGCCCCCCACGAGACCGACAGGATGGCCACGATGGTCGCCGGCCGGAGGTAGGCCAGAACGACCGACAGCAGGACGAAGACGGCCGAGGCGATCCGCATGAGCCGGGTCAGGGCCCGGTCCGTGACGGCGCGGTTGACGAACCCGGCGTAGAGGTCCTTGACGACCGAGGAACTGGAGATGAGCACCAGGGCGGCCAGGGTCGACATGGAGGCCGACAGGATGAGGAGCATCATCAGCACGGATAGGGATGGAGGCACGACGCGGGCCAGGAACTCCGGCATGAGGACGTCGAAGACCGGCTTGCCGCCGGCGAAAGCCCCGGGCGCTGACTCGGGGGTCAGGAAGAGCCGGGCCGCCGCCCCCGTGAAGTAGGCCGTGCCGGCGATGAGCAGGGCGAAGGCCGTCGAGGCGATCATGCCCCGCCGGACCGCCCGCTTGTCCCGGATGGCGTAGAACTTCTGGACGAGCTGGGGCATGGCGAACGGCGCGATGCTGGTCAGGAAGACCAGGGCGAAGAGCGGCCAGGCCCCGCCGGGACCGACGGGCGCCGTCAGGCGCGGATCGATGGCCGCGAGGCCCTCCGTCAGGCGCCCCAGCCCGCCGGCCTTGCCGATCGTGGAGGCCAGGAGGACGGCCGAGCCGACGCACATGACCAGGCCGAAGACGACGTCGATCATGGTCATGGACTTGTAGCCGCCGAGGACGAGGTAGAAGGCCGTGAACAGGCCCATGACGAGCAGGGCCGGGACGAAGCCGAATCCGAAGTTGGCCTTGAACAGGTAGGACAGGCCGATGAAGACGGCCGCCGAGTAGGGGACCAGAAAGACGAAGACGGCCACCGAGGCGGCCAGCTTGAGGAACGGGCTGCCGTAGCGTTTTTCCAGGAACTCGGGCATGGTCGTCACCTGGAGCTCGACCGACATCCGGCGGATGCGGTCGCCCAGCAGGCCCCAGACGCCGAGAACGCCGACGACGGCGTTGGCCAGGGCGATCCAGAGCCCCGACAGGCCGAAGCTCCAGCCGACCTTGCCGGCGAAGCCGATGAACAGGACGGCCGAGAAGTAGGCCGCGGCATAGGTGAAGGCCGACATCCACGGCCCGACGGAGCGGCCGCCGAGGAAGAAATCGGTGAACGTGCGGGCCTTCTTCAGGCCCGCGTAGCCGATGGCCAGGGTCAGGACGGCGTAGGCGCCGATGACCAGGGCTTTGACGAGCATCCCCTCCCCCTTTCGCGGGCCGTGACGTGGCACTCCTTCATACCCCTCCGACGGGGGGGATGTCAACCGGCGAATATCATACAAATATGATAGGAATTATATTGAAATGCCCGGCCGCTTCGGCTAAGATGTTGCCCGTTCGAGGCCAAATGTGGCATAACAGGGACGAGCGATGCCGGACACGATGAGGGACTCCTGGTATTTCTTCCTGTTCTTCGTCGTCTCGGTCGCCTTCGCCGCGGGCCTGCTGGGCGTCATCGCCCTGGTCCGTTACCGGCGCCGCCCGCTCGGCGACAAGGGCGAACCCTACGAGTGCGGCGTCGAGCCGGCCACCCCGACCGCCCGCGGCGCGACCTCCATCCGCTTCTACCTGCTGACCCTGGTCTTCATCGTCTTCGAGGTCGAGACCTTCCTGCTCTTCCCCTGGGCCGTCGTCCACGACCGGCTGGGCCTGTTCGGCCTGGTCGAGGTCCTCGTCTTCCTGGCCGTCCTCGCCGTCGGCTACGTCTACGCCTGGAAGGCCGGGGCCCTGGAGTTCCGGAGGCGCGATGATTGAGTCCCCCGACCGCCCGCCCGTCCTGCTGGCCAAGGCCGACGCCTTTATCACCTGGGCCCAGAAGAACTCCCTTTGGCCCTTCGGCTCGGGCCTGGCCTGCTGCGCCATCGAGATGATCGCCACGGCCGCGGCCCGCTACGACATCGCCCGCTTCGGCATGGAGCTCTTCCGGGCCTCGCCGCGCCAGGCCGACCTGTTCATCGTGGCCGGCACGGTCACCCACAAAATGGCCCCCGTCCTGCGCCGCCTCTGGGAGCAGATGCCCGACCCCAAATGGGCCATGGCCATGGGCAACTGCGCCATCGGCGGAGGCCCGTTCCCGACCTACGCCGTCCTCCAGGGCGTCGACCGCATCATCCCCATCGACGTCTACGTCGCCGGCTGCCCGCCGACGCCCCAGGGCCTCATCCACGGCCTCATGACGCTGCAGGAGAAGATCGCCCGCAGCCATCCGACCAAGGAGATCCTCGACCCCGATGCCCGACGCCCGGCCTAGCCTCCCCGATCCCTCGGCCCTCGCCGAGGCCCTGGCCGCCCGCTTCCCGGACGCCGTCCGGGTCGAGCCCGGCGGCGAGGGAGAGCTGTCCCTGCGGTCGTCTCCGGAGTCCCTAACGGCCCTGCTCCGGGCCCTCAAGGAGGAGGCGGGCTTCGACTTCCTCGAGGACATCGCCGTCTTCGACAATCTCCGGGCGCCCGTCGCGAGCGGCCTGCGGTTCACCGCCGTCTACCGGCTCCGCCGGCCGGCGGACGCCGTCTGCGCCCGCATCGTCGCCGACTTCGGCGAGGGCGGGCGCCTGCCCTCGGCCACGGCCGTCTTCCGGTCGGCCGAGTGGGCCGAGCGCGAGGCCTACGACATGTTCGGCGTCCTGTTCGACGGCCACCCCGACCTCCGCCGCATCTATCTCGCCGACGATTTCGAGGGCCACCCCCTGCGCAAGGACTTCCCGCTGGCCGGGAGCACCGATGGAGCTTAGGGAGTACGACCTCAACATGGGGCCCCAGCACCCCAGCACGCACGGGGTGCTCCGGCTCAAGATGACCATCGACAACGAGGTCGTCCTGGCCGTCGAGCCCGTGCTCGGCTACCTGCACCGCGGCATGGAGAAGCTCTGGGAGAACCTGACCTTCGTCCAGGTCGTGCCCCTGACCGACCGCCTCGACTACCTGGCCGCGCTGTCGAACAACCTCGGCTACGCCCTGGCCGTCGAGAAGCTGGCCGCGATCGAGGTCCCGCGGCGGGCCCAATACATCCGCGTCGTCCTGGCCGAGCTGCAGCGCCTGGCCTCGCACTTGGCTTGGGCCGGCTTCATGGCCAACGACATCGGGGCCATGTCGGTCCTCCTCTACGGCTTCGAGGCCCGGGAGGAGGTCCTCGGGCTCATCGAGGAGTACAGCGGCGCCCGCCTGACCGTCCACGGCATCCGCATCGGCGGCGTCGTCCGGGACATCGACGCCGCCTTCGTCGCGCGCGTCCGGCGCGTCCTCGACGGCATCCCGTCCCGCCTGGCCGACATCCGGGCCCTGCTCGACGACAACCGCATCTGGAAGGAGCGCACCGTCGGCGTGGGGCGCATCGCCGCGGCCGACGCCGTCGACCTCGGCCTGACCGGTCCGGCCCTGCGGGCCGCCGGCCTGGCCCGCGACCTGCGCCGGGACCGCCCGTACTCGTCCTACGGCGATTTCCCCTTCGAGGTCCCCGTCGGCCGGGCGAGCGACGTCTACGACCGCTACCTCGTCCGCCTCGAGGAGATCGACCTGAGCATCGGCCTCGTCCGCCGGGCCCTCGAGGGCCTGCCGGAAGGGGAGTTCACGGCCAAGGTCCCCCGGGTCCTCAAGATCGCCCCCGGCGAGGCCTATCACGCCATCGAGGCCCCCAAGGGCGTCCTCGGTTTCACCGTCCGCTCGAACGGCACGGACAAGCCCGAGCGGGTCAAGATGCGTTCGCCCTCCTTCCACAACCTCCAGTCCCTCGACCTCATGTGCAAAGGAGCCCTATTCTCGGACGTCATCGGCATCCTCGGCTCGCTCGACATCGTCCTCGGGGAGATCGACAAGTGACGCCCTTCGTCGCCGAGGTCCTCATCCCCCTGGGCAAGATCGTGGCCGTCATCCTCTATCCCATGATCATGGTCGTGGTCATGATCTGGCTCGAGCGGCGCGTCGTGGCCCTCATGCAGCTGCGGCTCGGCCCCAACCGGGTCGGCTGGCAGGGCCTGGCCCAGCCTGTCGCCGACGCCGTCAAGCTGTTCTTCAAGGAGGACATCCGGCCGCTCAGGGCCGACCGGCTCCTCTTCGCCGTCTCGCCCATCCTGGTCATGTTCTCCTCCCTCCTGGCCTTCGCCTTCGTGCCCCTCGGCGCGCCCGTCCGCATCGGGGGCTACACCCTGACCCTGTGGGTCGCCGAGAGCCCCGTCGGGCTGCTCATCGTCCTGGGGCTGTCCTCGATCTCCGTCTTCGGGGTCATCTTCGGGGGCTGGGCGGCCAACTCGAAATACCCGCTCATGGGGGCCCTGCGCTCGGTCGTCCAGGTCCTGAGCTACGAGATCCCGCTGGGCCTGACCGTCCTGACGGTGGCCTTCGCGGCCCGGTCCATGGACCTGGTCGAGATCGTCCGCCGCCAGGAATCCTCCGGCGTCTGGTACGGCTTCCTCATGCCCGTGTCCTTCGTCGTCTTCTGGATCTCGGCCGTAGCCGAGACCAACCGGGCCCCCTTCGACCTGCCCGAGGCCGAGTCCGAGCTCGTCGCCGGCTATCACACGGAATACTCGGGCATGCGCTTCGCCTACTTCTACATGGCCGAATACGCCCACATGGTCCTGGTGTCCTCGCTCGTCGTCAACCTCTTCTTCGGCGGCTGGCTGCCGCCCTTCCCCAACGTCCCCGCTCTGGACTTCCTGGGCGTCGTGCCGGGCTTCGTCTGGTACCTCGTCAAGATCATGTTCTTCCTCTACCTCTACGTCTGGATCCGGGCCACCTTCCCCCGCTACCGGTTCGACTCCCTCATCCGCCTGGTCTGGAAGTGGCTCATCCCGTTGGCCCTGGTCAACTTCCTGGTCGTCGCCGCCGTGAGGTATCTCCGATGAGCCGGGCGGCGCGGTTCCTGCGGTCGTTCTTCCTGGTCGACATCGTCAAGGGCCTGGCCGTGACGCTGCGCCTTTATTTCGGCCGCAAGGTCACGGTCGAGTACCCGGAGAAGGTCCAGGCCCCGGCCGAGCGCTTCCGCGGCCTGCTGCGCCTCCACCGCGACGAGAGCGGCGAGCCGCTCTGCATCGCCTGCAAGGCTTGCCAGAGGGCCTGCGGCACGAACTGCTTCGACATCGAGGGCCGCAAGGAGGAGGGGGCCAAGGTCATGCGGCCGGTCAAGTTCGACTGGCGCCTGGACCGCTGCAGCTTCTGCGGCTTCTGCGTCGAGGTCTGCCCGACGAGCGCCATCCGCTTCTCCAAGGAGTTCCGCCTGACGGGCGTGGCCAAGGACGGCCTGCTCTTCCACCGCGACGACATGTACCTCGAGGGCCCGGCCCTCCAGGAGCACCTCTGCGGCGGCTGCCGGAGGCCCCGGTGATCGGCCTCTTCGTCTTCCTCTTCTTCGCCGTCCTGGCCCTGGCCGCGGCCGTCCTGGTCGTGGTCCAGAAGAACGTCATGCACAGCGTCCTCTACCTGGCCTTCGCCGTCCTGGCCACGGCCGGGGTCTTCTTCAGCCTGCAGGCCGAGTACCTCGGGGCCATCCAGATCCTCGTCTACGCCGGCGGCATCGTCGTCCTCTACATCTTCGTCATCGTCATCGTCAACCTCAAGGAGGTCGTCCCGGAGCGCCGGCCGCTCTTGGCCAAGATCGTCCTGGTCGCCGTGCCCGTGGCCACGGGCATCGAGATCGCCTGGCTCCTCGTCGCCGGCGGCTTCCCCGCGGCCGCCCCGGCGGGGGAGGGCCATGGCTTCCGGGCCGTGGCCGAGACGCTCTTCGCCTCCTACCTCTTCCCCTTCGAGCTGGCCTCGGTGCTGCTCTTGGCCGTGCTCGTCGGGGCCATCATCGTCGCCCGGAGGAAGCTCGTCCATGATCCCGACTGAAGCCGTCATCGTCCTCGGCCTGCTCCTCTTCGCCGTCGGCTTCGTCGGCGTCGTCGTCCGCAAGAACCTCGTCGTCATGCTGATGTCCCTGGAGCTCCTCCTCAACGGGGCCAACGTCATCCTGGTCGGCCTGGGGCGGGCCCTGGACTCGCCGCGCGGCTCCATCTTCGCCCTGTTCGTCGTCATCATGGCCGTGTCGGAGGCGGCCGTCGGCTTCGCCCTGGTCCTAGCGTATTTCCGGCAGAAGAAGAGCTACGACGTCGACGCCCTCGACGAGCTCAAAGGATAGCCGCCCGATGTTCGTGCTCATCCCTCTCTTCCCGCTCCTCGGGGCGGCCGTCAACGGCCTGGCCGGGATCCGCTTCTTCGGGCGGCGGGCCGTCGGCGCCACGGCCGTCGGGGCGGCCGGCCTGAGCTTCGCCGCGGCCCTGGCCTCGTTCGCCGGGCTCCTCCGCGGCGGCGAGCCCGTTGCCGTCAAGACGCTCTTCAGCTGGATGCCGGCGAGCCTGGTCAAGCTGTCTTCGGGCGGCCTGGCCTCGCTGCGGATCGACCTGGCCTTCCGCTACGACTCCCTGGCCGCGGTCATGACCCTGGTCGTCACCGGCGTCGGCCTGCTCATCCACATCTACTCGCTCGGCTACATGGCCAAGGACAAGAGCTACGCCCGGTTCTTCGCCTACCTGAACCTGTTCACCTTCGCCATGCTGGTCCTCGTCCTCGGGGCCAACCTGGCCGTCATGTTCATCGGCTGGGAGGGCGTCGGGCTCTGCTCCTACCTCCTCATCGGCTTCTGGTTCACGAAGGACTCGGCCGCGATCGCGGGCAAGAAGGCCTTCCTGACCAACCGCGTCGGCGACTTCGGCTTCCTGCTCGGCACGGGCCTGCTCGTCTTCGCCCTGGGCACGGTCGACATCGCCGGCATCGCCTCGGCCGTCGGGACGGGCGCCCTGGCCAAGGGAACGGCCACGGCCGCGGCCCTGCTGCTCTTCCTCGGAGCCACGGGCAAATCGGCCCAGATCCCTCTCTACACCTGGCTCCCCGACGCCATGGAGGGCCCGACCCCCGTCTCGGCCCTCATCCACGCCGCGACCATGGTCACGGCCGGGGTCTACATGGTCGCCCGCCTCCACGACCTGTTCACCTTCTCCGGGACGGCTTTGGCCGTCGTGGCCCTGACCGGGGCCCTGACGGCCGTCTACGCCGCGACCATGGCCCTCGTCCAGACCGACATCAAGCGCGTCCTGGCCTACTCGACGATCTCCCAGATCGGCTACATGTTCATCGGCCTCGGCGCCGGCGCCTACGCCGCCGGCGTCTTCCACCTCATGACCCACGCCTTCTTCAAGGGCCTGCTCTTCCTGGCCGCCGGCAGCGTCATCCACGCCCTGTCCGGGGAGCAGGACATGCGCCGCATGGGCGGCCTGCGGGCCCGTGTGCCGCGGACCTACCGCGTCTTCCTCGTCGGCGCCCTGGCCATCGCCGGCGTCCCCGGCCTGTCCGGGTTCTTCTCCAAGGACGAGATCCTGGCCGCGGCCTTCGCCTCGGGGAACTACGCGGCCTGGGGCCTGGGCCTGGCCGGGGCGGGCCTGACCGCGTTCTACATCTTCCGGCTCATCTTCCTGACCTTCTCCGGGGAGCCGCGCTTCTCCGGCGAGACGGCCGCCCACGTGCACGAATCGCCGCGGATCATGCTCGTCCCGCTGGAGATCCTGGCCGTCCTGGCCGCCGTCGGCGGCTTCGTCGGCCTGCCCCATGTCCTGGGCGGCGGGGCCTGGTTCGGCCGGTTCCTGGAAAGCTCGACCGGGCATCACGAGGTCCACCTCGCGGCCGGCGCCGAGCTCCTGCTCATGGCCCTGTCGGCGGCCGTCGCCCTGGCCGGCATCTTCGCGGCCCGGGCGGTCTACGTGACGCGCCGCGGCGATCCGGCCCGCCGCGCGGCCGAGCGCTTCAAAGGCCTCTACCGCCTCGTTTCCAACAAGTATTTCGTCGACGAGATCTACGGCAAGGTCTTCGTCGGCGGCGTGCTGGCCCTGGGCCGCGCCGCCGACTGGCTCGACCGGCGGGTCGTCGACGGTGCGGTCGACGGCCTGGCCGCGCTCGCCCGCCGCGTCTCGCGGACGGCCATCGCCGTCGACGAGAAGGCGGTCGACGGCGCGGTCGACGGCCTCGGCCGGGCCCACCTGGCCGCGTCGGCCGGCCTGCGCCGGCTCCAGACCGGCCGCATCTCCAATTACGCCCTGGCCGTCGTGCTGGGGGTCGTCCTGGTCGTCACCATCGCCGTGGCGGTCTTCCGGAGGTAAGGGAGGAACCGACATCATGAACGTCTTGGGCATTCCCATCCTGACCCTGGTCACCTTCCTCCCGGCCGCCGGGATGGCGGTCGTCCTGGCCCTGCCGGGCTCACGGCCGCGGCTCCTGAAGACGGCCGCCGTCGCCCTGGCCGGCCTGGAGTTCCTGGCGACGCTCCTCCTTCTCGCCCGCTTCGACGCCTCGTCCGGCGAGATGCAGTTCGTCGAGCGCCTGCCCTGGATCAAGGCCATCGGCGCCCAGTACCTGCTCGGCGTCGACGGCATCTCCCTCCTCCTGGTCCTGCTGACCTCGCTGCTGACCTTCGTGGCCGCGCTCTCGTCGTGGGGCGCGGTCCGGAGCCGGCTCAAGGAGTACTACGCCTTCCTGCTCCTGCTCGAGACGGGCATGATCGGGGTCTTCCTGGCCCTCGACCTGGTCCTCTTCTATGTCTTCTGGGAGGTCGTCCTCGTGCCGATGTACTTCCTCATCGGCGTCTGGGGCGGGGAGCGGCGCCTCTACGCGGCCATCAAGTTCTTCCTCTACACCCTGTTCGGATCGGTGGCCATGCTGGTCGGCATCCTGGTCCTCGGCGGTCGGCACGGGAGCTTCGACTGGACGGCCATGATCGCCGCCGGCGGCGCCGTCCCGGCCGCCCTCCAGGGCTGGATCTTCCTGGCCTTCTTCCTCGGCTTCGCCATCAAGGTGCCCATGGTCCCGTTCCACACCTGGCTGCCGGCGGCCCACGTCGAGGCCCCGACGGCCGGCTCCGTCCTCCTGGCCGGCATCCTCCTCAAGATGGGCGCCTACGGCTTCCTGCGCTTCTCCCTGCCGCTCCTGCCCGACGCCGCCCGCCGCTACGCTCCGGCCCTGGCCGTCCTGGCCCTGGTCGCCATCGTCTACGGCGCCCTGGTCTCGCTCATGCAGAGGGACATGAAGAAGCTCATCGCCTACTCGTCGGTCTCGCACATGGGCTTCGTCATGCTGGGCCTGGCCGCCCTGACGCCGCTGGCGGTCAAGGGGGCGGTCCTGCAGATGGTCAACCACGGCCTGTCGACGGGGGCCCTGTTCCTCGTCGTCGGCGTCCTCTACGAACGCCGCCTAACCCGGCTCATCGCCGATTTCGGCGGGCTGTCGTCGCGGATGCCGCTCTACGCCGCCGTGTTCCTGGTCATGGTCCTGTCGTCCATCGGCCTGCCGGGGCTGAACGGCTTCGTCGGCGAGTTCGCCATCCTCATGGGCGTCTTCCCGGTCAGCTGGGTGTGGACGGCCGTGGCCGCGACCGGCATCGTCCTCGGCGCCGGCTACATGCTCTGGCTCTACCAGCGGGTCATGTTCGGCCGCGTCGTCCACCCGGAGAACGAGTCGCTCCAGGACCTGACGGCGCGCGAGTTCGCGACCTTCCTGCCGCTTCTCATCTTGGTGTTCTGGATCGGCGTCTTTCCCAAGCCGTTCCTGGACATCATCGACAAGCCCGTCGAGCGGATCGTCCGCATCGTCAACCCCGCTCAATTCGAGGCGTCGCGATGACCGTGCCTCCCGGCTACGGCCTGGGCCCGATCGCGCCCGAGCTCGTCCTCATTGGGGCGGCCGTGGCCGCCCTGGCCGTCCATCTCTTCGCCGGACGCCGCGGCCGGCGGGCCGCCGGCTGGGTGGCCCTGGCGGGCGTCGCCGCTTCGGGCGCGGTCCTGGCCCTGACGCCCGCGTCGGCCGGGGCGCTCTTCGGCGGCCATTTCGCCGCCGATCCCTTCGCCCTGTTCGCCAAGGGCGTCATCCTCGCCGCCGCGGCCCTGTCGATCGTCCTGGCCTTCCGCTTCTTCGACGTCGAGGGCGGCGAGCCCGGCGAAGCCTACGCCCTCGTCCTCCTGGCCACGGTCGGGATGATGGCCGCCGTCTCGGCCGTCGACATCGTCACGACCTACGTCGCCTTCGAGCTCTTCGCCATCACCTCCTACATCCTGGCCGGCATCTTCAAAAAGGACCGGCGCTCGGCCGAGGCCGGCATCAAGTATTTCTTCCTGGGCACGCTGAGCTCGGCCGTCATGCTCCTCGGGTTGGCCCTGGTCTTCGGGCTGTCCGGCGAGACGGCCTACGCCGGGGCGGGGCCGGCCCTGGCCTCCTCCGCCGGCCGGCCCGCGCTCGCGGCCATGGCCCTGGTCTTCACCGGGTTGTTCTTCAAGGCCGCCTTCGTCCCTTTCCACATGTGGGCGCCGGACGTCTACGAGGGCGCCGCGACCCCGCTCGCCGTTTTCCTGTCGACGGCCCCCAAGGCCGCGGTCGTGGCCGTGCTGGCCAGGGCCCTGACGTCGCTCTTCGGGGGCCAGGCCCCGGCCTGGGGCGTCGTCCTCCAGGTCGTGGCCGTGGCGACCATGTTCTGGGGCAACATCGCCGCCATGACCCAGAAGAGCCTCAAGCGGATGCTGGGCTATTCGGCCATCGCCCAGGCCGGCTACGTCGCCATCGGCCTGGCAGCCTGGGGGGAGACGGGCCGCATGGCCGTCCTCTTCTACGTCGCGGTCTACGCCGTCATGAACGCCGCGGCCTTCGCCCTCATCCTGCTCACGGCGAGGGGCGGCGGCTTCGACGAGTCGGTCGACGGCCTGCGCGGCCTCGTCCGGCGGGCGCCCTTGGCCGCCGCGTCCGCCCTGGTCGTCCTGCTGGCCCTGACCGGCCTGCCGCCGACGGCCGGCTTCATGGGCAAGTACTTCCTGTTCACCGCCGCGGTCGGGAAGGGGATGGTCCTCCTGGCGGCCTCCGGCGCCCTCAACTCCGTCCTGTCCCTCTTCTATTACTTCCGCATCGGCCGGGCCATGTTCCTCGAGGAGGCCCCCGACGCCGCGGCGACCGAGACGCCGTCCCGGGCCGTCACGGCCGTCCTGGCTTTCGCCGCGGCCGCCCTGCTCCTCCTCGGCCTCCTGCCCGGCCTCCTGACGGCCCCCGCCGTCCGGGCCGTCCTGGGCGGCTGATCCCCACTGCCGAGGCAACGGGGACCCGCGAGGATAATCCCCTTCGCCGCCTCGAGAGGGAATCCCGGAAATGGGAGAAGAACTCAGAAAGGACTTGACAAAATGATACTGTATTAGTATCATTAACGCTGGAGAGACGATGAAGCTGATCAACAAGGACGCCGACTACGCCATCAAGGCCCTGGTCGAGCTCGCCGGTCGCGGCGGCCGGACGGCCGACGTCACCGGGTTGGCCGGCCCCCTCGGCCTGCCTCGGCCCTACCTGCGCAAGATCATGCAGGCCCTCGGCCGCGGCGGCCTGGTCCTGTCCACGCGGGGCAAGGGAGGCGGCTTCGTCCTGGCCCGCCCGGCCGCGGCCATTCGTCTCACCGATGTCATCCGGGTCTTCCAAGGCCCGGTCAAGATCCACGATTGCATCTTCAAGGCCCGCGTCTGCCCCGACGTCCGCACCTGCCCGCTGCGAAAGACCCTCGACCGGCTCGAGGCCGAGCTCGTGGCCGGGCTGGAGGGCGTCACCGTCGCGGCGCTCGCCGCCGAGAGGGAGGGCCGGAGCGGGGGCCGTAAAAAAGGAGGACAAGCATGAGACCGACCGCCGAACTCAGCCATGAACACCAAGCCATCCTGGCGATGATCCGCGTCCTGGGCCGGATCGCCGACCGCCTCGAAGGGGGCGTCCCCGTCGACCCGGCCGACCTCGAGGCTTCCGTGGATTTCATCCGGGTCTTCGCCGACAAGTGCCACCACGCCAAGGAGGAAGGCCACCTCTTCCCGGAGATGGAGAAGGCCGGCATCCCCCGCGAGCGCGGCCCCATCGGGGTCATGCTGGCCGACCACGTCGAAGGCCGCAGGCACGTCGCGGCCATGGCCGGGGCCATCCCCGGCATCCGCGAGGGGAGAGGCGAGTCCGGGGCGGCCTTCGCCGCCGCCGCCCGCGCCTACGGCGAGCTCCTGACCGGGCACATCTTCAAGGAGGACCACGTCCTCTACCCCATGGCCGACGCCCGGCTCACGCCCGGCCAGCAGGAGTCCCTGGAGCATTGCTTCGCCGACGTCGAGAAGACCATCGTCGGCGAGGGCAAGCACGAGGAGTATCACCGCCTGCTCGAGCGCCTCGAGACGGCCTATCCCGGATAATGCCGCCGCGGCCCCCCTTCCGCCCGGGCGGCCCGATTTGATATGATGGCGGGCCGGAGGGCCATGGACCGCAGCGCGGGCGCGATCTACGACGCCGCCGTCATCGGCGGGGGCGTCGTCGGCTGCGCCGTGCTCCGGGAGCTCTCGCGATACGACCTGAAGCTCGTGCTCCTCGAGCGGCAGTCCGACCTCGGCGAGGGCGTGAGCAAGGGCAACAGCGGCGTCATCCACGCCGGCTTCAACGTCCCGGCCGGCTCCCTCAAGGCCCGGACCAACGTCGAGGGCCTGGGGCTGATCTATCCCCTGGCCGCAGCGCTCGGCGTGCCCCATCGCATGACGGGCAAGCTCGTCGTCGCCCTGTCCGACGAGGACCGGCCGCGCCTGAAGGCGCTCTTGGCCGAGGGCGAGCGGAGCGGCGTCCCCGGCCTGGAGATCGTCGACGAGGCGGCCATCCGACGTCTCGAACCCCTGGCCCGCGGCCGGTGGGCGCTGTACTCGGCCCGCACCGGCATCGTCTCGCCCTATGAGCTCGTCGTCGCCCTGGCCGAGAGCGCCTGGCGCAACGGGGCCGAGGTCGCGCTCGAGGCCCCGGTCGAGGCCGTGGCTCTCGAAAACGGCGTCTTCCGCCTGGCCACGCCCCGCGGGACGTTCGCCGCCCGCCGCGTCGTCAACAGCGCCGGCCTCTTCGCCGACGAGGTCGCCCGGATGGCCGGGAGCGCCGACTTCCGCGTCCATCCGTACCGCGGCGAATACCTCATCACCGACAAGGACGGCGGCTTCCGCCTAGGGATGCCCGTCTATCCCGTGCCGCCCCGGGACGATCCCGGCCTCGGCATCCACCTCACCCCGACCCTGGAGGGCCATGTCCTGCTCGGGCCGAGCGCGGAGCCGGTCGCCGCGAAGGACGACTTGGCCTCGACCCGGGAGGTCGCGGAGCGCCTCAAGGCCGAGGCCGGGCGGCTGGTGCCCGGGCTCGAGCGGGCCCCGTTCATCCACGCCTACACCGGCCTGCGGCCCAAGCTCGTCCCGCCCGAAAGCGGCGGCCGGTTCGCCGACTTCTTCGTCGCCGAGAGCGAGAGGCGGCCGGGCTGGATCGACCTGGCCGGCATCGAGTCTCCGGGACTGACCGCCGCCCCCGCCATCGCCCGCATGGTCGCGGACCTCGTCGGCGCGGGCATGGACCTGCGGCCCAAGGGCGATTTCGAGCCCGGCTTGCCGGAGAAGCGGCGGTTCGCCGCCCTCGACGACGCCGAACGGGCCCGCCTGGTCGCGGCCGACCCCGAATGGGGCGAGATGGTCTGCCGCTGCGAGCACGTCCCCCGGGCCGAGGTCGCGGCCGCCCTGCGCAACCCCTTCGGGGCCCGGTCCCTCGACGCCGTCAAGCGCCGGACCCGCTGCGGCATGGGCCGCTGCCAGGGCGGCTTCTGCACGCCCCGCCTGGTCGACATCCTCGAGGAGGAGGGCCTGCCGCCCGACCGCGTCACCAAGCGCGGCGGCGGCTCGCGGCTCTTCTACGGACGACTGAAGGACTGACCGATGGCCGAGACGCCCCGGACCCGCGACGTCGACGTGGCCGTCATCGGCGGCGGCCCGGCCGGTCTGGCCGCGGCCTTGGGAGCGAAGCGGGCGGGAGCGGGGAGCGTCCTCGTCATCGAGCGCGACCGGACCCTCGGCGGCATCCTCAACCAGTGCGTCCACGACGGCTTCGGCCTGTTCCTCTACAAGGAGACCATCAGCGGTCCCGAGTACGCCGAGCGGCTGGCCGAGGACGCCCTCCGGGAGGGTGTGGCCGTCGCGACCGGGGCCATGGTCCTCGACCTCGGGCCGGACCGGCTCCTGAGGGTCAACGTCCGGGAGGGCTACTCGCTCGTCAAGGCCGGGGCCGTCGTCCTGGCCATGGGCTGCCGCGAGCGGACCCGGGACATGATCGGCATCCCCGGGACCCGGCCGGCGGGGATCTACACGGCCGGCTCGGCCCAGCACCTGGTCAATCTCCGGAACCTGCGCGTCGGGAACGAGGCCGTCATCCTGGGCTCGGGCGACATCGGCCTGATCATGGCCCGGCGGCTGACCTTCGAGGGCGTCCGGGTCAAGGGCGTCTTCGAGATCATGCCCTGGGCCAACGGCCTGGAGCGCAACGTCCGCCAGTGCCTGATGGACTTCGGCATCCCCCTGCGGCTGCGGTCCACGGTCGTCGACGTCCGCGGCCGGGACCGGGTCGAGAGCGTCGTCGTGGCCGAGGTCGACGAGGGCCTGAACCCGGTTGCCGGGACCGAGACCGTCGTCCCCTGCGACACCCTCCTCCTCTCGGTCGGGCTCATCCCCGAGAACGAGCTCTCGAAGCGGGCCGGGGTCGCGCTCTCGCCGGTCACCGGCGGGGCCGTCGTCGACGAGACGCTCATGACCTCGGTCCCGGGCGTCTTCTCGTGCGGCAACGTCCTCCACATCCACGACGTCGCCGACTGGGCCTCGTTCGAGGGCTTCGCGGCCGGCGAGCGGGCCGCCCAGTATGCGGCGGGGGACAGGCCGGCGGGGCGGACGGTCCGCGTCACGGCCGGGGCGGACGTCCGGTACGCTCTGCCGCAGACAGTCCGGGCCGGCGCCGCGGACGTCGAGTGGAGTTTCCGGACCGTCCGGCCCCTGCGCGACGTCCAGGTCGAGGTTCGCGGCCGCGATTCCGGCAAGACCTACGCCCGCCGGAAGTTTGGACGCCTCCTGCCGTCCGAGCTCCAGAAGATCAAGGTCCGCGCCGCCGTCGACGAGGACCTCGAGGTGGGCCTCCATGAGTGACCGGCCCGACGTCGACCGCCTGACCTGCGTCCTCTGCCCGGTCGGCTGCGAGCTCGCGGTCGCCCGGACCGCGGCCGGCGGCGTCGCGGTCGCCGGCAATCAGTGCGACAAGGGCCTGCCCTTCGCCGAGGAGGAGGTCCTGCGGCCCAAGCGCAACCTGGCCACGTCGGTGCCGGTCGGGGGAACGGCCGCCCGGATGGTCTCGGTCCGGCTGAGCGCGCCCGTGCCGCGCGAGATGATCTTCCCCGTCCTGGCCGAGATCGCCAAGCTCCGGCCGGAGGCCCCGGTCCGCCGCGGCCAGGTCCTCATCGCCGACGTCCTGGGCACGGGCGCCGACGTCGTCGCCACCCGCACCGT
>CAZFZU010000001.1:1304-114542 GCA_964523615.1 uncultured Eubacteriales bacterium | reverse complement strand
GGGCGGTTAGCTCAGCTGGGAGAGCGCGGCGTTCGCAACGCTGAGGTCGGGAGTTCGAATCTCCTACCGTCCACCATTTTTTTTGCCATTGCCCGGCCCGCCCGCGTATTGGGGACACGTACCCGGGGGACATGTCCCTCAAGCGGACAAAGCGGGGACACGTACCCGGGGTACATGTCCCCAAAACGAACCGGGGGACACGTACCCGGGGTACATGTCCCTAAAGACGGAGAGGCCATGATCGACCGCGAGATCTGGATGCTGGCCGGCACGGCCGCGACCCTCGGCCTCGTCCACACGGTCATCGGCCCCGACCACTACCTGCCCTTCATCGTCATCGGCCGGGCCCGCGAGTGGTCCCTGCGCAAGACCCTCGGCGTCGCTTTCCTGGCCGGCCTGGGCCACATCCTGAGCTCGATCGTCCTCGGTTTCGTGGGCATCGCTCTCGGCATCGCCGTGGCCAAGCTCGAGGGCGTCGAATCGACCCGCGGCGCCGTCGCGGCCTGGCTTCTCATCGGCTTCGGCTTCGCCTACTTCGTCTGGGGCATGCGCCGGGCCTGGCGGGCCAAGCCCCACACCCACCCCCATTTGCACGACCATTTGCACAACGCCGTCCCCGTCCCGGCCCACGACCACGGGCCGGAAGCCGGGCACGACCACGAGCACGCCCATCCGCACTCGCACGAACTGGCCTCCCACGCCCATCCCCACGGCGAGGAACCCAAGAAGGCCAACATCACCCCCTGGGTCCTGTTCACCATCTTCGTCTTCGGTCCCTGCGAGCCGCTCATCCCGCTGGTCATGTACCCGGCCGCGCGCCACAGCACGGCCGGGGTGGCCCTGGTCGCCGCCGCGTTCGGCTTGGCGACCGTGGCCACGATGCTGGCTATCATCGCCGCCGCCTCGTATGGGGCCAAGTTCGTCAAGCTGGGCAAGCTCGAGCGCTACTCCCATGCCCTGGCCGGGCTGATGATCTTCGTCTCCGGCCTGGCCGTCCAGTTCCTCGGCTTGTAAAAGGCCGCCATGACCTTCGTCGCCGACTGCATGCTCGGCCGCCTGGCCAAATGGCTCCGCATCCTCGGCTTCGACGTCCTCTACTTCCGCAAGGCCGAGGACCCGGCCCTGGTCGCCGTCGCCCGCCGCGAAGGGCGCGTCCTCCTGACCCGCGACACCGGGCTCATCGAGCGCACGGCCAAGCGCGCCGACCGCCTCTTCGTCCGCAGCGACGCCTGGGAGGATCAGGTCGTCCAGGTCCTCGACGAGTACGGGCTGTGGGACGAGGTCCGGCCGAACACCCTCTGCGTCGTCTGCAACCTGGCCCTCAAGCCGCTCAGCCGCGAGCGGGCCCGCAACCTGGTCACGCCCTACGTCGGCGAGCGGGCTTCGGCCTTCGCCCTCTGCCCCGGCTGCGAGCGCGTCTACTGGCAGGGGACGCACCACGGCGACATGGAGAAAAAGATCGGCCGTCTCCTGGCCCGGCGCCCCGTCCCCCCTTCCGGCGATTGACAATCGGCCCCCGTTCTTTTAGAAAAGGGGGCAGGCGTCTTCCCATCCCCGTCCAGGAGGGCCGTCCATGAACGCTCCCGCCCGCTCCATCGCGCGTCCCATCCTCGCCGCCGCGCTCGCCGCCGCATTCTTGGTCCCGCCGGCCCTCGCCGAGCCGGACCAGAAGGCCGTCCGGACCTTCGAAGGGGCCGCCCTGTCCGAGATCGCCTTCCCCCTCGGCGGCATCGGCACGGGCACGGTCTCGCTCGGCGGCCGCGGCAACCTCCGCGATTGGGAGATCTTCAACCGCCCGGGCAAGGGCGTCCACATGCCCTTCACTTTCTTCGCCCTCTATTACGAGGGCGCGGGCAAGAAGGTCGTCCGCGTCCTCGAGGGTCCGCTCGAGCCGCCCTACACGACCGGCTTCGGCTTCAAGCGCGTCTTCGTCCCGGGCCTGCCGCGCATGGCCAAGGCCCGCTTCAAGGGCGAATACCCGTTCGCCGAGGTGGCCCTGTCCGATCCGGACGTGCCGCTCGAGATCACGCTCGAGGCCTTCAATCCCTTCATCCCCCTCGAGCCCGACGACTCCGGCATCCCGGCCTTCGTCTGGCGCTACCGGATCCGTAACCCGGGGACGGCCCCGGCCAAGGTCACGGTCGCCGGCTCGGTCGTCAACCCCGTCGGTTACGACGGCGTCGGCGCGGTCGACGGCCTGGGCCACGACAAGTTCGGGCAGAACCTCAACGAGATCAAGGCCACGCCCGCCCTGCGCGGCCTGGCCATGTCCTCGGCGAAGGTCAAGCCGGGGGAGCCCGCTTTCGGGACGATGGCCCTGACGACGCCCTGGCCGGAGACGACGACGCTCGCCCACTGGGTCCGTGGCGAATGGTGGGACGACCTGCAGATCTTCTGGGACGACTTCGCCGCCGACGGCCTGCTCAAGGACGTCCCGGAGCCCTCGCCCTCGCCCGACAAGCAGACCGACGTCGGCACGCTCGGCCTGGTGGCCACGGTCGCGCCGGGCGGCGAGGTCGTCCTGCCGTTCATCCTGTCCTGGAACTTCCCCAACGTCCTCAATTATTTCGACATCGTCCCCGAGCAGCGCGGCCGGATCTTCCGGAACCATTACGCCGAAAAATTCCCCGACGCCTGGGCCACGGCCGAATACCTCCAGGCCAACCTCGGCCGCCTCGAGGCCTCCAGCCGGGCCTTCCACGACGCCTTCTTCGGCCAGACCCTGCCGCCCGAGGTCCTCGACGCGGTCTCGAGCCAGGCCTCCATCATCCGCACGACGACCGGCCTGTGGCTCGAGGGCGGCCGTTACTTCGGCTTCGAGGGCTGCGGCGACCAGTCCGGCTGCTGCCCGCTCAACTGCGCCCACGTCTGGAACTACGCCCAGTCGCTGGCCTTCCTGTTCCCGTCGCTCGAGCGGACCATGCGCGAGACGGACTTCCTCAACAACCTCAAGCCCGACGGGGCCATGATGTTCCGGACCTCCCTGCCGCTCGGCAGCGGCGTCCTGTGGGATTTCAAGCCGGCCGCCGACGGCCAGATGGGGCGGATCATCAGCCTCTACCGCGACTGGCAGATCTCGGGCGACGCCGCATGGCTCAAGAAGCTCTGGCCGCAGGCCAAGAAGGCCCTCGACTACGCCTGGACGCAGTGGGACGCCGACCGCGACGGCCTCATGGAGGGCGAGCAGCACAACACCTACGACATCGAGTTCTACGGTCCCAACAGCATGATGGGCGCCTTCTACCTCGGCGCCCTCAAGGCCGGCGCGGCCATGGCCTTCGTCGCCGGCGACGTCGTCGCGGCCAAGAAGTACCTGGCCATGTACGAGCAGGGCCGGGCGGCCTACGACCGCGAGCTCTGGAACGGCGAGTACTACGTCCAGAAGTGCGCCCAGGCCATGGAGAAGAAGTACCAGTACGGCGAGGGCTGTCTCTCCGACATGCTCCTCGGCCAGTGGCTGGGCATGGTCACGGGCCTCGGCCGCTACCTGCCGCCCGAGCGCGTCCAGTCCTCCCTGCGGGCCATCTACAAGTACAATTTCCTGTCCGACTTCCGGAACTTCTCCAACGTCCAGCGGACCTACGCCCTCAACGACGAGAAAGGCCTGCTCCTCTGCTCCTGGCCCAAAGGCGGCCGGCCGCCGCTGCCCTTCCCGTACTCGGACGAGGTCTGGACGGGCATCGAGTACCAGGTCGCCTCGCACCTCATCTACGAGGGCCTCGTCGAGGAGGGCCTGAGCATCGTCAAGGCCGTCCGCGACCGCTACGACGGCCGCCGCCGCAA
Organism: uncultured Eubacteriales bacterium; assembly: GCA_964523615.1. GTDB lineage: Bacteria > Acidobacteriota > Aminicenantia > Aminicenantales > Saccharicenantaceae > RBG-16-66-30. The sequence goes on along the minus strand of CAZFZU010000001.1, from coordinate 110,759 downwards.
TCCCTGGAACGAAGTCGAGTGCGGCCACCACTACGCCCGGGCCATGTCCTCGTGGGGCGTGCTCCTGGCCCTCTCGGGCTGCGTCTACTCCGGCCCGGAGATGCGCCTGGACTTCGATCCCAAGGTCCATCAAGAGGACTTCCGGACGGTCTGGACGGCCGGCGCGGGCTGGGGCGTCTACACCCAGAAGGCCGAGGCCGGCCGGCCGTTCGCGGCCGCGATCGAGGCCAAGGCCGGGGCCGTCGCGCTCAAGACCGTCACTCTGGTCCTGCCGCCGTCCCTCGCCGGGAAGCGGGTCCGCGGGGCCGATGCGACCGTCGGCGGGACCGCGGCCCGTCCGGCCGTCCGGCAGACGGGGAACACCGTCCTCCTGAGCTGGATGCAGCCCGTCCGTGTCGAGCCCGGCAAGCCCCTGAACATTGCGGTCCGTTTTTGATAAGATAGCCGACCGGAAGACGTCCTTCGAACGGAGGTCGCGCGTGAGAACCAAGCCCGCCATCGCCCCTCTCCTCGTCCTGTCCGCCGCCCTGGCCGCGCTCGTCCTGGCGGCCTGCGCCCCGCAGGCGCCGGCCCCGGCGGCTCCCGCCAAGCCCAAGGGCCACCTGTTCATCGTCGGCGGCGGCGACCGCGACGAGCCCCTGATGCGCCGCTACGTCGCTCTGGCCCAGGCCGGCGGCCCGGCCAAGGTCGTCGTCTTCACCATGGCCAGCGGCGTGCCTCTCGAGACCGGCCCGGGCCTGGTGGCCGAGTTCAAGGCCTACGGCGTGGCCGACGTCGCCTATCACCACCTGACCCGCGAGGAGGCCCTGGACCCGGCCAACCTCAAGATCCTCGACGGCGTCACCGGCGTCTGGTTCTCGGGCGGCGACCAGTCCAAGCAGACCGCGGTCCTCCTCGACACGCCCCTCCACAAGCGCATGCTCGAGCTTTACCGCGACGGCTGCCTCCTCGGCGGGACGAGCGCCGGCGCGGCCGTCATGAGCGAGTTCATGATCACCGGCAACGAGAAGCGGGCCGGCGGCGACGAGGGCAGCTGGGAGGTCATCCTGGCCGACAACGTCGAGCACACCCGCGGCTTCGGCTTCGTCACCGCGGCCGTCATCGACCAGCACTTCGTCACCCGGCGGCGCCACAACCGCCTCATCAGCGTCGCCCTCGAGAACCCGACGCTCGTCGGCGTCGGCATCGAGGAGTCGACGGCCGTCCTGGTCCGGCCCGACGGCAAGTACGAGGTCCTGGGCGAAGGCCAGGTCGTTATCTACGACGCCCGCGCCGCCAAGACCTTCCGGTCGCCGGCCGGGCGCCTCGGCGGCCACGGCCTCCGCATGCACGTCCTGCTCGCCGGCGACGTCTACGACCCGGCGACCGGCGCGGTCGAGGAGCCGGCCCGGTGAGCGCCAAACCGCTCCGCCTCCCCCATACCCTCATCCTCATCTACGCCATGGTCGTCCTGACCGTGGTCGCGACCTGGCTCATCCCGGGCGGCGAGTACCAGCGGGTCGAAAAGGACGGCCGGCAGGTCCCCGTGGCCGGGTCCTACACCCGGGTGGCCAGCGAGCCGCAGGGCCTCGGCGGCCTGCTCGTCTCGCCCATCCGCGGCTTCATGGAGGCCGGGGCCATCATCGCCATCCTGTTCGTCGTCGGCGGGGCCTTCAACGTCATCCAGCAGACCGGGGCCATCACCGCCGTCATCCGCAACATCGCCTTCGCCTTCGGCCGGCAGAAGGCCCTGCGGGTCCTGCTCATCCCGGTCGTCATGCTCATTTTCTCCATCGGGGGCGGCGTCTGGGGGATGTGCGAGGAGACCATGCCCTTCATCCTGGTCTTCGTGCCGCTGGCCCTGTCGCTCGGTTACGACACCATCGTCGGCGTGGCCATGCCCTTCGTCGGCGCGGCGGCCGGGTTCGCCGGGGCCTTCTTCAATCCCTTCACGGTCGGCATCGCCCAGGGCATCGCCGGCCTGCCCATGTACTCGGGGCTCGGCTACCGGATCATCATTTGGGCTATCGGGACGGCCATCGCCATCGCCGTGGTCATGGTCTATGCCGCCCGGATCCACAAGGACCCGCGGCTCAGCCCGACCTACGACGAGGACCGGGAGAAACGGCAGCGGCTGAGCGTCGACAAGCCGGTCCTCGAGCGCGTCCCTCTGACCCTCCGCCAGAAGCTCGTGCTGGGCGTGTTCGCGGCCGGCTTCGCGGCCATGGTCCTGGGGATCCTCATCAAGCACTGGTACATCAACGAGATCGGCGGCGTCTTCCTGGCCATGGGCATCCTGGCCGGGATCGCCGGCGGGCTCAAGGGTGACGAGTTCGGCCGGGCCTTCATCGACGGCGTCAAGGACATGGTCAACGCCTGCCTTATCATCGGCACGGCCCGGGCCATCCTCATCGTGGCCCAGGACGGCCGGATCATGGACACCATCCTGGCCGGCCTGGCCGGGGGCATCTCCCATTTCAGCCCGGTCCTCTCGGCCCAGATCATGTTCCTGTCGCAGTGCGTCATCAACTTCTTCGTCCACTCGGGCACGGCCCAGGCGGCCCTGACCATCCCCATCATGGCCCCGCTCGGCGACCTCGTCGGCATCACCCGGCAGACGGCCGTGCTGGCCTTCCAGTTCGCGGAGTACATCAACCCCGTCCTGCCGACGTCGGGCGTGACCATGGGCGTCCTGGGGCTGGCCGGGCTGCGCTGGGAGAAGTGGGCCAAGTGGATGGTGCCCCTGCTCGTCCTGTGGGTCCTGTTCGCCGCCCTGGCCCTCATCCCGCCCGTGCTGATGAAGTGGGGCCCGGCCTAGGCCGGCTTGGCCTTGTCCCAGGCGGCGACGAGATAGTCCTTCTGCCGCTCGAACTCCAGGGCCTGCTCCTCGACCAGCCGCTCGGCCTCCTCCGTGGACATGTCCCGGGTCTGGTTGACGAACGAGGCCACCCGCCCGTAGTAGAGGGGTGTCACCAGCTCGATGATCTTGAACCGGTTGTGCGTCCAGGCATGGAAGGTCGCCGCCAGCTCGTACAGGATCTGGACCCACGTCGACAGGGGCAGCTCGAACGACGCCGCGGGCCTCTCCGCGGCCCGGCGGATGGACTCGTAGCAGTCGGCGCAGAAGACCTCTTTCCAAAGCGGCCCGAACTGCTGGAAGCCGGTCTTGAAACGCTCGACGAGGCTGTCGAGATCGACGGCCACTTCCTCGGGCTGGAGGTCGGTCGTCCGGCCGAAGGTCTCGACGGAAACGCTGCCCCGGACGTTGCGCCAGGCCGGCTCGAGCTTCTCCATGAGCGAGAAGAGGACGTAGACGACCTGCCGGAACATCGGCCCGAGGTGGGCCGCGGGGTCCTTGGCGTCGTGGATCTTGACACCCAGGTTGGACTGGCAGACCTTGAAGCCCTGGGTCACGGCCATGGTCGTCATCCAGATGTCGACGCCGTAGCGGGCCACGTCGGTCTCCCAGACGTCCTGGGCGGCGTAGAAGCGGGCCACCTCGCGGGAGAAGGCGAAGTCGCCGCCGATGGGCTGGCGGAGGCGCTTGCCGTAGAGGGCCCGGGTCATGTTGTAGACGATGTTGTTGGTGATCGTCCCGTCGTACTTGTGCCGCAGGTAGACGGGCGCGACGAAGTCGTAGCCGGTCTCGAGGACCGGGTCGAGGAGGTCGAGGACCCAGTCCGAGGTGATGCTGCGCAGGTCGGCGTCGACGACGACGCAGGCCTTGACGCCGAGCCGCTCGGCCGCCTCGAAGACCGAGCGCAGGGCCGTGCCCTTGCCGCCCGGGCCGCGGTAGATGGAGACGATCTTCTCCTGCCAGGGCTTGATCTCGTAATCGCGGGCCGCCTCGCGGGTGTCGTCGGTCGAGCCGCCGTCGGCGACCAGGATGACGTTGCGCATGTCGCGGTAGTAGCGGTCCAGGCCGTGCGTCACCCGCTGGAGGACGTGAGCGATCGTCCTCTCGTTGTTGAAGCAGGGGATGCCGACGAGGACGTCGGCCGTGTCGATCTCCTCGATGCGCTTGGACGTGTAGTGGCGGAGGGCGGTGTCGTAGGCCACGGGTCCGGTCTCCTTTCGGGCCGACGGGCGTCCCTATGGTAACGGCCGGGCCCGGGGAGAGTCAACTTTCCTTTTCCCTTTGACAAGCCGCCGTCCGCCCCTTATCATAAAAGGGCCCGCTCCGTTATCGCCTCTCGGTCGTTCTGGGAATTCGGTATGAGGAAGTGAGATGAAGCGGACAGCCTTGGTCGTATTCACCGATCTCGACGGCACCCTGCTCGACCACCGGACCTACTCGTTCGAGCCGGCCCGCCCCGCCCTGGAGGCCCTCCTCGAGGCCGGCGTGCCCCTGGTCTTCTGCACCAGCAAGACCCGCCTCGAGACCGAGCGCTGGCGCCGGTCCCTGGCCAACGTCCACCCCTTCATCGTCGAGAACGGCGGGGCCGTGTTCGTCCCGGAGGGTTATTTCGGGTCCGACGCCGCCTTCGACCGGCGGGAGGGGGGCTACGGCCTGCTCGAGTTCGGCCGGCCGTACGAGGAGCTGCGCCGGGCCCTCGGCGCGATCCGGACGGCGACCGGGCTCCCGTTGCGCGGCTTCGGCGACATGGCCGTCGAGGAGATCGCCGCCCTCTGCGGCTTCTCCCGAGAGGAAGCCGCCCTGGCCGCCATGCGGGAGTACGACGAGCCCTTCACCGGCGCCGACGGTCCCGCCCTGGCGCGGGTCGTGGCCGCGGCCGAAGCCGAGGGCCTGAAGATCGTCAGCGGCGGCCGCTTCCACCATCTCGTCGGCGGCAGCGACAAAGGCCGGGCCGTCCGGGCCCTGACGGCCCTCTACGCCCGGAGCCGCGGGCCGGTCCGCACGGCCGGGCTGGGCGACAGCCCCAACGACGAGCCCATGCTCCGGGAGGTCGACCTTCCCGTCCTCGTTCGCAAGCCGGACGGCGGCCACGCCGGCGCGATCCATCTGCCCGGCCTGTCCATCGCCCCCTACGCGGGGCCCGAGGGCTGGCGCGAGGCCGTCCTTGACATCCTCCGCGGCGCGGCCTGACCTCGGGGCCGGGCGCCGGGAGGCCCATCATTTCGAAAGGAGGCGCGCATGGCCGACTTCTATCAGACCGGCGTGGTGGCCACGTTCCACCGGCTGGGGGCGCTCCATCTCGAGCGGCTCGAAGCCGACCTCAGGGAGTTCAACGAACACCGGCCCCTGGCCCTGGTCTTGCCCACGACGCCCAAGGAGCTCGACTCCCCGGCCCTCCGGGGTATCCTGGCCAACGTCAAGGAGCTCGATTACCTGAACGAGGTCGTCATCACGCTGGGACGGACGGACGACCCGGCCCACTTCGCCCAGGTCCGCGAGCTCTTCGCCGTCCTGCCCCAGCGGCACCGGATCGTGTGGGCCTCCGGGCCGCGCTTCCTCGATCTTTATAAGCTCCTGGAAGCCAACGACCTCTCGGCCGGCGAGGACGGCAAGGGGAGGTCGGCCTGGACGGCCTACGGCTACGTCCTGGCCCGCGAGGAGAGCAAGGTCATCGGCCTCCACGACTGCGACATCGTCAACCACTCGCGGGAGATGGTCGGCCGGCTGTTCTACCCCGTGGCCTCGCCCCACATCGATTACGCCTTCTGCAAGGGCTACTACGCCCGGGTGACGGACCGGATGCACGGCCGGGTCACCCGGCTCTTCGTCACCCCGCTCGTCCGCAGCCTCATCAAGCTCTTCGGGCACCTGCCTTTCCTGGTCTACCTCGACAGCTTCCGCTACGCCCTGGCCGGGGAGTTCTCGATGGTCGCCGACCTGGCCCGCATCAACCGCATCCCCAGCGACTGGGGGCTCGAGGTCGAGACCCTGGCCGAGGTCTTCCGGAACTACTCCCTGCGGCGCATCTGCCAGGCCGAGATCTGCGAGACCTACGAGCACAAGCACCAGCCGCTGTCGGCCGAGGACCCGCGGACGGGCCTGATGAAGATGGCCGTCGACATCGCCAAGTCGGTCTTCCGCAACCTGGCCGTCGAGAGCATCGTCCTCAGCGAGAGCGCCCTGCGGACGCTCGTCGTCAACTACCAGCGCACGGCCAAGGACGCCGTCAAGAGCTACCGGGACGACGCCGATTTCAACGGCCTGGCCTTCGACTATCACCTGGAGACGGTCATGGTCGAGGCCTTCACCCGGGCCATCCAGATCGCCGGGAAGGAGTTCATGGAGGACCCCCTCTATTCGCCCCTCATCCCGAGCTGGAACCGGGTCACCTCGGCCATCCCCGATTTCCTGGGGCGGCTGGAGGAGGCCGTCGAGGCCGACAACGCTTAGAGGACGTCCCCGCGGCGGCCCGGGCGCCCGCGCTCCGGGCGGGCAACCTTTTGCCCCCCGATTTCATCTATACCGGTGTGAACGACATGAGCGCCTGCAGCCTGGTCCTGGCGATGGACGGCCGATTCGGCGATAATAGCCTCCGTGCGGACCATAATGCCTTCTGGGAGGCGCTCCTAGCCATGGGCGGGGACAGGGGCGAGGGGACCGGCTGGGGCTCGATCGACCGGGCCCGCCTGGACGACCTCGTCGCCAGGGGCCGGGCCGGCGAAACGGCCGCCCTGGAGTCCCTCTACGGGATGTTCAAGGGGCCGGTCTTCGGCCTCGTCTACCGCTACGCCCAGAACCGGGCCGCCGCCGAGGACCTGCTTCAGGACGTCTTCCTCAAGGTCTTCAGCCACATGGCGGACGTCCGGGACGCCTCGACCTTCCCGGCCTGGGTCTTCCGGATCGCCGTCAACACGGCCTACAGCCACCTGCGCCAGAAGCGGGTCCAAGCCGACCGGACCGTGCCCCTCGAGCACGTGGAAGCGAGCCTCGAGGACCGGGCGAGCGAGCCCGTCGAGCGGGACCTGCGGGGCCCGCTCGAGGAGGCCATCGGCCGGCTGGCGCCGCGCCTGAGGAGCGTCTTCGTCCTCCACGACGTCCAGGGCTTCAAGCACGAGGAGATCGCCCGGACCCTGGGCTGCGCCGTGGGGACCTCGAAGTCCCAGCTGTTCAAGGCCCGGCTCAAGGTGCGGGATTTTTTAAAGGCCAGAGGGGCCGTTTAAGGGAGCGCCACGATGAGATGCGGTAAGGCCCGAAAGGACATCAGCCGGTCGGTCGACGGCGAGCTCTCGCCGCGCCGGCTCGAGCGGCTCGAACGCCACCTGGCGCGGTGCGTCGAGTGCCGTGAGCTCCACGAGGACATGAGGCGGATCGCCGGACGGGCGGCCGCGCTAGATGCGCCCGAGCCGTCGGACCGCGTCTGGGAGAACATCCGGGCCCGGCTGGCCGAGCGGGCCGAGAGGCCGGCCGCGGTCGGGGCCCGGCTCGACCGGCGTCCGCTCTTCGGGATGGGCCTGCCGGCGGTCCGGTACGCCGGCGCGGCCGCGCTGGCCTTCGTGCTGATCGCGGCCGGGATCGTCGCCGGGCGGCGCCTGGGGCGGGACGAGGCCTCGGCGGCGGCGCGGGGCGGAGAGGCCTACACCCTGGCCAAGCTCGACGAAGCCGAAGCCCACTACGAACAGGCCGTCAAGGCCCTCGGCGAGGCCTTCGCGGCCCAGAAGGGCGGCCTGGCGGCCGAGGTGGCCGAGTTCTTCGACCGGAACCTGTCGGTCGTCGACGCCACCATCCAGGCCTGCCGGGCGGCCGTCACGGCCGAGCCCGACGACCTCGAGGCCCGCAATTACCTGCTGGCCGCCTATACGAGAAAGATCACGCTGCTCGACGCGGCCCTGGACCTCCGCCGGGGGGACCGGGACGCCGGGCCGGGCCGGCCGATCATTTGAAGAGAGACGAGAGAAGGAGGACCGACATGAACACGAACCTCAAGAAGGGACTGACGATCGCCGCCGCGCTGGTCTTCGCCGCCGTCTTCGTCGCGGCGCCGGCGCTGGCCGAGCAGAAGTTCGAGGAGAAGTTCGAGAAGACCGAGGCCCTGGCCAAGAACGGCAAGCTCTATCTGAGCAACGTCTCCGGCCAGATCTCCGTCATGACCTGGAAGGAAGCCCAGGTCAAGATCGAAGCCCTCAAGACGTCCAAGGCCGGCACGCTCGAGAAGGCCAAGGAGAACGCCGGGCTGGTGACCATCGAAGTGACCAGGGACGGCGACGCCGTCCGGGTCGAGACGAAGTACCCCAAGAAGAGCGGCGGCTTCTGGGGCGGCAATTCCATCAGCGTCTCGGTCGACTACAAGGTCTGGGTGCCCGAGGCGGCCGCGGTCGACCTCAAGTCGGTCAGCGGCGACGTCGACGTGGCGCCGATCGGCGGCAAAGCCAAGGTCGAGTGCGTCAGCGGCAACGTCGACCTGCTCGGCGCGGCCGGGGCCGAGATCAAGCTGGTCAGCGGCGACCTGGTCGTGGAGAACATCGCCGGGGACCTGTTCATCAACGCCGTCTCGGGGAACATCACCGCGACCAAGGTCAAGGGCTCGGTGGAGTCCGAGACGGTCAGCGGCGACGTCCGGATGACCGATGTCGCGGGCTCGCGGACGGTCAGCGTCAAGACGGTCAGCGGCAATGTCACCTACATCGGCGCCGTCGAGCCCGACGGCCGCTACGAGCTCAAGGCCCACAGCGGCGACGTCCGGATGTCCATCCCGGCCGGCTCGTCCTTCGACCTCGAGGCCAACACCTTCAGCGGCGACATCGACAGCGATTTCGAGATCACCGTGTCCGGGAAGATCACGCCCAAGGAGGTCCGCGGCACCGTCGGCAAGGGCGGGGCCACGCTCGTCCTCAAGAGCTTCAGCGGCAACATCGACCTGAAGAAGAAGTAGACCGAACGGGGACACAAGACCTGTCTTGTGTCCCCCTTTTTTTGCCCGTTTTTGTATAATGGCCGGCATGCGCCGGGTCCACGCCCTCAATTTCATCCGGACCATGGCCGTGACGACCGTGGCCTTCCTGGCCCCGCTGCGGTTCCTCGAGCTGGGCTTCGACGGCGCGGGGATCGGGATCGTCGTGGCCCTGTTCGCCTCGGCCCCCATGGTGTTCTCGTTCCCGACGGGCTGGCTCAACGACCGGGTGTCCATGAAGGCCGTCATGGGGTCGGCCCTGCTGGCCATGACGGCCCTGTTCGCGGCGATGGGTTTCATCCGGGGCGTCGCGCCCATGGCCGCGGCCTTCCTGCTCCTCGGCGTGGCCAACAACGCCTTCAACGTCTCCGTCAACAGCCTGTACTTCAAGGACCGGGCCGAGACGGACCCGAACCGCAAGTACGGACGCTACGTCGGCTGGCTGTCGCTCGGGCCGCCGGCCGGTCTGCTCATCGGCAGCTTCGTCGCCCGCGTCGCCGGCTTCCGGGCCCTGGTCGCCGTCATGGCCGTCCTGTGCCTGGCCGCGGCTTCGGCCGTGCGCGGACTGGGGGAGGAGCGGTTCGCGGCGGTCTCGCTCAGAGACTACCGCTTCAGCGTCTTCAACAAGCGGACCCTCCTGTTCTCGGCCTTCCTCGTCTTCCTGGCCCTGCACTGGGGCACGGAGCTGACCGTGTACGGACCGTTCCTGAGGACCCGGCTGGGCCTGAGCGACTCGGGCGTGGCCCTCTACATGGCCGGGGCCTACCTGGCCCTGGCGTCGGCGGCCTTTCTCGTCGGGCGGCTGAGGTTCAACCCCGTCCGCAACCGGCGGCTGTTCCTGGCCGGCATGACCCTGTCCGGCCTGGGCCTCATCCTCATGACGGTCGGCGACGTCCGGCTGTCGTTCCTGTTCCGGTTCCTCCACGAGGGCGGCGACGGCCTGATGGGGGCCTTCGTCATCCTGACCATGTCGCGCCTGTTCGAGAAGGCGACGATCGGGGGCAGCGCCGGCCTCCTGATGGCCCTCCAGACGACCGGGCACATGGCCGGCAGCCTGCTGTTCTCGTGGCTCGGCTTCCGGGCGGGGCTGCAGGTGCCCATGATCGTCGCCGGCGCCATACTGCTGGCCAACGCCGCCTTCGGCCTCTACGCCCTCCCGAAAGAATAAATGGGGAATAAATGGGGGACATGATACCTATTTCCCATTTATTTGCCTGCCGGAAATAATTCAGGAGGTGTAGGATCTCTAAAAAATGGGAAATAGGTATCATGTCCCCGTTTTTGTAGAATAGGCCCATGATCGCCACCGAGGGGACCGGCTTCGACGTCGTCCTGGTCAGCGGCGAGCCCTACGCCGACCACCCGCTCTCGCCCGTCGGCATGATCGCCCGCGTCCTCGACGCCGAGGGCCTGGCCGTGGGCGTCATCGAGTGCCCCGACTGGAAAGGCAAGGACGATTTCCTGAAGCTCGGCCGGCCCCGGCTCTTCTTCGGCGTCACCTCGGGCTCCATCGACTCCATGCTCGTCAACTACACCCCGCTCAAGCGCGAGCGGGCCGTCGATCCCAACGCCCCGTTCAAGTCGCGGATGCCCGACCGGGCCGTCATCGTCTACGCCAACCGCCTCCGCGAGCTCCACAAGGGCGTGCCCATCGTCCTCGGCGGCATCGAGGCCTCGCTGCGCCGCTTCGCCCACTACGACTACTGGGGCGACGACGTCCGTCGCTCCATCCTCCTCGACACCCGGGCCGACATCCTCGTCTACGGCCCCGGCGAGCGCCAGGCCGTCGAGATCGCCCACCGCATCGACCGCGGCGAGCCGCTCGACGGCGTCCGCGGCACGGCGGTCATCCGCGCCGAGCCGCCCGCGGGGGCCCTGGTCATCCCGTCCTTCGAGGAGGTCCGCGACGACAAGGCCAGGTTCGCCGAGGCCCAGAAGCGCCTGACCAACCGCAAGACGATCGCCCAGAAGCACGCCAACCGGTTCGTCGTCCAGTACCCCGCGCCCGACACCGCGCCGGCCGACCTCGACCGCGTCTACGGCCTGCCCTTCACCCGGCGCATACCCGAGGGCTTCCCCGAGCTGGCCATGGCCCGTTTCTCGGTCCAGACCCATCGCGGCTGCGTCGGCCGGTGCTCCTTCTGCGCCCTCTCGCTCCACCAGGGCGAGCGCATCGTCTCGCGCAGCGAGGCCTCCATCCTCGAGGAGGTCCGGCGGATGACGAAGCACCCCGAGTGGAAGGGCTTCGTCGACGACCTCGGCGGGCCGACGGCCAACATGTACGGCCTGGATACGGCCGGGATCGCCCCGGCCCACCGCCGGCTCATCGCGCTGATGCGGGCCGTGCGCAAGGTCCCCGGCGTCAAGAAGGTCTTCGTCCGCAGCGGCATCCGCTACGACCTGGCCCTCGAATGCCCCGACTATGTCCGCGAGCTGGCCCGCCACCACGTCTCGGGCCTGCTCAAGATCGCTCCCGAGCACGTCTCGGAGAAGGTCTTGAGGCTCATGAACAAGAGCGGCGGCCGTAAGCGCCTCGACGAGTTCCGCCGGCTCTTCGAGGCCGTGGCCGAGAAGACGGGCGGCCGGCCCCAGCACCTCAAGTACTACTTCATGGTCGCCCACCCGGGCACGACGGAGAAGGAGGCCCGCGAGCTGGCCGATTTCCTGCGCGAGCTCGAGCGGAGCGGGGAGAGGCCGGTCGAGGGCGTCCAGATCTTCACGCCGACGCCCATGACCCGTTCGACCTGCATGTATCACACGGGGCTGGACCCCATCACGGGCGAGCCGGTCTACGTGCCGCGCCCGTACGCCGAGAAGAAGGCCCAGAAGCGCATGCTCACGGGTCAGGCCGACGATTGAAATTGGGTCAGGTCTTTACAAGTCCAGGCGGGCGGCCGGGTTTGTAAAGACCAGGTCCCTTATTTGACCGCGAGGAGGCCCTCGAGGCGGATGTCCCGCGACGAGCGGCCGACGCGGACCTCGAACGTGCCCGGCTCGACGACCCGCCTCATGGCCGCGTCGAGCATCGACAGCTCCTCCGGCCCGAGCGCGAAGGTCACCGTCGCCGACTCGCCCGCCGCGAGCGCGACCTTGCGGAAGCCCTTGAGCTCGAGGACCGGCCGGACGACCGACGCCAGCTTGTCGCGCACGTAGAGCTGGACGACCTCCGACCCCGCCCGGGCGCCCGTGTTGGTCACCCGGCACGACGCGCGCGCCGTCCCGTCCGGGGCGACAGCCTCCGGCTCGATCGCGAGGTCCCCGTACGCGAATTCCGTGTAGCTCAGACCGAAGCCGAACGGGAAGAGCGGATCGCCCGGGAGGTCGAGGTAGCCGTCGAACCGCCCCGTCGGCCTGTGGTTGTAGACGAGCGGCAGCTGCCCAACCGCCAGAGGGAAGGTGACCGGCAGACGCCCGCCGGGGTCCGCGTCACCCCACAGGACGTCGGCGACGGCCCGCCCGCCCTCCTCGCCGGGATACCAGGCCAGGAGGACGGCGTCGGCGGCCTCGAGCCATTCGGACATGGCGATGGCGCTCCCGCCGTAGAGGACGACAACGGTCGGAGTCCCCGTCGCCGCAACGCGCCGGATCATCTCGGCCTGCCGTCCGGGCAAGCGGATGTCGGACCGGTCGCGGGCCTCGCCCTCCTCGATCCCGGCCGCGACGACAGCCAGGTCCGAGGCGCGGGCGAGCCGCACGGCCGCTTCGATGGCGGTTTCGCCGTCCGTCCCGGCTCCGCTCGTCCGGCCGCAGCCGGCCTCGTACCGGACCGTCGCGCCCGACCGCGCAGCCCGCTCCCTCACGCCGTCGAACAGAGAGACCTCGCGGCCGGCCGGCCGGCTGTAACCGCCGAGCCGGGCCTCGACCGCGTCCGGGCCGATGACGGCGATCGCCTTCGGCTCGCCCTCCGCCTTCAGCGGCAGCGCGCCCGCCGCGTTCTTGAGCAGGACGACGGACTCCCTGGCCGCCCGCCGGGCCAGCGCCCGGTGCTCCGGCGCCCCGTTCGCCCTCGCCGCTTCGTCCGGACCGGCGTACGGGGCCTCGAACAGGCCCAGCTCGAACTTGGCCCGTAGGACGCGCCGCACGGCGTCGTCGAGGCGCGCCGCCTCCACCCGGCCCTCGAGGATGGCCGGTTCGAAGAGCGCCGCGTGACCGATCTCGGTCTGGAAGACGACGTCGAGCCCGCTCGCCCAAGCCTGGCGCCCCGATTCGGGGTAGGAGCCGGCCGTCAGGTGCAGGCTGAAGGCCCCGCCGACCGAGCAGGCGTCCGAGATGACGAAGCCCCCGAACCCCCACTCGCCCTTGAGGATGTCCGTGAGCAGCCGCGGGTGCATGGAACACGGGGTGCCGTCCCAGGAATTGTAGGCGGTCATGATCGATCGGGCCCCGCCGTCGCGGATGGCGGCGAGAAAGGGCGGGAAGTCGACCTCCCTCAGCGCCCGCTCGCCGTCGGGGACGGGGTAGCTGTCGCGGCCGCCCGCGCCGACGTTGGCGACGAAGTGCTTGGGGGTCGCGACGACGGCCTGCTTCTCGAAGGCCCGCACGAAGGCGACGGCCATGGCCGAGGCGAGATACGGGTCCTCGCCGTACGTCTCCTCGACCCGGCCCCAACGGACGTCGCGGGCGATGTTGACGACCGGCGACAGGACCTGGCGGATGCCGCGGCTCCGCGTCTCGGCCGCGACGGCGCCGGCGACCTCGCCGACGAGGGCCGGGTCCCAGGTCGCCGCCAATCCGATGGCCTGCGGGAAGGCCGTCGCCCCGGGCGCGACCAGGCCGTGGAGGGCCTCCTCGAACGGCACGACGGGCACGCCCAGCCGCGTCCCTTCGACGAAGAACTTCTGGATGGCGCCGATCCGCGCCGCAGCGCTTCGGGCGTCCGCGTCGCCCCGGACCTGGAGCCCGAAGATCCCGTCTTTGTACGCTTCCGTCCCGTCATCGAGGTCGCCCGCGACCATGAACAGCTGGCGGAACTTCTCGGCCGCCGTCATCCGGCCGAGGAGATCCTCGACGCGCCGTTCGATCGACAGCCTAGGATCGCGATAGGGAAGTCCGGCCTGTTCCGGTGCGGCCCCCCGGCCGCAGGCCGCGATCAGGCCGGCGAGAAGGAAACCTAAGGCTGTCCGTCCGAGGCTCGTGGTGCACATGCCCGGATTCTAACCCGGATCGACAGCCGTGACCAGGGCCCCGGGGCAAGAGGCCCAGAAAGGCGACGTCGATCCTTGACATGGGCCGTTCCATGGCTATAATAGTTGACGATGTCAACTAATAAGCGCAGGCGCGGCCCGATCAAGGAAAGCGGAACGAGGGAACTGGTCGAACTCCTCCAGGAAGCGGCCTGGCTGTTCGGGAACAGGGCATTCGACGGCGCCTGCTGCCAGGGCCTTTCCTACCTGGAATACCAGGCTTTGGCCGAGCTGAAAAGGGCGGGGACATGCACCGTCCAGGAGATCGGGGCGGCCGTCCGGTTCACGAAGAGCGGCGCCACCAGGATCATCGACCGATTGGAGCGCCGCGGCCTCGTGCGAAGACGGCGGTCGCCGGACGACGGGAGGGTCTGTTGTGTCTCCATAACGGGCGCGGGGAGGATCGTGGCCTCCAAGATCACGGCTAACTATGCGGCCTATCTAGAGGATGTCTTGAGGAAACTCGATGGCGGATCCCTGGGGATGATCGCCGGCTCCCTGAGATCCCTGGTCGCGGCGACCCGGTCGCCTGAGCCACCCCGTAGGACAAGGCTGCCCTCGGACGGAAGAAGATCACCCCGATGAACACGCTCGTCGATACGCTCAAGTACTTCGTCATCATCGCCGCAGAGCTGACCCTGCTCTTCTTGGGGATCAGCACGATCGTGGCCCTGGCCCTCATGTATCTGCCTCAAGAAAAAACGAAAAAATGGATGTCGGGCAGAGGCCTTTGGGGGAATTTCGTCGGAGCGCTGATCGGCGCCTTGACGCCGTTCTGTGCGTGTTCGACGATCCCGATGACCCTCGGCTTTCTCGAGGCGGGGGCCCCGTTCGGAACGATCATGTCGTTTGTCATCGCATCGCCCCTCTTGAATCCGATCATTCTGGCGCTTCTCGTGGCGATGATGGGGGGGCGGGCGGCCGCCGTCTATTTCGTCGTGGTCTTCGGCGCCTCCGTCTCCTTCGGCGTCTTGCTCGAGAAGACGGGCGGCCTGAAGCAGGTCAAGAACGTCCGGCTGAAAATGACGGAGGCAGGCGGACACAATGAGGTCCCCGAGGGATTTAAGCCCCGGCTGAATCGGGCCTTCCTCAAAGCCTGGGCGGATTTTCGCGCGGTCCTCGTCTACCTGCTCGTTGGCGTCGGTATCGGCGCCGCTATCTACGGCTATCTGCCGCAGGAATTCGTGCTGAAGATCGCGGGCCGCGGCACTCTCTTCTCCATCCCCATCGCCGCGGCCATAGGCGTCCCCCTCTACATCCGCGCGGAAACGGCCATTCCGATCGGCCTGGCCCTTATTCAGAAGGGGATGAGCATCGGGACCGTCATGGCCCTCATCATCGGCGGCGCGGGCATGGCCATCCCGGAAATGACCATGCTGGCGAGCATCTTCAAAAAGAAGCTCGTCGCGGCCATCGTCGGCACCATATTCGCCGTGGCCGTGATCGGCGGATATGTCTTTGACCTGGTCTTTTAATAATTCTCCGGGAGGAGAGATCTTGTCATGGATGAAAAGCAAGTGAAAAAGGGCCTATTCAAACGGCTGGTCAAGACCGACTCCGCCAAGAAGAGCCCCTGCTGCGGCGGCTTCGTGGTCGAAGAGGTCCCGGAAAAAGAGGACACGAAGAAGGGCTCTTCGAAACCTCCCCAGCCGAAAAAGAACTCCTGTTGCGGCTGATAGAGCCGGTCAAGACGGCCGTTCGATGAGTCCCGGTCTTGACACTTATTTCAAAATAATATATGAAAATATAAGCATATATTGATCTGATGGACAAGAATAGGTTCTCTTTGAGCATGCCCGAAGGCACCGGTCTCATGGCCCATTTTGAGAAAGGTGAAAAGGGCCCGTTACGGAGCCAAGTTGCTCCAGGCCAAGCCGTTTCTGAGCTGCTCGTTGAGAAGGGCAAGCTCGTTTTTCCTCCGGATCTCGAGAAGAAACTCGGCCTCGAGCCGGGCGCCCGCCTGGAAGTGGTCGTCAAGGGAGGGCGAGCCGAGATCCTGCCGAACATCCATAGCCTGAACCGCCTCTATATCGAACCGACATCCCGATGCAACCTGGCCTGCAGGACCTGTATCCGGAATACCTGGAACGAGCCGATGGGCGACATGGCCATGGGCGACTTCGGGCGCCTGGTCGCGGGGCTCGGGCGTTTTCCCCATCTCGAATCGGTCATGTTCGGCGGCTTCGGCGAGCCGACGGCCCACCCGCGGATCCTGGACATGGTCCGTGCCGTCAGATCTCTCGGCCTTCGCGCCGAAATGACCACGAACGCGACCCTCCTCGACGACGCGCTCGTCGAGGGGCTCCTCCGCGAGCGGCTCGACGCGCTCTGGATCTCCCTCGACGGCACGACCGAGGAGAGCTTTGCGGCGGTCCGCCCCGGCGCCGGCCTGGCCAGCGTCCTCGAAAATGTCGAGCGGTTGGCCAAGAAGAACGGGCGCGAAGGCCACGAGATCGAGATCGGCATCGCCTTCGTCGTCATGAAGACGAACCTCCAGGACGTCAAGCACCTCGACCGGCTGGCCCGTTCGGTCGGCGCCCGGCGGATCGTGGTCAGCCACGTCCTGCCGTACAGCGAGGCGATGGAGAAGGAGATGCTTTGTCTCCAGACCCTGACCCTGGAGACCTTCACCTTCGCGCCGGGCAAGACCGAGCTCTCGTTGCCGCGCATCGATGTCAACAACACGACCAAGGACATGCTCTTCAACCTGTTCCAGGGCTTCGAGAACCTGACCTTCATGGGCAATCGCGTCGCCGTCGACGCCCGGCGCTGCCGGTTCGTCCACGACCGCACGGCCTTCGTCCGCTGGGACGGCAAGGTCAGCCCCTGCATGGGCCTCCTCCATTCCCACAAGACTTACCTCTATGGCCTGGAACGCCACGTCAAGTCCCACACGTTCGGCGACATCCGCGAAACCGAGTTCTTCGATATATGGAACTCGAAGGCCTATGCGGACTTCCGGAATAAGGTCAGGACCTTCGATTTCTCTCCCTGCCACGTCTGCGGCGGGTGTTCTCTCCTCGAAAACAACAGGGAAGACTGCTACGGGAACGCTTTTCCGGCCTGCGGCGGATGCCTGTGGGCCCAGGGGATCATCCAATGCCCATGAAAGATATCGTCAAGATCTTCAAGGCTTTGTCCGATCCGACCCGCCTGAGGATCATGCTCCTCTTGAGGCGGCGGGAGCTCTGCGTCTGCGAGCTGATGTACATTCTCGGCATGGAGCAATCGCGGGTCTCCCATCATATGCGCGTGTTGCGCGACGCGGACATCGCCGAAGACGTCAGGGACGGGCGCTGGATCATCTATCGCGTTCCGGAAGGGGCGAGGGATCTCCTCGACGGCCTTTTTTCCGGCGCCCTCCGTGAGCGGATCGGGCTTTCGCGCGAAGCCTCCGAGGACGGCCGGAAGCTCGAGTCCTGTATCCAAGAGAATATCCGCGGCTGCGTCTGCGAGAGCCAGCCGCAGGAGGAGGGGCGATGAAAAAGACGGTCCTCTTCATCTGCGTCCATAATTCGGCCCGGTCCCAGATCGCCGAGGGCCTGGTCAATTCCCTGTACGCCGACCGGTTCGAAGCGGTGAGCGGAGGGACCGCTGCGACGCGAGTCCATCCCGGCGCGATTAAGGCCATGGCCGAGATCGGCATCGACATCAGCGGCCATCACTCGAAAAGCATCGATGTGTTCGAGGGCCGGCGGTTCGACTACGTCGTCATGGTCTGCGACGACAAGCAGGCCGACTGCCCCTTCTTCCCGGGGGGGAAGGAATACATCCACCACGCCTTCGACGACCCGGCCGCCTGCACGGGGACGGACGAAGAGGTCCTGGCCTGCTTCCGAAAGACCCGGGATGAGATAAAGAAGTGGATCGAGGAGGCGCTGGTCATAGGTTGACAGCCGGATAAGTTAGAGACGTATCTAAGGAAATCCTATGGATTTATTCAGTACTCTGTTGAAGCTCCTGCAGGGCGGAGCGGGTAATCTCGCCGCCTATCTGGCCGCCCACGTCCTGCTCTGCCTCGTCCCGGCGTTCTTCATCGCCGGGGCCATGACCGCCTTGATCCCCAAGGAATCCGTCACTCGCTTCCTGGGCCGGAACGCCCCGAAATACGTCTCCTACCCGGCGGCCGCATTGGCCGGCTCCGTGCTCTCTGTCTGTTCCTGCACGATCGTGCCGCTTTTCGCGGGCATCTACCGGAAGGGCGCGGGGCTCGGCCCGGCGATCACGTTCCTCTTCTTCGCCCCTGCGGCCAATATCCTGGCCTTGATCTATACGGGCGGCATGATCGGTGCGGACCTGGCGTTCGCCCGCCTCTTCCTGTCGCTCATCTTCGGCATCGGCATCGGGATGATCATGGCCCTCATCTTCCGCCGGGCGGACGCGGCCCACGAGGAGAAGGCCGATACGATGTTCGCGGGAAAAGCGGCGCTCAAACGGGCGTCTCTGATCTTCCTGATCATCCTCGTCGCCCTGCTCCTGTCGGGCACGCTCAAGATCGGTCTCCTGACGAACTCCTACGGAAAGATCACGCTTCCTCTATCGGGCCTCGACCGTTTCCAGGAATTCTTGGCCAGGATCGTTCCCGTCGACGCCGCCAAGGGCCAGGAGGGCGTCTCCGTGCAAGGGGCGATCCTCATCGGGCTGCTCTTCCTGATCGCGGCCGCGGCGTGGCGCGGGCTGGGAAAGATCTCCGAAGGCTTCAGCCGCTGGACCTGGGTCTCGCTCGGCCTTGTTATCCTGACGCTCCTGGTCGCCGCGTCCGGGATGACGGCGCACGCCGGTGGATTGGACATCCTGATCACGGGCAAAATGCTTGGGGTCGTCCTGTCCGTGGCCCTGCTGGCGTATCTCGCGCGTGAGCGATTGACCCAAGACGAGGTTCGCGATTTCCTCTGGGAGTCCTGGCGCTTCATCAAGCAGATCTTCCCGCTGCTCGTCGCCGGCGTGTTCTTCGTCGGCGTCATCCGGGAGCTTATCCGTCCGGAGTGGATCCAGGCCCTGGCCGGGCGGAACACGCTTTTGGGCAATATGGCCGGCGTCCTCTTCGGCGTGTTCATGTACTTCCCGACCCTCGTCGAGGTCCCGATCGCCAAGATGTTCCTGAGCCTCGGGATGCACCGGGGCCCGCTCCTGGCCTATCTGATGGCCGATCCCGAGCTGAGCCTGCAAAGCATCCTCATGATCTCGGCCATCATCGGGAAGGCCAAGGCCTGGGTCTATGTCTTCTGGGTCGCCCTCTTCAGCACTATCGCTGGCCTGATCTACGGCGCTCTCGAGGACGGGGCGAACATCTGGACGATCGCCCTGTACCTGCTCGTTTTCCTGGTCTTCCTCGCCTTTGGGTTGTGGAAGATGAGCAAGCGCGACGGGAGCCGGCCCGCGGTTCCTCCGGCGACTGTGAAGGAAGGCTGACAAACGGCTTGTCCAAGGAATCGTAAAGGAGGAATGAAATGAAGATCATCGTTTTGGGGCCGGGCTGCCCGCGCTGCCACGAGGTCGAGAAGAGGGCCAAGGCCGCTTTGGCCGAGCTCGGCATCGCCGCGGACCTCGAGAAGGTCTCGGATATCAAGAAGATCATGGAATTCGATATCCTCAGCACGCCCGGTCTGGTCATCGACGGCAAAGTCGTGTGCTCCGGCAGGATCCCGCGCCTCGAAGAGATCAAGGCCTGGATCCAGGAGCCCGAGGCTTGACGGAGTCCCGCGAGAGGGGACAAGGAGTTCTCGCCATGCGCAGACAGAAGATCGTTCTTGCCGCCTCGGTCCTGGCCCTCGTCCTGATCGCCGGAGGCGCGAACGCGTCGAGCGGGGGTCAAAGGGTGTCCGGTCCCTCTCCGGCGGCCGCGGGGCCGGAGGCCGCCGGGCAATCCCAACCGCCTCTCTACGCGGCCAGAGGAGAGGTCCTGGCCACGAACCGGCTGGACATCGATTTCTCGAAATACCAGGTGACGTTCCTGGAGCTCGGCGCCGACCGGTGCATCCCCTGCAAGAAGATGCAGCCGATCATGAAAGAGATCGCCGCCATGTTCCCCGACCGGGTCCAGGTCGTCTTCTACGACGTCTGGAAGGACCCCAAGCCGGGCGAGAAATACCGCATCCAGCTCATCCCGACCCAGGTCTTCCTGGACCAAAAGGGAAAGGAGATCGCCCGCCATGTCGGTCTTTTTCCCAAAGAGGAGATCCTCGAGCTCCTGAAGAAGCACGGCATCCAGTGATCTGAGGCGAGATGGAGAATCTCTTCGGCGACATCTCGGCCCTCCTTCAGCACAGCCCTTGGCTGGCCATCGTCGCTGTCTTCTTGGGAGGCGTGACGACCGCCCTGAATCCCTGCGTTCTGGCCATGATCCCGCTCCTGATGGGCGTCGTCGCCGGGAACAAGGAGACAACGACGCTCAAGCGCTCGCTCATCTTCTCGCTTTTCTTTGTCCTGGGCTTGGCCGTTACTTTCACCGCGCTCGGGCTCATCTCGGCCCTGATGGGAAGGATGTTCGGCAATATCGGTCCGTTCTGGGAGTATCTCGTCGCGGCAGTCTGTCTTCTGATGGGGCTTCACCTTCTAGGTCTTCTCAGGTTGAGCCTTCCTGTTCCGTCCGGCCTCAAGGTCAAGAAACGGGGGCATATCGGAGCCTTCCTGCTGGGCCTGCTCTTCGGCGTCGTTTCGACCCCGTGCGCCGTGCCTATTCTGGCCGTGCTCTTGGCCTTCGTGGCCGAGAAAGGGAACATCCTTTACGGGGGCTTCCTGCTCTTCGTCTATGCGCTGGGGCATTCGGCCTTGGTGCTCGTCGCCGGAACATCGGTCGGCGCTGCGAAGGGCCTGCTCGAATCGAAAGGCCTGCGCAAAGCCCACGGCATCCTACAGAAAGTCGCCGGAGTTCTGATCATAGGCATCGGGCTCTATTTTGTTTTCGGGAGGTAAGGGCGATGAAGGATCCCGTCAGCCTCGGTTTTATCGGCGGAGGAAGGATAACCAGGATCATCCTCGAGGGGTTTCGGAGGAAGGGCAAAGAGTTCGCAGAGATCGTCGTCAGCGACGTGAGCGAAGAAGCCCTGGCTCGCATTCGGGCGATCTCTCCCCGTGCCCGGACCGTCCTCGGGAACAACAGAAGCCCGGCCGCGTGCGACCTTGTTTTCCTGGCCCTGCATCCTCCCGCCTGCGGCGCCGCGCTCGAAGAGATCAAGGGGACCCTGAAACCGGATGCGGTCCTGATCTCTCTCGCGCCGAAGGTCACGAGCGCGCGGATATTAGAAAAGCTGGGAGGGTTCATGCGGGTCTGCCGGATGATCCCCAATGCGCCGTCGATCGTCGGCGCCGGGTATAATCCGATCACTTATCCCCCGGCGTTGGGGAATCAGGAGGGGGCCGCGATCAGCGAAATCCTGGCGACCCTCGGTGAGTGCCCGGAAGTCCCCGAAAAGGATCTCGAGGCGTATGCCATCCTTGCCGCCATGGGGCCGACCTATTTCTGGTTCCAATGGGAGGAGCTCGAACTCCTTGGCGCAGGGTTTGGCTTGTCGGGCGAAGACGCACGAAAGGCCCTGGCGGGAATGGTCGACGGAGCCGCGAAAGCCTATTTTAGATCGGAGCTGCCAACAGGGGAAGTTATGGACCTCGTCCCGGTCAAGCCCATGAAGGATGATGAAGAGGACATCAGGTCGAAATACCGATCGAAGCTCAAGCCACTCTACGAGAGGCTCAAGCCCTGACAGGGTTCTGAAGAAGGAGAAGATCATGACCCCCGGAAATCCGAGACTCAAGTTCCTGGACCGCTACCTGACCCTGTGGATCTTCCTGGCCATGGCCGTCGGCGTCGGGCTGGGCTATCTCGTCCCGGCCGTCGTCGGCGTCATCAACCGGTTCCAGTCGGGGACGACCAACATCCCCATCGCCGTCGGGCTCATCCTGATGATGTACCCGCCCCTGGCCAAGGTGAAGTACGAGGAGCTCGGCGACGTTTTCAAGAACGTCAAGGTCCTCTCGCTCTCCCTCGTCCAGAACTGGGTCATCGGGCCGCTCCTGATGTTCGGCCTGGCCGTCGTCTTCCTCCGCGACAAGCCGGAGTACATGTATGGCCTGATCATGATCGGCCTGGCCCGCTGCATCGCCATGGTCATCGTCTGGAACGACCTGGCCGGCGGCGACCGCGAGTACGCCGCGGGCCTGGTGGCCTTCAACTCGATCTTCCAGGTCCTGTTCTTCTCGGTCTACGCCTACCTCTTCATCACCGTCTTCCCGACCTGGCTGGGACTGGCGGGGACGGCCGTCGACATCACCATGCGGCAGATCGCCGAAAGCGTCTTCATCTACCTCGGCATTCCCTTCCTGGCCGGGCTCATCACGCGCTTCAGCCTGCTCAAGCTCAAGGGCAAGGCCTGGTACGAGACCAAGTTCATCCCCCGGATCTCGCCGATCACGCTCATCGCCCTGCTTTTCACCATCGTCGTCATGTTCTCGCTCAAGGGCGAGTACATCGTCAAGATCCCGCTCGACGTCCTGCGCATCGCCGTCCCGCTTTTGATCTATTTCGTGGTCATGTTCCTGGTCTCGTTCGGCCTGAGCATGAAGGCGGGCGCGGATTATCCCAAGGCGGCGACCCTCTCGTTCACGGCGGCCAGCAATAACTTCGAGCTGGCCATCGCCGTGGCCGTCGCGGTATTCGGGATCAACTCGGGCGAAGCGTTCGCCGCCGTCATCGGCCCGCTCGTCGAAGTGCCGGTCATGATCGGCCTCGTCAACGTGGCCCTCCTCTTCAAGCGGCGGTTCTTCTCCGCGCCGCGGCCCTGATGACCAGTCCGACGCCCAGGACGATCAGCACGCCGGGGATGATCGGGAGGTCCCGGCCGATGATGCGGCCGATCCCGGCGGCGAACGCGATCAGACCGAGGATGAGGCCGAAGCCGCTCGCTTTGAGGCCCCGCAGGCGCCTGACGGCGTTCAGCCCGAGCACGATCAGCCCCACGCCCACGAGCCAGGAGCCCTCGGGCAACATCCCCTTGGGGGCCAGCCACATCGCCCCGGTCATGACCAGGACCAGGGCCAGGGAGATCTCATCGAGGCGCCTGCCCAGCCGGCGGTCGCCGGACGGATCGCCGGTTTCGACTTCCTTCATCGTGTTGTTCATGTCCTTCCTCCTCTGAATGATATTTTCGTGTCGGGACTTCAGACGCGCGGCATGGCCTTGGCCGTCCGGGCGCCGAGCTCCGACTGGTACAGCTTCCAGCCGGGCCACCAGGTCGCGTGCCAGCGATGGATGCGCGCGAAGAGCGACCGGGGCTTTCGCGAGGCCCGGCACCGGATGGGGCAGTGGGCGCACTTGTGGAGCTTCATCAGGGATCCGATCATTTCACACCTCCAGGATATTGATCTTTATCGGGACTTGGGGCGGCCTGGGGGCCCTGATCGGTCCCTGCCTCCCGGGCCGGCCTCTCGTCTTCTCGGGGCTGCCGTCGGGCTCCTCCGGATCCGTTCGCCGTGGTCCTCATCAGCTCTTCGCAGAGAGAGCCGATGCCGCTTTCCTTCAGGATCTTCTGCATCATCTCCGCACAGGGCGAGCCCTCGAAGCAGGTACTGATCCTTCTCGGCTGATCCTTGTTCTCTTTCATCTTCGGACCTTATTATCTTTCCCGACGATCGCCTCCGTATCTTGCGGAAAGTGTGCCAAGGCCGTGAGGCGACTCATCGTCCCTGGTAAAATAATGATTAAAAATCACATAAAGATATTGGTCCCGTGTGCGTGGCGGGCTGATGCGGGCGGCGGCGTTACCGAAAGTAGCGGCTGAAGTGGCCGTTAATTACGGGAGGTAACAAGATCCCCGGCGCTCGTCCGAACCGAGCACGGAAGGCCGGAGGGTTTGGGGCGTCACGGGTGCTTACCTGATCTCGGGATGTTCCAGCGCTTCCGCTTCTCCCACAGGTTCTTCCGGCTGATCCCGAGGACCTCGGCGATCCGCTCTTCGGAATGATCCGCCTGGAGCGCGAGGATGGCCCGCTTCGCGTATTCCTCGATCGAGACGCAGGGACCCGGATTTCCCGAGGGCTCCGTCTCCGCGAGCAGCTTGGGGGGGAGCTGTCCGGGGCGGATGGGCGACCCCTCGTCGGTCAGGTGCAGGGCATATTCGATGGCGTTCTCCATCTCTCGGACGTTCCCCGGCCAGTCGTAATTCATGAAAGCCTTGAGGGCGTCCGGCGAGAGCCCTGTGACGTTCCGGGAGTGCGCGTCGCAGAGGCGCTGGAGGAGATGGGCGGCCAGGGGAGGGATGTCCTCTTTCCTGTCCCTGAGCGGCGGCAGCGCGATGGGAATGACGTTCAAGCGGAAGAACAGGTCTTCCCGGAACGTCCCGTCCCGAACGGCCCCTTCGAGGTCCCGGTTCGTGGCGGCGATGATCCGGACATCGAGCTTGCGGACCTTCGTGTCGCCGACCCGGCGGCTTTCCCCTTCCTGGAGGAAGCGGAGCAGCTTGACCTGCGCCGCGGCCGGAAGCTCGCCGACCTCGTCCAGGAAGGCCGTCCCGCCGTCGGCCGCTTCGAGGACGCCCGGATGGTCCCTCACGGCCCCCGTGAAGGCCCCCCGGACATGGCCGAACAGCTCCGACTCGATGAGGTTCTCCGGGATCGCCCCGCAATTGACGGTGACGTAGGGCTTGTCCTTCCGGTCCGAGTTGAAGACGATGGCCCGGGCGATGAGCTCCTTGCCCGTCCCGGATTCCCCGGTGATCAGGACCGAGCTCGTCGTGGCGGCCACCCGCTCGACGAGGCGGAAGACGGCCTTCATCCTCTTGGACTGGGTGACGATGTTGTGGAACTGGGCCTGGCGCTCGATCTCCCGGCGCAGCGTCGCGCAGGTCTCCGAGAGCCTCATCTGCTCGGTCACGTTGCGATGGACCTCCACGGCCCCGACGAGCCGGCCTTCCCCGTCCCGATAAGGCCCCGCGAAGACCTCCATCCACAGGACGTTCCCGTTCGGCAAGCGGATGTCCCGGAGCGCCTTCCTGGGGTTCCCGTCCTTGATGACATCCAAGACCATGCAATCCTCGCAAGGCTCTTGACGCCCGCGATAGGCCTCGTAGCAGGTCTCGCCGACCTTGTCCCCATAGAGCCTCCGGACGGGCTCGTTCTGGAAGACGACGGTCAGGCCTTTGTCGATGACCGTGATGGCGTCGCTGACGGTGTTCAGCACGGCCTCGAAGAGGGCCTCGCCGCGGAAGGACGATGGATCCGCTGTCATAGAGGGGGATCCTCCTGCCCCTGGGATTCTTCCCCTCAGCATAATCCTCTCGCGGCCCGGGTGTCAAAGGCCATCGAATGTCCCGGGCGACGTCCGCCGCCGCGTGTCAGAAGAGCGGACGCGATCCGGCGCTAGGCCGCCGGTTTGGTCGCCGCGACGTTCAGGCTGACGACCGACGCGACGTGCTCCGCGAGCGCCTCCCGGGACAGCTTCAGCGTCTTGGCGACTTGGGGCGCGAGGGAGTCCTCGAGGACGAGCTCGGCCGGGAAGGCCTTCTCGCCGGCGATCCGGACGTCGCGGAACCCGGCCCCGCGGATGGCGCCGAGGTACTCGTCCTTGACGAGCGCGCCGGCGATGCAGGCGACGTAGGCCTCGACCGAAGTCCGGATCGCCTCGGGCAGCGGTCTCGTGAGCGCGAGGTCCGAGACCATCAGCCGGCCGCCCGGCCGGAGGACGCGGAAGGCCTCGCGGAAGACGCGCGGCTTGTCGGTCGAGAGATTGATGACGCAGTTGGAGATGACCACGTCGACGCTGGCGTCGGCGACGGGCAGGTTCTCGATCTCGCCCAGCCGGAACTCGACGTTGGCGGCGCCGGTCTCGCGGGCGTTGGCCCGGGCCCGGTCGATCATCTCGGGCGTCATATCGACGCCGATGACCCGGCCGGACGGGCCGACCCGGCGGGCCGCCAGGAAGCAGTCGATGCCGCCGCCCGAGCCGAGGTCGAGGACCGTCTCGCCGGATTTGAGGGCGGCCAGGGCGGTCGGGTTGCCGCAGCCGAGGCCGAGGTCGGCGTCGGCCGGTATGGCCGCCAGTTCCTCGGTCGAATAGCCCACCAGGCGGCTGGCCTCGGTCCCCTCCGGCGTCGGCGTTCCACCGCAGCAACAGGGGCTCGCGGCCGGTCCGCAGCAGGAGGAGCCGGTCGTGGCCGCCCGGGCGTACCGGTCGCGGACGTGTTTTTTGATCTGGGTGTCCTTGTCGTTCATGAGCGCTCCTTTATGATTTGATGATGTCTTTCATGAGGGGGCCGAGCTTGCCCCGGACCATGCCCTTCAGCTCGTCGGCCTTGATGAGGGACATGCAGCAGACGGCCCCGTCCTTCTTCCAGGCGATGAGGGCCAGCTTGTCGCCGGGGCGGATGCCCGCGGCCTCCCGGACGTCCTTGGGGAGGACCATCTGGCCGCGCTCGTCGACGCTGATCAGGGCCTCGACCGCGCAGCAGCTGTCGTCGGGTTTCGTCCGTCCGGCCATGGGAGAACCTCCTACAGTGATCGCAAAATCATAACAATAAGAATTATCTGATAAATCAGAATATTTGTCAAGTCTCGCCGAGGTCCGGGGGGTGCCGGGAGTCCCTCTCGCGGGGGCCGGGATCAGCGGGCCATCTTGACGGCCGCCAGGGTCTTGACCGTCGCGACGTCCTTGGCCGACCGGACCTCGAACCGGAAGCCGCGGCCTTCGACGTAGACGGGCGCCTCGTCGATGGCCTTCAGGACGGCCTTGGGGAGTTTCGCCTTGCGGGCGGCCTCGGTCGCTCTGGCGCCGAGGACGAAGGCGCAGCGGAACCCGCCGTCGCCGGGCAGAAGATAGAGGACGGTCCGGTCCTTGCGCTTGAGCCGGAGCGACCAGGACTTGTAGAACCCCCAGGCTTCGGTGACCGGGGCGAATTCACCGGAGATATGGGTGACGATCTCGTCCCAGAGGGCTTTGGCTTTTCCCAGTCCCCTCGCGAGGGCCTCGTCGTCGGGGGCTTTCGCTTTGTCGTCGAAGGCCATGGGCTAATTATAGGCCGTTGCCCGCGCGACGCAAGCCCGGCGTCTCCCTTGCCATCAGGGCCCGGCTTGGCCAATAATGGCCTGAGCA
Organism: uncultured Eubacteriales bacterium; assembly: GCA_964523615.1. GTDB lineage: Bacteria > Acidobacteriota > Aminicenantia > Aminicenantales > Saccharicenantaceae > RBG-16-66-30. The sequence continues at coordinate 83,712 of CAZFZU010000001.1, read as the reverse complement.
TGGAAGACATCTCGCGGGGCGTCCGGTCCTTCACCGTCGGCACGGCCGTCAGCCGGGTCATGGGCCTCGTCCGCGAGTCCGTCTTCGCCCTTCTCTTCGGCGTCGGGGCGGCGACCGACGCCTTCAACGTCGCTTTCCGCATCCCCAACCTCCTGCGCGACCTGTTCGCCGAGACGTCCCTGTCGGCCGCCTTCGTGCCGGTCCTGACGGCCGAGAAGGCCAAGGGCAAAGCGGCTCAGAACCGCCTGGCCTCCAACATCTTCAACGTCCTCCTCGTCGTCACGGGCGCGGTCTCGCTGGCCGGGTTCGTCGCGGCGCCCTACCTCGCCAAGGCCATCGCCTTCGGCTTCGGCCGCGTGCCCGGCAAGATCGACCTGACGGCCCAGCTGACCGCCGCGCTCTTCCCCTTCCTCGTCTTCGTCAGCCTGGCCGCCTGGGCCATGAGCTACCTCAACACGGAGCGCTCGTTCTTCGTGCCCTCGGTCGCTCCGGCCGCCTTCAACCTGTTCTCGATCCTCGTGCCCGTCGCCGCCTTCGGCTGGTACACGGCGCGCGGCCGGGAGCCCATCTTCGGCATGGCCGTCGGCGTCCTCGTCGGCGGGCTGATGCAGTTCCTCGTCCAGGTGCCGTCCTTGCGGCGCAACGGTTTCCGTTGGAGCCCGGTCCTGAGCTTCCGCGATCCCGAGTTCCGGCGGGTCATGGCCCTGTTCGTACCGGTGGCCATCGGCCTGGCCGGGACGCGCATCAACGTCCTCGTCAACACGATCCTGGTCACGCCGCTGGCCCAGGGCAGCGTCAGCTGGCTCAATTACGCCTTCCGCGTCATGCACCTGCCGCTGGGGCTGTTCGGCATCGCCGTCGGGACGGTCGCCCTGCCGTCGCTTTCGAAGATGGTCCTGGAGAACGACGTCGCGTCGGTACGGGCCACGCTGGCCGACTCGCTGAAGATGGTCCTGTTCCTGACCGTGCCGACCTCGGCCCTCATCGTGGGACTGGCCGTGCCCGTGACGCGGGCCATCTACGAGCGCGGCCGCTTCACGGCCGCCGACACCGTGGCCACGGCCGGGGCCCTCGTCCTCTACACGCTGGGCATCCCGTTCATGTCGGCCCTGCGCAACGTCGCCGCCGTGTTCTACGCCCACAAGGACTCGCGGACGCCGATGATGGCCAGCTTCGCCTCGATCGGCCTCAACCTGGTCCTCAACGCGACGCTCATGTGGGTCCTGGGATTCCTGGCCTTCCCGCTGTCGACGACGCTGGCCGCCATCCTCAACGTCGGCATCCTCTACGCCCTGCTGCCGCGCAAGATCGGGGCCATGCCCCTCGGCCCGCTGGCGGCCTACGCCGGAAAGCTGGCCGCCGCGTCCGCGGCCGGCGGGGGAGCGGCCTGGCTGGGGAGCCTGTTCCTGTCCGCCCGCTTCGGGACCTCGTTCCCGGCGACGGCGGCGATCGTGGCCGTCTGCGGCCTGGCCGGCCTGGGCGTCTTCTTCGCGGTGGCCCGCGTCCTGGGTCTCCGCGAGACCCGCGACTTCGTCCGCCGCTTCCTGCGCCGATAAAAAGCAAAGCAGATCCTTCTCCGCATTCCTGGATTCCCTCTCGAAGCGGCGAGGGGATTGTCCTCGCAGATCCCCGTTGCTGGAGGAGGGCCGGCAGGGAGCGGAGTCCCCGAAGCGACCATCAGCGCCGCTCCGGAGTCGCTCGGAGGAGCGGCGCTGGGAGATATCGTAAGAAAGTTCTAACTCCCGATATTTCGCAGGATCGGGACTCCGGGTGCTCCGTCCCGACCCTGCCTGGTCCGCTCACAGGGCTTCGCTCCCCGTTCCCCGGGGGGCCGGGGAGCCAGAGGACATCCCCGAGCTAAAGCCTGAGAGAGAGGATCCCCGTCTGAGCTGGTTGACCCGTTCCGAGGCGCGGCCTATAATGACCTCCCCTCCCGGCCGGTCGGCCGCAGGCGCGTGATCCCCTTCGACGACATGACCGGCGCCCGCGCGCGGAAAGGCAGCCGACCGATGAGCGACGACGACTTCCTGACGGAGCTGGGCCTGAACGTCCCGCTCCACCGCAAGGTCTTCGACGCCATCGACCGAAGCTTCGAGCGCACGGTCCTGTCGCGGCGGGACCGGCCCGCCCGGATGGCCTACTTCGACGGCGTCGTCCGCGGAGCGCACGGCGAACGCGTCCGCGAGATCGCCGCCCGGCGCGATGCGGGCGACAAGTTCATCGGCACCTTCTGCATCTACGTCCCCGAGGAGATCGTCCTGGCCCTCGGCGCGGTCCCGGTCGCCCTTTGCGGCGGGACGGCGGCCTCCATCCCCTACGCCGAGACGATGCTGCCCCGGGACATCTGCCCGCTGGTCAAGTCCACGCTCGGCCTGGCCCTGTCGAACACCTGCCCGTACGGGCCGCTCGAGGACCTGGCCGTCGGCGAGACGACCTGCGACGCCAAGAAGAAGACCTGGGACCTGCTGGCCCGCGACGGCGGCTTCCACGTCCTCGAGGTGCCTCAGAAGAAGGGCCCCCGCGACCGCGACCTCTGGCGCGAGGAGGTCCGCGAGTTCCGGGCCCGGCTCGAGGAGCTGACGGGCAGGACGCTCGAGCCCGGCGCGCTGGCCGCGGCCGTGCGCCTCATGAACCGCAAGCGGCGGGCCCTGGCCCGGCTCAACGAGTTCCGCAAGGAGGCCGCGCCCCCGATCAGCGGCCTCGACGCCCTCGTCGTCATGCAGGGGGCCCTCGTCGACGACACGCTCCGCTTCACGGAGCGTCTCGAGGAGCTCAACGACGAGCTCGCCGGGCGCGTCCGTCACGGCGCCGGCGTCGCGCCGCCCGGGGCCCGGCGGATCATGGTCTCCGGCTGCCCGTCGGTCATGGGCAACTGGAAGGTCCACGCCCTGGTCGAATCGGCGGGGGCGATCGTCGTCTGCGACGAGACCTGCACCGGTTCGCGCTATTACGAGAACCTCGTGACGGAAGTCGACGCCGGCCTCGACGCCCAGTTGGACGCGGTCGCCGACCGCTACATGGCCATCGAATGCTCATGCTTCTCGCCGAACGCGGAGCGTCTGGAGTCCGTCGTCCGGCTGGCCCGCGATTTCCGGGTGAACGGCGTCCTCCAATACGTCCTCCAGTACTGCCACACGTACGACATCGAGGCCGCGGCCGTGGCCGATATCCTCAAAGAGGCCGGCGTCCCCAGCCTCAAGATCGTCACCGATTATGCCGAGGAGGATACCGGCCCGCTGCGCCTGCGCATCGATGCTTTCCTCGAGGGCCTGGGGCGGTAGGGGACAGCCGTGGCCGAAGCGGGCGTTTTCCTGGGCCTCGACCTCGGGTCGCGCACGACCAAGCTCGTGGAGATGGCCGGCGGCGCGGTCCGCCGTTCCGAGATCTTTGACACCGGCCCCGATGCGCTCGACCGGGTGCGGGCCCGGCTCGCCGCGCGCGGCTATGTCCGGGCCGCGGCGACCGGCTACGGCCGCTTCCTCGTGACCGCCCACCTCGACTGCCGCGTCGTGACCGAGATCACGGCCTGCGCCCTGGGCGCGCGCTTCCTCCGCCCCGCGGCCGGCCTGGTCATCGACGTCGGCGGCCAGGATTCCAAGGTCATCCTCCTCGGCGGCGGGCCGGGGCCCTTCGCCGACTTCGAGATGAACGACCGCTGCGCGGCGGGCACGGGCCGCTTCCTCGAGGTCATGGCCGCCCGTCTCGGCCTGCCCCTGGGCGAGTTCGGCCGAGAGGCCGGCCCCGACGACGGCGGGCCCCTCGCCCTCAGCAGCATGTGCACGGTCTTCGCCGAGTCCGAGGTCGTCTCGCTGCTGGCCGCCGGGCGCGACCGGCGGTCGATCGCCCGAGCCCTGTTGCGGTCGATCGCCGACCGCATCTATCCGCTCGCGGCCCGCTTCGCTACGGGCGGGGAGTTCGTGCTGGCCGGCGGCGTCGCCCTCAACCCGGCCTTCGCCGCGGCGCTCGCGGACAAGCTCGGGCGGGCTGTCGTCATCCCGGATGACCCGCAGATCGTCACGGCCGTCGGCGCCGCCCTCGTCGCCGCCCGGGACGTCCCGGCCTGAGTCGGGCCCGACGGTGCCAGGTCTTGACGTCTCCGGGGGAGGGCGGGCGTTTGTAAAGACCAGGGACCGTCTTAGGGTATAATAGCGCGCGAAATGCGCGGCGACGATCACGCCCTCTCCCTGCGGCGGACGGCCCTGGCCGTGTCCATGGTCTCGTCCTTCCTGACGCCGTTCATGGCCTCGGGCACCAACGTGGCCATGCCCCTCATCGGCCGCGAGTTCGGCCTCAGCGCCGTGTCCCTGGGCTGGGTCCTGACGGCCTACACCCTGGCCGCCGCGATGTTCCTCGTCCCCTTCGGCCGTCTGGCCGACCTCGTCGGGCGCAAGCGGATCTTCGCCCTCGGCATCGCCGTCAACATCGCCGGCACCCTCCTCTGCGCCCTGGCCCCGTCGGCCGCCCTGCTCATCCTCGGCCGCGGCGTCCAAGGCGTCGGCGGGGCCATGATCTTCGGCACCGGCGTGGCCATCCTGACCTCCGTCTATCCGCCCGGCCAGCGCGGCCACGCCCTCGGCCTCAACACGGCCGCCGTCTACACCGGCCTGTCCCTCGGCCCCGTCGCCGGCGGCTTTCTCGTCCACGCCTGGGGCTGGCGGGCCGTCTTCTGGGCCACGGCCCCGGTCGCGGGTTTCGCCCTGGCCTTGACTCTGGCCCGGCTCGACGGTGAGTGGGCCGACGCCCGCGGCGAGCGCTTCGATCGGACCGGCGCAGCCGTCTTCGGCGCCGGCCTGGTCGCGCTGATGTACGGCTTCTCGCGCTTGCCGTCCGCGCTCGGGCTCGTCCTCACGGCCGGCGGCGCCGCCGCCCTGGCCGGCTTCGTCCGCTACGAGCTGGCCTGCGCGGCGCCGCTCCTCGACCTGCGGCTGTTCCGCCGCAACCGCATCTTCGCCTTCTCCAACCTGGCCGCGTTCTTCAATTACAGCGCGACCTCGGCCGTGGCCTTCCTCATGAGCCTCTACCTGCAGTACCTCAAGGGGCTGCCGCCCCACAAGGCCGGCTTGGTCCTCATCGCCCAGCCCGTCGTCATGGCCGTGGCCTCGCCCTTCGCCGGAAGGCTCTCGGACCGCGTCGAGCCGCGCGTCCTGGCCTCGGCCGGCATGGCCCTGTCGGCCGCGGGCCTGGTCCTGTTCTCCCTGCTCGGGCCGGACACGGGCTTCGGCTTCATCGCCGCCAGCTTGGCGCTCCTCGGCCTCGGCTTCGGGCTGTTCTCCTCGCCGAACACCAACGCCGTGATGGGCTCGGTCGGCCGTCGGCACCTCGGCGTCGCTTCCGCGGCCCTGGGCACCATGCGCCTGACGGGCCAGATGATGAGCGCCGGGGCGGTCCTCATGATCTTCGCTCTGGTCATGGGCCGTGTTCCCATCACGCCGTCCGTCTACCCGCAGTTCCTGCGCAGCGCCCGGCTCGCGTTCCTGTTCTTCGCCGCCCTGTGCGTCGCCGGCGTCTTCGCCTCGCTCGCCCGCGGCGACCGCGAAGCGAACGATACCCGCTGAAAAAAAATTTCTCCCCTTATGGGCGCGAGCGGCCCTTGTCAAACCGCGGGCCTCCTGCTATAGAATGTTTTCTGTATCGCCACTTCGCACATACGGAGGCATCATGAGTCTCACCCGCAAAGGATTCCTGAAGATGCTCGGGTTCGGCGCGCTCGCCGCCGGCACCCAGGCCTACGGCTTGCCGTCCAAAGCTCTCGAGGACGCCAGGGCCGCGGCCAAGAAGATCAAGATCACCGATGTCGAGATCTACCTCTTCGACCTGCCCTTGACCTCGCCCTTCCGCATCGCCATCGGCGAGATGATCGCGGCCAACGACCTGCTCGTCCGCGTCAAGACCGATCAGGGCATCGTCGGCCTCGGCGAGGCCTGCCCCTTCCCGCCCATCACCGGCGAGACCCAGGCCACCAACGCCGCCGCCGCCTCCGCCATCCGGGGCATGCTCATCGGCAAGGACCCCCTGGCCATCGACGACCTCCTCCGGCTCATCGGGCCCATCGTCCACTCCAATCCCAGCGCCGTGGCCGCCTTCGACATGGCCCTCCACGACATCCTGGGCAAGGTCGCCGGGCTGCCCCTGTTCCGCCTCCTCGGCGGCACGAAGTCGACCTTCGAAACGGACATCACGACCGGGCTCGACACGCCCGAGGCCATGGCCGCCGAGGCCAAGGGCTACGCCGACCGGGGGTACAAGACCCTCAAGGTCAAGGTCGGGCTTGACCCGGAGGACGACATCGTCCGCATGACGGCCGTCCGCAAGGCCATCGGGCCCGACATCGCCCTGCGCATCGACGCCAACCAGGGCTATTCCGTGCCCCAGGCCCTCCAGGCCCTGAAGGGCATGGCCCCTCTGGACATCCAGTTCTGCGAGCAGCCCGTCCGGGCCGCCGACACGGCCGGCCTGCGCGCCGTCCGCCGGCAGAGCCCCATCTCCATCATGGCCGACGAGGCCCTGTTCAGCCCGGCCCAGGCCATCGAGCTCGTCCGGGCCGAGGCCTGCGACACCTTCAACATCAAGCTCATGAAGGCCGGCGGCATCCTCAATTCCCTGCGCATCGCCCACATCGCCGACGCGGCCAACATGCGCTGCATGGTCGGCTGCATGCTGGAGACACGCCTGGCCCTGACGGCCGCGGCCCACGTCGTGGCCTCGCAGGCCAACATCGTCTACGCCGACCTCGACGGCAACTCCGAGCACGTCAGCGACCCCATCGTCGACGGCATGACCGTCAAGGCAGGCTTGCTGACGCTGCCCGAGAAGCCGGGCCTCGGCTGCGACGTCGACCCGGCCTTCGTCAAGAAGCTCAAGAAGATCTGACGGTAGGGGAGGAGCGCATGGACCGCAGGGTCCGCTGGGGCGTCCTGGGCTGCGCCGGGATCGCCGAGAAGGCCTTCGTCCCGGCCGTCCTCGCGTCGCGCAACGGCGTCCTGGCCGCGGTCGCCGCCCGGGACCCGGCGCGGGCCCGGGCCTGGGCGGACCGGTTCGGGTTCGCCCGCGCCGCGGCGACCTACGCCGAGCTCGTCGCCGACCCGGACGTGGACGCGATCTACAATCCGCTGCCGAACGACCTCCACGCGCCGTGGTCCGTCCGGGCCATGGCGGCCGGCAAGCACGTCCTGTGCGAGAAACCGCTGGCCCTCGACGCGGCCGAGGCCGCGGCCATGGCCGCCGCGGCCGGGTCCGCCGGCGTCCTGCTGATGGAAGGCTTCATGTACAAGTTCCATCCGCAGATCGAGCGGGCCCTCGGCCTCGTCCGGTCCGGCGGCCTCGGCGGGGTCCGTTCGGTCCACTCCTCGTTCACCTTCCGCTTCGCCCGCGAGGGCGCCAATTACCGCTGGTCCCCGGCCATGGGCGGCGGGGCCCTTTACGACGTCGGCTGCTACACGGTCAGCGCGGCCCGCCTGTTCCTCGGCGACGAGCCGGTCTCGGCTTTCGCCCGGGCCCGGATCGATCCCGCGACGGGCGTCGACACGACGGCGGCCGCCCTGCTCGAGTTCCCGGACGGCCGCTTCGCCCTGTGCGACGCGAGCTTCGAGTCCGCCTTCCAGAGCCGGCTTCTCGTCGCCGGCGACGAGGGCACGCTCCGCCTCGACCGGGCCTTCTCGGCCAAGGACTTCGACGTCGCCGTCGAGGTCGAGCGCGGCGGCGCCGTCGAGCGCTTGGCCGTGCCGCGGGCCGACATGTTCCGGCTCATGGCCGAGCACTTCGGCGACGCCGTCCTGGGCCGGGCCCCGCTCCGCGTCCCCGTGTCCGACGCCATGGCCAACGCCCGGGCCCTCGACGCCTGTTTCTCGTCCATCCGGACGGGCGGACCCGTCCACATCACGGAACGTCAGCAAGGAGGGACATCATGAAGCCGACGACGTTCGCCGCCGCCGCGGCCGCCCTGGCCGTCCTCGCGGGCTGTTCGACGTACAAGGCGACGCCGCAGATGAACTACTACCACGGGCAGAACGTGCCCGAGGGGTTCATCACGGTCGTCAAGGCCTCGACGGCCGAGATCACGTTCGAGATCCGGGTCGACTTCAAGGGTTTCGACCGGCTCTACCACCTCGTCCTCGACGGCAACACGCCGGTCTCCGAGGGCTGGTTCCGGACGCTCAAGACGACCGGCGCCGGCTACACCGTGGCCATGGCGCCGAAGAAGGGCCTGGCCTACGAGCCCGGCAAGACCTACCGGCTGTGCATCGGCACCCAGAACCCGGAAGCCGTGCAGATGAGCTCGAACAACTATCCCTGCATGGCCGATTTCGTCTTCGTCTTCCAAGAAAAATCTTGAGACCCGCGGACCGGGCCCCCTTAACGGGGCCGGGATCGCGAGCCGGCGCGGCGTTTGGCCGCCTGTGGAGCCCGATATGAAGATCGATCTTGTCCGCCGTTCCGTCCTCATTCCCGTCCTCGTCCTGGCCGCCGCCCTCGTCTCCGGCTCGAGTTGCCAGTCCACGGGCTCGGCCGAGCCCGAAGGCGTCACGCCGGAGACCAGCTTCGAGCGCGTCGTCACGGCCCTGATGTCGAAGTGGAGCATCCCCGGCGGCGCGGTCGCCCTGGCCCGCGACGGCGTCGTCGTCATGACCGACGTCTACGGCACGGCCGACCGGTCGTCCTCGTCGCCGGTGACCGTCGACTCGCTCTTCCGGGTCGCCAGCCTGTCCAAGCCGGTGACGGCCGCGGCCGTTCTCAAGCTCCGCGAAGCCGGCCTGGTCGACCTCGACGCCCGCGTCTTCGACATCCTCGACGACATCGTCCCGCCCGAGGGCTCGACGCCCGACCCCCGGGTCGCCCAGGTCACCGTCCGCGACCTTCTCCGGCACTCGGGCGGCTGGGACCGGTCCGTGAGTTACGACCCCATGTTCCGGTCGCGCGAGATCGCCGCCGCCCTCGGCGTCGCTCCTCCCGCTGCGGCCGCGGACATCGTCCGCTACATGGCCGGCCAGCCCCTCGACCACGACCCGGGCACGGTCTACGCCTATTCGAATTTCGGCTATTGCCTGCTCGGCCGGATCATCGAGAAGGTCACGGGCCAGGCCTACGACGCCTACGTCATGTCCGCCGTCCTCGATCCGGCCGGCGCGACCGGCATGCGCCTGGGCCGCTCGCTCGAGGCCGACCGGGCCCCGGACGAGGTCGTCTATTACGACTACGCCGGGGCCCCCCTGGCCCCAAGCGTCTTCACGACCGGGTCGGAGACGGTGCCCTGGCCCTACGGTGGTTTCGCCCTCGAGCCCATGGACGCCCACGGCGGCTGGCTGGCCTCGGCCCGCGACCTCCTGCGGTTCGCCCTGGCCGTCGACGGCCGCGCGGCGACGCCCGACGTCCTGCAGCCGGCCTCCATCGACCTCATGGTCGAGCGCCCTCCGCTCGCCGAGTACGTTGGCGCCGCGGCTTATTACGCCCTCGGCTGGCAGGTCCGGCCGACCGGGGGGGACGCCAACTGGTGGCACACGGGATCGCTGCCCGGAACATCGACGATCATGGTCCGGACGGCCAACAACCTGAGCTGGGTGGCCCTGTTCAACTCCCGCCCCGCGGCGGCCGACGCGTTCTTCAACGAGCTCGACAGCGAGCTGTGGCGGGCCGTCAACGCCGTCACGGACTGGAACTGAGGCGAATGGACTCGGACCGACCGGGGTGATAAAGAGCACAGCCATGCCGACCTACATCAAGCCGGCCCTCGTCCTCGACGCGGGCCGGGCCCGCCGCAACATCGAGCGGATGGCCGCCAAGGCCCGCCGGCTCGGCCTGCGCTTCCGGCCCCACTTCAAAACCCACCAGTCCCGCGCCGTCGGCCGGATGTTCCGCGACGCCGGCGTCGAGGCCATCACCGTGTCCTCCGTCGACATGGCCGAGTACTTCGCGGCCGACGGCTGGCGCGACATCCTGGTCGCCTTCCCGCTCAACATCCTGGAGATCGACGGCCTGAAGCGGTTGGCCCGGCGCGTGAAGCTGGGCGTCCTCGTCGAAGCCGCCGACGGCCTGGCCGCGCTCGCGGCCGGCGTCGGCCGCCCCGTCGAGGTCTGGATCAAGATCGACATCGGGGCCAACCGGGCCGGGCTCGACTGGAACGACCGGGCCGGCCAAGCCCGCGTCTGCGCCGAGGTCGCCCGCCTCCCGCGACTGCGATTGCGCGGCCTGCTGACCCACAACGGCCGGACCTACGGGGCCCGGACGCCCGAAGCCCTCGCGGCCAGCCACGCCGACTCCCTCGACAAGATGCGCCGGGCCCGCCGGGCCTTGGAGAGGGCGGGCTTCGCCGGGCTCGAGATCTCGGTCGGCGACACGCCGTCCTGCAGCCGGCTCGAGGCCTTCGACGGCGTCGACGAGGTCCGGCCCGGCAACTTCGTCCTCTACGATGTCACCCAGCTCGAGCTCGGCAACTGCGCCGAGCGGGACGTGGCGGCGGCGGTGGCCTGCCCGGTCGTGGCCGTCCACGAGCGCCGGCGCGAGATCGTCGTTTACGGCGGGGCCATCCACCTGTCGAAAGAGGATTTCGTCTCCGCGAGCGACGGCCGCATCTACGGCCGGGTCTGCCGGCCGCGCGGCGCGGGTTGGGGGCCCGTCCTGCCGGGGACATCGGTGCGCGCGCTGTCGCAGGAGCACGGCGTCGTCGCGACGACCGAGGATGTCATTCGCCGGGCGCGGCCGGGGGATATCCTGTTCATCCTGCCCGTGCACTCGTGCCTGACCGTGGACCTCTGGAAGCAGTACGTGGACCTGGACGGGAACAAGATCCCGACTATCCGCGCCTGCGGCGCCTAAGTCGTTCGATCCCAATAATATGGAAGTTCGAGAAAAATACACCCTTGACAGAATAAAATATATCTTATATCGTGCGGTAGGTATGAAAATGGACTGGAAGCCCGTCTCTTTTCAGGTCCCCGCGACCCTCAGCGAGACCATCTACCAATCGCTCAAAAAGGCCCTCATCGACGGCGACATCAAGCCGGGCCAGCGCCTCCAGGAGAAGGAGATCGCGGCCCTGTTCAACACCTCGTCGACCCCCGTCCGCGAGGCCTTCTTCCGCCTCGCGGCCGAGAAGTTCCTGGTCATCAACGCCCGCAAGGAAGTCCTGGCCCAGGACACCACGCTCGAGGAGGTCCGCGAGCTCTACGAGATCGTCCGCACGCTCGACATCCTGGCCGCCCGCCGGGCCCTGTCCCGGATGACGCCCGGCGACGTCGAGGAGCTGCGCGAGATGACCGGGGAGCTGGGCCGTTTCCACGACGCGGACGACCACGCCAACTACCTCGAGCAGAACCTCTGCATCCACGACCGGATCTGGCGCCACTCCGGCAGCGCGGCCCTTTACGACACGCTGGCCGAGGTTATGGCCAAGATCCGCATCTTCCACCGCAAGAACGGCTTCCTGCCGTTCGCGGCCCGCCCGGCCCTGGAGAAATCGTTCGGCGACCATCTCGAGATCCTCCGGTTCGTCGAGGCCCGGGACATCAAGCGCCTGGAGAAGCTCATCGAGGCCCATTGGGGCGAGGAATTCTCCGTCGAGCGCGAAGCAGGGCCGGGCGAAGGAAAGGCGACAGGGAGGTGAGAATCACTCCGGTTCCGCAGGCTCCGACAGACGACAGAGATCACCCGTTTTAACGCATATCGAGGAGGTAATCATCATGCGGTTCATGAAAGGCATCGTCGTGGCCTTCCTGGCCGTCGCGTCCGTGGCCCTGGCCTTCGGTCAGATGACGCCCACGGGCAAGCTGACGGGCACGGTCACCGACGACGGCAAGGCGCCCCTGCCGGGCGTCTCCGTCAAGATCAGCAGTCCGTCCCTCATCCTTCCGGAGATGGCGACCGTCACCAACGAGGACGGTCTCTACCGGTTCTTCTCCCTGCCCTCCGGCACGTATAAGATCGTCTTCGAGCTGCAGGGCTTCAAGACCGGCGTCCGCGAAGGCATCATCGTCCGGGCCCAGGGCAACATCGTCATCGACATGACCCTGGCGCCGGGCGAGATCAACGAGTCCATCACCGTCGTCGGCCTGTCGCCGACGGTCGACATGCAGAAGACCCAGACGGGCTCGACCTTCACGACCGAGCTCATCGAGACCCTGCCCCTGGCGCGCGACCTGGCGTCGATCTTCAACTCGGCGCCCGGCATGTTCGCCCGGACCTCCCACGGCTCCGACGCCCGGTCCAACAACTTCATCGTCGACGGCGTCAAGATGCAGGACCCCGTCACGGGCGACCCTTACCAGACGGTCCCCTGGAACGCCATCGACGAGGTCGAGATCGAGACCAGCAACCAGAAGGCCGAGTACGGCGCCGTCAAGGGCGCCCTGGTCAACGTCATCACCAAGGCCGGCGGCAACGAGTTCAGCGGCGGCGTCAACCTCTACTTCCGCGACAAGAGCCTGCAGTCCGACAACACCCAGGGCACGCCGCTCGAGGGCCAGTTCGTCGGCTTCCGCCGCCAGTTCGTGCCCGGTTTCTCCCTGGGCGGCCCCATCGTCAAGGACAAGCTGTGGTTCTTCACCAGCCTCGACGTCGACCTGTCCTCGTCCTACATCCAGGGCTTCCCCGCTCCCGCCACCTACGGCGGCCCCCAGCCCCAGTCCGCGCCGACCAACCAGAACACCTACGCCCCGTTCGCCAAGCTGACCTGGCAGCTCGGCCAGAAGGACAAGATCGTCGCCTCGGCTTACTACCGGCTCTACAACTGGGACCACCGCAACGCCAGCCGCTGGACCGTCCTCGACGCCAACTCCAAGGAGGACAGCGCCGTCACCATCGCCAACGTCCAGTGGACCAAGACCATCAGCAACAATTTCTTCACCAACGTCAAGGCCGCCTGGTACGCCCTGCACCAGTACATCCTGGCCCGCAACGATCTGGCCCCCCTCGTCGACGAGGCCACGGACAACATCAACCGCGGCGGCGCCGGGTCCGACTGGTGGTACACCCGCCGGCGCCTCCAGCTGGCCGGCGACGCCACCCGCTTCGTCGACAACTGGGCGGGCTCCCACGAGTTCAAGCTGGGCTTCGACTCCGAGTTCGCCTTCGACACGACCGAGACCCAGTACTATCAGGACCCCCACTTCGAGGGCGTCTTCCCCGAGGGCTTCAAGGCCGTCGATATCTATCTTTGGGACGGCGTGCCCAATTGGGCCTGGGTCGGCACCGAGTACAAGCAGAAGAACAACCTCGTCCAGATCGGCGGCTACCTCCAGGACACCTGGTCCCCCGTCAAGCGAGTGACCCTGAACCTGGGCCTGCGCTACGACTTCGCCCAGGGCAGCTATCCGCCCCAGAAGACGCGTGACGGCAGCGAGTGGGTCAACGAGACGACCATCAAGGCCATGACCTTCAACATGCTCTCGCCCCGCCTGGGCCTGAGCTTCGACCCCGTCGGCGACAACAAGACCGTCGTCCGGGCCAACTTCGGCCGCTACTACGCGCCGCTGCTCATGATCTACTACTACTTCAACAATCCCAACCAGCGGAGCTCCTTCTGGGCCCAGCTCAACCCCGATTGGTCGGTCAACTACACGACCCCCGTCTGGTCGCCCGGCATGACCGAGGTCGACCCCAATATCAGCTCCCCCTACGCCGACGAGCTCAACATCGGCATCGAGCGCGAGCTGTTCGAGGACTTCTCCCTGTCCGTGACCTACATCGCCAAGTGGGAGAAGAACCTCATCGACGACGTCGACCGCGCCCACCTCGATTGGGACGCCTATCTCGAGACGGGCGACCTGGTCTGGTCCGGATACCACGCCGTCACGGGGACCGATCCCTGGACGGACAACGACGTCACCTTCTACGAGATGAACGAGGACTTCGGGGACTACCACTTCGTCTTCCAGAACGTCCCCGGAACGGCCCGCAAGTACCGCGGGCTGGAGACCAAGCTGACCAAGCGGATGTCCGACCGCTGGGCCCTGCAGGCCAGCTACGTCTGGTCCCGCGGCGTCGGCGTCCTCAACACCTCCCGCGACCAGAGCACGGGCTTCACCGGCTTCTACGACGACCCGAACTCCATGATCAACGCCTACGGCCGGCTCGACTACCAGCGCGAGCACCTCGTCAAGGTCCAGGGCACGTACGCCGGGCCCTGGGGCATCAACGCCAGCGCCTACTACCAGTTCGGCTCCGGCATCCCGTTCTCCCGCGTCATCCGGACCTACGAGGCCGGCCTCGGCAGCCTCTACCAGGGCGGCGTGGCCATCTTCGCCGAGCCCCGCGGCTCCTACGAGCTGCCCGACCAGCACCTGCTGGACATCCGGATCGAGAAGACCTTCCCCGTCTGGAGGGGCGAGCTGGGCGTGCAGTTCGACGCCTACAACGTCTTCAACAACAACCGGGCCACCAGCGTCGGCAACACCACGAACTACGATTGGTTCCAGGGTGTCGGCGGACAGGCCATTTACGGTATCATGGGGCCGCGCTACATGCAGCTCGGCCTGATTTACAAGTTCTAGACCCTTCGGTCCTTGCTGCAGGCGGGCCGGCGCCCCTCCGGGGGCGCCGGCCCGGTCCGATCCCGGAGAGGAGGTCCACTCCATGACCGAGAACACCGCTTCCCAAACCCCCAACGGCCGCCGCGAATTCCTGGCCAGGTCCCTGGCCGGCCTGGCCGTGCTGGGCTCGTCCTTCGGTCCGTTCGAACGGCTCTTCGCGGCCGACGCCGAGGCCTTCCCGCTCGGCGACGGCGGCCTCCCCCCGGGCGGCTTCATCATGGAGAGCGCGCCCGGGCCCGAGACCGTCATCAACGGACGGCGCTGCCTGTACTTCGGCGGCACGGGCTACTACGCCCTCCACGGCCACCCCGAGGTCGTCGAGGCGGGCGCGGCCGCCTTCCGCAAGTACGGCTGCCACAGCGCGACCTCGCGGACGGGCTTCGGCAACACGCCCGTCCAGCTCGAGCTCGAGCGGCGGATCGCCGAGTTCTTCGGCGCCGAGGACTCCATCCACTTCGTCTCCGGGTACCTCGACAACCTCTTCCTCGTCCAGGCGCTCAAGGCCAAGGCCACGGCCATCTTCATCGACGAGACGGCCCACTTCAGCATCCGCGACGCCGTCTACTCGGCCCTTCTCCCGGTCCACATCTACAAGCACCGCGACCCCGAGGACCTGGCCCGGCAGCTCAAGGCCAAGCTCAAGGCCGGCGACACGCCGCTCGTCATGAGCGACGGCATCTTCCCGACCTTCGGCGTCATCGCGCCGGTGCCGGAGTACCTCAAGGCCCTCGAGCCCTACGGCGGCTACCTGTGCCTCGACGACTCCCACGCCGTCGGCCACCTCGGGCCGAACGGCCGCGGCACCTACGACCATTACGGCGTCAAGAGCGACCGCTGCTTCTACGCCGGGACGATGAGCAAGGCCTTCGGCGGGCACGGCGGCTTCATCCCCGCCCCCAAGGCCTTCATCGACCACATCAAGGCCGTCTGCGGCGCCTATCCCGGCGCCACGCCCAGCCCGACGCCGGCCATGGCCGCGTCGCTCAAGGGACTCGAGATCGTCATGCGCGAGCCCCAGCGCCGCGAGCGCCTGCGCCGCAACGTGGCCCGGATGAAGGGCGGGATGAAGAAGCTCGGCTTCGAGATGAACGACAATCCCGTGCCCATCGTCACCTGGACCCTGAAGTCGGCCGAGGACATGAAGCGGGTCCAGGCGGCCCTCTTCGACAAGGGCATCGCCGTGGCCCTGCTGAAGTACGTCGGGGCCCCGGCCGGGGGCGTGCTGCGCGCCTCCGTCTTCTCGGAGCACACGACCGACCAGATCGACCGGCTTCTCGGCGAGCTCGAGCGGCTCGTCTGAGCCGGTCCGGCTCTCGCGTCAGGAGGACATCATGAACAGGACCCGTACGCGCGTTTTCGCGGCCCTGACGGCCGCGTTCCTGGCCGCCGTCCTGGCCGCGCCGGCCGCGGCCGACATCGATCCCGCCGCCGTCCGCTCGACCGTAGCCGGCATGCTCAAGTCCCGCGGCCTCGTCGGCCTGTCCGTGGCCGTCGTCGAGAACGGCGCAATCGCGCTGGCCGAGGGCTTCGGCGTCCGCTCCCGGGCCACGGGCGAGCCTGTGGCCCCCGACACGATGTTCGCCATCGGCTCCATCACCAAGCAGTTCACCGCCGCCTGCGTCCTGCTCCTGGCCGAGGACGGCAAGCTGGCCGTCACGGACAAGGTCGCCAAGTGGTATCCAGCCCTGACCCGGGCCTCCGACATCACCCTGCTCGACCTGATGAACCACGTCTCGGGTTACGCCGACTACTATCCCCTCGACTTCGTCGACCGGCCCATGGCCGCGGCCACGCCCAGCGACGAGGTCATCCGCCGCTTCGCCACCCGGCCCCTCGATTTCGAGCCCGGCGCCCGCTACTCCTATTCCAACACGGGCTACCTCATCCTGGGCCGGATCGTCGAGAAGGTCTCCGGCCAGCCGTTCGGGGCCTTCCTCGACCGGCGCGTCCTGAAGCCCCTCGGCATGGCCCACACGGCCTTCGAGCCCGATCCGCTCGGCCCCGGCTGCGCCCGCGGCCACATGTCGTTCTGGCTCGGGGCGCCGGAGATCGTGCCGCTCGAGGGCCCGGGCTGGGTCGCGGCGGCCGGGGCGATGTTCTCCACCCCGTCCGACCTGGTCACCTGGGACCTGGCCCTCGTCGACGGCAAGGTCCTCAGGCCCGAGTCCTTCGAGCTCATGACCTCGCCGCGGCGGCTCAACGACGGGACCCTCTCGAATTACGGCTGCGGCCTGGCCATGGGCAACCGGGGCGGCGTCGCCTTCCTCTCCCACACAGGCGCCGTCAACGGCTTCCACGCCCTCAACATCGTCGTGCCGTCGACCCGCTCGGCGGCCGTCCTGTTCTCGAACCTGTCGTCCTACAGCGACACCAACGCCGTCTTCGGCGAGCTCACGGCCCTCGTCCTGCCCAAGCCGGCCCCGGCGGCCGCTCCGGCCGCGGCGGCCAAGGACAAGCGCGTCCCGCCGGCGCCGGCGGCCTCGGGCATCCCGGCCATCGCCGGGCCTCCGGCGGCCGCGGCGGCCCAGGGCTTCTTCATGGACCTGCAGCGGGGACGGGTCGACCGGTCGCGCCTCGGCGAGGAGTTCTCGTTCTTCCTCAAGGACGGCGTCGTCCCGGCGGCCGCCGCGCGCATGAAGGCCTTCGGCGAGCCGCTCAAGGCCGTCGTCGAGTCGATCGGCGAGCGGGGCGGCATGGAGGTCTCGACGACCCGGCTCGAGTTCGCCTCGGGCGCCCTCAAGGTCCTGATGTACCGGACGCCCGACGGGAAGATCCAGCAGATCTTCTTCCAGAAGGGCTGAGGCGGCTCAGATATTCCCGGGCTTGCGGTTCTTGGCCAGGAAGTAGTCGTAGGCGGCCCGGGCCATCAGGCCGATCTTGTGCTTGATGTCGTAGTGGACCTCGCGGAGATCGTTCCCGAAGAAGCACATCACCAGCGTCCCCGCCTTCTCGGGCAGCCAAATGACGGCCGCGTCGAGCAGGACCGTGTCGCCGCCGCCCCGCGACAGGCTGCCGCCCTTGCGGGCCACGGCCGTCGAGGACGGGAGGTAGCGGAGGACGAGCTCGGCCCCGGTGTGGCTCTTCATGACCTCCAGGACGCGGTCGCTCTCGGCCCGGTCGACGATCTCGCCCCGGACGCACTTCTCGAGCAGCAGGCCGATCTCCCGCGGCGTCGAGGTGTTATGGACGGAGGTCTCGAAGGCCTTCTCGGCCGCGGACCGGGCCGGGTCGGCCCAAACGGACTCCGGCAGCGCGTCCAGCTCGGCGATCGTCAGCGGCTTGTCGGGATCGAGGCCGAGGAAGGCCAGGATGAGCTGTCGCGTGTCGTAGTCGACCGTCGTCGCCCGCAGCCCGAGCTCGGACATATAGGCCGCGATGGCCTCGGGCGTGACCATGTGGAAAAGGATGTCGGTAGCCGTGTTGTCGGACCGGGCCATCATCAGCAGCTGGAGGTCCTGGACGGAGATGTTCAGCCCGGGCTTCATCTTGGTCATCAGCCCGCTGCCGAAGGTCTTCATCCGTTCCGTGAAGTTGACGCGGTCGTCGAGGGAGATCCGGCCGAGGGCGATCTGTTTGTGCAGTGTCAGGAGGACCGGGATCTTGAAGACGGAGGCCAGCTGGAAGCGCTCGTCCTCGCGCAGGCCGAAGGCCTCGCCCGACTCGACGTGCTTGACGAGGATGCCGAGCCGGCCGTGGACGGTCCCGGCCCCCGTCCGCAGGGCCTTCTCGAGGTCGGCCCGGGAGCGGGGGACCTGGAAGGTGAGGTCCTGGGAGGCCAACGGCAGGGCGGCCAAGGAGGTCGCCGCGACCAGCCAGAGAACGGCTAAAGGTCTGATAACAGAGTTTTTACGAATCGACATGGCGGCTCCTATTTGATTAAAATCATCGACCGATATATTATATATTCTCCGGCGGAATGAATTCAATCGTTTATAATGAAGTCATGGCCGAAACCGAGATGATCTTCACCAAGGACTACGCGGTCCATTCCTACGAGACCGACGCCCGGGGGCTGGCCAAAGCCGCGACCCTCCTCAATTTCCTCCAGGACGCCGCCGGCGAGCACGCCGCCCGATTGGGCGTGGGCGTCCGCGACCTCGTCCGGCGGAACATGACCTGGGTCCTGTCCCGCTACCACATCGCCATCCGCCGCTACCCGGCGATGGGCGCCCGGCTCGAGGTCACGACCTGGCCTTCCGCCAAGCGGGGTTATTTCGCCCTGCGCGACTTCGAGGCGGCCGACGCCGAAGGGCCGGTCCTGTCGGCGACGAGCTCCTGGATGGTCATCGCCCTCGACCGCAAGCAGCCCGTCAAGGTCGACGAGGCCATCGCCGGTCCGTACGCCGTCGAGCGGCGGGCCCTGGACGATCCCTTCGACTCCCTGCCCGTGCCCGAGGCCCGCGACGCCGAGGTCCGCTTCCGGGTCGAGTCGGGCCACATCGATTGGAACCGCCACGTCAACAACGCCATCTACGTCCAATGGGCCCTCGAGGCCGCGCCCGCCGAGGTCCTCACGACCCTGCGCCCGGCGGAGATCGAGGTCTCCTACCGGGCCGAGGCCTTCCTCGGCGACGAGGTCGTCTCGGCCGTCCGCCGGGCCGGGGACAGCGAGGGCGGGCCGGTCTTCCTCCACCAGGTCGTCCACGCGACCGCGGGGACAGAGCTGGCCCGCCTGCGGACCCGCTGGGGGAGGGACTGACATGGGCTTCCCCGTCAAGAAACGTTTCCTGGCCGCGTCGGCCCTCCTCCTGCTCGCGGCCCTCCTGGCCGGCCCCGCGGCCGGAGGCCAGGCGGGCGAAAAAACCGCCAAGCCCAAGCTCCCGGAAAAATACCGGACTTGGCTCGAGGAAGAGGTCGCATACATCATCGCTCCCATGGAGCGGGACGTCTTCCTCAAGCTCCAGTCGGACCGGGAGCGCGACCTGTTCATCGAGGCTTTCTGGAAGCAGCGCGACCCGAACCCCGGCACGCCCGAGAACGAGTTCAAGACCGAACACGAGCGCCGCCTGGCCCACGCCGACCGCTACCTGGGGCGCGACGCGCCCCGGCCCGGCCGGCGCACGGACCGCGGCCGCATGTACATCATCCTGGGCGAGCCCCAGGACATCCAGCGGTTCGAGGGCAAGTCTTCGACCTACGACGCCGAGGTCTGGTTCTACCAGGGCCTGACGAACGTCGGCCTGCCGGCCGGCTTCAACCTCGTCTTCTTCCGCCCCGACGGCCGCGGCGAGTACCGCCTGTACAGCCCCGTCGGCGACGGGCCCATGGCCCTGCTGACGGGCTGGTTCGGCGGCCCGGAGTACGCTACGGCTTACAACAAGCTGCGGGAGATCGAGCCGAGCCTGGCCGCCGTGTCCCTGTCCCTCATCCCCGGCGAGAGCGGCATGGTCTCCAGCCGGCCGACGATGTCCTCCGACATCCTCCTCCAGCGCATCGCCACGACGCCGGCCCGGACCGTGGAGGCCCGCTACGCCCAGAAGTTCCTCCAGTACAAGGACATCGTCGATGTCGAGTACACGGCCAACTATCTCGAGAGCGACAGCCTCGTCAAGGTCTTCCGCGACCCGTCCGGTTTCTATTTCGTGCACTACGCCGTCGAACCGCGGCGGCTGTCGGTCAACCTCTACAACGGCGAGTACTCGACGACCCTCCAGGTCAACGGCCGGGTCACGGCCGCCGGCGGCCGCCTCGTCCACCAGTTCGACAAGACCGTGGCCCTGAAGCTCACGGCCGAGCAGATGAGCGGGGCCGAGCGGGCGCCCTTCGACTTCCAGGACCTCTTCCCGCTCGTCGGCGGCGATTACGAGCTCTCGGTCCTGATCAAGAACGAGGCCTCCAAGGAGTTCACTTCCGTCGAGCGGGCCCTGCGCATCCCCCAGCCCGGCGCGGCCGTCGAGCTGGCCCAGCCGCTCCTCGGCTACCGCGTCCTCCGTCTGGAGCCGGCCGCCCGGCGGATGAAGGCCTTCCGGATCGGGCCTTTCCAGGTCTACGCCCAGCCGGGGCGGATCTTCACCAAGTCCGACACCCTGGCCGTGGTCTTCCAGCTCAACAACCTCTCGCCCGAGCTGGCCGCCGCGGCCGAGGTCCGCGTCGCCTTCCTCAAGGACGGCCAGCCGTTCCGGGAGACGCGCCGCCGGCCGGCCGAGTACCCCGACCTGCCCGTGGCCCTCGAGGAGACGGCCCTGGCCGACTTCCCGCCGGCCCACTACGAGGTCCGGGTCTCGGTCGCGAGCGGCGGGACGGAGGTCGTCGCGGCCTCCGAGGAGTTCGACCTGACCTTCGCCGAGGCCGTGCCGCGGCCCTGGTCCTCGTCGCGCGTCCTGCCGGACGCCGGGGATCCCGCCTACGGGGAGATCGTGGGCGGCCAGCTGTATAACCTCGGGCGCGTCGACGAGGCCCGCGTCTTCCTCGAGCGGGCCTTCCAGCGCAAGCCGGGCTCGGAGGAGACGGCCGGCAACCTGGCCCGGATCTATCTGGCCCTCGACGACGCGGCCGCGGCGGCCCGCGTCCTGGCGCCCTTCGCCGACCCCGCCCGGACGGCCAAGTACGAGACCTACGTCCTCGCCGCCGAGGCCTTGATGAAGGTCGGCCAACCCGCCCGCGCGGGCGAGCTCGTCGACAAGGCCGTGGCCCACTACGGCGTCAACGCCTCGCTCATGAATCTGCTCGGCGACTGTTACCTGGCCCAGAGCAAGACCGGCGAGGCCCTGGCGGCCTTCGCCAAGTCCCTCGCGCTCAGCCCGGACCAGCCGGCCGTCCGGGAGAAGGTCGAGGGCCTCAAGAAACGCAAATGACCGGCGAACGGAGGCGAAGATGAAACGCGCGATGGCTTGTTCGCTCCTCCTGCTCGCCCTGGCCGCGGCCCTGGCCGCCCAGGAGAACCTCGGCCGCGGCCGCATCACCGGCCAGGTCGTGGACGAGACCGGCGCCGGCATCCCAGGCGTCGCGGTGACCGCCCAGATCGTGCCCGGCACGACGACGCTCGAGGGCCGGACCGACAAAAAGGGCCACTTCGCCGTGGCCGGGCTGGGTTCCGGCACCTGGCGCGTCAGCGCGGCCAAGGAAGGCTATGTCGGCGCCTATACGGAGCTGCCGGTCAGCCAGCTCAAGACCAATCCCCCGATCACGCTGACGATGAAGCGGTTGGCCGCCTCGGCGGCCGCCTCCGGCGCCGACGAGAAGGCGGCCTCCCTGCTGGAGAGAGGCGGAGAGCTGATGGGCCAGGAACGGTACGACGAGGCCCTGGCCGCCTTCGAGGAGTTCGCGGCGGCTTATCCGGCCGTCTACGGCGTCCGGCTCAACATCGCCACGGTCCACATGAAAAAGGGCGATCTCGAACGGGCCGAGGCCGAGTTCCGGGGCGTGCTCGAAAAGGCCGCGGCCGACGGCGGCGACGCGGCCCGGGCCCGGGAGACCTCGCTGCGGGCCCTCTCAGGGCTCGGCGAAGTGGCCCTGCTGAAGAACGACCTCGAGGCCGCCCAGGCGGCCTTCCGCCGGGCCCTGGACATCTCGCCGGAGGACGCCGCGGCAGCCTACAACGTCGGGGAGATCTTCTTCTCCAACCAGCGCGTCGACGAGGCCGTGGCCTATTTCGAGATGGCCGCCAAGATCAAGCCGGACTGGCCCAAGCCCCACCACCGGATCGGCCTGGCCTGGCTCAACAAGGGCGACTTCGACAAGGCCTTGGCCGGGCTGCGCAGGTTCGTGGAGCTGGCCCCCAACGACCCCCAGGCGGAAGGCGTCAGGGCGACGATCGCCGCGGTCGAGAAGATGCGGAAGTAGGCGCGGCCTTGTCCTCGCGGGCGTAGATGACGCCCACCTGGGTCAACAGGGTCCGGGCTTCTTCCTCGGCGACCTCCGAGCGGACCTCGGCCTTGACGTCCTTGCCGACGAAGAGGGCCCGATTGAGGTCGTCGACCAGGGCCGTGATGCGCAGGTAGACCTTGGCCGGGGCCTTGTCCACGACGACCAGGATACGGTCGTCCCTGGCCGTGACCAGGCGGACCTCCGGGAACCGACCCACCTTCTTGGCGAAAGCCGCGATGAGCCGTTTCTTGCGGTTGCGGACGTAGCGGTACAGGAACAGGCCGATGAAGGCCGGGCCGATGAGCCCTCCCCAGTCGAAATTGACGGCCACGAGCACCGCGGCCAGGGCGACGGCCGCGAACAGGATGGCCATGCCCTTGTACCCGCCCGGGAACGAGGTCCGCAGGCCGACGCCCCAGTTGCGGACGCGGTCGACGATGGGGAGACGGGTCCGGGTGCCCGATTCGAGGTCCTGTTTGAGGCGCCGCAGGTCCGCGGCCAGGGCGTGGGCGTCGGGATAGCGGTCGTCGGGGTTCTTGCGCAGGCAGCGGAAGACGATGCGGTGGAGCTCGGGGGTCAGGTTGCGGCGGACGATGGTCACCGGCCGGGCCTCTTCGTAGGCGATGGCGTGCATGGTGTCGAGGGGGGTCTCGCCCTTGAACGGCAGCTCCGAGGTGACCATCTCGTAGAGGACCGTGCCCAGGGAGAAGATATCGCTGCGCCGGTCGAGCTCCTTGCCGCGGGCCTGCTCCGGGCTCATATAATTGATCGTGCCCATGACCGCCCCGGGAATGGTCTGGACTCGGCCCTGGGTCAGAGTCCGGGACATGCCGAGGGGGGCCGAGGGGCCGGCGGGGGCGTCCGAACCGGGCTCGACGAGCTTGGCCAGGCCGAAATCGAGGAGCTTGGCGTGGCCGTCCCTGGTGACCATGATGTTGTCGGACTTGATGTCGCGGTGGAGGATGCCGGCGTCGTGGGCCTTGGCCAGGCCTTCGGCGACCTGGAGGACGATCTCGATGGCTCCCAGGAGGTCGAGCTCGCCGTCGGCCACGAGCTTGGTGACCGTCCGCCCGTCGACGTACTCCAAGGCGATGAACAGGAGGCCGTCGACCTCGTCGATGTCGTAGACCTGGGCGATGGCCGGGTGGGAGACGGCGGCCGCGGCCCGGGCCTCGATCATCAGGCGGGCCCGGCGCTCGGGGTCGGCCACCAGGCCGGGCGAGATCGTCTTGAGGGCCACCGGGCGGTCCAGGCGGGTGTCCCGGGCCCGGTAGACGACGCCCATGCCGCCCTTGCCGAGCTGGGTCTCGACAAAGTAGTGCTTGAGGGTCGTTCCGACGAGTTCGGCCATAGTAATACGCCTTAGGATTACCATACGTAGAAGCGGGGGTCAATCGTTCCGCCGCCGGGCATAGCCCGGCGGAGGGAAGCGGGCTAGCGAAGCCGGCCCGCTTCAGGGCGGGCGGGGGTGCGAAATCGGGGACAGAGGGAAAATGGGGACAGAGGGAAAATAGGGACATGACCCTTTTCTCCTGAAAAGGGATCGTGTCCCCATTTTCCCGCAACGTGTCCCCGATCTTCCCGCATCGTGTCCCAGCCAATCCGCCTGCCGGGAGTGGAGAGAGAGTTGAAATGGCCCTGTCTTTAATATAAATAAAGGATTCAGCTCCCCTGACCCGCGGAGGCGATCATGACCGAGCGCGCGAAAAGAACGATCCTGGCGGCCCTCCTGGCCCTGGCTTGTCTCATCCCGGGCTGCAAGAACGGGACCGAGACGCCCCGGGCGGCGGCCGCCGGCGAAGGAGGCCCGACGATGGACGTCCGCAAAGAGCTCTTCGGCCGGCTGCCCGACGGCACGGCCGTCGATATCTACACCCTGACCAACAAGGCCGGCCTGGAGGCCCGTATCATGACCTACGGGGCCATCCTGGTCTCGCTCAAGACCCCGGACCGCGCCGGCGCCCTGGCCGACGTCAACCTCGGCTTCGATTCGCTCGAGGGGTATTTAGGCACCCATCCCTATTTCGGGGCCATCATCGGCCGCTACGGCAACCGCATCGCCAAGGCCCGGTTCACCTTGGACGGCGCCGAATACCGCCTGGCCGTCAACAACAACGAGAACACGCTCCACGGCGGGCTCAAGGGCTTCGACAAGGTCGTCTGGACGGCCGAACCCGTCCGCGGCGAGAAGGGCGCCGGCCTCAAGCTGACCTACCTCAGCAAAGACGGCGAGGAGGGCTATCCGGGGAACCTGGCGGTCACGGTCGTCTACACCCTGATGGAGGCCGACGAGCTCGAGATCCGCTACGAGGCGACGACGGACAAGCCCACCGTCCTCAACCTGACCAACCACGCCTACTGGAACCTCAAGGGCGAGGGCCGCGGCGATATCCTGGGGCACGTCCTCCGGATCGAGGCCGACAGGATCACCGCCGTCGATTCTCCGGTCAACCTCATCCCGACCGGCGAGATCGCGCCCGTGGCCGGGACGCCGTTCGATTTCACCGCCCCCCACGCGATCGGCGAGAGGATCGCCCTGGTCGAGGGCGGCTACGACCACAATTTTGTCCTCAGGAGCGGCGGCGGCACGCTGGCCCTGGCGGCGCGCGTCGAGGAGCCGGTGAGCGGCCGCGTCATGGAAGTTTGGACGGACCAGCCGGCCATCCAGCTCTACACGGGCAACTTCCTCGACGGCTCGGTCGTCGGCAAGGGCGGCAAAGCCTATCAGAAACACTACGCCTTCTGCCTCGAGACCCAGCACTTCCCGGATTCGCCGAACCACCCGAACTTCCCCTCGACGGTGTTGCGGCCCGGCGAGACCTTCCGCTCGATCTCGCTCTACAGGTTCAAATAGAAAACGGGGCCGTTTCTATTTGTTTTATTCATTTGATGAAAATTGGATGAATAAAATAAATAGAAACGGCCCCATTATTTAGCGGGCACGATCTCCAGCCAGTACCCGTCCGGGTCCTCGATGAAATAGATACCCATCCCCGGGTTCTCGTAGCAGATGACCCCCATCTCCTCGTGGAGGGCGTGGGCGGCCCGATAGTCGTCGACCGTGAAGGCCAGGTGGCTCTCGTTGTCGCCCAGGTCGTAGGGCTCCTTGCGGTCGTGGAGACAGGTCAGCTCGAGCCGGTGAGGGGTCTTGCCGTCGCCGAGGTAGACCAGGACGAAACTGCCGTCCGCGGCCTCGTGCCGGCGGACCTCCTCGAGCCCGAGGGCGGACTTGTAGAAGATCAGGCTCTTCTGGAGGTGGAAGACATTGATGTTGTTGTGGGCGAAGGTGAATTTCATGTCGTCCTCCGTTCAGCGCAAGCGAGGCGTGATGAAGCCCTCGATGAAGGCGGCCACGACGAGGAGCGGCAGGACGACCAGGACGAACGAGCGGACGGCGTCGCGGACGAGCCCGGGCTCGCACAGTCCGCAGGGCGCGGTTCCGGCCGGCCGCGGCAGTCCCGCCGTAGCCGCTTCGATCGGGGCTTCCGTCCCCGCGGAGGCCGGTATGAGCGCCGGATCCTCCTCCCGTCCCGTTTTCCGGGCCCGGCGGGCCCGCCAAGCGGCCGCCACCTTCCGGCCCGTCCCCGCCGAGAGATGGAGGCCGACTGCCGTCGCGTAGCAGACGGCCGTGAGCTCGAAGACGCCGTGGGGCAGGATCTGGGTCAGGAACAAGCGGGGGACGTCGAGCCCGTTGTGCTTGGAAACGGAGGCCAGCAGGCCCAGGACCCCGCCGTTGAGGAGCGGGTCGAAGATGGACAGCGACAGGAAGGGGACCGCCCCGACGGCGACGGCGATGACCGAGGCCCGGGCGTTGTGATAGAGGAGCGTCAGGGCAAGCACGGCGGCCGAGCCGCCGATGGGGATGTCCTTGAGGGCCTGGACGACGAGCTCGAGCGCTTTCTGCTCCTGGGCCGGCCAGAGCGAGAAGAAGGCGAAACCCCCGACGAAGCCCAGCCCGAGGGCCCGGGCGGCGCGCTTGAAGTAGCGCCGGTAGGTCCGGCGCCAGGCTTCCCGCTCCTCGCGGTAGAGCCGCCGGACGGCCCCGTCCGTCCGGCCCGGTCCCGCGGCCGCTCCCGGGTCCGGCGTCAGGGGACCGGCGTTCCCGTTCATCGCCGGCTCACGCCCCGCCCCCGCCGAGCTCCCGCTCGATCCGCTCCAGGGTCTTGCCCTTGGTCTCGCGGACGCGCGATCGGATGAAGAGGAAGCCCAGGGCGCTGATGCCGGCGTAGAGGCCGAAGGTGCCGGCCGGCCCCAGCCCGGCGTTGAGGTGGGGGAAGGTGTAGGTGAGGGCGAAGCAGGCCGCCCAGAGGGCGAAGGTCGAGACCGACATGGCCGCGCCGCGGATGCGGTTGGGGAAGATCTCGGACAGCAGGACCCAGGTCACCGGCGCGAGCGACAGGGCGTAGAGGGCCAGGGCGACGAGGACGAGGAGCAGGATGGGAACGCCGCGGAGGCGCATGGCGTAAGCCGCGCCGATGAGACCGAAGACGACGGCCAGCCCGGCCGACCCGGCCAGCATGAGCGGCCGCCTCCCGGTCCGGTCGACGAGGCGGATGGCGACCAAGGTGAAGACGAGGTTGACGGTCCCGGTGACGACGATGTTGAACAGGACGTCGCTGACGCCGTAGCCGGCGGCCGTGAAGATCTCCTGGGCGTAGTTGAAGATGACGTTGATGCCGCACCACTGCTGATAGACGGCCAGGACGACGCCGACGAGAAGGACCCGGCGCAGGCCGGGCCCGAGGAGCTCGCGGAAGCGGACCCGTCCGGCCTCTTCGCCCGCCAGCGTGGCCCGGATCTCGTCCATGGCCCGGGCCGCGAAGTCGCGGCCGCCGACGCGCTCGAGGACCTTGGCGGCCCGCTCCGGCCGTCCGTTCTTGGCCAACCAGCGCGGGCTCTCGGGAACGAGGAACATCAGGAAGAAGAAGAGCAGGGCCGGGACGGTCTCGGCGCCGAACATCCAGCGCCAGCCGGTCTGGCCGTTCCAGGAGGCCAGGATGTCGGCCGCCGTGGCCCCTGCCGGCACCGGCCGGGCGATGAGCCAGTTGACGATCTGGGCGGCCAGGATGCCGATGACGATGGTCAGCTGGTTGACCGAGACGAGCTTGCCCCTGATCTCGGCCGGCGCGATCTCGGCGATGTACATGGGCGAGAGGTTGGAGGCCAGGCCGATGCCGACGCCGCCGACCAGGCGGAAGACGACGAACAGGGTGAAATCCGAGGCCAGGGCCGTCCAGACGGCCGAGACGGTGAAGAAGAAGCCGGCCAGGATGAGCAGGCGCTTGCGCCCGAAGCGGTCCGACAGGGCGCCCGAGACGAGCGCGCCGACGATGCAGCCGGCCAGGGCGCTCGACATGGCCCAGCCGATCTCCGACGGCGTGGTCAGGCCGAAGAACTTCTCGTAGAAGGGCTTGGCCCCGCCGATGACGACCCAGTCATAGCCGAAGAGGAGCCCGCCCATGGCCGAGACCAGGGTGGTCGCCCAGACGAAGCGCATGTTATAAGGATGGGCGGCGGTCATGGCGGCTCCAGAGGGTCTTTTTATAACATATCAGGGGAAAAAGGTAGGGAAAAGGTCAAAAATATCGCTTGCGAGCCGCCCTGATATCTGATATATTACGACTAAACCGGGGGTAGAACCCCTTATGCCGAGAGATTGAAAAAAGTGAGCGACTTGAAGGGACGCGTTTTCGACATCAAGCGCTACTCGATCCACGACGGACCGGGCATCCGGACGACCGTCTTCCTCAAAGGCTGCGCCCTGCGCTGCCTGTGGTGCCACAATCCCGAAAGCGTCGATCCCGGGCCCGAGCTCATGCATTGGCCGGCCCGCTGCCGCCGCTGCTACGCCTGCGTCGCCGCCTGTCCCCCCGGGGCCATCGCTAAGAACGGCGACGGGGCCGTTTCCGTCGACCGGGCCAAATGCGACGCCTGTGGCAAGTGCGCCGAGGCCTGTCTCTACGACGCCATGCAGATCGTCGGCCGGGAGATGACCGTCGACGAGGTCGTGGCCGAGGTCGAGAGGGACCGTATCTTCTACGAGCAGTCGGGCGGCGGCGTGACCCTTTCGGGCGGAGATCCCTTCGTCCAATCGGATTTCGCCGAGGCCGTCCTCGACGCCTGCCGGGCCCGCGGCCTGCGGACGGCCATCGATACGGCGGGGATGGCCGCCCCCGGCGTCCTCGACCGGCTGGCCGCGAGAGCCGACCTCGTCCTCTACGACCTCAAGGTCATGGACGACGCCCGGCACCGCGAGACGACGGGCGCCCCGAACGGGCCCCTCCTCGAGAACCTCAGCCGGCTCGTCGCGCGCAGGACAGAGGTCTGGGTCCGCGTTCCGCTGGTCCCCGGCGTCAACGACGACGACGGCAACGTCCGGCGCACGATCGACTTCCTCAGGTCGCTGGGGAAGGTCGAGCGGGTCGGGCTGCTGCCCTATCACGCCGGCGGCATGGAGAAGGCCCGCCGGATCGGCCGGGAACGGGATTTCCGGGCCTTCGAGGCCCCCGGGGAGGAGCGCGTGGCGGCCGTCGCCGCGGCCTTCCGGGAGGCCGGTTTCGATGTCCGCATCGGAGGATGACCATGAACGACCGCATCAAGAAGCTGAGGACGCAGACGCTCGAGGCCAAGCCGACGATCAGCGCCGAACGGGCCCGGCTCCTAACCGAGTTCTACAAGCGTCCCGCGACGGCCGGTTTGTCGACGCCGATGCAACGGGCCCTGGCCTTCAAGCACATCATGGAAGGGAAGACCGTCGTCTTCAACGACGGCGAGCTCATCGTCGGCGAGCGCGGCCCGGCCCCCAAGGCCACGCCGACCTACCCCGAGGTCTGCGTCCATTCCCTGCAGGACCTCCAGTACCTCGACGACCGCAAGAAGACGGCCTTCGCCTCCGACGCCGAGACCCGTCGCGTCTACGCCGAGGAGATCATCCCGTTCTGGCAGGGCCGCTCCCAGCGGGAACGGATCTTCGCCGAGATGACCCGCGAATGGCTCGACGCCTACGAAGCCGGCGTCTTCACCGAGTTCATGGAGCAGCGGGCCCCGGGCCACACCGTCCTCGACGGCAAGATCTACCGGAAAGGGATGAACGGCTTCAAGAAGGACATCGAAGCCGCCCTGGCCGCCCTCGACTTCATGGCCGACCCCGCCGCCTACGACAGGCAGGAGGAGCTCAAGGCCATGTCCGCGAGCTGCGACGCCCTGATCGCCTTCGGCCGGCGCCACGCCGCCAAGGCCCGCGAGCTGGCGGCGGGGGAGCAGGACCCGGCCCGCCGGGCCGAGCTCGAGCGGATCGCCGCGGTCTGCGACCGCGTGCCCGCCGAGGCCCCCCGCGACTTCTGGGAGGCCCTCCAGATGTACTGGTTCGTCCACCTGGGCGTCATCACCGAGTACAACACCTGGGACTCCTTCAACCCGGGCCGGCTCGACCAGCACCTCTGGCCGTTCTACCAGCGGGGCCTGGCCGACGGCAGCCTGACCAAGGAGTCGGCCCGCGAGCTCCTGCAGGCCTTCTGGGTCAAGTTCAACAACCAGCCCGCGCCTCCCAAGGTCGGCGTCACGGCCGAGGAGAGCGGTACCTATACGGATTTCGCCCTCATCAACGTCGGCGGCCTCAAGGAGGACGGCACGGACGGCGTCAACGAGCTGTCGTTCCTCATCCTCGACGTCATCGAGGAGATGCGCATCCTCCAGCCCAGCTCGATGGTCCAGATCAGCGCCAAGGGGCCGGACGCGTTCCTGCTCCGGGCCCTCAAGATCGTCAAGACCGGCTTCGGCCAGCCCTCGATCTTCAACACCGACGCCATCGTCCAGGAGCTCGTCCGCCAGGGCAAGTCCGTGGTCGATGCCCGCAACGGCGGGGCCAGCGGCTGCGTCGAGGCCGGGGCCTTCGGCAAGGAGGCCTACATCCTGACCGGCTACTTCAACCTTCCCAAGGTCTTCGAGATCGCTCTCCATAACGGCGTCGACCCGCGGACGGGCAAGCGCATCGGCCTCGAGACCGGCGATCCGGACGCGTTCTCCTCCTTCGACGAGCTCTTCGAGGCCTTCCGGAAGCAGATCCGGCACTTCGTCGACATCAAGGTCCGCGGCTCCAACGTCATCGAGGCCCTCTACGCCAAGTACCTGCCGGCCCCCTTCCTGTCGGTCCTGGTCGACGACTGCGTCAAGACCGGCCGGGACTACCACGCCGGCGGGGCCCGCTACAACACGAACTACATCCAGGGCGTCGGCGTCGGCACGATCACCGACACCCTCAGCGCCATCCGCTACAACGTCTACGACCACGGGCATTTCAGTATGGCCGAGCTGCGGGCGGCCCTGGCGGCCGATTTCGAGGGCCACGCGGCCCTCCGCCAGCGCGTCCTCAACCGGACGCCCAAGTTCGGGAACGACGACGACTACGCCGACTCCCTGATGACCCGGGTCTTCGAGGCCTACTTCGAGGCCGTCGACGGCCGGCCGACGCCGCGGGGCGGCACCTACCGCATCAACCTCCTGCCGACCACGGCCCACATCTACTTCGGCAAGATGACCGGAGCTACGGCCGACGGCCGCCGGGCCGGCGACGCCGTGTCCGAGGGCGTCTCGCCCGTCCAGGGCGCCGACCGCAAAGGCCCGACGGCGGTCGTCAAGTCGCTCGGCAAGATGGACCACGTCCGGACGGGCGGCACCCTCCTCAACCAGAAGTTCACCCCCCAGCTCCTGGCCGGGGAGGCCGGGCTCAACGGGCTCAAGGACCTCGTCCGCGGCTACTTCCGGCTCATGGGCCACCACATCCAGTTCAACGTCGTCACGGCCGACCTCCTGCGGACGGCCCAGGCCCAGCCCGAGAAGTACCGCGACCTCATCGTCCGCGTGGCCGGCTACAGCGACTACTTCGTCGACTGCTCGACCGAGCTCCAGAACGAGATCATCCACCGGACCGAGCACCAGGAGCTCTAGGGACCGTCCCGCTTGGCCCCCGGGGGACGAATGTGGTATAAAGGACCTTCCCGAACGACGCCCGGAGGACACCATGAGCGATAAGAAAAAGGTGCTCATCATCGACGACGACCCGGCCATCGTCGAATCCGTCAAGGCCATCCTCGACGCCAGCGGCTTCGAGGCCGCCACCGCCCTCAGCGGCAAGGAGGGCCTCGAGGCCTTCCGGAAGACGAACCCCGACATCGTCCTCTGCGACATGATGATGGAGGACATCGATTCGGGCGGCCAGGTGACCAAGATCATGAAGACGGAGCGGCCCGGGACGCCCGTGTTCCTGCTGAGCACGATCGGCGACGCCACGGCGGCCACCGTCGGCCTGGCCGAGTTCGGCTTCAGCGGCGTCTTCCAGAAACCCGTCAACTTCGACCTGCTGCTGGCCGTCATCGGCCGGTACGCCAAGGCCAAGTAGCGCCCCGGCCGCCGGCGCCGCCGCCCGGCCGGACGCTCCCGAAAGGCCCATGACCGTCTCCCTGGCCGATCTCTTCCGCCGCGAGCCCGACGCCGGCGCCTTCCGCGGCGCCGTCCGGGCCCTCGACGGCGCCTTCCCGCTCGAAAGCGCCGACATGATCGCCCTCGGCGAGGCCTACTTCGAGCGCTACCCCGACCGGGCTCAGGACCGCAACGCCGCCGAGGTCCTCATCGGCTACGCCGTGACCCGGGCCGCCCTCATCGAGAAAGCCGTCCTGGCCGTGCCCCGCTCCCGGCGCGAGGCCTACCGGGCGATGTTCGACGACGTCTCCCGGGTCGGCCCGTCCTCCGAGGCCCTCGCGGCCTCGGACGGCCGCGCCGCCCTGCAGGCCGACCACGAGGCTCTCAAGGCCGCTCTCGACGGCCTCAAGGCCGTCATCGACGACATCCCCAAGGGCCTGGTCAAGGAGCGTTTCGTCGGCGGTATCTCCAATCTTTACAATATTATGTACGTCATCGGCCTGAAGCTCCGGGGACCTTTACT
Organism: uncultured Eubacteriales bacterium; assembly: GCA_964523615.1. Taxonomy (GTDB): domain Bacteria; phylum Acidobacteriota; class Aminicenantia; order Aminicenantales; family Saccharicenantaceae; genus RBG-16-66-30. The sequence goes on along the minus strand of CAZFZU010000001.1, from coordinate 51,447 downwards.
TTAGGGCGCCGTTCTGGTATCTTATCGTCTATAGAATTCCCTGCGCGGCTCGCGAGCTAAGCTCTCCGTCGAAGCCCCTATGGACCGCCGAGAGGGCGAGGTGTCCCGTCGGCCGCGCATCTGTCCGGTCGAGGCCCGCCGGCCGGGAAGATCCGGGCCGCCAAGTCTGAGGAGCCTTTGGCATGAGCACTCACTCGGGGGTCTGCAACTTCTGCGGCACCGGCTGCGGCCATCTGCTCGACGTCCGGGACGGCGCCGTCCGCGGCGTTTTCGCCGCCCCCGGCCACCCCGTCAGCCGGGGACGTCTCTGCGTCCGCGGCTGGCACATCCACGAGCTCCTGGCGACGCGGGACCGGATCGTCTCGCCGGCCGTCCGGCGCGACGGCCGCCTCCAGACGGTCCCCTACGATGAGGCTTTGACCTACGCCGCGGACCGGCTGGGCCGCTACTCCGGCGACGAGATCGCCTTCCTGGCCTCGCCGCGGGCCTCCAACGAGGACAACTTCCTCATGGCCCAGCTGGCCCGCTCGGTCTTCCGCACGCCCCACATCGCCCTGGCCTCCGACCAGGGGCACGGCGAGGCCGCCGACGTCCTCCTCGAGGGCACGGGCTGGCCGGCCATGTCCGGCGGCCTGACCGAGATCCGGAAGGCCGGCTTCATCCTGGTCGCCGGGGCCGACATCGCCAAGCTCAATCCCATCGTCGGCAGCGAGATCCACCGGGCCGCCCGGGGCGGGTCCGAGCTCGTCACCCTGAGCGCGCGCTCGACCCAGATCGCCCGGCTCAGCGGCCGCCACCTCTGGCTCCGCCCGGGGACCCTGCGGCACGTCCTGGCCGCCCTGGCCAAGGTCCTCGTCGAGCGCGGCTGGCACGACGAGGCCTTCGTCCGCGAGCGGACCGAGGGCTTCGACGATTTCGCCCGCTCCCTGGCCGTCCTCGACCTGGCCGCCCTGGCCGGGGCCGCCGGGCTCGAGCCCGCGACGATCGAGGACCTGGCCCGGCGGCTGGCCCAGGCGTCGACGGCCATGGCCTTCTTCACCTCCGGGATCGCCGGCCTCGACCGGGCCTCCACGGCCCTGCTCTTCGACCTCTTCCTGGCCGCCGGCAAGGTCGGCCGGGAGGGCTGCGGCGTCAACCCCGTCACGGGCATCTGCAACCTCCTCGGAGGGACGGACGTGGGCGCCTCGAACCGCTTCCTCGCCGGCCACCGCCGGGCCGAGGGCCCGGCGGCCGGCCGGACGCCGCGCGAGCTGCTGGCGGCCGAGCCCACGCCGCTCAAGGCCCTGGTCGTGGCCGACCGTGACGAGGAGATCGTCCGCCACGCCGCCAAGCTCGGCGCCCTCGACTGCCTCGTCTACATCGGCGCCTTCGCCAACCCCTTCGCCGAGTTCGCCCACGTCGTCCTGCCGGCCGCCTCGTCCGCGGAGACCGACGGGACCTACACCAACGCCGAGCGGCGCATCCAGCTCAACCGCAAGAAGGTCGAGCCCCCGGCCGGCGTCCGCCCGGCCTGGCGCGTCTACGCCGACCTGGCCGCCAAGCTCGGCGCCGGCTGGGCGGTCGACTCGGCCGAGGGCGTCATGGCCGAGATCGCCGCGGCCGTTCCGGCCTACGCCGGCGTCACCTACGCCGGGCTCGAGAAAGGCCACGGCCTGCAGTGGCCCGTCGACGCCGCCCGCCCGGAAGGCACGCTCCGCTACGACGCCGCTTCCGCCGGCCGCCTCCTCCGTTTCGTCGCCCCCGGCGCCGACTTCTCCGTGCCGGCCGCCTCGGACGAGTTCCCCTTCCTGCTCATGGCCGGCAAGGCCAACTACTTCTGGCACCGCAACAACATCATGAAGAAGACCCAGATCCCCAAGCGGGAGTACAACGCCCTGCTCCTCCTGTACCCGCGGGGCTTCGTCGAGGTCGAGGCCTCCGACGCCAAGCGGCTTGGCCTCCGCGACCGCGCCCCCGTCGACGTCGTCGCCGCCGGCGGCTCGATGCGGGTCGCCGTCCGCGTCTCCGAGGACGTCCGGCCCGGGACCGTCCACGTCCCGTACTTCATCGAGGACATGGTGCCGGGCTTCCTCAACGCCGCCGGGACCTCCATCGACGAGGACCAGGAATCGGCCATCCCCGTGCGGATCGAGAAGGTGTGACGATGTACATCCTGCCCCGAGACCGGGTCGCCGCGCTCCTGGCCGCTCTGGCCGCCGACCACGACCTCTACGGCCCCGTCGTCCGGGCCGACGGCGGCGACCCCATGTTCGAGCGGGTCGAGGACCCGGCCGTGATCCGTCTCGACGCCCCCATCACCTACAACCCGCCCAAGCACGCCGTCTTCCCCCAGGCCGAGCGGATCCTATCCTACCGCTACGACCGGGAGACGCGCCAGGCCGCCGTCGTCCGCGAGGACCTCGTCCGGCCCAAGGCCCTGGTCGGCATCCGGGCCTGCGACCTCAACGGCCTCCTCTGCCTGGACCGCTTCTTCCTCGGCCAGGAATACGTCGACGAGGTCTACCGCGACCACCGCAAGAAGATGTTCGTCCTGGCCAACACCTGCGTCCGGCCCTTCCCCCAGTGCTTCTGCGTCTGCACGGACAGCGGCCCGGCCGCCCGGGAGGGCTACGACGCCGCCCTGACCGCCGTCGGCGACCGCTACCTCTACGAGGCCGGCAGCGAGAAGGGCGAGGCCCTGGCCCGCCGCCTGGGATTGGCCGAGGCCGGCCCGGACGCCGCGGCCGTCAAGAAGGCCGCCGTCGACGCCTCCATCGCCCGCTTCGACGCCGAGGCCACCGAGAACAAGGCCTGGATCTCGCGGGTCATGAACCGCATCACCATGGGCTTCATCGCCAACGAGGTCTGGGAGTACATCGGCGACCAGTGCTTCGAGTGCGGGGCCTGCTCGTTCGTCTGCCCGACCTGCTCCTGCTTCAACGTCGAGGACCTGGCCGCGGACGGCGGCCGGACCGACCGGACGCGGTCCTGGGACTCCTGCTCCTTCGAGGGCTACACCCGCATGGCCGGCGACCACAATCCCCGCAAGCCCGTCGAGGACCGCCGCAACAAGCGCTTCTTCTGCAAGCTGTCCTATTCCCAGTCCAAGAAATACCTCCGGCCCGGCTGCGTCGGCTGCGGCCGCTGCAACCGGGTCTGCCCCGGCGACATCGGCATCGCCAACGTCGTCACCTACATCCGGCGCGAGATCACCAAGGCAGGCGCGAAATGAGCGCTCAGAACCCCGGCGCCATCGTCACCGTCCCCGAGGTCGCCGTCATCGACGAGGTCCGGGACGAGATCGAGGACGTCCGCACCTTCTACTTCTCGTTCGAGCGGCCGGAGGCCGCCCGGGACTTCCGCATCCGGTCCGGCCAGTTCGTCATGTGCACGGTCTTCGGCGCCGGCGAGTTCGCCGTGTCCCTGCCGTTCAGCCCCGAGGGCGACCGGCCCCACCTGTCGGTCCGCCGGGTGGGCAAGGTCACCCGGGCCCTCCACGAGCTCGGGGCCGGGGACAAGATCGGCATCCGCGGCCCCTTCGGCAACGGCTTCCCCTTCGAGGCCATCAAGGGCAAGAACGTCGTCTACGTCGCCGGCGGCATCGGGCTCATCCCGCTGCGCTCGTCCATCGTCCATGTCCTCCAGCACCGGCGGGACTTCGGCCGCATCATCCTCATCTACGGCTCCCGCTCCTCCAAGGAGCTGATGTACCGGGACATGATCGACCGATGGAAGGCCACCGAGGGCTTCGAGACCTACTTCACCATCGACCGCCCCGAGCCGGGCTGGACGGGCCCCGTCGGCTTCGTCCACACGCTCGTCAAGCCGGCCCAGGTGCCGGTCCGGGACACCGTCGCCTTCGTCTGCGGCCCGCCGCTGATGTTCAACTCGGTCATCAAGGAGCTCCTGGCGGCCGGGCTCAAGGACGAGGCCATCGTCTCCACGCTCGAGAGGCACATGAAGTGCGGCATCGGCAAGTGCCAGCACTGCGCCATCGGCCGGACCCTCGTCTGCACGGACGGCCCGGTCTACACCTACAAGCAGATCAAGACCCTGGGAGAGCAGATATGACGGACGGCGCCCCCCGCCTGGCCGACGTCCTCCGCGGCCCGGCCTGTCTCGTCGGCGTCGGCAACCCCCTGCGCCGGGACGACGGCGTCGGCCCCTGGATCGTGGCCGCCCTGCGCGGGACCGCGGCCGCCTCCGCCTTGGATCTCGTCGACGCCCAGGACGTGCCCGAGAACTTCGTCCCGGCCATCGCCCGCGGCGCCGCCCGGAACGTCGTCTTCGTCGACGCCGTGGCCGCCGAGGGCGAGCCCGGGACCGTCGTCTTCGGCCGCCTGGCCGACCTGGCCGAGGCCGAGAGCTTCTCGACCCACAAAATGGCCCTCTCGCTCAGCGGCAAGTATCTCGCGGCCGCCGGCAAAGAGGCCTTTCTCCTCGGCATCGTGCCCGCCGACCTGGACTTCGGCGAGGGCCTGACGCCCGCCGTGGCCCGGGCCGCCGCCGGCGTGCGCGATGCCGTCCTGGGCGCCCTGGCCCCCGCCCGCCCGGAGGATCGCCATGACCGCTGACCTCTTCGTCCGCCTCTTCGCCGCCTTCGGCGCCCTGGCCGCGGCGGCGGTCGCGGCGCTCGCTGCCGGGCGCCGGCGCGCCCTCGCGGGGACGGTCAACCTGGTCCTGGTCGCGGTCTCGTCGGCCCTGCTGCTCACGGTCGGCTACGAGGCCCTGTTCGGCCATGCCGGCCACGCCGCGCGGACCGTCTCCCTCGGGCCCGTCTCCGTGCCGCTCCTCGTCGACGGCCTGGCCGCCATCTTCCTGGCCGTCGTCGCCGTCATGGGCCTGGCCAGCGCCCTCTATTCGATCCGCTATATGGACCGCTTCCCGGGGCGCGACCTGCGCGGCTATTACGCCTGCTTCCCGCTCTTCCTGCTCGGCATGGCCGCCGTCCTCGTCGTGGACGACCTGGCCCTGGGCTTCACCCTGGCCTGGCAGGTCATGACCCTGCCGGCCTACGCCCTGGTCCGGTTCGACCGCGATCGGCCGGGGACGGCCCGGGCCGCCCGGGACTTCCTGATCTTCATGGAACTGGCCTGGCTGCTGGCCGTGGCCGCCCCCTTCGCCGTCGGCGGCTACCGCTTCGGCGAGACTCTGCCGGAGATCGGCGGCCGTCTGGCCGGCGCGGGCGGGCCGGCCCTGGCCCTGTTCTTCGGGCTTCTGCTCGCCGGCTTCGGGCTCAAGGCCGGCGTCTTCCCCCTCGGCCAGCTCTGGCTGCCGGGGGCCTACGCCGCGGCCCCCTCCCCGGTCGGCGCCCTGCTCAGCTCGGCCATGAGCAAGACCGGCATCTTCGGCCTGATGCGGGTCTTCCTGTTCCTGGCCCCGCTCGCCAACCCGGCCTTCTCCGCCCGGACCTGGGGCCTGATCGTGGCCGCCGTCGGAGCGGCGACCCTGCTCATCGGCACCGTCCAAGCCATGCTCCAGAGCGACGCCAAGCGCCTCCTGGCCTTCAGCTCCATCGGCCAAATCGGCTACATCGTCCTGGCGCTCGGGGCCGCTCTCGGCTTGGCCGGTTTCTCCGCCGCGACCGCCGATGCCGGCCTCCAGGCCCGCCTGCTCGTCCTGGCCGCGGCCGCCGCCGTCGGGGCCCTCTACCACGCCCTCAACCACGCCGTGTTCAAAGAGGCCCTCTTCCTCACGGGCGGCGGCATCCTCTACGCCACCGGGACGAGCGACCTCAACCGGCTCGGCGGGCTCATCCGCCTGATGCCCGTGAGCGCCGTCGTCGCCGGCCTGGCCTCGCTGTCCATCGCCGGCATGCCGCCCTTCAGCGGCTTCGCCAGCAAGTGGGCCATCGTCTCGAGCTCGGTCCTGGCGGGGGAGGCGACCTTCTTATTGGTCGTCTTCGGCGTCGTGGCCCTGTTCACGAGCGCGGTGACCCTGGCCTGCTACGTCAAGTTCTTCGGCATGGCCTTCACCTCGTCGGGGGCCGAGCACCACGCCGCGAGGCCCATCCGCGAGGTCCCGGGATCGATGCTCGTCCCCCAGGTCGCCCTGGTCCTCCTGGCCCTCGTCCAGGGGCTCTTCCCGGTCCTCTCGGTCGGCCTGGCCCTGGCCGTGCTGCGGCGCTCCGAGGGCTTCCTCTTGGCCGACGCCTTGAACGCGCCGGGCGGCCTCGGGCCGGCCGCGGCTCTGGGAGTCGGGCTGAAAGGCCTCGGCGCGGCCGCCGTCCCGCTCCTCGTCCTGGCCCTCCTCGCGGCCGGGCTGGGGCTGGGGGCCCTGCTGCGGCGGTCGGGCGGTTCCAAGGACGCCGCCGCGCCGACCTGGCTCTGCGGCTATCAGGACCTCAACGAAGCCAACCGGTACGCGGACCGGGGCATGTTCGCCGGCCTGCGGTCGCTCTTCAAGCCCGCCGGCGGCCGGAACGGGAAGTAGGGAGACGCGCATGGACGCCCTCGCCAGGATCAGGACCGAGCTCGAGGCCCGCTGCGGCGGCGGCTTCCGGGGCGCGGAGTCGCCGCGCCCGGACCGTCTCTTCGTCGACGTCGACCGGGCCGTCCTGCGGACCGCGGCCCAAGCCCTGATCGGGCTCGGCGGCCGCTACATGGTCGGCATCGGCACCGACGAGATCGCCCGCCAGGGCACGCTGGGGCTCATCCACACCTTCGCCTTCGACGCCGACCACGCCGCGGTGGCCCTGCGGACCTCGGCCCCGGCCGGCGACCCGTCCTTCGAATCCATCACCCCGGACATCCCGAGCGCCGGCTGGTCCGAGCGCGAGTACCGGGACCTCCTGGGGATGTCGTTCCCCGGCCACCCCAAGCCCAAGCGGCTCATCCTGGCCGACGACTGGCCGGATGGGATCTACCCTCTGCGCAAGGAGGTCCCGCACGACCTCGAGCCGCCGGCGGCCGAGGACGTCGCCTACCGGCTCGACGAGGCCCCGCCCGGGACGACCATCGTCCCCGTCGGGCCCTTCCACGTCAGCCTCCACGAGCCCGAACACTTCGCCGTCTACGTCGACGGCGAGACCATCAAGGGCTGCGACTACCGCGGCTTCATGACCCACCGCGGCATCGAGAAGCTCTGCCAGACGCAGGTCAGCTACAACGAGGTGCCCTTCGTCGCCGAGCGCATCTGCGGCATCTGCGGCTCGGTCCACGCCGTCTGCTACGCCCAGGCCGTCGAGGCCGCCGCCGGCCTCCGGATCTCCCGTCGGGCCGAGTACATCCGCACGGTCATGCTGGAGATCGAGCGCCTCCACTCGCACCTCCTCTGGCTGGGCATCGCCGGGCATCTCATCGGCTTCGACACGGTCTTCATGCAGGCCTGGCGGGTCCGGGAGAAGGTCATGTGGCTCTCGGAGCGCATCACCGGCAACCGCAAGACCTACGGCATGGTCCTCATCGGCGGCGTCCGGCGCGACATCGGGCCCGAGGTCCGGGCCGACATCGAGAGCGTCCTGGCCGGCTTGGAGAAGGAGGTCATGACGCTCAAGAAGGCCATCGTCGGCGACGGCGCCATCCACCGCCGGACCAAGGGCGTCGGCTACCTGTCGCGGGAGGAGGCCGTGCGCTGGAGCCTGGTCGGCCCCGTGGCCCGGGCCCGCGGGCTGAAGATGGACAGCCGCAAGGACCACCCCTACGCGGCCTACGCCGACATGGCCTTCGACGTCCCCGTCGCCGACAGCGGCGACGTCTGGGGGACGCTCGTCGTCCGGGTCCTGGAGATCTTCGAGTCCATCGCCATCCTGCGCCAGGCCCTGGCCGGCCTGCCCGACGACGGGCCGCTCCTGGCCGTGGTCCCCGAGGCCCTGCCGCCCCTGCGGCACGGCCTGTCCATGGTCGAGGCGCCCCGCGGCGAGTCCGTCCACTACGTCGTCACCGGCGAGGAGAACCGGCCCGAGCGTTGGCGCGTCCGGGCCCCGACCTATCCGAACCTGCAGGCCGTGCCGGCCATGCTCCTCGACAACCAATTCGCCGACTTCCCCATCATCCTGGGACAGATCGACCCCTGCTTCTCGTGCACGGACCGGGTGGCCGTCGTCGACGCCCGCTCGGGCGCGAAACGCGTCCTGGGCCGGGCCGAGCTCGAGCGCCTGTCGCGGCGCGGGGCCGGGGAGGAGGGATCGTGAGCGTCGTCGCCGTCCTCGTCAACGTCCTCCTCTTCCTGCTTCTGGCGCCGCTCTTCGAGGGCGTGATGCGCAAGATCACGGCCCGGGTCCAGACCCGCAAGGGGCCGCCGGTCGTCCAGCCCTACTTCGACCTGCTCAAACTGCTCGGCAAGCAGCGCCTCATCTCGGCCGGGAGCTGGGCCTTCCGCCTGGCCCCGCCGGCCGCCTTCGCCTCGATCCTGGCCGTGGCCGCCCTCGTCCCCCTCGGCTCCAAGGTCAACGCCCTGGGCGCTCGGGTCGACGCCGTCACCCTCGTCTATCTCCTGACGCTCGGCGGGGTCTCGGTCCTGGTCGGGGCCCTGGCCAGCCGCAACACCTTCGCCGCCATCGGGGCCAGCCGGGAGATGGTGACCATGATCATGGTCGAACCGGTCCTGGCCATGACCCTTCTCGTCGGCGCCGCCCGCGCCGGCGGCCTGGGGCTGGGCGCGGCCGTCTTCGGCGCTTCGGCCGCCGGCTACGGCCTCTCGACCGCGGTCATGGCCGTCGCCTATCTGGCCGCCCTGCAGGCCTTCGTGTCCAAGCAGCCCTTCGACATCGCGGAGGCCGAGATCGAGGTCCTCGAGGGCCCGTTCATCGAGTTCAGCGGGCCGGACTACGCCCTGTTCCGCTGGTACATGATGATGAAGCAGATGTTCTACGCCTGGCTGTTCGTGGCCGTCTTCCTGCCCTTCCTGCGGACGGGCGCCTACGCCGGCGACCTGCTGACCCAGCTCCTGGGGACGATGGCCGTCTTCGTCCTCATCGCCGTGGTCGGCTCGACCAATCCGCGGCTGCGGATCGACCAGGCCGTCAAGATCTACGCCGTCCTCATCCTGGCCGCCCTCGGCGCGGTCGGGCTGGCCGTGGCCGGCATCTAGGAGCACCGGGAGAAGCGCCATGTGGCTGACGAGCAAGATCAAGCAGGTCCTGATGGCGGCCAAGCCCGGCGTGGTGACCCTCAAGTACCCCTTCGAGCCCCGGCCGGCCCCGGAGGGCTTCCGCGGCGCCCCTCACTGGGACCATACGAAGTGCATCGGCTGCGGCGGTTGCGCCAACCACTGCCCGGCCCGGACCATCATGGTCCGCGACATCTGCCAGGAGATCCGCGTCCTCCTCTACGACGGCTCGCGCTGCACCTACTGCGGCCGCTGCGCCGACGTCTGCCCGGAGAAGGCCATCGCCATGACCGACCGCTTCGAGCAGGCCACGGACGAGCGGAACGACATCACGGAGACGCTGGAGCTGTTCATGCTGACCTGCCAGCGCTGCGGCCGGTGCTACGACATGGAGACGGCCAGCGCCATCGACAAGCTCGGCCTGACCGGCTACCGCTACGACAGCCTGGAGGCCCGCACGGTCCTGCGCCGGGCGACCGACACCTTCGAGCCCCGGGAGCTCGGCCCGACCGAGCGCTACGAGCGACCGGACGGGACAGGAGACTGACATGCTCGCCAAACTGGCCAAGACGTGCTTCCCGCGCTCGCTCTGGGTCTACCACTGCAACAGCGGCGCCTGCAACGGCTGCGACATCGAGATCCTCAACATCCTGACGCCCTACTACGACGTCGAACGGTTCGGCATCAAGCTGGTCGGCTCGCCGCGCCACGCCGACGTCATGCTCCTGTCCGGGGCCGTGACCCGGCCGACCCTGCCGCTCGTCAAGAAGGCCTGGGCGGCCATGCCCGCGCCCAAGCTCGTCTTCGGCATCGGCTCCTGCGCCATCGGCGGCGGCTGCTGGTTCGACACCTACAACGTCACCGGCGGCGGGGCCACGGCCGTCCCGGTCGACTACTACATCCCCGGCTGCCCGCCGAGGCCGGAGGCCATCATCTACGGCGTCGCCCTGGCCCTCGGCCTGGTCGACAAAAAGGCCGCCCCGGTCGAGCTCAAACAGGTCGAGTTCCCCATCGACATGTACGAGCGGAACAAGGCCTGGGAAGAGCGCAACGTCATCTACAAGGTCCTGAACACATGAGCAAAAAGATCCTCGTCGTCGACGACGACCGGGACCTCGTGGCCAGCCTGGCCCAGGTCCTCAAGGCCCACGGCTACGACGTCGCCGCCGCGCACAGCGGCGCCGAAGGCCTCAAGGCCCTGTTGGCCGAGCGGCCCGACCTGGTCGTCCTGGACGTCATGATGGAGACGGACACGGCCGGCTTCGAGGCCGCCGACGCCATCCGCAGCCGACGCGAGACCTCGAAGTACAGGGCCTTCCGGGACGTCCCCATCGTCATCCTGACGGCCATCGACCAGGTCACGAACTCGCGCTTCTCCATGGATCCGTCCGACAGCTTTCTGCCGGGGCGGAACGAGTTCCTGACCAAGCCCGTCGATCTCGACGAGCTGCTGGCCAAGATCGCCCGGGCCCTGTCATGATCAAGTCCATCGCGCGCTCGAACATCCGTTTCAAGCTCGTCGTCAGCCTGCTGGCCATCGTCCTGCTGGCCGGGGTCCTGTCGATCATCGTCGGGCTGAGCGCGCTCAACACCAACCTCGTCCGCGACGCCTACGCCACCGTGGGGACCAACCTGGCCTCGACGAGCGAGCTCTACCGGGAGGAGATCGACAACCGCTCCCGGACCATCCAGTACATGGCCCGGACCCCCGAGATCGTCCGGGCCACGGCCGCCCGCGACCGGGCCTTCTTGTTCGAGAAGCTCGTCCAGATCAAGCGCGAGTTCGGCTTCGACATCGTCGACGCCATCAACGCCGACGGCACCATGCTCGTCCGGGCCAACAACTTCGAGGCCTTCGGCGACAGCATGACCGGCTACCGGACCGTCCAGGAGGTCCTGCGGACCCATGCCCCCATCGCCGGCACGGGCCTGCTCGACTACGAGGACATCGCCCGGGAAGGCGCCGACCTGGCCTCGCGGACGGTCATCCCGGTCGTCGAGACCTCGCACGCCCGGCCCCGGCCGAGGCCGGCCGAGGACCGGGCCCTGATCATCAAGATCGCCGCGCCCATCCTCGACGGCGACCGCCTGGCCGGCATCCTCTACGGCGCCATCCTGCTCAACAACAACGACGCCTTCGTCGACCGCTTCAAGCGTCTCGTCTTCCGGGACGAGAGGATCAACGGCAAGGACGCCGGGACGACGACGATCTTCCTCGGCGACGTCCGGGTGGCCACCAACGTCCTCGGCCCGACGGGCAAGCGGGCCATCGGGACCCAGGTGTCCGAGGAGGTCTACCGCAAGGTCTTCGAGCGCGGTGAGACCTGGGTCGGCAAGGCCTTCGTCGTCGACGACTGGTACATCTCCGGCTACACGCCGCTCTACGACTTCGACCAGAAGGTCCTGGGCATGCTCTACGTCGGCGTCCTGAAGAAGAAGTTCGACGTCGTCGTCCGCAACACGACCATCTCCTACCTCCTGGTCATCCTCCTGGCCACCGTCCTGGCCCTGGCCCTGTCCGGCTACCTCATCGCCCTCTACACCAAGCCGGTCAAGCGCATCATCGACGCCTCGACCGAGATGGCCCTGGGCTTCTACCACCGCATCGAGACCGACCCCCACGACGACGAGGACGCCCGGCGGCTGGCCCGGGCCTTCAACGGCATGGTCGACGCCATCCAGGAGCGCGACCGACAGCTGACGGACCTGGCCGACCGGACCATCCTGAAGTCCGAGAAGCTGGCCTCGATCGGGCGGATGGCCTCGGGCATCGCCCACGAGATCAACAACCCCCTGACCGGCGTCCTGACCTACAGCTCGCTCCTGCTCGAGGACATGAAGGGCACGCCGTACGAGGAGGACCTCAAGGTCATCCGCGACGAGACCCTGCGCTGCCGGGGCATCGTCCGGGGCATCCTGGACTTCGCCCGCGACACCAAGTCGGAGCGGGCCCCGGCCGACCTCAACGCCCTCATCGAGGACGCCCTGCGCATCCTGGAGAAGCACGTCACCTTCCAGAACGTCAAGATCGTCAAGGACCTGGCCCCGGACCTGCCCCGCGTCAACGTCGACGCCGGCGAGATCCGGGGGGTCATCAACAACCTGGCCGTCAACGCGGCCGACGCCATGCCCTCGGGCGGCCGGCTGACCATCGCCACTTCGGTCGAGCCGGGAACGGGCATGGCCGTCATCCGGGTGGCCGACACGGGCGTCGGCATCAGCGAGGAGAACCTGAACAAGATCTTCGAGCCCTTCTTCACGACCAAGGACCGCGGGCAGGGGACGGGCCTGGGCCTGCCGATGGTCTACGGCGCCATCCAGCGCCACGGCGGGCAGATCGACGTCCAGAGCCGTATCGGCGAGGGCACGGAGTTCATCATCAAGCTGCCGGCCCGCTGAGCGGGCGGCGCGGGAGACAGACCATGGGCGTCAAGCTGCTGTTCATCGACGACGAGGACATCGTCCTCAAGAGCTCGAAGCGCATCTTCGCCGGCTCCGACCACGAGATCGACACGGCCCCCTCCGGCGACGAGGGTCTGGCCATGGCCATGGCCAAGGACTACGACATCGTCGTCACCGACCTCAAGATGCCCGGCCTCGGCGGCATGGAGGTCCTCAAGGCCCTGCGCCGGGACCGGCCCAAGACGACCGTCATCATCTTCACCGGATTCTCGAGCGTCGACACGGCCCGCGAAGCCCTCAAGAACGGGGCCTTCGACTACGTCCCCAAGCCCTTCACCCCGGACGAGCTGCGGAGCGTCATCGCCAACGCCATCGAGGCCCGCAAGGACGCCGCCGGGGCCAAGATGCTCGATCTCATGGCCATCGTCTCCCACGAGCTCAAGAGCCCCCTGGCCGCCGTCCAGACGACGGCGACGACCCTGCAGCGGGGCTATTTCGGCAAGCTCGAGCCCGAGCAGCAGAGGATCGTCGAGACCATCATCCGCAACTGCTCCTATCTCGAGGACATCATCCGCAGCTACATCGACCTGTCCAAGATGGAGCTCGATGGGCTGGCCCTGTTCAAGGAGAAGGTCCCCTTCGCCTCGGCCGTCGTCGGGCCGGTCCTGGACATGCCCGGCGTCTGCGACAACGTCCGCCGGATGGCCATCGTGACCGAGCTCGACGGCGACCCCGTCATCGAGGGCGATCCCAACCTGCTCAAGATCCTGGTCGCGAACCTCGTCAACAACGCCGTCAAGTACGGCGCCGAGGGCACGCCGGTCCGGATACGGCTGGCGGCGCGGGACGGCGAGCTCGTGCTGGCGGTCCGCAACGAGGGCGTCGGCATCCCCAAGGAAGACATGCCCCGGCTCTTCAAGCGCTTCGAGCGGCTCAAACAAAAGGGCACCGAGGGCGTCAAGGGCTCGGGCCTGGGGCTCTACATCTCGAAGACCGTCGTCGACAAGCACAAGGGCCGCATCTGGGTCGAGGGCGAGCCCGGGAAGTGGGTCGAGTTCTTCGTCGCCCTGCCTTATTGACGCCGGCCGGCGCCCCGTTGGATACTAGCGGCGGGCGTCCGCCCGCATCCCGGCGAAAGGAGCCTGCCCATGGCCAAGGAGTCTCGCGCGGACATCGTCTTCAAGGGCGGCATGAAGTTCGAGGGCCGGTCCGAGCGGGCCGGGACGACCGTGGCCATCGATTTCGCGGCGGAAGGGGGACCGATCGGCGGGCACACACCCATGGAGCTCGTCCTGGCCAGCCTGGCCGGTTGCAGCGGCCAGGTCGCGGTCGGCCTTCTCAAGCGCATGGGCCAGGAGGTCGAGGACCTGACCGTCCACGCCCGCGGCGAGAAGAAGGAGATCCACCCGGCCGTCTTCACCTCGATCGTGCTCGAGTTCGAGTTCAGGGGCGGCAAGCTCGATCCGGCCCAGGTCGAGAAGGCCCTGGCCCTGTCCGAGGAGCGCTATTGCCCGGTCTGGGCCATGCTCAAGATGGCGGCGCCCATCGCGGCGACCTACCGGCTCCTGCCGGGCGAATGACGGACCGCGGAGGAGGATATCGTGCGCGTTAAGCTCCTGAGCGTCGGATTGGCCGTCCTGCTCGCGGCGTTCGTCGCCTGTGATCAGGAGGACGAAGCGAAAGGGGAGGAACACGCCATGACCAACGCTCAAGCCGTCGCGTCCCCGGCCTGGATGGACAAGCTCGCCGCCTATCTGCCGGCCCTAGGCCACCGCAACTGGATCGTGGTAGCCGACTCGGCCTTCCCCCTCCAGATCTCGCCCGGCATCGAGACCATCGTCACGGGCGAGGACCATTTCGCCGTCCTGGAGAAGGTGCTCGAGGCCGTCGACGGCGCCAAGCACATCCGGCCCAAGATCTGGCTCGACAAGGAGCTGGGATACGTGACCGAGGACCTGGCGCCGGGAGCGGACGAGGCCAAGCGGCGGCTCGACGAGGCGCTCAAGGGCCGGGGCGCCGCGCCCGTCCTCCATGAAGAGCTCATCGCCCGGCTCGATCAAGCCGGAAAGGCCTTCAAGATCGTCATGGTCAAGACGACCCTGGCCGTGCCTTACACCTCCGTCTTCCTGGAGCTCGACTGCGGCTACTGGCCCTCCGAGAACGAGGCCAAGATGCGGGACCGGATGAAGTGAACCGCGAATATTATTCTGACACGATCTCCGGATTCCTCCGAACGTCAACGGAAGAGATCGTCGGAAAGCTAGCGCTCGGCAGCGACTTCCCGGACACCTCCGAGCAACGTGCGGCCTGGGTCGAGGAGATCCAGATCCTCCGTTCGGTGCTGGGCCCTTATTCAGGGGCCATCTATTTCGAATATGCGATCCCCCGCATGGGAGAGAGGATTGATGTCCTCCTCATCATTGGACCGGTCATCTTCGTCCTCGAATTCAAGACGGGTTCCCAGGATTTTTCCGCATATGCCGTCGACCAAGTGACCGATTATGCCTTGGACCTCAAGAACTTCCACGAAACGAGCCATGACCGGGTCATCGCGCCCATTCTGATCGCGACCGGCGCCAAAACCGTCATGCCCGTTATCTCCATGACGCCTCAGAACGACAAGCTGCTGTATCCCATTAGAACTAACGCGGAGCTGTTCGGGCAAACCCTCGTGGATGTCTTGCATTTCGCGGAAGGGGAACCTATCGATTGGCAGATATGGAGGACCGGACGATACAGCCCGACACCGACTATAATGGAAGCCGCTCTAGCGCTCTATCGAAGTCATTCCGTAGCTGAGATCTCCCGTAGCGACGCGGGCGCGATCAACTTACGGGAGACGTCTGACGCGGTCTCGGACATCATCCAGCGGTCGAAATCCCAGGGGCATAAATCGATCTGCTTCGTGACCGGCGTCCCGGGGGCCGGCAAAACCCTCGTCGGACTCAACATCGCCACGAAATATATCGATACGGCCGATGCTCATCATAGCGTCTTTCTTTCCGGAAACGGCCCGCTCGTGAAGATCCTGCAAGAAGCCCTGGCCAGGGATATGGTCGCGAGAGAAAAGGCCCGGGGCAAGAAGATCAAGAAACATGACGCGAAAAGCCGCGTCAAGGCATTCATCCAGAACGTCCATCACTTCCGGGACGATTGCCTGATCGACGCGAAACCGCCGATCGATCACGTGGCCCTCTTCGATGAGGCGCAGCGCGCATGGACTCCCCAAAAGACCGCGGACTTCATGAAACGGAAGAAAAAGACGCCTGGGTTCACGTTTTCAGAACCGGAATTCCTCATTTCATGTCTCGACCGTCACCCCGATTGGGCCGTCGTCATCTGTCTTGTAGGGGGAGGCCAGGAGATCAATACGGGGGAGGCCGGGATCTCGGAATGGATCGATTCGCTGTTACGACGTTTCAGGGATTGGCGCGTTTACATCTCGCCGCAATTGATGGACAACGAGTATGATGCCGGAAGAGCCTTGGAGCGCCTGAAACCGTTGGGACATGTGAACGAAGAGAAGTCGCTTCACCTCTCCGTGTCTATGCGCTCGTTCCGCGCCGAGAACGTCTCCCTCTTAGTTAAGCAGTTGCTCGATCGCGAAACCGAGGCGGCGCGCTGGACCCATGGACAATTGACGGGGAAATACCCCATAGTGATCACTCGGGAAATCGACAAGGCTAAGACGTGGCTACGGCGGCAGGCTAGAGGAACAGAACGATATGGAATCGTCGTTTCGTCTCAGGCCGAACGACTCAAGCCCCATGCCATTTTTGTCAAATCCCCCACGGATCCTGTCCATTGGTTCCTGGATGGAAAGAACGATGTCCGCTCATCCTACTATCTTGAAGATGTGGCGACGGAATTCGACGTCCAGGGACTGGAGCTAGATTGGACTTGTATCACTTGGGACGCCGATTTCCGTTATTCCCATTCCGGATGGGCGCACAAATCTTTCCTTGGCGATAAGTGGACGAACATCAAGGACCCGGAACGACAGAAATACCAGAAGAACGCTTACCGGGTCCTGTTGACCCGGGCCCGCCAGGGAATGGTCATCGTCGTGCCGCCGGGGGACAAGGAGGACCCGACGCGCTTGCCCTCGTTCTATGACCCGACGTTCGATTACCTGAAGGACATCGGCTTCAAAATCATCTGAAGTCCGGAGATAAGGCGATTAGCGATCGAGCGACTTTTTCGCCTGCTCCAGGGCAACGAACTCGTCCTCGGCGAGGATCTTGGCGGGGTTTGCTTCCTCCTCGGGCGTCAGGACCGGTTGGCGGTAATTCCTCCGAACGTAGAAGAAGCCGAAGGCGATGACCGCGGCCAGGACATGGAAGACGACGAGGTCGCGCCAGAGGAAGGTCGGGTCTTTCTTGACGAGCATGGTCCAGCCCATGGCGTTGACGGCCACGATCTGGGTGAAGAAGAAGCCGTAGAACAGGCAGACGACGGCGTAGGCCTGCTTCGGCCGGGCCCACAGGAGGTAGACGCTGATGAGGCCCAGGGGGATCGAGAAGCCGAGGTCGAAGACCCGGACCAGCCAGAAGGCGGCCGGGGCGATGTCGTAACCGCGGCTGGTGCCGGTCCGGACGACCTCGAAGACCTCCTTGGCCCACATGGCCGCGAAGACGAGCAGGAACAGGACGAACACGGCGGAATAGGCCGCCAGCCCGCTCTTACGGAACCGGCTCTCGACGTCCTTGGGGAAGACCGCCAGGGCGTAGAGCAGGATGACGAGGGCCGCGACGAGGACGAAGAGGTAGAGGAAGAACCAGCGCTCGCTGTTGCCCGCGTAGGCCGGCGAGCTCCACTCCCAGCCGATGGTGTAGCTCAGGGCGTAGTAGATGAGGAAAAGCGGCGTAGCGATGAGCAGAAACTTCGCGAGGGGCCGGCGGAGCAAGAGGAGAACGCCTCCGGCGAGCAACAGGGGCGCCATCAGGACCAGGTTGACCGCGTCCTGGCCCATGAGCTGGCCGACGATGCCCGGCGCGGTCTTGTAGGCGATGACGCCGCGGGCGAGCGGGCCTTGGACGGCGAGGTAGCCCAGGACGAGCGCGGTCGCGACGGCGGTAGCGCCGACGAAGACGCGCTCGAAGGGGGTGCCGAAATCGTCTTCCTGGCGCGTATTCATATGGGCCTCCTTCGCGTCTGGAAAAGAGGGGGCACGTACCTTCGGTACATGTCCCCGCCGGTCAGGGCGTGACGACGGCCTTGATGACGCCGTTCTTCCGGGCCGCGGCGGTCTCGTAGGCCTCCCGGGCCAGCTCCAGGCCGAAGAAGTGCGTGGCCAGGTAATCGACCTTGACCTTGCCCGAGTGGATCAGGGCCACGGCCTTCTCCAGGCAGCGGTTCTGGCGCCGGACGTTCTGGACCCGGATCTCCTTGCGGCGGACCTTGGAGCTGTCGAAGGAGACGCGGGCCGCGAGGGGGATGCCGACGACGACCAGGGTCCCTCCCGGCTTGAGCAGGGCCACGGCCTGGTCGAGCGCGGACTGCTCGCCGCAGCACTCGAAAACGGCGTCGAGGCCCTGCGACTCGTGGGCCAGGATGGAGCCGACGACGTCCTCGCGGTCGGGGTTGCCCGTCCACTGGGCCCCGGCCGGCATGGCCGCCCGCTCCCGGGCCTCGACCTTCTCGGTGGCGTAGATGGCCGCCGCGCCTTCCGTCCGCAGGGCCATCAGGACGCACAGGCCGATGGGCCCGGTCCCCAGGACGGCGACGGCCTTGCCCCGGACCGAACCGGCCTGCCCGGCGGCGTAAAGGCCGATGGACAGCGGCTCGGCCAGGGCGCCCTGGACAGCCGTCATCCGGCCCGGCAGGGGGACGCAGTTGCGCTCGGGGGCCATGACGAACTCGGCCATGCCCCCGGTCAGCTCGCCGGCGTGCCCGAGGAACAGGAGCCAGCGGCAGGTGTGGGGCCGGCCGGCGCGGCACTGGTCGCAGACGCCGCAGGAGACGGCCGGCTCGACCACGACCAGGTCGCCCGCTTTGACCTTCTTGACGGCCCGGCCCGTCTCGGCCACGACGCCGGCGCACTCGTGCCCGGGGATGAAGGGGTACTTGACCTTGTCGCTGCCGACGCTGTCGGACAGGTAGTAATGGAGGTCGCTGCCGCAGACGCCGACGGCTTGGCTCTTGACGATGACGTCGTCGTCGCGGACGAGGCGCGGCGCGGGGGCCTCCCGGATCTCGATGGCCCGGACTCCGGTCAGGAATGCGGCTTTCACGGCCCCTGTATTATAAGGCAGGCCGGCCGATTCGGGAAGCCCCGCCGCCGCGGCCGCCGGGCGCTTTGACATCGTTCCCGCCCGAGGCGTATAGTCCCCGGGAGACGTCGTCCCGGAGGAAGAGATCATGAAAAGACCGCTCGTTCGCACGCTCGTCCTGGCCCTGCTTCTCGTCTTCGCCGCGCTCGAGGGGAGCGCCCAGGAGAAGCTCGACCTGCAGATGCTCGACCGCATCCGGGCCGAGGGCTTGCAGAACTCGAAGATCGTCGACTTCCTCATCTACCTCTGCGACGTCTATGCGCCGCGGCTGCCGGCCTCGCCGCAGTACGTCCAGGCCGGCGAGTGGGTCGTCGGCAAGGCCAAGGAGCTCGGCCTGGCCAACGCGGCCCTGGAGGCCTACGGCACGTTCGGCCGCAGCTGGGAGCTCCAGAAGTACTACGCTGCCATGACCGCGCCGCAATACATGCCGCTCATCGGCTATCCCAAGGCCTGGACGCCCGGGACGAACGGGGTCCTCAAGGGCCAGGCCGTCCTCCTCCAGCCCAAGACGGTGGCCGACCTCGACAAGTACAAGGGCAAGCTCAAGGACGCCATCGTCCTGACCCAGGGCGAGCAGGATATGACGATCTCCTTCGACCCGATGGCCTCGCGCCTGCTCGAGACCGACCTGGCGAAGCTCGTGCTCGCGCCCGAGCCGGGCGCCCGCCGGCCGCAGAACCCCCAGATGCAGGACGCGGCCGCCCGCCAGCAGCTCCAGATGGCCGTCGGCAAGTTCCTCAAGGCCGAGGGCGTCGGCTGCCTCGTCGATCCGGGCCGCGGCAAGTTCGGCACGGTCTTCGTCTCGAGCGGCGGGTCGAGGGTCAAGGGGGCCGAGACGCCCCTGCCTTCGATCGCCGTCGCCAACGAGCACTACAACCGCATCGTCCGCATCCTGCAGAAGGACATCCCGGTGACCCTCGAGATCGAGGTCCAGGCCCGCTTTACGGCCGACGACCTGCCGGGCACCAACGTCGTCGCCGAGATCCCGGGCACCGATCCCAAGCTCAAGTCCGAGCTGGTCATGCTCGGTGGCCACTTCGACACCTGGCATTCGGGCACCGGGGCCACGGACGACGGGGCCGGCAGCGCGGTCGCCTTCGAGGCCATGCGCATCCTGAAGGCCCTCGGCGTCAAGCCCCGCCGGACCATCCGCATGGCCCTCTGGGACGCCGAGGAGCAGGGCTTCGTCGGCTCGCGCGGCTACGTCGCCAACCACTTCTTCGACCGGACCAAGAAGGAGAAGAAGCCCGAGTACGACAAGCTCTCGGCCTATTTCAATTTCGACAACGGCAGCGGCAAGATCCGAGGCATCTACGCCCAGAACAACAGCGCCGTCGTGCCCATTTTCCAGGCCTGGCTCGAGCCCATCCGCGATCTGGGGGCGGCCACGGTGACGCTCCGCAACACCGGCGGGACCGACCACCTGCCGTTCGACGCGGTCGGCCTGCCCGGCTTCCAGTTCATCCAGGACGACCTCGAGTACGACACGCTGACGCACCACTCGAACATGGACGTCCTCGACCACGTCTCGAGGCCGGACCTCATCCAGTCGGCGACGGTCATGGCCTGGTTCGTCTACAACGCCGCGATGCGGGACGAGAAGCTGCCGCGGAAGTTCTTCGACGCGAATGTGCCGGCGCCCGCGCGCCGCGGCAACTAGAAAAAGGGGGACGGAAAATGGGGGACGTGATACCCGTTTCCCTATTTTCTGTTATGGGAAAAATAGGAAATAGGTATCATGTCCCCCATTTCTAGAACGGGTTCTCGGTCGGGTCGATCCGCCCTATAGGGGAACCTCCCCGTTCCGCCGCCAGCCAGGGAAATTCTATTAATTACTCCCAACGTGCGGGGCCATCCGGGCGTAATCATATATGGATCCCGGCTTCCGAGGAGATAGGATGTCGCTTAAGGCCCGGACATTCGTTCTTCCCTTCGTTCTCGGGTCCATCTTCGTGAGCGCTTTCAGCACGACGGGCGCCCAAAGCGAGCCCGAGAGGGGCGGCGTCCGCGCCATCCGATGGACCGCGAAGGCGGATCTGCCCCTGCCCCATCGCAACGGAAAGGCCGTCTCGTCAGGCGGAAAGATCTATTTCATGGGCGGATACTGCCCGGCGACGAAGGAGTGGTGCGAATCCTCGAACTACGAATACGATCCGGAAAAAGACAGCTGGACGGCCAAAGCGAGGATCCCGGTCGGCCGGTCGAATTTCGCCCTGGTCTCCCTGGACCGCAAGATCTTCGCCGTCGGGGGCGATCCGGTCCTGCCCAACAACGATCTTTATCTGCCGGACGAAGACAGGTGGGCAGGCTTGGCGCCGTTGTCCCTGCCGCGTCAGCATATCGATGGCGGTCTCATCGGGAATCAGATCTACGTCGTATCGGGGATGGGTAAAGACCCTGACGCGCCGGATGGTTCCGAACGAGTGGCCCTCACCCCGACCGTAGAGATCTACGACCTCGCCGCGGATCGCTGGGCCATGGGACGTCCCTTGCCGGAAGCCCGCGATGGAGTCCAGGTGGCCGTCGTCGGGGGGAAGCTGTACGCGATCGGCGGCGGCCTGGGTCCGAATAAGGGCCGGTCCATCTCCGCGGCGTTCCAAAGATATGATCCCGGGGCAAAGGCCTGGGAATCCTTGCCCGACCTGCCATTTCCCATCCTCGGGCCCGGGATCGCGGTCATCGGGGAGGACATCTTCGTCGTCGGCGGGCTCACGGAAGAGCTCGGATCTTCCATGGCCAGCGACAAGGTGTGCTTTTTTGATGTCCGCAGGGATCGCTGGGCGATGGCCAGTCCTCTGCCGAAACCCATCCAGTTCTCGGGAGTCGCGGTCCTGGGGGACAGGATCTATGTGATCGGCGGCTGCGATCAGGACTTCCGGGAATACAACAGCGTTTACGAGGGAACATTCGGACCAAGGAGCCCTCATGGTCGCCGTTAGAACGCCGAGCCGGAAGCTGAAGCGAAATTCCCGGCTCGCCGTTGCCCGAATCAGCGGGGTTTCCGTTTCCTTGGCGCTGCTGATCTTTGGCCCGATGAACGGGGCCGGGTTCGGGCCGGCGCCGGCTTCGGCGGAGGAGACGACGAGAGAAGCCCGGATCGATTATTTGAAAAAACATGCTCTTCCGGTTCGTTCCATCAGGTCCGAGGATGCCGATTTTTCCGATCTTGAGCCCCTTCGACAGATGATCGGCGGCCGGCGCATCGTCATGCTGGGCGAGAGCAGCCACGGCGACGGGGCGACCTTCGCGGCCAAGGTCCGGTTGATCAAGTTTCTCCATCAAAGGATGGGCTTCGACGTCCTTGCGTTCGAAAGCGGGTTCTACGACACCCGCAAGGCTTGGTCGGCTCTGCGGGCCGGCGCGGATCCCCAGGCCGCCGTATCTACGGCCATTCCCGAGACCTGGAGCGCCAGCCTCCAGTCGAACCCGCTGTGGAGCTACCTGGCGGAGTCGTCGAAAACGGATCTTCCGCTGGAATTGGCCGGGTTTGACATGCAATTCACGGGAAGCGCCTCCCAGGATCATCTCGAGAAGGATTTGAGCGATTTTTTGGCCGGTGCCGGATTGTCTCCCTCGGCCAAGAGCTCCGTATCCCGGGTGATGGACACCCTGGCGCTTGTGGTGAATGATCCGGCTTTCATCCGGAACGGCAGCGATTTTAAGAATGTCGGGCCCGAAGATCAAGCCGCCTTCGAGATCGCCGTCCGGGACCTCAGCCTGGCGCTCGCATCGTCGCCCCCGGGCCGCGAGCCGGAGACGGCCGAACGGGACTTCTGGATCCAATGTTTGAAGAGCATCGCTTCGTACTTGAAGTTGAGCTGGCGGATCAATGTGGCATCGAGGGATAAAGCCATCATGGACTGGGCCTTCAATCTACGGGACCGGCAAATGGGGGACAACCTCATCTGGCTGGCCCGACGGGCCTATCCGGAGCGGAAGATCGTCGTTTGGTCTGCGGTGTCGCACATCAGCCGGCACTACGATCTCATCGGGATTCCGGACGAACCCTTCGTCCCCATGGGCGACTGGCTGGACAAGGCGATGGGCGGCGAGGTGTATTCGTTGGGCTTCGCTTCCTTCCAAGGCCGGTGGGCGGAGGTCGGAATGCCCACGTCGTTCGAAGTGGCCCCGGCCGCGCCGAACAGCTTGGAAGGTCTCTTTTCCTCCGCCGGCTTCGACTATGCCGTTTTGGATTTCCGCAATCCCGCGGCCGACGGCGCTTGGCTCCGGTCGCCGCTGTCCTGCCGATTTCTCAAATATAAACCCAGGACCACGGATTGGTCCCGGATCCTGGACGGGATGTTTTTCATCAAAGAGATGTTTCCCTGTACCCGGGTCGAGGCGAATATTTTCCGTTCCGGAATGCCTTAGGCGCCGGCTGCTTTTACCTCCCGAGGATCCCCGCCGGCTGGACGAGAAGCTGCCGCGGAAGTTCTTCGACGCAAATGTGCCCGCACCCCAGCGCCGCGGCAATTAGAAAATGGGGGACGTGATACCCGTTTCCCTATTTTCAGTTATGAGAAAAATAGGAAATAGGTATCATGTCCCCCATTTTCAGAACGGGTTCTCGGTCGGGTAGGGCATCCCGGCAGGGCGGTTGAAGCCGATGTCCTCGACCCCGAGGACGCGCAGGACCGACCACATCGTCTTTCCGGCGTGATCGAAGGCCACGGCCGTGTGGTGGGGGAAGCGCTTCTCGATGAGGACGTGGCGGTAGAACCGGCCCATCTCCTTGATGCCGATGACGCCGATGCCGCCGAACGACTTCGGGTCGATGTCGAGGACCTCGCCTTCGGCCGCGTAGGCCCGCAGGACCGTGTCCGCCGTCGACTGGAGCCGGAAGACGGTCACGCCGCCCGTCCGGATCCGGCCCTCGAGCGTGCCGCGGGTGATGTTGGGGTCCTTCCCGGGCTCCATGAGCCGGTGCATGATGAGCTGGTAGCGCATGGCCGGGTCGAACAGGCAGGGCGCCGGCGTGTTGCCGCAGTGGAAGCCCATGAACAGGTCGGTCGGCTTGTAGCCCTTGAGGGCCTTCTTGGCCCCGGCGATCATGTCGTAGGGGACGGTGTTGTTGATGTCGAGGATGGTCGCCGGCAGCTCCGTGGCGCAGGTGCACATGTACTCGCTCAGGGCGCCGTAGATGTCGACCTCGCAGGCGACGGGGATGCCGCGGGCCGCCAGCCGGGAATTGACGTAGCAGGGGACGAAGCCGAAGTAGCTCTCGAAGGCCGGCCAGCACTTGTCGGCGAAGACGCCGTACGCCGAGGCCCCGAGGTTGGCCTCCATGAACTTGAGGAGGGCCACCTCGAACTGGGCCAGCTTGTTGAGGATGTCCGGGTAGGTGTTGCCGGCCCCGAGCTCCTTGGCCATGTCGGCGGCCACGGCCTTGACCTTGGCGTCGCCCTCGGCCTTGCGGAAGATGTCGTAGAGGTCGAGCTCGCTGTTCTCCATGACCTCGACGCCGAGGTCGTAGAGGGGCTTGATGGGCGCGTTGCAGGCCAGGAAGTCCTGCGGCCGGGGGCCGAAGGAGAAGATCTTGAGCTTCTTCATCCCCAGGAGGACGCGGGCCACGGGGACGAACTCGCCGATCATCTTGGCCACCTCGTCGGGCGTGCCCACGGGGTACTCGGGGACGTGGGGACGGAGCTTGCGCAGGCCCATGTTGTAGGAGTTGTTGAGCAGGCCGCAGTAGGCGTCGCCCCGGCCGTCGACGAGGTCCTTGCCGGATTCCTCGGCCGCCGCCGCGACCATGACCGGGCCGTCGAACTTCTGGGCCAGGAGGGTCGTCGGCGTCTCGGGGCCGAAGTTGCCGAGGTAGAGGACCAGGGCGTTGACCTTCTTCTCCCGGAGCTCGTCGAGGGCCTTGAGGGCGTCGGCCTCGTTCTCGACGACGGTCATGATCCGGGTGATGGGCGTGCCGGCCTTGCGGCAAGCCTCGGCGACCCGCAGGGAGCGCTTGCGGGAGAGCTCGATGGGGAAACAGTCGCGGCTGACGGCGACCAGCCCGAGCCGGACCTTGGGGATGTTAGTCATTGTCCTTCTCCTTCTTCTGCCCGTAGTACGCGTCGGGCCCGTGCTTGCGGCGGAAGTGCTTCTCCTGGACGGGCTTGTCGAGCGGGGCCAGGCGGGGATCGAGGATGGTCGAGCCGAAGGCCGTGTGGGCCACCAGCTCGAGGACGAGGGCCGTCTCGACGGCCTCGCCCGGCGTCTTGCCCCAGGTGAAGGGGCCGTGACCGGCGACGAGCGCGGCCGGCAGCTCGAGCGGGTCGAGGCCCTTGAAGCGCTCGACGACGACCTTGCCCGTGTTCTTCTCGTAGTCGGCCGCGACCTCGGCCTCGCGCAGGAGGCGGGTCAGGGGAACGGGGCCGTGGAAGTGATCGGCGTGGGTCGTGCCGAGGCAGGGGATCTCGCGGCGGGCCTGGGCGAACATCGTGGCGTAGGGACTGTGGGCGTGGGCCACCCCGCCGATCTCGGGGAAGGCCTTGTAGAGCTCGACGTGGGTCGGCGTGTCGGAGGACGGGTTGAGCCAGCCCTCGACGACGTTGCCCTCGAGGTCGACGAGAACGATGTCGTCGGCCTTGAGGGTGTCGTAGGCGACGCCGCTCGGCTTGATGGCCACGATGCCGCGGCGGCGGTCGATGCCGCTGACGTTGCCGAAGGTCAGGATGACCAGGCCGGACCGGACCAGGTCCAGGTTGGCCTTGTGGACGGCTTCCTTGAGCTCGGTGAGCATGGTTATCGGCTCCTCTGCCGGTCTTTGATGGCCAGGAGGTCTTTCATGACGTGGTGGAGGTTCCCCGTCCAGGCCTTGGTGCCGAAGGCGTCGTGGAGCTCCCGGTAGAGAGCGTAGAGCTCGAGGTAGACCTTGTGGCGCGCGGCGTCGGGCCGGAAGACGGTCTTCTTGACCCCGCCCATGGCCGCCTGGGCCGCGCCGAAGGTGTCGTGGCCGCCGCCGCGCCTGCCCGCGGCCACGGCCCCGGCCATGGCCGCCCCGAGGGCGCAGGTCTGGGCCGAGCGGGCGATCTTCATCGGGAGTCCCGTGACGTCGGCGTAGATCTGCATGACCAAGGGGTTCTTCTCGGCGATGCCGCCGCAGTTGACGACGTCCTCGATCGCGACGCCGTATTCGCCGAAGCGCTTGATGATCGTCAGGGCGCCGAAGGCCGTGGCTTCGACGAAGGCCCGGTAGATCTCGGCCGGCGTCGTGTGCAGGGTCAGGCCGAGGACGAGTCCGGTCAGGCGCTGGTCGACGAGGACGGTCCGGTTGCCGTTGTGCCAGTCGAGGGCCAGCAGGCCCGACTCGCCGGGCTCGAGGGCGGCCGCGCCGCGGGTCAGGGCGGCGTGCGAGCCCTTCTTGGGCCCGCCGGGCTCGACGACCTCGACGAACCAGTTGAAGATGTCGCCGACCGCGGACTGGCCGGCCTCGAGGCCGAGGTAGCCCGGCAGGACCGAGCCGTCGACGATGCCGCACAGGCCGGGGACGTCGGGGAGCTTCTTCGACGTCGGCCAGACGCAGATGTCGCAGGTGCTGGTGCCGATGATCTTGACGAAGCGGCCGGTATCGACGCCCGAGCCGACGCCGCCGAGGTGGGCGTCGAAGGAGCCGACGGCCACGGCGATGCCGGGGCGGAGGCCGAGCTTCTTGGCCCAGTCCTTCGTCAGGCCGCCGGCGGGGACGTCGGAGGTGGAAGTCTTGGCGTAGAGCCTGTCGCGGAGCTCGCCCAGGCGCGGGTCGAGCTTGGCCAGGAAGGCCTTGGCCGGCAGCCCGCCCCATTTGTCGCTGAACATGGCCTTGTGGCCGGCGGCGCACCGGCTGCGCTTCATCTTCAGGGGGTCGGCGACGCCGGTGAGCAGGCCGGGAATGTAGTCGGCGCACTCGACCCAGGAGAAGGCGGCCGAGGCGACCTTGGCGTCCGCGCGCAGGCAGTGGAGGATCTTGCTCCAGAACCACTCGGAGGAATAGGTGCCGCCGCACTTGGCCAGGTACTCGGGGTGCTCGGCGGCGGCCAGGGCCGTGATCTCGGCCGCCTCGGCGTGGGCGGTGTGGTCCTTCCAGAGCCAGGCCTGGGCGTTGAGGTTCTTCCTAAATTCCTTGTACAGGGCCAGGGCCTTGCCGGCCCGGTCGACGGGGAGGGGCGTCGAGCCGGTCGTGTCGACGCCGATGCCGACGACGTCGGCCGGGTCGAAGCCCTTGATCGTCTTTTTCGCCTCGGCCAGGGCGGCGGGCACGGTCTTTTCGATGCCCAGGATCCAGTCGGCCGGGTTCTGGCGGGCCAAGTTGGCGTCCTTGGCGTCGAGAAGGATGCCGGCGCGGCCGCTGGGATAGCCGAAGATGGCCGTGCCGACCTCGGCGCCGGTGGCGATGTCGACGAGGAGGGCCCGGACGGAGTTGGTGCCGAAATCGAGGCCGAGAGCGTACTTGGCGTTCTTCATAGGCCCATTATACTCAGGGGCAGGCCGGGGGCAAACCGGACTTATGGACTTGGTGGCGGCTTGGGGACATGGGCCTGCGGTACGTGTCCCCTTCCTTGAGAAGGGTTCCTGAAATATAATGTATCAGCCGTCCATTCCGCGTCCGGGAGGATAGATGATGAACCGCTTGCCCGCCCGCTCGATCGCCTCGGCAGCCCTGGTCCTGATCGCCCTCGCCCTCACTGCGCCGGCCCAGCCGGCCAAGCCGGCCAAGCCCGTTCAGGCAGCTCCGGCGGGCCCGGCCCCGTTCACCGCGGACCTGCTCAAGGGCTTCAGCGCCCGGGCCCTCGGTCCCTACCGGGCCGGGTCCTGGGTGACATCGTTCGCCGTGCCGGACGCGCCGGCCCGCGACCATCTCTATACCCTTTACGTCGGGACACGCAACGGCGGCGTCTGGAAGACCGTGAACGCGGGCACGACCTTCGAGCCCATATTCGACGGCCAGCCCAAGCTCTCGATCGGCGACGTCGCCGTGGCCCCATCCGATCCGAACATCGTCTGGGTCGGCACGGGCGAGCCCTACTGCGCCCGCTCGTCGAACTCGGGCGACGGCGTCTGGAAGTCGACCGACGCCGGCAAGACCTGGACGAACATGGGCCTCGGGGACTCGCACCACATCGCCCGGGTCGTCATCCATCCGGCCGATCCGAACATCGTCTACGTGGCCTCGATGGGGCACCTGTTCTCCGAGAACGCCGAGCGGGGCGTCTTCAAGACGGCCGACGGCGGCAAGACCTGGAAGAAGGTCCTCTACCTCGACGACCGCATCGGGGCCGTGGACCTGACGCTAGTCAAGTCGGCCCCGGACACCCTTTACGCGGCCATGTACGAGAAGGAGCGGCGGCCGTGGACCTACAGCCTGGGCGGGCCAGGGAGCGCCATCCACAAGACGACCGACGGCGGGCGGACCTGGACGCGCCTCGCCGGCGGGCTGCCCTCGGGCCGCATCGGCCGCATCGGGCTCGATGTCTACCAGAAGGACCCGAACACGCTCTACGCGGTCGTCGAGAACGTCAACCCGCGGCCGGCGACGCCCCAGGAGATCGAGCAGGACAAGCGGCGCGGCGTCGAGCCGGCGCCCCGCACGGTCGGCAACGAGGTCTACCGGACGGACGACGCCGGCAAGAGCTGGCGCAAGGTCAACGCCGGCTATGAGGCCGCCCTCGACAAGGCGCCCTACTCCTTCAATCAGCTGCGCATCGACCCGGCCGACCCGCAGACCGTCTACATCACGGGCCAGTCGCTGGCCTCGACCAACGACGGCGGCAAGACCTGGAAGGGCCTCGGCTGGCCGTCCGACGGGGTCATGCCCCGGGCCTTCGGCGACTGGCGGTGCATGTGGATCGACCCGCTCGATCCGGCCCGGCTCATCTTCGGCTCGGACGGCGGGGTCAACATCTCCTACGACCGGGGCAAGACGAGCCACCACGCCTACAACCTGCCGCTGACGGAGTGGTACGCCGTCGGCGTCGACATGGAGGACCCGTACAACATCTACGGCGGCCTGCAGGACCACGACTCGTGGAAAGGCCCGTCGAACGGCTGGGCCGGCGAGATCACGCTCAGCGACTGGGTGACGGTCGGGGAGGGCGACGGCATGTACAACTGCGTCGACCCGACCGACTCGCGCTACGTCTACAACAACCGCGAGATGGGCGCCATGTGGCGCTTCGACCAGAAGACCGGGGTCCAGACGCAGATCACGCCGCGCCGCGAGAGCGGGCAGGAGCCCCTGCGCTTCAACTGGACGCCGCCGATCGCCGTGTCGCCCCACAATCCGGCCATCGTCTACACCGGGGCCCAGGTCGTCTTGCGGTCCATGGACCGCGGCGCCCGCTGGCGGGAGATCTCGCCCGACCTGACGACCGACGAGGAGGCCAAGCAGCACGGCGAGAGCTACATCTCCTACTGCACGCTGACGACGCTGGCCGAGTCGCCGGTCGAGCCGGGCGTCATCTGGGCCGGGTCCGACGACGGCAAGGTCCAGGTGACCAAGGACGGCGGGGCGACCTGGCTCGACCGGACGGCCCAGCTGGCGGCGGCCGGCGGCCCGGCCGGGTTCTGGACGAGCCGCGTCTTCCCGTCGCCGCACGCGGCCGGGACGGCCTTCGTGGCCAAGACGGGCTGGCGCCTCGACGACTACCGGCCGTCCCTGCACCGGACGACCGACTACGGCGAGACCTGGACCTCGGTCGCCGGCGACCTGCCGGCGGGAAGGCCGATCAACGTCGTCGTCCAGGACCGCAAGAACCCGGATCTGCTCTTTATCGGCACGGAATGGGGCGTCTACGTCACGCTCGACGGCGGGAGGCGCTGGCTGCCGTTCCGGGCCGGCATGCCCTCGGTCAAGGTCACGGACCTGGTCATCCACCCGCGCGAGAACGACCTGGTCGTGGCGACCTACGGCCGGGGGGCCTACGTCGTCGATATCGTGCCGCTCCAGGGGATGACGGCGGCGGCGTTGGCCGAAGAGGTCACCCTGTTCGACATCGAGCCGGAGACGCAGCGGGTGACGAACGCGCTCGGCAACTACCAGCTGCTCGGCGACAGCCACCTGTTCACGCCCAACGAGCCCAACGCCGTCGTCGTCCACTACTGGCTGAAGGCCAAGGCGGCGGGGACGGTCAAGGTCACCGTGGCCGACGCCTCGGGCGCCGTGCTGGCCGAGCTTACGGGCAAGGGCGAAGCGGGGCTAAACACCGTGTCGTGGGGCATGCGCCCGCAACGGCCGGCCGCGGGCGGGCAGAGGCCCGAGGGCTGGGGCGGCGGCCGCCTCCTGGTCGAGCCCGGCACGTACACCGTGACCCTGGAGGCGGCCGGCAAGAAGCTCTCCAAGCCCGCCATCATCCGCTACCGCCAGGGCTGGACCGTCGGTCCCACGCCCGTGAAATTGGGGACATGATACCTATTTCCATTTTATTAATGTTAGGATATCGCCGGCATTAAATAGGAAATAGGTATCATGTCCCCCATTTTCTCCCCATTTCCTGAGGAGGCTGAAATGACGCGAACGAAATCGATGGTGGCCCTGGCATTCCTGGCCATCCTGGCTGCTACCTGTGCCCAAGCGCCCAAGGCCGATTACCCGGCCGCGCCCGTGCCTTTCACCGACGTCCACCTGACGGACGCCTTCTGGGCGCCCCGCCTGGACATCAACCGGACCGTGACCATCCCCCATAACTTCAAGCAGAGCGAGGAGACGGGCCGGGTCAAGAACTTCGACCTGGCCGCGGCCGCCCTCGGCGGGGCCACGGACGGCAAGTACTGCAGCCGGTTCCCGTTCGACGACTCCGACGTCTACAAGATCATCGAGGCGGCCTCCTACGCCCTGGCCACCCACGCCGATCCCGAGCTGGCCGCCTATGTCGACGGGCTCGTGGCCAAGATCGCCGCGGCCCAGGAGCCGGACGGCTATCTCTACGCCGCCCGGACCATCGGCGGCCCGCCGCCCCAGACCTGGTTGGGCAAGGAGCGCTGGTCGCACCTCTACATGAGCCACGAGCTCTACAATCTCGGCCATCTCTACGAGGCGGCCGCGGCCCACTACCAGGCGACCAAAAAGAAAAACCTGCTCGCGGTCGCGGTCAAGAGCGCCGACCTCGTCGCCCGCGAGTTCGGGCCCGGCAAACGCACCAATCCCCCCGGCCACGAGGAGATCGAGATCGGCCTGGTCAAGCTCTATCGCGTCACCGGGACGCGCAAGTACCTCGACCTGGCCAAGTTCTTCATCGATGCCCGAGGCCAGACCGAAGGCCGCGTCCCGTTCGTCGAGGACCCGCGGGAGGGCAAGGAGCAGCTCCTCTACGGCGAGTACGCCCAGGACCACAAGCCCTTCGTCGAGCAGACCGAGGCCGTCGGCCACGCCGTCCGGGCCGGCTACCTCTATGCCGGCGCTGCCGACGTCGCCGCCCTGACCGGGGACGCCGCCTACATCGCCGCCCTGGAGAAGATCTGGCTCGACATGGCCGGGACCAAGCTCTACATCACCGGCGGCATCGGCGCCGCCGGCGGCTGGGAGGGCTACGGCCCGCCCTACCGCCTGCCCAACCTCAGCGCCTACGCCGAGACCTGCGCCAACATCGCCACCTTCCTGTGGAACTCGCGCATGCAGCGCCTGGCCCTCGACGCCAAGTATGCCGACGTCATGGAGCGCATCCTCTACAACGGCGTCCTGTCGGGCATCTCGCTCTCCGGCGACCGTTTCTTCTATCCCAATCCGCTGGCCTCGTTCGGCCAGCACGAGCGCGTGCCCTGGTTCAGCTGCGCCTGCTGCCCGCCCAACGTGGCCCGCGTCCTGACCTCGGTGCCGGGGTATTTCTACGCCGCCTCGAAGGACGAGGTCTACGTCAATCTCTACGCCCGGGGGACGGGGAAGATGAGGGTCGCCGGGACCGAACTCGAGCTCGTCCAGACGACCGACTACCCATGGAAGGGCGACGTCAAGATCGAGGTCAAGCCGGCCCGCGAGGCCGCGTTCACCCTGGCCGTCCGCATCCCCGGCTGGGCCCTGAACCGGCCCGTGCCGACGGACCTCTACGCCTACCCCGAGCCGGCCGCCGGTCAACCGACGCTCAAGGTCAACGGCGAGGCCGTCGACCTCGGCGCCCTCGACAAGGGCTATGCCCTCGTCACCCGGACCTGGAAGTCCGGCGACACGGTCGAACTGTCGCTGCCGATGCCGGTCCGCCGCGTCGTGGCCCATGAGGCCGTCGAGGCCGACCGCGGCCGGGTGGCCGTCGAGCGCGGCCCGCTCGTCTACTGCGCCGAGTGGCCCGACAACGGCGGTCGGGTAGCCAACCTCGTCCTGCCCGACGGCGCGCCCCTCACGGCCGAGATGAGGCCCGATCTCCTCAACGGGGTCGTGGTCATCGAGGGCGAGGCCGAGGCCGTCAGCGAGAAGGGCGGCCGGATGGTGTCCGAGAAGACGCCCCTCACCCTCATCCCGTACTACGCCTGGGCCAACCGCGGCAAGGGCGAGATGGCCGTCTGGCTGGCCCGCGACGCCTCCAAGGCCCGCCTCGTCCGCGAGCCCGGCCTCGCGGCCAAGGCCAAGGTCACGGCCTCGGAAGGGGCGGTCAATCCCGGCCGCGTCAACGACCAGTTCGAGCCCGAGGCCTCGGACGACGCCGCCGGCTACATGCACTGGTGGCCGAAGAAGGGCACGACCGAGTGGATCGAGTACGCCTTCGACGCGCCCGTCCGCGTCTCCGAGGCGTCCGTCTACTGGTTCGACGACACCGGCGGCGGCGGCTGCCGCGTCCCGGCCTCCTGGCGCGTCCTCTACAAGGCGGGGGAGAGCTGGGTCCCGGTCAAGCCCGCCGGCGCCTACGGCACGGCCAAGGACGCCTGGAACGCCGTCCGCTTCGCGCCCGTCCGCACGACGGCCCTGCGCCTCGAGGTCGAGTTGCAGAAGGACTGGGCCGCCGGCGTCCACGAGTGGGCGGTCAAATAGCCCTATTCCGCAAGATCCGATGTCCGGTCCAGACCGGCTGAGGATCTCTATCTCTCCGATTGACAAGATGTACAAATGTACATACAATCATGACCTATGAAAGAACGCGATGATCTCGGCAAGGGAAGACGAGGAGCGGTCGTTCCTCTCCCGCCAGGCAAGACCCGGATCACCATCCGCCTCGACAACGAGATCCTCGCTTGGTTCCGTGAGCAAGTCGACGCCAAAGGCGGCGGCAGTTATCAGACGATGATCAACCACGCCCTGAGAGAACACATCGAGCGGGGCGGCGAGGACCTCGGAGCGTTCCTCCGCCGCATCATCAGGGAAGAGCTGAATATCGGCCGTGAAGAACGGCCGGCACTATCCATTCCGCCCGGCCGGCTCTGACCGCGCCTGTCTTTTCCGGGTTTGACCTTCCTTCAGCGTTCGAAGCCCGACTTGCGGAGAAGAGCCACGAATTCCGGGTCCGTTCGGTATTTGTCGAAGAAATGATTCAAGAAGCAGAAGCTCAAGACCCCAGGATTCCAGGTATAGAACTCGGTGAACATCGCCAAGGCCTTCTCCCGGTCTCCCAAGGCCGCGTAATAGATGGCCATGTCGAATCCGTTGGTCCCCTCCTTTCCGGCTTCCATGAGGATCTCGGCCTCCTCCCTCTTTCCCGCCGCGGCGGCGATGATCGCCCGGCAGCCCGTCGAGATCGGCGGGCCGGGATAAGCCCTGTCGAAGCGCGCGGCGGTGGCCAGGGCCTTGTCGTCGCGGCCCTGCGCCAAGTAAGTCCAGATGCACCAGCCCAGGGAATTCAGGTGATAGGGATCGAGGTCCAACGCCTGTTCATAGGCGGCCGCCGATTCCTCGTAACGACGCAAAAAGTAAAGACGCATCCCCAAGTATAAATGGTTCTGCGGCAGGAGCGGATCGATCTCGACCAGGAGCCGGCAATCCTCGAGCGATCCCTCCAGGCGGCCCCGCTCGATCAGGTAGATGCTGTGATGTTCGAGAACATCGGGATCCCGCGGCGAAAGCGCCAAGGCGCGCCGATAGTGCCGCTCGGCGCTCTCGATGTCGTGTTCGAAGGAATAGACCAAGTTGGCCAGGGCGGCCCACGCGGCCCCGTTCTCGGGATCGAGAGCCATGGCCCGGGCGGCCGCTTCTTTGGCTTTTAGGTAGGCTTCGTCCCTCGGCATGACCCCGAAGCTGACGAAGAGCCCCGTATAATCCCGGGTCAACGCGATATAGGGAAGGACAAAACGGGGGTCCTTTTCGATCGCGGCCAGATAGAGCGGGATGGCCTTTTGCATCTGGGCGGGGTCGACGGAGCGCTCCACGTATCTCGCTTTGAGATAGAGATCGTAGGCGTCCTTGTCGTTGGTGTACCGTTTCGCCAACGCCCGCCGTTCGGGTTCGGGGATCCGGACATCCAGCTTGGCGGCGACCGTCGCGGCGATCTTGTCTTGGATATCGAAAATGCCTTCCACTCTTCCGTCCCATGTCTCGGACCAGATCAGGGTGCCGTCGGCGGCCCGGACCAATTGGACGGTGATCCGCATCCGGTCTTCCGATCGTTGGAGGCTCCCGGTCAGGACCTTCTCCACCCCGAGCTTCCGGCCGACCTCACGGACATCGTCCCGGACGCTGAACAGAAAAGCGGACAGCCGGCCCCGGACGCGCAGGTTCTTGATCTTCGAAAGGGCGTTGATGAGCGAGTCGGAAATGCCTTCACACCAGGCGGCTTGGTCGGCGCGGGGGGAAAGGTCGGCGAGGGGCAGGACGGCGATGGAGGCATGATCGGGCGGGGGGATCACTTTCAGGAGAGCCAGTATCAGGAGCACCAGCACCGCGAGTCCCACGAGAACATGAGCCGTCTCGATCCGTCGGTCGCCTATGCGAAGCACCCTCCAGGATCGCTTGGGGATGCCGGGCCGGCTTTTCCCGAAGGTCTGCCCCCTCGCCTCCCGCCAGGCGTCGATCTCGCCCGTCCAGGCGAAAACGCGGGCTTTGGGCGAGCCGTCCAGCCGGTGCACGGGCATGCCCAGCTCGCGCTCCCAGAGCCAGCACGTCCGGATGTTCCTGCCGAGGTAGGCCGCGATCTCTTTCCAGGAATCGAGATACCGCCCTTTTTCGGTATCCACGGCTGTGCGTCTTTCCGGCGGGACCGCGCCCGCGATCTCCGCCCGTACCCCTCTTCGAAAGACAGGATACCGCCGCCGGCCGGCGAAGTCAAAGGGGAATCCGCGCCGTCCGCGCTCAGCGGCCGGTCCGGGCCGCGAGTATGAACGGCTTGATGGCCGAGCGGGCCGAGGCGACGTCTCGACCGGCCAAAGCGATCGCGGCGAGGGCCTGGCGGGCCTCCGCGTATCCGGGGTCGATCTCGAGGGCCGCTCGGAAATGGGCGGTCGCCTCGTCGAGCCGGCCTCTCTGGACGCAGGCCAGCCCGATGTTGAAATGGATCCCGGCCTCGCGCGGCTGGATCTCGAGGGCCTTCCCGTATTCGGCGATAGCGACGTCGTCGTCGCCCCGGAACAGGCAGATGTTCCCCAACAGGTTATGGAGACCCGGGAAGTCGGGATCGGCCTCAGCCGCGGCCGAACAAGCGCGAGCGGCGGCTTCGAGATCGTCCTTTTCGATGAAGAGAAGGGTCAGGAAGAGATGGATCTGCGGCTCGCGGAGGCCGGATCCGGCGCGGCGGCCGAACAGGGACAGGGCCCGGTCCCTGGCATCGGGGGAGAGAGGGAAGGTCCCGGGATCGAACGACCGGTCGAGATTCAGGCGGACGGCCTGGGCGGTGAAGTCGTCGATGGCGAGGCCGGGTCCTTCGATGCCCATGATCGAGCCTCTTTCCCTGATATCCATGGCCCCGAACACATGGCAGAGCTCATGGAGGACGGCGTAGACCATCGCCTGGCGCGAGGCCAGGTTCTTGACCAGAATGCAGGCATGAGGATAGCTGGCGACCCCCAAGGTCGGGTCGCCGGTCCGCTCAGGGAGCATGATGCCGAGCACGATCTCGCAGGCGTCCGCCGGGACCTCGCGGCGCAGCTCGCCCAGGCGTTCGACCATGGGCCGGCGGCCCGTCCCCGGAATCCAGGTCGCGACATCCCCCAGCACGAGCTCGAGGGGGAACTTCCGCCCGAACGCGCGGAAGCAGTCGTTGAGCAGGCGGACCGCGGCGGCCCGCCATTCCGTCCGGTTCTCGATGCCCCGATCCTCGGCGAGCCTGACTTTGACCGTGCGGGGCCGCGGATCCCGGGAGCTCGGCGGCGCCGTTCCCGTGAAGAGGGCTAACCCGAGAACGGCCGCCAAAGCCGTCTCGGCCGCGGGGACTCTCAGGCTTGGGCCGGTCCGGCGCGAGCCCCTTCTTTCGGACATCCCCCACCTCCACCAACGGAGATGGGCAGGAAGCGGGGGGCTGTCAATCTGATATCCGACGGCCTCCGATGCTTACCGATTGACCGCGCTTTTAAGCGCCTCGCCGGCCCGGTCCGTTCATCGAAGCGGCCGCCGGTCCGAGGCCGAGCGCGAGGATGAGGTCCCTAGATGAAGTGGCCGGCCTGGCGGAGCTTGAAGAACGAGCGGGCGCAGGCGTCGATGTCGTTGGCCGCGTCGTGGGCGCCCTCGTAGGAGAACCCGAAGACCCAGGTGTGGAGCTCCTCGAGCGTCGGCCACTTGTAGCCGCACCCGCCGCCGGGGCGCGGCAGCTGGACCAGGCCGGTCGTCGATTTCATGGTGCAGATCCCGGTCTGTTCCAAGAACCCCTGCGGCCGGCGCGTCCGGACGATCTCCCCGGCGACGACGCTGTGGTCGTAATCGAAGTTGTGGGCGACGAGCCTCGTCCCCGGCGCCATCGCCGCTTCGAGGAACTCGTCGAGGACCTCGGCCAGCTCCCTCCCGTCGCGGCGGGCCCGGTCATCCGTGATGCCGTGGATGCGCGTCGCGTCGGCCGGGATCCTGAAGCCCTCGGGCTTGACGAGGGAGTCGCGCCGATCGACCGGATTCCCTAGGTCGTCGTAGCGGGCCCAGGCCAGCTGGACCAGGCGCGGCCACTGGTCGACGACCTCGGGCGAGAAAAAGCGGACGCTCGGCAGGCCCGTCGTTTCACAGTCGAAGACCAGGAACATCGGACTAGGAATACCGGGTCCGGGCCCCGCTGTCAAGATTGACAGCCCTCCCCGGGCGAGTTAAAGTCCTGCCCTAGGAGGCCCCATGACCCCGTCCCGCCGCCGCTTGCCCGCCATCCTCTTCGCCGCGTTCTCGGTCTTCGTCCTGGCCGCCGCCCTGGCGTCCTGCCGGTCCGGCGCGACGGACCCCTTCGCCGAGCTCCGCGGCGTCACGCAGTTCGTCCCCAACGCCTCGTTCGAGGAGATCGAGGGCGAGAACCCCAAGGGCTGGACGCCTCGCGCCTGGCAGCGGGGCG
Source organism: uncultured Eubacteriales bacterium (assembly GCA_964523615.1). Lineage (GTDB taxonomy): Bacteria > Acidobacteriota > Aminicenantia > Aminicenantales > Saccharicenantaceae > RBG-16-66-30. The sequence goes on along the minus strand of CAZFZU010000001.1, from coordinate 14,408 downwards.
GCGCCGCCTTCGCCGTGGCCCCGGCCGGGAAGACGGGGGAGCGCAGCGTAACTGTCGCCTCCGAGACCGACAAGGGCGTCGACGCCTCCTGGGTCGCGATCGTCCCCGTCCGGCCCTACTCGCGCTACCGTCTTTCCGGCTTCATCAAGACGGAGAACGTCGCCGCCGGCACGGGCCGCGGCGCCCAGATCAACGTCAACGGCGAGGAGGCCTGGCGGACGGAGCCTCTCACCGGCACGCTCGACTGGACCGAGGTCGCGGTCGAGTTCGAGGCCGGGGCCGTCGACGCCGTCGAGGTCACCTGCCTCCTCGGCGGCTGGGGCCGGTCCACGGGCCAGGCCTGGTTCGACGACGTCACATTGACCCGGCTTTCCGGCCGCGAGCTCGGCCGGCCCGCGGTCACCATCGACGGGACCAAGACGGGGGCGCCCGTATCCAAGTACATCTACGGCCAGTTCATCGAGCACCTGGGCCGCTGCATCTACCAGGGCCTGTGGGCCGAGCTGCTCGAGGACCGCAAGTTCTTCTGGCCGGTCGGCGACGCCGAGTCCCCCTGGAAGCCGGTCGGGGAGCCCGCGGCCGTGGCCATGGACAAGGTCCGGCCGTTCACGGGCGCCCACACGCCGCGCGTGGCCCTCGACGGCGCCGGGCCGCGCGGCCTCGTCCAAGGCGACCTGGCCCTCGTCGAGCGCCGCGATTACGTCGGCCGGGTCGTTCTGGCCGGCGACGCCGGCGCCGCGCCGGTCACGGTCAGCGTCGTCTGGGGCGAGGCGCCCGAGGCCCGCTGGTCGCTCACCGTCGACGCCCTCGGTCGCGACTTCCGGACCGTGCCCTTCGCCTTCAAGGCCGGCGCGTCGACCGCGGCGGCCCGGCTCGAGATCGTCTCCTCCGGCCGCGGCTCGTTCCGCGTCGGCACGGCCTCGATCATGCCGGCCGACAACATCGACGGCTTCCGGCCCGAGGTCGTGGCCCTGCTCAAGGAGCTCGACAGCCCCGTCTACCGCTGGCCCGGCGGCAACTTCGTCAGCGGCTACGACTGGCGCGACGGCATCGGCGACCGCGACCGGCGGCCGCCCCGCAAGAACCCGGCCTGGACGGGCGTCGAGCACAACGACGTCGGCATCCACGAGTACATGGACCTCATGCGCCTGATCGGGTCCGAGCCCTACATCACCGTCAACAGCGGGCTCGGCGACGTGGCCATGGCCCTCGAGGAGCTCCAATACGCCAACGGCGCGGCCGACACCCCGATGGGCCGGCTGCGGACGGCCAACGGCCACCCCGATCCCTGGGGCGTGACCTTCTGGGCCATCGGCAACGAGATGTACGGCGACTGGCAGCTCGGCCACATGCCGCTCTCCGATTACGTCCGCAAGCACACGCAGTTCGCCGTGGCCATGAAGGCCATGGACCCGGCGATCCAGGTCGTCGCCGTCGGCGCCGTCGGGCGCTGGAGCGAGACCATGCTGGCCGAGGCCTCCAACCACATGGACCTCATCAGCGAGCACTTCTACGTCCAGCACAAGCCCGGGCTCCTGGCCCACGTCGACCAGGCCCCGGCCGAGGTCCGGCGCATCGCCGAGGCCCACAAGAAGTACCGGGCGGCGATCCCCTCGCTCCGGGCCAAGCCCGTGCCGGTCGCCCTCGACGAGTGGAACTACTGGTACGGCCCGCACGTCTACGGCGAGCTCGGGACGCAGTACTTCCTCGAGGACGCCCTGGGCGTGGCCGCCGCGCTCAACGAGTACGCCCGCCAGAGCGACGTTTATTTCATGGCCAACTACGCCCAGACCGTCAACGTCATCGGGGCCGTCAAGACCTCGAAGACGGCGGCCGTGCTCGACACGACGGGCGTCATCCTGGCCCTCTACCGGAAGCGCTTCGGGACGGTCCCCGTCGCGGTCGGCGGCGCCCCCGAGCCCCTCGACGTCATGGCCTGCTGGAAGGACGAGGCGAAGACCGTCCTGACGCTCTCGGTCGTCAACCCGACGCGCCAGGCCCTGACCCTGCGGCTCGACGCCGGCGCCCTGGCCCTGCCCAAGAACGCCCGGCTCTTCCTCGTCGGCGGCCTCGATCCCCGGGCCTGCAACGTGCCGGGCCAGGAGCCCCAGGTCTCGGTCCACGAAACGGCCGACGCCCCTTTCGGCAAGACGATCACCGTCCCGCCCATCAGCGTCAGTCTCTACGAGTTCGGGGTCAGACCCCAGCATTAATAATAGAATGAGCAGTATAGCCTCGAAAAAAGGCCTCCCAACAGGCCTTTTTCGATGTTTTTAGGCCCAAAAGCACAAAAGTCGATCGGAGGAGCACCATGAGCCGTTGCATGAGCCGTACGCACCGGTCCGCGCAGTCCCTCGGCGCCGTCGCCGCGGTCCTCACCCTCGCCCTCACCCTGATCCTCGGCCTGGCCCTCTCGCCGGCCTTCGCCCAGCAGAAGGTCCACGAGGAATACACCAAGAAGATCCGCGAGTTCACGACCGACCCCCACTTCGCCACGCCGTACGTCGACCACCTGCCCTACGCCGAGGGCGTGCCGACCCCCCTCGAGGTCCTCGGCCGCATCGCCGGGGCCAAGGACGTCCTCTCTTACACCTCCGAGATCTACAAGTACATGCGGGCCCTGGCCGCCGCCACGCCCCGGGTCAAGGTCTTCGATATCGGCAAGACCGAGGAAGGCCGCGATTGGATCGTCGTCGCCGTCGCCGACGAGCCGACCATCCGGGACCTCGACCGCTACAAGGCCATCAACGCCAAGCTGGCCGACCCCCGCAAGCTCACCGAGGCCGATGCCCGCGCCCTCCTCGCCCAGGCCAAGCCCGTCTACTGGGCCACCGGCGGCCTCCACTCCGGCGAGACCGGCTCGCCCGAGATGCTCATGGAGCTGGCCTATCGCATCGCCGTCGACGAGTCGCCCTTCGTCAAGGCCATCCGCGAGAACGCCATCACCCTCATCACCCCGGTCCTCGAGCCGGACGGCCGCGACAAGCAGGTCGACGTCCACATGGCCAAGCGCAAGGACCCCAAGGCCAACGTCCCCAACCGCCTCCTCTACTGGGGCAAGTACGTCTCCCACGACAACAACCGCGACAACCTCGGCCTGGCCCTCAAGCTCAGCCAGAACGTCATGAAGGTCTTTTTCGACTTCCACCCCCAGGTCATGCACGACCTCCACGAGTCCATCGCCTACCTCTATATCTCGACCGGCACGGGCCCCTACAACGCCTGGCTCGATCCCATCACCGTCGACGAATGGAACCTCCTGGCCTACCGCGAGGTCGACGAGCTGACCAAGGCCGGCGTCCCCGGCGTCTGGACCCAGGGCTTCTACGACGGCTGGGCCCCCAACTACGCCTTCTACGCCGCCAACGGCCACAACGCCATCGGCCGCTTCTACGAGACCCAGACCGCCGGCGACGGCTCGACCCGCGTCGTCTCGGCCGCCTCCGACCGGGCCTGGTTCCGGCCCAACCCGCCCCTCCGCTCGACCCTGTGGTCCCTCCGCAACAACGTCAACCTCCAACAGAGCGGCGTCCTCGTCGGCATGAACCACGTCGCGACCCTCAAGGACAAGTTCATGGAGAGCTTCTACCTCAAGGGCCGCCGCTCGATCGCCAAGGCCCGGGCCGAGGGCCCGGCCGCCTACGTCTTCCCCGGCGACGACCCCCGACCCGGCCAGCAGGCCCGCCTGCTCCGCCAGCTCCAGGCCCAGGGCGTCGAGGTTCACCGAGCCGACAAGCCTTTCAAGATCAAGGACGCCGACTACCCGGCCGGCAGCTACGTCGTGCGCATGGACCAGCCCTACTCGCGCATGGCCGACATGATGCTCGACCGCCAGTACTTCAACGTCAACGACCCCTCGCCCTACGACGACGTCGGCTGGACGCTCGGCCCGCTCTACAACGTCCGCACCGTCCGCATCGAGGACGTCGCCGTCCTCGACGCGCCGATGACCCCCGTCGCCGCCCCCGTAGCCGCCCCCGGCGGCGTCGCCCGCTTGGCCAAGGGCGCCGCCCAGGCCTACCTCGTCAACCACAACGCCGACAACGCCCTGGCCACGTTCCGCTTCGCCCGCAAGGACCTCAAGATCCAGGCGGCCGAGAAGGACTTCGAGGCCCAGGGCCGCAAGTTCCGGGCCGGTTCGTTCGTCATCAAGCCCGGCGACAACCCGGCCAACCTCGAGGCCGTCCTCGACGAGGCCGGGAAGACGTTCGGCCTGACCTTCGTCGCCGCCGCGGCCGCCCCCGCGGTCCCCACCCACGAGGTCGGCGTCCCGCGCGTCGCCGTCATGCACACCTGGCAGAACACCCAGAACGAAGGCTGGCTGCGGATCGCCCTCGACGAGTGCGGCATCCCCTACGACTACATCTCGGTCCATGCCGTCCGCGACAACGCCAGACTCCGCGACACGTACGACGTCATCATCTTCGGCCCCTCCTCGGCGGATGCTTTCAGCGTCGTCAACGGGCTCACCGGCGACAAGCCCCTGCCCTGGAAGAAGACCGACCTGACCCCGAACATCGGCGCCGAGGACTCGACCGACGACATGCGCGGCGGCCTCGAGCTCGACGGCGTCATGCACCTGCGCGATTTCGTTCGGGACGGCGGCGTCTTCCTGACCATCGGCTCGAGCTCGGCCCTGCCCATCCACTTCGGCCTGGCCCAAGGGCTGGCCGTCCGCGACACATCGAAGCTCTGGGCCCGCGGCGGCGTCTACCAGGCGACCCTGGGCGACCGGACGAGCCCGCTGGCCTACGGCTACGACGACAAGGTCGGCATCTATTTCAGCCAGTCGCCCGTCTTCGCCATGGGCGGCCAGAGCGGCCGGGCCCGGGGCCTGACCGCGACGCCCGGGGCCGGACCGTCCGGCCGCGTCTCCGGCCGCGGCAGCGCCTCCGACCCCGACGTCGTCCAGGGCCGCCCGCGCGACCTGGGGCAGAAGACCATCGAAGAATTCCGCAAGGCCGAGAAAGCGGCGGCGAAACCGGAAGACGACGATGACGACGCGCCCCGTCCGGCGGCGCCCGCGGCCAACCGGCCACGCATCGTCCTGAGCTTCGCCAGCGGCGTCGCCGACCTCCTCATCAGCGGCGGCCTGGCGGGCGGGGAAGAGCTGGCCGGCTCTCCGGCCCTGGTCGACGCCTCGATCGGCAAAGGCCACGTCGTCCTGTTCAGCTTCAACCCGGCCTGGCGCAGCCAGACGCACGGCTCCTACTTCTTCATTTTCAACGCCTTGCTGAACTGGAAGGACCTCGGCGCCAAACCCAAGTGAGGGCGGCGGGGAACATTCGGGCCCGGGCGCGCGTATCTATGGATGGAGAGTTTCCATCCCCCGAGGAGGTCCGCATGAAAAGCCCGCTCCGCAGAACGTTCGCTCCCGTCGCGGTCCTGGCCTGCTTGGCCGCCCTGACCCTGCCGCTAGCCGCCCAGACGGCCGCCCCGGCCGCCACCCAGGACAAGCCCGTCGACATGAAGAAGCTCATCGCCGAGATCGCCGGCGATTACGAGTTCGGCGCCCAGGGCCAGATCCTGCTCGTCACCTTCTCCGAGCAGGACGGCAAGCTCTTCGGCGCCCCGCCCGGCGAAACGCCCGAGGAGATCCACCCCGTCGAGGGCAAGCCCCTGTGCTTCGACGTCACCTTGGCCGACTCGGGCGACTATTACGAGCTCCAGTTCGTCCGCAACGACAAGGGCGTCATCGACAAGTGCGTCATGACCGTCCAGGGCATGGTCATCGAGGGGACAAAAGTCGGCAAATAGGCTCCTCCGGCCGGTTCCTTGACAGCCTCCCGCCCGAGGACTATCATTTTTCCCCCGCCGCGAGCCGGGGGATCCCCGAGTGAGAGAGCCGAGGAGCGCCAGTGTTCAGAACATCCGACCTGAAGAAGGGCGACGTCGTCAAGATCGACGGCGGACCCCACATCGTCGAGACCATCAAGGTCCAGAAGCCGTCCGCGCGCGGCGCCGTGACCATCTATAAGATCCGCTTCCGCGACCTGCAGACCAAGCGCAAGATCGACCAGTCGCTCCACGGCGACGACATGTTCGACGAAGCCGACTTCGAGCGCCGTCCGGTCCAGTACCTCTACGGCGACGCCTCGGGCATCACCTTCATGGACCTCCAGGATTACGGCCAGTTCACGCTCGCGAAAGAGGAGATCGAGGACGAATGGCCCTATCTCACCGAAGGGCTCGAGGGGATCATCGCCATCTCCTCCGAGGGCCGGGTCCTGGGACTCCAGATCCCGACCTTCGTCAACCTCGAGATCGTCGAGACCATCCCGTCCGTCAAGGGCGGCTCGGTGACGGCCAGGAACAAGCCGGCGACCTTATCGACGGGGCTCGTCGTCCAGGTCCCCGAATACATGGCCGTCGGTGAGACCATCCGGGTCGACACCCGCACCGGCGAATACGCCTCCAAGGCTTGACGGGACCGTCCCCGGAAGGGACCGTCCCTCTTGGCGCCTATGCTGAACAACGGCTACGACTATCCCGACCGCGTCGCCCGCGCCGAAGAGGGCCTGTCCGTCCTCGTCTTCTACGCCCGCTCCTATCGCCATTCGTCCGAAGCGGAATGGCGGGCCAAGATCGACGGCGGCGAAGTGACCCTCAACGGCCGGAAGGCCGCAGCGTCCGACGTCCTCAGCCGCGGCGACCTCCTCGTCTATCACCGCCCTCCGTGGCGGGAGCCGGACGCGCCGACGGATTTCGGGACGCTCCTCGAGGACGACGACTTGCTGGCCCTGGCCAAGCCGTCGGGCCTGTCCGTCCTTCCCGGCGGGTTCTTCCTCGAGAACACCCTGCTCCATCGGGTCCGTGAGCGCTACGGCCCCGCCGCGTCGCCGCTCCACCGGCTCGGCCGCGGCACGTCCGGGGCCATCCTCTTCACCCGGAACCGCCGTGCCGGGCGTCTGCTGGCCACGGCCATGTTCGAGCGCCGCATCCTCAAGGTCTATCTGGCGCTGGCCGCCGGGACGTCGATGCCGGACGCCTTCACGGTCGACGCTCCCATAGGGCCCGTGCCGCATACGCTGCCGGCCACCGTCAACGCCTACCGCCCGGGCGGGCGGCCGTCCGTGAGCCACGTCAAGGTCCTGCGCCGCGACCCCGGCCGCGACGCCACCCTCGTCGAGGTGACCATCCCCACGGGCCGCCCCCACCAGATCCGCATCCACCTCGCCTACGCCGGCTTTCCGCTTGTCGGGGACCCGCTCTACCGGCCCGGCGGCCTGCCCCGCGCCGACGGCCTCGACGACGAATGGACGACGACCCCCGGCGCGACCGGCTACCTGCTGCATTCCTGGAAGGTCCGCTTCCCGCACCCCTCGCGCGGCGAGGAGGTCGAGGTCGTCAGCCTGCCCCCGGACGCGCTCGATCCGGACCGGTCCGGTTCTATTTGATCTTCTTGGCCTCGAAGACGTAGCCCTCGTTATAGAGCTCCAGGCGGACGACCGCGCCCGCCGCGTCCTTGAAAAAGGTCAGCTCGCGCCCGCCCGGCCGGAAGAACTCCGTCGGGCTCCAGGGCTGATAGTAAACCTCGGGCTGGCCCGGCGACTTGATCCGCAGGCGGCCGTCCGCCGCGGCGACCGCGACCGCGACGCCGGGCTCGATCTCGTACTCGCCGGCGAAGGCTTCGAGGGCCTTGGCCTCGAGCGCGACGGCCGTCCGCGAGACCGGCGTCCGGAACCGGCCCACGGGCCACTTCGGCTCGAGGGCGTACAGGCCGAGGTCGTCGACGCCGAAGGCCGTGTTGCACAGGACGACGGCGCCGGCCTTCTTGACGGGATCGAAACCCGCCCAAGTCCGGTAGCCGCCCGTGCCGCCGTTGTGCCAGACGATCTCGGTCCCGTACCGCCGCCAGATGTGCCAGCCCAGCCCGATGGTCAGGTCGGGCACGCCGGTCGGCTGTTCCTTCTCGAGCATGAGATCGAAGGCCCGCCGCAGGGGCGTCTCGCGCAGGCCCATGGCCGCCGTCAGGAACTTGAGCATGTCCCGGGCCGTCGAGCGGAGGGCCCCGGCCGGCGCCAGGACGTCGAAGTTCCAGTTCTTGACCGGCCCGAGATTGGGCCCGCTGCCCGGGGCCAGGCGCGCTTTGAGGCGCTCGGGAAGGGTCATGGCCGTGTCGCCCATCCCCAGCGGCTCGAGGACTCGCCGGCGGACGAGCTCCTCGTAGCTCATCCCGGCCTTGAGGGCCAGGGCGTGGCCGAGCAGGCCGACGCCCAGGTTGGAGTATTCGTACTTTTCGCCGACGCCCCGGGCCAGCTTGACCTTAGCCAGGAACGCGTACATCCGGTCGGCCCCGTAGTCGACGTACGGATCGGCCCCGTCGGCCGGCTCGAGGTTGTCCGGCATGCGCGGCAGGCCCGAGATCTGATGGGAGAGATCGCGCAGGGTGATCTTCTTGCCGTCGCGCTCCGGCACGGCGGCCGCCGCCGGCAGGAACTTGGCCACCGGGTCATCGAGCCCGAGCTCGCCCCGTACGACCATGTCCGCCAGGACGAGGGCGGTGAAGACCTTGGTGATGGAGCCGATCTCGTAGACCGTGTCGGCGTCCGGGGCGGCCGTGCCGCCGGGCGCCGCGGCGCCAGACGCCAGGAAGCGCTCGCCCGAAGCGTCCACCAGGCCGGCGACGATGCCGACGGCCTTGCGGCCTTCGCCTGTGCGATTGAGCATGAGCTTCTCGAGCTCGCCGGCGTCCCGCACTCCCGACAGGGCCGCCGCGGCCAAGAGGACGAGCGCGGCCGGGACGATCATCCGGATGTTCTTCATAGGTCCGCCTTTCTGCTTTTCCAATCCTCGACGACCGCGGCGAAGCAGGACAGGCCGCTGGGGATGCAGGCGCCGTAGCCGTGCCCGGGCGAGGTCCAGGCCCCGGCGAGATAAAGATCCTTGATGGGCGTTCTCTGGGGGAAGCGGCGGTTGCCCGAGTTGTCGACGGTCTGGTCGAAACCGTAGATGGCCCCGCGCGGGTGGCCCGTGAAGCGCCGGTTCGTCAGCGGCGTGGCCACCTCGACGACCTCGATGGCCTTGCGCAGGCCCGGCAGGAACCTCTTCTCGACCCGGTCGATGAGGATGTCGGCCAGGCGCGTCTTTTCCTTGTTATAAGCGTCCTTGTTGCCGTAGAAGTAGTCGGTCTCGTAGGGCTTCCAGTAGTCGTATCCCTGCATGGCCAGGATGTTGAGGGTGTTCTTGCCCTTGGGCGAGAAGCCCGGGCCGAGATTGTCGTAGACGGTCAGGCCGTAGCCGGGGTCGTCGGGCAGGCCGCCGGCCAGGGCGGCCCGGTAGTCGGCCTCGACGTCGTAGGTCGGCGTGTAGAAGACCTCGCTCTCCTTCAGGCCCACCCTGCCGACGAGGTCGGTCCTGAGCCCCAGCCAGACGAGCAGGGTCGAGAAGCTGACGGAGAACGTCTCCATGCGCGCCCTCAGCTCTTTGAGGAAATCGGCTTCCTCGGGCATCATCCGGCCGAAGGTGTCGAAGGCGTTGGCGTTGGAGACGACGGCCCTGGCGCGGTACTCCGCCCCGTCGGACGTCCGGACCCCCGTCGCGGCGTGGTCGCGGACGAGGATGCGCTCGACCTTGGCGTTGAGCCGGACCTCGCCGCCGTGCTTCTTGACGAGGCCGGCCAGGGCGTCGCTGATCCGCTGCGAGGTGCCGACGGGGTAGAAGCCGCCGCCCTGGAGATAGCCCATGAGGGGCAGGGCGTAGTAGAAGGTCGAGAGCTTCGACGGCGGCAGTCCGAAATAGCCCCACAGCCCCGAGAGGACCGCGGCCAGCTTGGGGTCGGTGACGCGGTCGGCCAGCATGGCCCCCCAGGTCCGGTTGAAGTTCTTGAAGACGCGGGGATAGTCCGTCGGGAACGAGGCCATGTCGGGGGGGGCCGTCGCGCTCGAGAGCCGGCCGATCTCGTCGGCCAGGCCCCCCATGTCGGCGAAGATCCCGTCGATGGCGGCCTCCTGGCCGGGAAAGTTCTTCTTCAGTAGGGCGATGTATCCCGGGAGGTCGCGGTCGGGGACGCGGATGTCGTGCTCCGGGAAGACGGCCCGGTAGAGCGTCTTATGGGGCCGGAAGACGACGTCGCGGATCTCGGGGAAGCCGCCGATGAGGTCGGCCACGCCGTCGCGGACGCCGACCGTGGTCGAGTGCAGGGAGACGTCGAAGGTGAAGCCGCCGGGCCGGGTGAACGAGGAGGCGTAGCCGCCCGGGACGCTGTGCTGCTCGAGGACGAGGACCTTGTAGCCCTGGCGGGCGAAGGCCGCGGCCGCGCTGAGGCCTCCGAGCCCCGCGCCGACGACCACGGCGTCGTAGGTTCCGGGCGGGAGCTTGTCCTGCCCGGCGCGCGGGAAGGCGTTCCAGTCCCAGGCCAGGAGCGGCAGCCCGGCCAACGCGGTCTTGAGGAACTCGCGGCGGTCCCAAGCGTCGTGCGGCATGGTGTCACCTCCGGCTCGCGATGACGGACGTGCGCCAGTGTACCGCCCGGCGGACCGGGCGTCAATGCGCCCCCGGGCGCGGTTGACAAGTCCCGGGGCAGGCCCTACGATGGGGACGAAAAAGCGGACGCGGGATCGCCCGCTCGCCCCGAGGACCCGACCCATGATCAAGCCCGGACGGAACGCCGCCGCGATCCTGGGCCTCGTTCTGCTCGCGCTGGGGCTCGGGCTCGCGTCCGGGCCGGGACTCTTCGGAGCGGCCGCTACGCCGGACGCCGGGGCCAAGGGCCCGCTCCGTTTCGCCTGGCTGACCGACACCCACGTCGGCTCCGACCGCGGCGCCGCCGACCTCGAGGCCTCGGTGGCCGACATCAACGCCCGGCCCGGCCTGGCCTTCGTCCTGGTGACGGGAGACGTCACCGACATGGGCATGCTGGCGAATTTCCGGACGGCCAAGGCCATCCTGGACCGGCTGAAGGTCCCGTACCACATCCTGCCCGGCAACCACGACACGAAGTGGTCGGAGTCGGGCGGCTCGGATTTCAAGCGCGTCTGGGGCGACGACCGGTTCGCCTTCGTGAGCGGCGGCTTCCGCTTCATCGGCATGTCCCAAGGGCCGGTCCTGAGGTTCGGGGACGGGCACTTCGCGCCCCAGGACGTCCGCTGGCTCGACGGGGTCCTCGAGGAGCCCGGGGCGGCCCGGACGCCGACGTTCTTCGTCACCCATTACCCGCTCGACGCCTCGGTCGCCAATGGATACGTCGTCCTGGACCTTCTCAAGACCGTGCCGACGGTGGCCGTCCTGGCCGGGCACGGCCACAGGAACCAGGCCCTCGACTTCGAGGGGCTGGCCGGGGTCATGGCCCGGGCCAACGTCGGCACGAAGGAAACGGCTCCCGGCTACACCGTCGTCGAGGTCGGGCCCAAGGCCGTGACCTTCGCCGAACGGTCGGCGGGGAGGACCTCGCCGCCCTGGCACCGGATCGAGCTCGAGAAGAACGGCCTGCCTGTCGTGGCCCGGAAAGCGCCCGGCGGGAAGGCCGCGGCCGCGCCGCCCCGGCCGGACTTCGCCGTCAACGCGGCGTATCCCGGCGTCCGCGAGCGCTGGCGGTTCGAGACCGGCTGGACCATCGCCTCCTCGGCCGCGGCCGCCGGCGAGACGGTCGTCGTCGGCGACGCCTCGGGCAGCGTCAGGGCCCTGCGCGTCGCGGACGGCAGCATCGCCTGGGAATACCGGACCGGCGACCCGGTCTACGCGACCCCCGCGGTGGCCGGCGGCAAGGCCGTCTTCGGCTCGACGAACGGCAAGATCTACGCTCTCGACGTCCGGACCGGGGAAGCGGTTTGGACGGTCCAGACGGGCGGCCCCGTCGTGGCCAGCCCCGCCATCGCGGACGGGGTCGTCTACGCCGGTTCGAGCGACCGCGTCTTCCGGGCCCTCGATCTGGCCACGGGGCGGACCGTTTGGGAGTACGACGGTCTCGACGGCTTCGTCGAAGCGCGGGCCCTGGTCGCCGGCGGCCTGGTCGTCTTCGGGGCCTGGGACGGGCGTCTCTACGCCCTCGACGCCAAGACCGGCCAGGCCGTCTGGACCTGGACGGGGGAGCGTCCGAGCCGCTATTACTCGCCGGCCGCCTGCTGGCCGGTGGCCGCGGCCGGCCGGGTCTTCGTCGTCACGCCCGGGCCGTGGATGACGGCCCTCGAGCTGGCCTCCGGGCGAGAGATCTGGGGCACCGACAACCTGGCCGTCCGCGAGTCCATCGGCGTCTCGGCCGACGGCCGCCGTGTCTACGTCCGGACGACGGAGAACGTCATCGCCGCGGTCTCCCCGGACGCCGATTCGCAGGAGACCGTCTGGGAGACCGACGCCGGCTTCGGCGAGGACGTCAACTCGGCCATGCTCGTCGAGCGCGACGGCGTCGTCTTCTACGGCACCAAGGACGGCCTGCTCCTGGCCCTGGACGCCGCGACCGGCGACGTCAAGTGGAAGCACCGCGTCGGCGTCGCCCTCATCCACACCGTCACCCCGCTCAGCGGCCGGGACGTCGTCGTCACCGACTTCGACGGCCGCGTCACCCTCGTTCACAGCGACAAGTGACGGGGCCAAGTCGGGGACACGTCCCCCGGGTACGTGTCCCCTCATGATATAATCGGGACACGGCATCATGAAGAAAGGGCTCAGGATAGGCCTCCGGATCGCGGCCGGCGCCGCCGGCGCGGCCGTCCTCCTCGCCCTCGTCGCCTTCCTGCTCCTCCTTTTCGACAAGCCGCTCGTCCGCCGCATCGCCCGGGGCCGCCTCGTCAAAATGGCCGGCCCCGCGGCCCGGTTCGACCGCCTCGACTATTCGGTCTTCCCCCTGCGCGTCACGGTCGAGGGCCTCGTCGCCGGGCGCGAGGACGCCTTCCAGAAGCTCGAGCTGAAGGCGGCCCGCCTTGACCTGACCGGGAGCGTCGTCAAGCTCGTCCGGGGCGTCAAGCCCGCGTTCGATTCGATCGCGGCCGAGGGCCTCGTCCTCCGGCTCGAGCAGAAGGCCGCTTCCGAGGAGCCGTTCGACGTCGAGGCCCTCCTCCTCCAGGCCGCCGACGCCCTGGCCTGGGCCGGCCGCGTCTCGCTCAAGGGCTCGCGCCTGACCTTCGACTTCCTGCCCAGCGTCATCGACATCGACCGCCTCGACCTCGC
>CAZFZU010000001.1:0-1204 GCA_964523615.1 uncultured Eubacteriales bacterium | reverse complement strand
CCGGCCGCGCGGACCTCAAGGGCCGGTATGTCCTCCAGCGATCGAGCCCCGACTCCCATGAGGACCTCGAGGCCTCCCTCTCGCTCGACGATGTCTCTCTCGAGCACCGGCTCGACGGCCGGCTTATCCGTCTCCGCGCCGGCGGACGGATCGATGCCTCCGGCCCTCCCGGTGACCCGCGCCTCGACGTCGACCTGCGCGCCTCCCTCGGCCCGCTCGCGCTTTCCGGGCTCTCGGTCTCCGGCGCCGGCCTTCGCCTGGCCGCCTCGGGAACTTTGTCCGCCGCGGACGTCGCCTCGTTCGAGGCCACGCTCTCGGACCTCGCCGTCGCGGCGGCCGAGGGCCGGTCCCTCTCCTTCGGCCGCGCGACCGTAACGGGCTCCGGCCGGGTCGACCTCGGTTCCCTGGCCGTCTCCCGCGCTTCGGTCGTCGCCCGTTTCCCCGGCCTGGCCCCGATCCGTCTATCCGGCCGTTACGGCTTCGGCCCCGGTGCCGCGGCCGACCTGCGCCTGGAGAGCCGGGACCTCGACATCGCCGCCCTCCGCGGCCTGGCCGCGCCCTTCGTGCCGGCCGCGCTGGCCGGCTGGGACCTGGCCGGAACGGCCGGCTTTTCGCTCGCCGCCCGCCGGCCGGCCGGACGAGGCGCCGGCTGGTCGGCTTCAGGCACGCTCGCCCTCACCGGGGCCCGCTTCAACGATCCCGCCTTCACGGTCGCGGGGGAGGGCCTCGACCCGGTCTTCACCTTCGAGGCCTCTCCGGCGGCCGGTTCGCCCGTCCTGTCGGTCACGGGCGGGCTGGCCCTGGGTAAGGGCGAGTCGCTCTGGAAGTCCGTCTATGTCTCGTGGGAGCGGCATCCGCTGGCCCTGTCCTTCTCCGGCCGCCACGATCCTCGCGCCGGCGCCGTCGAGGGGCTCACGGCCCGCTTCGACCTGGCGGCGATCGGGACCGTGGACGTCGCCGGCTCCGCCCGGACCGCGCCCGCCCTCTCGTTCGATCTGCGGACGGAAGCGCGCCTCGGCCTCGGCCCGCTCTATTCCCTCTACGCGCAGACCGGCGTCGCCGAGGAGGCCCGTCTGAAGCTCGAGGGCTCGCTCGGCGCCTCGTTCCGCCTCCTCAAGGACGGTCCCTCGCTCACGGCCGGAGGCCGCCTCACGATCGTGGACGCCGCCATCGAGAACCCGGCCTCGAAAAGCCTGTTCCTCGG